>CAIYSL010000043.1 GCA_903928915.1 uncultured Syntrophobacterales bacterium | reverse complement strand
GGTCTCCGGGATGAAGGCGGGGACCCCGAGGTGAATCTCGGGTTTGACCTCTTCCTCCTCGGGGGCCTCACCTTTGATCTCGCGGATCGCCCGCTCCATCAGCTCGGTGTACAGCTCGTAGCCGACGGCGGAGACATGCCCCGACTGAGAGGCCCCCAGAAGGTTCCCCGCGCCGCGGATCTCCAGATCGTTGGAGGCGATCCGGAACCCGGAGCCGGGCTCGGTGAAGTCCATGATCACCTGGAGCCGCTTCTGGGCGTCGCGCGACAGCATCGCCCCTTTCGGCACCAGGAGGTAGGCGAAGGCCTCCTCCTTCGATCTGCCCACGCGTCCCCGGATCTGGTAGAGCTGGGCAAGGCCGAACCGGTCCGCCCGGTTGATGATGATCGTGTTCGCCGTGGGGATGTCGAGGCCGGAGCCGATGATCGTCGTGCTCACCAGGACGTTGTCCTCCCGCCGGATGAACCTGGCCATGGCCGCCTCGATCTCCTTGGGGGTCATCTGGCCGTGGACCACCCCGACGGACGCCTCGGGGACGAGCTTCTGGACGAGACGGGCCATCGTGAAGATCGACCGGACCCGGTCGTGGAGGAAGAAGGCCTGGCCGCCGCGGGCCAGCTCCTGGCGGATCGCATCGGCGATCACCCCCTCGTCGAACTCCAGGACGTGGGTCTTCACCGGCAGCCGATTCTCCGGGGCGGTGTTGATGATCGACAGGTCGCGGATCCCCACGAGCGACAGGTGGAGGGTCCGGGGGATGGGGGTCGCCGTGAGCGTCAGGACGTCGACGAGGGTCCGGAGCTTCTTGAGCTTCTCCTTGTGGGTGACGCCGAAGCGCTGCTCCTCGTCGATGATCACCAGCCCCAGGTTCTTGAACACCACGTCCTTCTGGAGGAGGCGGTGGGTGCCGACCACGATGTCCACCGCGCCCCGCTCGAGGCCGGCGAGGATCTCCTGCTGCTCGGCCTTGGTCCGGAACCGGTTGAGGACCTCGACCCGGATCGGGTAGGGCTTCAGCCGGCGGGAGAAGCTCTGGTAGTGCTGCTCGGCCAGGATCGTCGTGGGGACGAGGACCGCCACCTGCTTGCCGTCCAGGGCCGCCCGGAGCGCGGCGCGCATGGCCACCTCGGTCTTCCCGAACCCCGCGTCGCCGCAGATCAGGCGGTCCATCGGCTTGCCGCCGCTCATGTCGAGGTGGATCTCCTCGATCGCCTTGGCCTGGTCCGGCGTCTCCTCGAACTCGAAGGAGGCGCAGAACTCCTCGTAGATCCGGTCCGGGGCGGAGAAGGCATCCCGGTCCATCACCTCCCGGGCCGCGTAGATCGCCACCAGCTCCTCGGCCATCTCGCGGACCGACTTCTTCACCCGCTCCTTCACCGTCTCCCAGGAGGTCCCGCCGAGCCGGTCCACCTTCGGCACGAACCCCTCCGGGCCGATGTACCGCTGGATCTGGTCGAGCCGGTCCACGGGGAGGTACAGCCGGTCCTTCTCCTGGTACTCGATCAACAGAAAGTCGTTTTCGATCCCGCCTGCCGCGAGTTTCTGGAGACCCCGGTAGCGGCCGATCCCGTGTTCCGTGTGGACCACGAAATCCCCCTCGGCGAGCTCGCCGAAGGACTTGAGAAAAAACCCCTCGCGGGCCGGCCGGACCCTGCGGCGGAGGACCTTCTTCCCGAACACCTCCTCCTCGGCGATCAGGACGAGCCCCATCCCCGGCAGAAGGAACCCGCCGCTGATCCGTCCTTCCCGGAGGGTGAGCCCCGCTGCCGCGTCCCCGTCGTCGATCCCGTCGAGAAAGGCCCCCCCCGCTTTCCGGGCGGGGAGGTTGTACCCCGCCAGCAGATGGCCGGTCCGCTGCATGCACTCGTCGCCGCCGCAGACGAAGGTCACCCGCTTCCCCTCGGCGATCCACGCGCGGATCTTCTCGACGAGCGGCCGGAGCACGCCTTCCTCTCCGGGGTCGGTCCCGGCCGTGGCGACCGCGGCGACCGGGCGCTCCTGCTGAAACCTGAGCGGCGGGGCATCCTCGCCGGCGCCGAGGGTGAGGGCCTCCAGCTGAACCTGGACGATCCCCGCGGAGCCCGCGGCGAGATCGGCGGCGCTCAGGAAGGCGGCCTCCTTTTCGAGGTGGAACCGCTCCAGGGTGCGGGCCTTGAGGAGAAATTTGTCGAGGTCGTTTTCGATCATCTCCGCTGCCTGCCCGACCGCCAGGGGATCGTCCAGGATGAACAGCGCTTCCGGGGGAAGGTAGTCGAACAGGCTCCCCATGCCCTCGCCGCCGTTGTCGGAGTCGTAGAAAAGGGGGTGGAACAGGGGGTTGACCCAGGAGCCGAGCCCCGTGGCGATCATCTCGGCAAGCTTCTCCTTCGTGCCCCGGGGGAGCTCCAGCTCGTTCGAGCGGCGGCGGATGTTGCGGACCGCCAGTTCTCGGCGCTCGGGGGTCAGGATCACCTCCCGGCTGGGGAACAGCCGGAACTCGGCAAGCTCCTTGACGGAGCGCTGCGTGCTCTCGTCGAACTCGCGGATCGATTCGAGCTCGTCGCCGAAGAACTCGAGCCTGAGCGGCCGGTCCGCCAGCGGGGGAAACAGATCGACCACGTTCCCCCGGACGCTGAACTCGCCGCGCCCTTCCACGAGCGTGACCCTCCCGTATCCCCCCGCGGTCAGCTTGCCGGCAAACTCGTCCCGCTCCCGGGTGTCGCCGACGGAGACCCACTCGCTGTACCCCTCGATCACCTCCCGGGGGGGGAGCTTCTGCATCAGGGCCCGCACCGAGACCACCATGACGCCGGGAGGGCCGTACAGCAGGCGCTGGAGGGCCTCCAGGCGGGAGAGTTCCGTGTCGCGCTGAAAGGCGAACATGTCGGTGGTGAGCAGGTCCCAGGGGGGCAGGAGCACGGCCTGGCCGTTGCCGAAGAAAAAGCGCAGGTCCCTGAACCAGACCCCGGCCTCTCTGTCGTCGGGAACGACCACGACGAGGGTCCGGGCCAGGTAGCGAAACAGGAGGCTGGCCAGGAAGGCCCTGCCCGCCCCCTCCAGACCGCCGATGCGGACCCGCTCCTCACCGCGGCCGATCCTCTCCACCAGCTCCCGCAGGACGGGATCGCCCGGTTTCTTCAGTATCTCTACAATCTTCCTCAACAATCCACCCTGATCTGCAGCGACGGCATGAGCCGGCCGGGCACACGCTGCGAGGCGCGTCCCCACCGGCCTTCGTCCGCGACGGAAGGCACATATCCATCCGTAGAGGGTAATGACTATACCATCCCCTCCCGATATTCAAGCCTTAAGCGACGGATCGAGACGCCATCCCGGAGCCATCGCTGCCAACGGCAGCCGGCACAGGGCGGCCAGGGGCCGAAGCCATCCTTTCATTTGCCGATGAGGTGTGTTATAGAGGCGGCACGGAAGTGCCAAGGTCACTGGTGGGCCTCCCGGACTTCAAATCCGGAGTGGGGGGCTAGTACCCTCCCAGGTGGGTTCGATTCCCATGCACTTCCGCCATTTTATCAGCACGTTCCGATATTCAGCGCGATAGATCCGTTACCCTGTCTTCAACTGTGTGTTGCGCGGCGTTTCCCTGATGGTCTCCGTTTTCCTGCAATTGAACCGGGGCATCCCTCGCGACCCTACCTCACCCTGCGGGAACGATCTGTCATCGTCCGGACCCGATCTATTTGCGTTCTTCGAAAAATCGTGGCATAGATCTGATCCGATTCGATTTGAACGCACGCTTGAACCCAACATGAAAAGGAGACAACCATGAAAAGGACCCTGCCTGAAATGAAACCGTTGCCGCTGATCATCCTGGGGGTGTTTCTTGCCGCTGCGTTCTTGATTCCCTCGTCATCGATCTTTGCGGCCAGCGATGACTATCCGAAGAAACCGGTCCGGTTTGTCATCCCCTTTGCGCCGGGCGGGAGCACCGACGTCGTCGGGCGACTGATCGCGACCAAACTCGGCCAGCGCCTCGGGCATCAGTTCGTTGTGGAAAACCGCAGCGGGGCCGGAAGCTCGCTCGGCTCGGAAATGGTGGCAAAATCGGCGCCCGATGGCTACACGCTGCTGTTTAACACAAGCGCGTACGCCACGAATCCGCTGATCACGGACGTGCCCTACGACCCGGAGAAGGCCTTTGTCCCGATCGCCAAGATCGGCGGTGCAGCGGCCGTCCTTTCGGTCCATCCGTCGGTTCCGGCCAACTCCGTGAAGGAACTCGTCGAGCTTGCGAAGAAGCAGCCCGGGAAGCTGGTCAGTTCGGGGGCGGGCCTCGGCAGCTTCGGACATCTGGCCAGCGAGTTGTTCAGACACATGGCCGGCATCGACTACAAGATCGTCCAGTTCAAGGGGGGCGGCCCGGCGATGATCGATACGGTGGGCGGCCACAGCCAGATCAACATGGGATCCCTTGCGCTGACGTTGCCCCAGATCAGGACCGGCAAACTCAAGGCGCTCGGTTACGGGACCCGCGGCCGCAGCAGGCTCGTCCCCGATCTGCCGACGATTTCCGAGTCCGGCGTTCCCGGGTATGACGCCGTCATCTGGTGGGTGCTTGCGGCGCCGGCCGGCACGCCCAAGGCGATCGTCGAGATGCTGTACAAGGAACTGGCGGTGATTCTGCAGGCGGAGGACATGAAAAAGGCGTTCGATATCCAGGGGGCAGACATAGACCTGATAGATCCGGCCGCGACGGTCAAATTCGTCGAAGCGGAACGCCTTAAATGGGGGAAACTCATCAAAGACGCAAACATCAAGGTAAAATAGGGGAACCAGTACCCGGCGAAGAGAGGCCCCATGAAACCGCTCAGGAAATGGACGGCTGTCATCAGTTTCGTTGCCGCCGTCGGTATCGTCATGTTGACCGGCTGCGGTCATAGAGATGTGCCTGTGCCGTCGGGTATTACCGCTGTGCCGGGGAATGGCCAGGTGACAATTTCCTGGACAGCACAGGCCGATGCCACTTCCTACAACATCTACTGGGCTACGACTCCCGGGGTGACTACCACCAGCGGCTCAAAGATCACCGGTGTGGCCAGCCCCTTCATCCATTCAGGGCTGAGCGGCGGCGCCACCTACTACTATGTCGTCACCGCAGTCAATAAAGACGGGGAGTCAGCGCCATCGCCGGAAGTGAGCGCGACACTCGCCCAACAGGCGCCGTCCGGAGTCACCGCTACGCCGGGGGACAGCCGGGTAACCATTGCCTGGACCGCGCAGGCAGATGCGACTTTCTACAACATCTACTGGTCGACAACCCCCGGGGTGACTACCGCAAGCGGCACGAAGATAACCGGTGCGACCAGCCCCGCCATCCATTCAGGGTTGAGCAACGGCACCACCTACTACTATATCGTCACTGCGGTCAACAGCACAGGGGAATCGGCGCCATCGTCCGAGGTAAGCGCCATCCCCGCGGTACGGCCGCCCCCCGCAGCCCCCGCGGGGGTCACCGCTACGCCAGGCAATGGCCAGGTAACCATTGCCTGGGCAGCGGTGCCGGGTGCAACCTCCTATAACATCTACTGGGCCAGCACTCCCGGGGTAACCCCCGCAAACGGCACTAAAGTAGCCGGTGTGTTCAGCCCCCACATCCATTCGGGGCTGATCA
This sequence comes from uncultured Syntrophobacterales bacterium, assembly GCA_903928915.1. Lineage (GTDB taxonomy): Bacteria > Desulfobacterota > Syntrophia > Syntrophales > UBA5619 > JAKAFS01. Next base: position 72,960 of record CAIYSL010000043.1, on the reverse strand, counting down.
ACGAGACGACGTACTACTATGTGGTCACTGCGGTCAATAACGACGGGGAATCAACGCCGTCGTCCCCGGTGAGCGCCATTCCGTCGGTAGCACCGTTTATCCGGGCCACTGTGCTGAGCGTGACCGGGGGCACGAATCCGTTCGGTTGGCTGCAGCAGGTCAGTGTCTGTGTCGACAGTACCTGTAATACAGCAATACCGGATGCCACGGTGACCATAAACGGGAACATCCTGCCGTACGATGGGGCGAGAGGCCTCTATCAGGGAAATGTCGCGCTTGCCCCGGGCGCTGCGATAGAGTTCAAGGTTACGCTGGGGGTAACAACGCTCAATACCTACAGTTTATCGGCGAGCCAGTATGCCATCGCTCCTGCCCCCTCTTTGGCCTCGATTTGGCTCCGTGCGACTGCCAACACAATCAGCTGGACGACGGACGCCTCGACCGCAGGCAGGGCGTACATCGTGGGAATCATGAATATCAGCGGCAACATCGTTTATCCATCGCCGGCAGGCGGGGTCCGGAACGGATTCTTGGAAGTTCCGGCCGAGGCTACCTCTTTTACGGTGCCTGCCAACAGCTTACCGGCGGGAAGTCTCCATGTATTCACCGGCATTGCCACCCCGGGCGTATCGACGAATACCCCGGGCACAGGCATATCGATACCCGGCGCGCTTTCCGGCTCTGCCTTATGGGTCGGACTCATCTCCGCTTTCACACCGGTCACGGCGCTGTAGATCACTTCTTATCGGAATCGATCCGGCACCGATCCCTGAACGGATCGGTGCGTCCGATGCGGGAGGAAATCCTCGCCGGGAAGCTGCCGTATGCGCAATCCCCGTGTCCGATACCCGGCAGGCGGAGTCGCGAACGGATGATGCCCCCGGGCATGGGGATCACTGTCCACACGGGCCAGAAACCGAGAAGGGCGCCCCCTTGCTCTGTGCGAGGGGACAATAAAAAGTTGTTAACGATCTCTGTTTCCCATATAATCCCCATCGTTGAGTAACTCGACCCCAGAGGCACGCATCTACCTGCCTGGCCGGTCAATCGATCTATTCCTCGCATGTTTGGGATGCTGGGTGATGATGCATTCCCATTAGTAACAGGAGAACCCCATCAGTAAAGGCTGTTGATTGTCTATGTTGATAAAAGGTACCACGGAAGAGAACAGATATCGTATCCACTGGGCGGTAGATAGCTATCGCGGCAAGGGAATACGGACTTGGCCGGACGGCAGCCGTTACGAAGGCGAGTTTCATGACGGACACCTGCAAGGAGAAGGTACGTTCACGTGGCCGGATGGGAGCAATTATAAGGGGCAATGGCTGAACGATATGCCACATGGCCCAGGGGTGTTCACCTCAGCAGATGGCAATCGATACGAGGGAGAATGGGAAGCGGGAAGATCCAAGACCGAAGAGGCAGCAAAACGGAAGGCTGCGGAGGAGACCAAACGCAAGGCCGAAGAGGAGGCTAAACTTAAAGCGGAGGAAGAGGCCCGGCGCAAAGCTGAAGAAGAGGCAAGGCGTAAGGCTGAAGAGGAGGCCAGGCGTAAGGCCGAGGAAGAGGCAAAGCGGAGAACCGAAGAGGAGGCTAAACGTAAAGCCGCGGAGGAAGCCAGACGCAAGACCGAAGAGGAGGCCAGGCGCAAGGCTGAAGAAGAGGTTAGGCGTAAAGCCGAGGAGGACGCCAAACGCAAGGCCGCTGAAGAAGCAAAACGGAAGGCCGAAGAAGAAGCCAGAATAAAAGCCGCAGAAGAAGCCAGGCGCAAGGCTGAAGAGGAGGCCAAACGCAAGGCCGCTGAAGAAGCAAAACGGAAGGCTGACGAGAAAGCCAGAATAAAAGCCGAAGAGGACGCCAGGCGCAAGGCCGAGCAGGAGGCTCAACGCAAGGCTGCTGAAGAGGCAAAACGGAAGGCTGAAGAAGAAGCCAGAATAAAGGCCGAGCAGGAGGCCAAACGCAAAGCCGCTGAGGAAGCAAACCGGAAGGCTGATGAGGAAGCCAGAAGAAAGGCGGAGGAAGAGGCTAAACGCAAGGCCGCTGAGGAGGCAAAGCGAAAGGCTGATGAGGAAGCCAGAATAAAGGCCGAGCAAGAGGCTAAACGCAAAGCCGAAGAGGAAGCCAAACGCAAAGCCGCGGAGGAGGCAAAACGAAAAGCCGAAGAGGAAGCCAAACGCAAGGCCGCTGAAGAGGCAAAACGAAAGGCTGAAGAAGAAGCCAGAATAAAGGCCGAGGAAGAGGCTAAACGCAAGGCCGCTGAGGAGGCAAAGCGAAAGGCTGAAGAAGAAGCCAGAATAAAGGCCGAGGAGGAAGCCAGGCGCAAGGCCGAGGAAGAGGCAAGACGAAAAGCCGAAGAAGAAGCCAGAATAAAGGCCGAGGAGGAAGCCAGGCGCAAGGCCGAGGAAGAGGCAAGACAGAGACTCGCGGAAGAAATCAGAAGAAAAGCTGAGGAAGAGGCCAAGCGCAAGGCCGAGGAGGAAGCCAGGCAAAGGGCGGCAGAAGAAGCCAAGCGCAAAGCAGAAGCAGAAGCCCAACGGAAGGCAGCAGAGGAGACCAGGCGAAAAGCCGAGGAAGAGGAAAGACGCGAGGCTGAAGAGGAAGCCGAGCGCAAAGCCGAGGAAGAAGCAAGACGGAAGACCGCGGAAGAAGCGAGACACAAGGCTGAGGAGGATGCCAAACGCAAGGCCGAGGAAGAAGAGCGATTCAAAGATCTCGAAAAGCTGCGGATAAGAGCTGAAGAAGCAGCCTCGACAGAACGGGAACATCCCCCTCCCCAAGAACACGATGCAAAGTACGGGACAATCCTGCTCTCCGATGGGGGCAGATATATGGGCGAGCTGCAATCGGGACTGCCTCACGGCCAGGGAATCATGATCTACCCCGACGGAAGTAAATACAGCGGAGAGTGGAAAGCCGGGGTGCGCAACGGGCATGGGATCCTTTCGTTGCCCGATGGTTCGACCTATGTAGGACAATGGAAGGAAAGCAAGAAAGACGGACATGGGAACCTGACCATGGCAACCGGGAAGATGTACGTAGGCGACTGGCAGAACGACTTGTACGAGGGGCAAGGAACGTTGATCCTGCCCGACGGACGGAAGTATAAAGGAGCGTTCCGGCATGGCATGTCCAATGGGTATGGTGTCATGGAGTTCCCCAGCGGAGACCGGTACGAAGGCGAGTACAAGGACAACAAGTACCACGGCCGGGGGACCTTGACCCTGGCTGACGGCAGGAAATACAGCGGTTACCTGGAAAACGGTTTGCCGCACGGCAAAGGGGTCATGGTATTGGCTGACGGGAGAAAATTCGCCGGCGAGTTTGATAAAGGCAAGTTTGTGGGTTGAACATGGACACAGGGGTAAACAAACGGCAATCCCTCGCGTACACGTCTGCACCGAGTGTAAACGGAGGCGCCTATTTCGAGTTCCGCTGGGAGGAAAAGCAAGCATACGGCGAAGGGATGTACACCTTCCCTGATGGGTCCACCTACAGCGGTTTCTTCACGTCCGAGGGGTTCAACGGCACGGGAACCTTCACCTGGTCCGACGGAAGCCGGTATGAAGGCCAATGGGAGAAGGACCTGCCCGATGTGCGCGGCACGCTCCTGCTGTCCGATGGATATCGGTATGAGGGTGAATGGCGACAGGGCATTGCCGACGGGGAGGGGGCGGAGACGCTGCCCGACGGCGGAAGATACATGGGTCACTGGGAAAACGGCCTGAAGAACGGATACGGGGAAATGATCTTCCCGGACGGCAAGAAATATCAGGGACACTGGAAGGACGGCCTGATGCACGGCCAGGGAGTCCTCTTTTTTCCCGATGGCTCCCGGTATGAAGGCACCTGGGAGGAGAACGCCATCGCCGGACAGGGTTCGCTCGTATGCTGGGACGGCAAGATATACAACGGCGAGTGGAAAGATAATAAATTCGTCACACTCGAAATTCTGTAGCTGCCTGCCGTCCGTCTTGCTGGAAAGGTTTCGAAGAAGGTGCTAAAGAAGAAAGCCCTGGCGGAACGGCAGGGGTAAGAATCCGGCACTCGGCCGGCGGCACGGGGCTGCGAGCGCATCGGGGATGGCAGGCGCAGCACAGGATGAACCTTTTTACGGAGCAATCGGGAGGTCAGGGTATGAAAAATCGTTCTGGCAGGGACAGGAGAAGCGGCTCGGACCGGAGGGTCGGCACCGATCCCGAATACAAGGGACCGGAGCGGAGGAGCGGTTCCGATAAACGCACCCGCACGGAAAGAAGGCAGGCTCGCTAGAAAGGGGCAGTGTGTTCGGCGTACTATTTCCCAAGGATCTTCCCGGGTGGCTATTCCTGCTGGGCGCCGGCCTCGTCGGGGTCGTGATGGGGAACTGGATCCGCCGGCGGCGGAACAAGGCGGCGGAGCAGCAGCAGACGTACATCCGCATGGCCAGCCCCCCGCAGAAGAAGCGCGTATCGAAAAAGGAACGGGTGAAGGCCCGCAGGCGCCCGAACTGATCGTTTCCGAGGGGCCGATGCCCCGGTCACTGGAGCCCTTTGGAGGACCCTATGGAAGAGCAGCCCAAAGCCCCGAAACCCGCCGAGATCCAGATCAACACGGGAGACGAAATATTGCGGGGCAAGTACAGTAACAATCTGATCGCCGCTCACAGCTCGGACGAATTCATCCTTGACTGGCTCATCAACTCGCCCAGCGGCGTTCATCTGGTCTCGCGGATCATCGTGACTCCCGCGCACATGAAACGGGTGATCGACGTCCTAAAGGAAAACCTCGACAGGTACGAAAAACAGTTCGGCAGCATCAAGGAGCCCGTCACCGCCGAGCAGAAGTTTCATTGAGCGGGAAACAGGCATGCCCAGGATGACGGAACCCGGTGGCGTAGTGATCGAAGGAACCATGGGCAGCCCGGATTCGGATCGGACACGCTACCGTTGGGTCATCCTGGCCCTGCTCTGGCTGCTGTACGTGGCCTTCGGCATGGTCCAGCGGGCCATCGCCCCGCTCGTCACCCCGATCCTCGCAGACCTCGACCTGTCGTACACGCAGATGGGGTTCATCCTCGGCTCCTGGCAGCTCACCTACATCGCCGCGGCCCTGGTAACCGGCGCCCTGATCGACCGCTGGGGAATCCGGAAATCCCTCCTGGCCGGCGCGGTCTTCCTCGGCCTCTCTTCGGCCCTGCGCTATTCAGCCGGCGGCTTCGGCAGCATGCTTGGCGCAGTCGCCATTGCCGGCATCGGCGGTCCGATGATCTCCGTCGGCTGCCCCAAGGCGATCGCCCTCTGGTTCGAGGGGAAAGGCCGGGGGACCGCCATCGGGATCTATCTGACCGGCGCCTGGATCGGCGGGATCTTCGCGCTGACCCTGACCAACAGCCTGATCATGCCGCTGGTGGGCATGAGCTGGCGGAACGCATTTCTGTTCTATGGCCTGCTCACCTTCGCGGCGGGCATAATCTGGTGGCTTCTCGGCCGGGACACCCCCCGGCAGCTCGCCCCCGCGGAAGCGCCCGGCATGATCAGCCTGCTTGTCCGCTTCAGCAGAGTGCGGGAGATCCTGATCGTCCTGGTCCTGGGACTGCTGGTCTTCGCGATCCTCCACGCCCTGACCAACTGGCTCCCCAAGATCCTGGAGACCGGCGGCTTCTCGCCGGCATTGGCCGGGATGGCCACGGCAATCCCCCTGGCTGCGGGCATCCCCACCCTGCTGGTCGTCCCGGGGCTGGTGGCGCCGCACTGGCGCGGCCGCTATCTGGCCGTCTCCTCGCTCCTGATCCTGGTTTCGCTCGTCCTGATCATGAGCGCGTCGGGAGGCCTTCTGTTGGCCGGATTGGTCATCTTCGGCGTCGTCATCGCCCCCTTTTTCCCGATGCTGACGCTGATCCTGATGGACACCCCCGAGGTCGGTTCTGCCCACATGGGGTCCGCCGGGGGCATGTTCTTCTGCGTCTCGGAGATCGGCGGTTTTGCGGGACCGCTGATCATGGGGGCCATCGTCGACGTTACCGGTTCCTTTCAGATGGGGAACCTTTTTTTCGTGATGCTGTGCCTTGCCGTGTTTGTCCTGTCGCTGCGGTTGAAGACCAAACCGCCACGAGCGGCGGAGATTGTTTGAGGATCAGGTGAAAGAAGAGGCAAACGGCTGGGATTTTTTCGATCGGCTGTACTGTGTTTCCCTGAAGGAGCGCGACGACCGCCGCGCCTCTGCGCGGAAAGAATTCGCCAAGGTGGGGCTCGGCAACCGGGTCGAGTTCGAGCTCGGCGAACGCCATCCCTGCAACCTCGAGCAGGGGGTGTACGAGTCCCACATGCTGTGCCTGCGCAAAGGGCTGGAGGCGGGCGCGGGAACGATCGTCGTGTTCGAAGACGACATAGAATTCGACCGCTTCGACCCGGAACGATTGCGAAAGTGCACTGAATTCTTACGACAGCATCCGGAGTGGAAGGTGCTGCTTCTGGGGGCGCTGATCCGCTCCAGCCGCAAGACGGACAACCCCTGCGTGCAGCAAGTCCGGTACCAGAGCCTGAGCCATGCCTACGCCCTGAACCGGCACTATGCGGAAACGATTGCCTACGAACCCTGGCAGGGGATCGTGAACGACACCCTCTTCCGACCGCTCAGGGACGATGTCTATGCGATCTATCCGATGTGCGCATTCCAGAAGAATCTCACCTCGGACAACTACAAGTATCCGAGACTCGCCCGTATTCGGCGGTTGCTCGGCGGGCTGAAGCGCATCCAAAAGGCATTTGAATTCTACCATCGGCACACATTTGCCATCTATGCCGTCCAGATCATCGCCGTTCTGCTGGTGCTGTTCGCTCTCTTCTAACGCTGGGACACCGCGGCTAAGGAAGACTTCGCCACCTCGGCACTGTCAGGTGGGATTTTCGGAGAACACTGCATGGAAACATTCGACGTCGTAGTGATCGGCTCGGGGCCGGGCGGCTACCCGGCGGCGATCCGCGCGGCGCAGCTCGGCGCCAAAGTAGCGCTCGTCGAGAAGGAGCGTCTCGGCGGGACCTGCCTGAACTGGGGCTGCATCCCCACCAAGACCCTGATCGCCTCTGCCTCGCAGTGCCACCGGCTGCGGCACGCAGGGGAGCTGGGAATCTGCGCCGAGGCCGCCACCTTCGACTACGCGGCAATGGTGAAGCGGAAAGACGCGATCGTCAGCCGGATGAATGGGGGGGTGGAGCAGCTCCTCAAGGGGAACGGGGTGAAAATCTTCCGGGGCACCGCCGCCTTCCTTTCGCCACGCGAGATCGCCGTAGCCGGTGCTGAGGGGGCAACGAATATTGAGGCGAAGAACCTCATCATCGCCACCGGCTCTACCTCGGCCGTCCCTGCCTTCATCCCGCGGCACGAACGGATCGTGGAGAGTCGCAGGTTCCTGGAGCTCGACCGACTTCCCGCCAGCCTGATCGTTCTGGGCGGCGGCGTGATCGGCTGCGAGTTCGCCTGCATGGCTGCGCAGCTGGGGGTGAAGGTTACGATCTGCGAGCTCCTCGACGACATCCTCCTCATGCTCGACCCGGATGTCCGGCGGGAGGCGCGAAGAAACATGGCCGGCCCGCTCGGCATCGCGGTCCTGACGGGAAAGCCGCTGGAGGAGATCGCGGCAGATGACAGGGGCGTCGTGGGCCTGGTGAACGGCCAGGAAATCGGCGCCGAGATGATGCTGGTGGCGGTGGGACGGACTCCCTCCACGGCCGGTCTCGGCCTGGAGAAGGCCGGCATCGCGACGACAGCCACGGGCCACATCGAGATCGACTCCCGCTGCGCCACGAAGGTCGCGGGGATCTACGCCATCGGCGACGTGACCGCGGGTAGCACTCAGCTCGCCCACGCCGCCACCAGCCAGGGGATGACAGCGGCGGAAAACGCCTGCGGCGCGGGGCAATCAATAGCCGAGCCCCTGATCCCGGCAAGCATCTTCACCGACCCGGAGATCGGCAGCGTCGGCCTCACCGAGCAGCTCGCGAAGGCGCAGGGCCGTGCCGTGCGTCTGGGGAAGTTCTTCCTCGCCACCCTCGGCAAGGCCGTGGCCTCGGGAGAGAACAGCGGGTTCGTCAAGTGGATCGCCGACGCCGGGACCGACCGGCTCCTGGGGGCGCAGGCGGTGGGGGCTCATGCGACGGAGCTGATCGCCGAGGCGACGCTCGCGATCCGCACGGGCATGACCAGCCGGGAGGCCGGAAAGATCGTCCGCTGCCACCCCACCCTGGCCGAGGCCTGGACCGAGGCGGCCCATGCCGTCCACGGCGAGGCGATCCACGCCGCCCCTCGCCGCCGGCCCAGCCAGCCTTAGACGGCTCGCGGGGAAGGTTGACGAGCGGCTAACGCATCACCAAAGGAGGAACCGTGCCATGAAAGACAGACTCTACCTGCTGAAGCCGGACTTTGTCGACAAAGGAAAGATTTACTTCTGCCCCGGGTGCGCCCAGGTTGAAGGCATGCTCTCCTTCTATCCCGCCCTCCGGAAAAAGATCGAGGTGCACTACATCGATTTTCCGCGACCCCGTCCCCTCCTTATCGCGGAGATCGGTGAAGAGAATCAGGGCTGCCCGAAGCTCGTCCTCGGGGAGGAGCATGACGTCCCCGAAGGGGTGACGGTCACGGAGGCCAAGGGGCGCCGGTTCATCGCGGCGCCGCTCGACATCTGCCGCTACCTCGCCCATGCCTACGCTGTCGGGGAACCCCATTGAAGCATCTCGTCTCGTAAGCTTCCCTGTCAAGCAGACAATTGACAATGGACGCGCCGACCGGACAGGCCTGGTGCGCGGAGCACGGATCTTCTCGCTTGCCGAGCACCATAAACGGTGCTATATGTGATGCCAAATGATGCAGCAGAGGAGGCAGGTTATGCCGCAGATAAGCCCTTCGGAAGATATCCGTTCCGTAACCGATCTGAAACGAAACACCCGTGATATTCTCGACCATCTGCATGCCACGGGGCGGCCCGTCATCGTGACGGTGAACGGCCGTGCCGATTCCGTCCTGCTCGACGTCCGGGTGTATGAAAAGCATCTCCAGGCGTTAAACCTGAGAAAGTTGATCGCTCCGGCCGAGAAGGACGTGGCAGCCGGTCGGACCCGTTCCGCTCGTACTTTCCTGAAAGAATTCAAACGTGCCAAAAGAGTACCGCGTTGACATCACCGCATCGGCCGAAGCGGATATCGCCGAGTTATGGGATTACATCGCTCAGGAGAACCCCGATGCGGCCGCCGCCTTTATCCTGCGCATGGAACAGCAGATCGGCACGCTTGAATACTTTCCCGAGCGCTGTCCCCTCGTGCCGGAGAATGAACTCCTTGGCGCCGCATACCGGCATCTGCTGTTCGGCCGCTACCGGACGATCTTCAAGATAATCGGCGCCCGGGTGATCATCCTCAGGGTGATCCATGGGGCGCGACTGCTGGATACGGAGATGTTGGAACGACCATGAACGGTGCGGAGAGTTTGCTTCGGACCCTGGTGAACGGCGGGGTGCGGATCTGCTTCACGAACCCCGGCACCTCGGAGATGCACTTCGTCGCGGCCGCTGATCAGGTGCCCGAGATGCGGACCGTGCTGGGGCTCTTCGAAGGGGTCTGCACGGGGGCCGCCGACGGCTATGGCCGGATGGCCGGGAAACCCGCGGCCACGCTCCTCCACCTGGGGCCGGGGCTCGGGAACGGCTTCGCCAACCTCCACAACGCCCGGCGGGCGAATTCCCCGCTGGTCAACATCGTGGGCGACCACGCCACCTACCACCTGCGGCACGACCCGCCGCTTACGAGCGACATCGAATCGATCGTGCAGGGGTTCTCCGGCTGGGTGCGGCGGAGCCGGTCCGCTCAGGACATTCCCGCCGATGCCGCGGACGCGATCCGGGCGGCGATGACGCCGCCGGGCGGGGTGGCCACGCTCATCCTGCCTGCCGACTACTCCTGGAACGAGAGCCGCGATCCGGCCCCCGCCCCTGCCCTGCCGCGGCCCCGGCCGGTCGATCCCGCGACAATCCGGCAAACCGCCGCTCTGCTCCGGAAGGGCGAGCCTGCCGTGCTCTTCCTCTCCGGCAGCCTGTTTACGGAACAGGGACTCCGCCTGGCGGGCAGGATCAGCCGCGCGACCGGGGCCCGCATCATGGGAAACCGATCAGTGGCCCGGGCCCAGCGCGGCGCTGCGCGGGTGCTCGTGGAGCGGCTGCCCTACCCGGTCGAGCCGGCCATGGCGATGCTCAAGGGAGTCCGGCATCTGGTCCTCGCGGGGACGCCGCCGCCGGTTCCGTTTTTTGCCTGGCCGGGGAAGCCCGACTGGATCATCCCCGACACATGCCGGCTGCAGGTTCTGGCGACGCCTGAGGAAGACTGCCTGGCTGGCCTGGAGACGCTGGCAGAGGAGGTGGGCGCCACGGCGGAGGTGTCGGCGACAGATCCGGGGATACGCCCGCCGCTGCCGACCGGTGAGATCACGGCGGAGAAGGTCTGGCGGACGCTCGCGGCCCTGATGCCCGAGGGCGCCATCGTGTCCGACGAGGGGATCACGTCGAGCCGCGATGCCGACGGCTGGACCCTCGGCAGCCCGCCCCACGACTGGCTGAACATCACCGGCGGCGCCATCGGCCAGGGGCTCCCTGTGGCCACGGGAGCCGCCCTTGCCTGTCCGGACCGCAAGGTCTTCGCCATGGAGGCCGACGGTTCCGGCATGTACACCCTGCAGGCGCTCTGGACGCAGGCCCGGGAGCGGCTCGACGTGGTGACGGTCATCTTCGCCAACCGGGCCTACAAGATCCTGCGGGGGGAACTCAGCCAGATGGGGATCGCAGCGCCGGGTCCCAAGGCGGCGGCGATGCTCGACCTCGGCAACCCCGAGCTCGACTGGGTGAAGCTGGCGGAGGGGATGGGCGTCCCGGCAAGCCGGTCGCGGACGTGTGCGGAGTTCGCCGACCAGCTCCGCGACGCCATCCAGCGGCCCGGCCCCCGTCTGATCGAGGTCACGCTTTGAGCGGCTCCCACGGTGGCTTTCGCGACGCACGTTCGCAGCGCCGATCGATCCACCCTATTCCGCCAGCAGGCAGGCGACGAGGGCCGCGCGCGGCGCCATGGCCTTGAGCTCGATGTATTCGCTCACGGCATGGGCGCCGCCGCCCACGGCGCCGATACCGTCCAGGGTGGCCGCGCCGACGGAGGAGGTGAAATTGCCGTCGCTGACGCCGCCGACATTGGCCGCCGGAAGTTCAAATCCCATCCCGGCCGCGATCTGCTGCGCCCTGCGGTACAACCGGACATTCGCTTCCGTCGCCTCCAGCGGCGGTCGGTTGATCCGGCCGGTCACTGCGAGGCTCGTACCCGGCGTCACCGGGGCAAGCCCCCGTATCGCCTGTTCGGCCCTCCGCAGCTCCTCGTTGCTGGCGGCCCGGAGGTCGATGCCGGCTTCGGCCCTGTCCGCCACCATGTTGAACACCCTGCCGCCGCTGACCACCCCGACGTTGACGGTGGTGCCGGCCGAATAATCGGTGAGCGCGTGCAGCTTCAGGATCTGGTGGGCGAGCTCGGTTATCGCGCTGATCCCCGCTTCGTGGTCGTTGCCGGCGTGGGCCGTCCGTCCGGCCACGGTCAGGTGATAGATGCCCCATCCCTTGCGGGTCAGCTTTACGGCGCCGGCAGGACCGGACGCAGGTTCCGGTACCAGCACGAAGCGGCTGCGCCGCGCCTCCTGCTCGATCAGCGCCCGCGAGCCGGCACTGCCGGTTTCCTCATCGGTCGTGCACAGGAACAGGATTTTGCTCGCCGGCCGGACGTTGAGGTCGATGAGCGCCTTCAGCGCGAAAAAGGCCTGGACGATCCCCCCCTTCATGTCATAGACGCCCGGACCGTACGCCCTGCCGTCCTCGACGCGAAACGGGCGCCGCGCCAGCTCCCCTATCGGCCAGACCGTATCCAGATGACACAGGACCAGGACCTGGCCTGCGCCGTCGCCCCAGGAGGCCCGCAGTTGGCCGCCGGCGCTCGGCGGTAATGATTCAACAGCGGCGCCGATTTCGGCGAACCGCTCCGCCATATACTCGACCAGCCCGTGCACCGCCGGTCCGTCGGCCGAGGGGGTTTCCCTCTCCACCATTGCGCGCAGCATCGCGAGCATGACCGCCTGCTGTTTCAGTAGGTGATCAACGTACAGGGACATGTCCGCATCCTTCCGCCCCATTCGATCACTCCTCATCCGTTGCCTGGGGCAAAATGGCCCGCTTCCGGCGCAGCCAGGGCACCAATGGATAGGCCAGGAGGAAGAACGAAATCAGCATCAAGAGGCCGGAAATCGGGCGGGTGATGAAGATCAGGGGGCTCCCCGCCGACAGCAGCAGCGAGCGGCGCAGCGCCGCCTCCAGCATGGGCCCCAGGACCAAGGCCAGAATCAGCGGGGCCGCCTCATATTCGAATTTCTTGAAGAGATACCCCAGCAGCCCGAAGCCGACCATGATCAGGACTCCGACGACGCTGTTGTTGAGACTGTACGCGCCGATCAGGCAGAACAGCAGGATCAGCGGGAACAGGATCGGATACGGAACCTTGAGGATCCGGACCCACAGCCCGATCAGGGGTAGGTTCAGGATCAGGAGCATGACGTTCCCGATGTACATCGAGGTCACCGCCCCCCAGAAGAGACCCGGCTGCTCCTGGACCAGCATCGGCCCGGGCTGCATGCCGTGGACCATCATGGCCCCCAAGAGGATGGCCATCACCGAGTTGGCCGGAATCCCCAGCGTCAGCAAGGGAATGAACGCCCCCCCCGTGGCGGCGTTGTTGGCGGCCTCCGGGCCGGCCACCCCCTGGATGACGCCGGTGCCGAACTGCCCGGGCGTCCGGGAGACCTTCTTCTCCACGGCATAGGACACGAAGGAGGAGATGACCGCCCCCCCGCCCGGCAGGACCCCCAGAAAGAAGCCGATAAAGGTCCCGCGCAGGATCGATCCGAGCGAATCCCGCCAGTCCCGCAGGGTGGGCAGGAGGTGATGGATCCTGGTTTCGAACACCGACCGCTTGATCGAATGCTCCACGTTGAGCAGGACCTCGGCGATACCGAAGAGTCCCATCACCGCCGGCACCATGCCGACGCCGTCGGAGAGCTCGACGATGTCCAGCGTGAAGCGCGCCGACGCGGTCATGTTGTCCAGCCCGATGGAGCCGAGAAAAAGGCCGAACGCCGCCATCAGCAGGGCCTTCCACATCGGCCCGCTGGCCAGGAACGTGAGGATCGTCAGCCCCATGATCATCAGCGAAAAATATTCCGGCGGCCCGAACTTGAGGGCCATCTCGGCGAGCGGCGGGGCGATCAGCATCAGCCCCACGACCCCGATCGTGCCGGCGATGAACGAGGCGAAGGCGGAGATGCCGAGCGCCGGGCCGGCCCTTCCCCTCCGGGCCATCTGGTAGCCGTCCAGGCAGGTGACCACCGAAGCGGCCTCCCCGGGAATGTTGACCAGGATGGAGGTGGTGGAGCCGCCGTACATCGCTCCGTAGTAGATCCCGGCGAGCATGATGATCGCCGAGACCGGGGTCACGTGGAAGGTCGTGGGCAGCAGCAGCGAGATGGCCGCCACCGGCCCCAGCCCCGGCAGCACCCCGACCAGGGTGCCGATCAACACCCCGATGAAGCAGAACAGCAGGTTGTTCCACTGCAAGGCGACCTGGAACCCGAGGATGATGCTCTGCCAATAGTCCATGGCCGCTCCTAAAAGCCCCAGGGGCCCCGGGGAAGCTGCGTCTTCAGCCAGAGGTTGAAAACCGCGTACGCACCGCAGGCCGCAGCAACGGCCCCGCCGATCACCACGGGCCAGCGCTGCGGCTCCACGGCCCGCAGCAGAAACCCGATGAACAGGACCGTGCACAGGACAAAGCCCAGGGGCTTCATCAACAGGGCATAGGCAAAAAGGGCTGCCAGCACGAGCAGCGGTTTTTGCCAGCGGACGCCGCGCAGGATAGGCGTCCACCCGACCCCGGCGTGCCGCTTGAGCGTCGCGAGGATCAGTCCGATCGAGGCCAAAAGCGCGATGGCGCAGCCGGCCAAAAACGGCAAAAACCCGGTGCCGGGTGCGGCGAGCGGCCCGAGACCGTAGTTGAGCGAGCCGAGGGCGACGGCGACGCCCACGGCGAGCCAGACCGCTGCGCTGATTTGGTCGTTGTTGAACTTGGCCATGGGACCGGAACCGCTACTCTTTCCGGAGACCCAGGTTGCGGATCAGGGTCCCGACCTCGTCGTTCATCTGGACCAGGTGCTTCTCCAGGTCCTTGGGACCGCGGTACAGGAAGGGCTGGTCCATCTGGTTGCCGGCCTTGATGAAATCCGGATCGTCCATCGCCTTTTTGAAGGCCCCGTGCAGCGTGTCGACGACCTGGGGGGAAAGCCCCTTGGGGCCGATGATGGAGATGAGGCTCGGGGCGGTGATGTTATAGCCCAACTCGAGCAGGGTCGGCGCATTCGGAAAATCCGGCATCCGCTTTTCGCCGTACACCGCCAGCAGCCGCAGCCGCCCCGACTCCACGTGCTTCTTCCACTCCGTGGTCTGGGAGATCACCTCCACATGGCCGCCCAGCAGGGCCGAGACCGCCGGGCCGCCGCCCTCGAAGGGGACGTGCGTCCATTTGATCTTCTCCTGGATGGCCAGCCGCTCCATGACCAGATGCTGCGGGGTCCCGGGTCCGGCCGTGGCGTAGCGGATCTTCCCCGGGTTGGCCTTGGCGTAGTCGATGAACTCCTTGAAGGTCTTCCAGGGAGAATCGGTCTGGACGACCATCCCGTACAGGTAGACGGCATACTGCATGATCGGGGTGAAATCCTTGGCCGAGTCGTAGGGAACCTTGCGCATGTGCTGGCTCAGGACCGCGCCGCTGGGCAGGATGCCGATCGTGTATCCGTCGGACTTCTCGGTCTTCAGGAGGGCAACGGCCACCGCCGAACCGCCCCCGGGCTTGTTCACCACCACGACCGGTTGCCCCAGGATCTTGGCGGCGGCGCTCACAAGGGGCCGGGCGCAGATATCCGTGGTCCCCCCGGCCGGATAGCCGATGATGAAATTGATCGGCTTGGCCGGATACTTTTCCTGGGCCGGGGCAACACCGGGCAGTGCGAGCATGAACACCAGCAGGAAGCAGCACACTCCGCCGACCATCCCCATTCCCCTCGTCAACCACTGGCGCATTGCGATTTTCATCCCAAAACCTCCTTGATTGATGATTGCGTGAATCTCCCCGCCCGCAGACGGGGCTTCCCGGCAGGGAAGAACCCAGTGCTTGCTGCGTCCCGCACCCTCGCCTGAGCGGCGGGGATTGCGGGAGTACTCCCGGTCAAGGTGATCTGATTTGCCGGATGCCGCAGGGCGTCGGCCAGGCATCCATCGGCCCGAGCCTGTGAGAAAGCTCGTGAGGGAGCGGTATCCATATCACACTTACGCAAAAAGGCGTAAGAACTTTTCTCCGCAGCGGTCAACCTTACACGATGGCGATCGGCCGTATGGGGGAACCCGCCCCCCCCTTGATTTTCAGCGGAAGGGCGATGAACAGGAAGGTGAACGCCTCTTCCCGCGCAAGTTCTTCGAGATTGAGCATCTCCATGATCTGGATTCCGTTCTGCGCCAGCAGGATGACGTGGCAGGGCAAGTGGTGGGGGGGAATGCGGTCGTAGGCCGTCGTGTCGGAGCCGGTAAAGGCGACCTTCCGCTGGGCAAGATAGCGTGCACCGCTCTCGACGACGCCCGGCGCCCCCTTCTCCGCGGAGACGTACTTCTGCCGGTCCCCCCAGTATCGGATCCATCCCGTCCGCACCAGGACCACGTCCCCCGCGGCAATCTCCACCCCTTCGGCCCCGGCGGCCCGCTCCATCTCCTCCTTTCCGATGCCGAAGTCGAGGGGCAGCACCTCGCACCCGACCGACCGGGGGATGTCGAGGAGCACGCCCCGCCTGACGATGGGCGGCGTCGTGTCGATGCCCAGTACCCGCAGGCCGTCCCGATAATCCTGGAGGTCCGTGATGTCCAAATCGTCGCAGACGATCGAACGGCACGCCACGTGGGCCTTGGCATCCAGGTGCGTCCCCGTATGGCCCCCCATGACGAACAGGTCGTTGCAGAAGCTTATCTTCTCCTCCGTGAGCGTGACGTCGCCGTGCTTCTTGGTCAGGGTGTAGGCGAAGGGGGGCTGGTTGGGGTGGTGCGGCATGCCGGCGAAGTAGGGCATGCCGAGGTCGTACACGCGTGCCTTGGCAAGCAGGTCGTTCAGGTACTGCTCCATCTTCCCCTCCTCGGTTATCGGTCGATCAAACTTCTGGCGATGACGAGCTTCTGGATCTCGGTAGTGCCTTCGTAAATCCGCAGCGCCCTGATCTCGCGGTACAGCCGCTCGACGGTCGTGCCGGCCATGACCCCGATTCCGCCGTGGATCTGCACGCTCTGATCGACGATGCGGAAGGCGGCTTCGGTGGCGTACAGCTTGGCCATGGAGGCCACCCGGGTGATGTGCTCGCCTTTCGCATCCTGCCGGAGCGCGGCCCGGTAGACGAGCGCCCGGGTCGCGTCCAGCTCGGTGGCCATGTCGGCGAGCTTGAACTGGATCCCCTGGAAGCCGGCGATCGGACGGCCGAACTGCACCCTCGTCTTCGCGTAGGCCAGAGCCGCGTCGAAGGCCGTCTGGGCGATGCCCAGCGCAGCAGCGCCGACGGAGACCCGGAACAGGTCGAGCGTCCCCAGAGCGATCCGCAGGCCGTCGCCCGGATTCCCCAGGAGGTTTTCGCGGGGGAGGAAGCAATCCTCGAACTTCAGCTCTGCCAGGTCGTGAGGGGCGATCATCTTGAGCCGCTTGTGCACGCCGAACCCCTCCCTCCCCTTTTCCACGATGAAGGCGGAGAGGGCCTTGGGCTTTCCCGGCAGCGGGGTCTTGGCGAACGTCACCGCCATATCGGCTGCCTGTCCGTTCGAGATGAACCGTTTCATCCCGTTGAGGATGAATCCGCCGGCCGCCTCCCGCGCCTCGGTCGCGATGGCGCCGACATCGCTTCCCGCCTCCGGTTCGGTAAGGGCGTAGGTCGCAAGGAGCTTGCCCGCGCCGAGTTTCGTCAGGAACCGCGCCCGCTGCTCCTCGTTGCCCGCCAGGACGAGCGGGTAACTGCCCAGCCCCTGCATCGCAAAGGTGACATCGGCAGGGCAGTAGACCCCGGCCAGCTGCTCCCTGACCAGGCACAGCGGCAGCGACTTCACGGCCTTTCCGCCCAGCGCCTCCGGCGCCAGGAGCTGGAAGAGCCCATGATCGGCCATGGCCCGAACCAGATCGGCCGGAATCTCATCCGTCTCCCCATACTTCTCCGCGAGCGGAGCGATCTTCTTCTCCGCAAAAATGCGGCACTCCTCCTTGAATCTCTTCTGGTCGGCGGAAAGCATGATATCCATGGGTTTACCTCTCTTGTCGCGGGAGTTCCTTTTTCATGATCTTTCCCGTCGCGTTCTTCGGCAGCTCCGCGACGAAGGCGATTCTCGGAACCTTGTACGGGGCGAGGTTCCTCCTGCAGTGCTCCCGCAATTCCTCTTCCGTCGCCGTTTCACCCTGTTTCAGGGTGACAAAGGCCTTCGGGACCTCGCCCTTGACCGGATCCGCCGCACCGATGACCGCCGTTTCACTGACGGCCGGATGCGTATGGAGGACCTCCTCTATCTCGCGGGGGTAGATGTTGTAGCCCCCCGAGATGATCAGCTCCTGTTCACGGCCGACCAGGAAAAAATATCCCTCTTCATCTCGGTACGCGTGATCCCCCGTACGGACCCAGCCGTCCCGTATTCTCTCCCGCGTCTCGTCGGGCAGTTTGAAGTATCCCCGGGTGGCGTTCGGTCCCCGGAAGAGGAGATGCCCTACTTCAGCGGGCGGGCATTCGTCCCCGTCCTTGTTCACCACCTTGGCGGTCACGCCCGCGACGGTCACGCCGACCGAACCGGGCTTGCGCACCCCGTAGACGGGGTTGGCGGTGACCAGGCCCGTCGATTCGGTCAGGCCGTACACTTCGATCACCTCCGCCCGGAAGGCCTCCTCCCACATCCTCAGGACCTCGACCGGGAGGGAAGCGCCTCCGGAAAGACCCATCCGCAGCGACGAGATGTCGTGCGTGTTCTCAGGAAGGGAGTTGAGCAGCATGATGAACATGGTCGGAACGCCGGGGAACCAGGTCACCCGGTACTTCTCTATCGCCGCGAAGACGGTGCGGGGCTTGAACCGTTCGACCACCGCGACGGCGCCGCCCGAGCTCAGACTGCCGAAAAAGGGGCTGGCGATCGAGAAGACATGGTTCATGGGCAGGGCGACGATCGAGACGTCATCCTCGCGCAAACCATAACTCTGGGCAATGTTCGGCCCGCCGAAACAGAAATTGCCGTGGGTCAGGACGACGCCCTTGGGGTTGCCCGTCGTGCCGGAGGTGTAGAACATGAGGGCCGGGTCGTGGGAATGCAGCCCCCGCTCCCCTGCCGGCGCGAGGTCCCCCCCTGCCAGGGACGCAATCTCCGATTCCACGGTCTCGGTCCTGCGCCTCAGGACTACCCGCTTCAGGCGGGGCGTATTCCTTGTGATCTCGTCCACGAGAGGCGAAAAGTCTTCGTGGGTGATCAGCACTGCCGCTTCCGAATCGGTGAGGAGGTACGTCGCCTCCCGCGGCGTGTACAGCGGGTTGATGGGCACGACCACGCCCCCCGCCTTGATGATGGCGAAGAAGGCAATGAGGGTCTGGGCGCTGTTCGGATGGAGAACCGCCACAGGGTCCCCGGGGTGTACGCCGAGACGTTCGAGGCCCCGAGCGATCCTGTCCGTGACGGCATCGAATTCCCGGTACGTTATCGTCCCCTCTTCTCCGTGAATCAGGGCCCGGCTGCCGTACCGGTGAACCCGCTCTTTGAGGAACTGCACGAGATCCATCGCCTTCTCCTTTGCATCACAGAACGGTGCGTCCGCCGTCGATGCAGATGGTCTGGCCGGT
Source organism: uncultured Syntrophobacterales bacterium (assembly GCA_903928915.1). GTDB lineage: Bacteria > Desulfobacterota > Syntrophia > Syntrophales > UBA5619 > JAKAFS01. Next base: position 53,976 of record CAIYSL010000043.1, on the reverse strand, counting down.
GATGTAGGAAGATGCCGCGGAGGCAAGAAAAACGACGCCCCCCATGATGTCTTCGGGCCTGCCCACCCGCCCGAGGGGCGTGGATGAAACGATGGTGCGGTACATCTGCTCGTCTTTGATCCTGTCTTCGACGAGCGGGGTGGAAAAATAGCCCGGGGCCACGGCGTTGACGTTGATATTGAAGCGGGCCCACTCCTCGGCCAGCGCCTTGGTCAGCATGACGATGCCCGCCTTGGTCATGGCGTATACCGAGTTGGGGATGCCCGCCCGCACCAGAAACGCGACGCTGGAGGCGATGTTGATGATCTTCCCCCCGCCTCTCGGGATCATCCGTTTGGCAGCGGCCTGGCTGCAGAAAAAGACCCCTTTCTGGTTCACGTCGACGACCCGGGCGAAGTCTGCGGGCGTGACGTCGAGGGCCGTCTTATGCACATTCACCCCTGCGTTGTTGACCAGGATGTCGAGCCTGCCCAGGTCCGCCTCGGCAGCCGCCATCATCGCCTCCACTGCCTTCTCGTCGGAGACATCGGCGGCCAGGGCTCGCGAACGGCGCCCCAGCGCTCTGATCTCGGCGCAGGTTTGTTCCGCCGTTTCCCTGTGGAGCGCAACCACCAGAACATCGGCGCCCGCATTGGCGAGCGCGAGGGCGATCCATTTTCCCAGCCCCCGGCCGGCTCCGGTCACAACCGCCACGTTGCCCCGCAGATCGTATGTCGGGTAGGTGTACACGCCGTTTCCTCCTCTTCATTCCGCGGTGCCGATTCGCGGTCATGCCCAGCGGCGGCACGCCGTCGCCTCCCTCCGCCGGGCTCCCCGGGGGGCGGACTATCCGCCGGAATCGAGCATGCGGAGCGCTCCGTCCATTGATTGCCCTTGAACGGCCGCGAGTTATCGCTAGAGGTCGCACACTGAACGCGCGACCGATTATAGAGTATCCTTCCGTTTTGTAAAGAGGTCTTATCGTCCGTCGAGAACAGCCCGGACCGGGAGGGCCATGCGCACGTCTCGACATGGCCGTCAGGCCCGCTGTCGTGCCGCGGCACGGGTCAACATTTCCATTGACATCTCGCTGCGTATCCGATAGGTGTTGCACGCTTGCACCGTCCCTACGGGCGTACTGCCCGGCTTCATCTCCAGAGACTACCGTTGTGGCTGCCGCAGGAGATCACTCCATGACCAGTCCGCCGCGAACAGAACAAGAGCTCCGCGAAGAGAATTCCGCCTTGACGCAGAGGATCCGCGAGCTGGAACACTCGGCTGCGGAACTCAGGCGGGTCGAGGAAGCCCTGCGGAAGAGCGAAGAGGATTATCGTCGCCTCTTCGACAACTTGCCTTCGGCGATCTACCAGATCGACTTCCGAACGGGAAAGTTGTTGAAGGGAAACGATATCATGTGCGAATTTCTCGGCTGCGGCCAGGAGGAGATACCTTCGATATCGGCATTCGACGTCCTGACCGAGGAGAGCAGACAGCTGTTTCTGGAACGCCAGATGAAAATTGCGGCCGGGGAGGAAGTATCGGCAAATCCCGAATACGAGATCGTCGATAAGGACGGAAACCGCAGATGGATCCAGTTGAACAGTCACAACATCTACGCTGCGGACGGCACGGCGATAGGCGCCGACGTTGTCGCGCATGAGATCACCGACCGGAAGCGCATGGAGGGGCTGCTCAGAAAGAGCGAGCAGTACTTCAAGGCAATCACGGAAAGCTCGTCCGACGTCCTCATCATCGTGGATGAACAGGGCGTGATCAAATACACGACCCCCTCCGTCGAGCGCATTCTCGGCTATGCCCCGGAGGAGCTGCGGGGAAAGAACGCCTTCGATTTCATCATCCCGGAGGATTTGCCGAGGGCCGTCGAGGACTTCGGCATCGCCTTGCTCACGAAGGAACGCCCCATCCATAACAGCTTCCGCATCAGGCACAAGAACGGGGCCATCGTCGTCATGGAGGGCATCGGCAGGAATCTCCTCGACGACGGGATAATCGCGGGGTTTGCGATGAACATCCGCGACGTGACTGCGCGCACCCATGCGGAGGAGGAAAATCGCAGGCTGGTGGAGCGCTTGAACCGTGCGGAGAAGATGGAGGCGCTCGGGACCCTTGCGGGCGGCGTCGCCCACGACCTCAATAACGTGCTGGGCACCGTCGTCGGGTTTGCGGAATTGCTCCTGGTGGAAATGGACGAGGCGAATCCGATCCGGCCCAGCCTCACCACGATCATGGAAGGAGGGCAGCGGGCCGCCGCAATCGTGCAGGATCTGCTGACCCTGGCCCGACGGGGGGTGCCGACCAAGGACGTCCTCAACCTGAATCAGGTCGTCGCGGAGTGTCTGCGTTCACCGGAGCTCGCCAAGCTCCGCTCCTACCATCCCGGCGTGACGATCAGGACCGATCTTGCGGCCGACCTGCCGAACGTCTCCGGCTCATCGGTGCACCTGGCCAAGTCTCTGTATAACCTGATCGCCAATGCAAGCGAGGCGATGAAACAGGGCGGCGTTGTGACGATCGCAACGGCCAATCGGCGCCTCTCCGAGCCGCTTCAGGGCTACGACCAGGTTCGGCCGGGGAATTATGCGGTTCTCACGGTTTCCGATACCGGGGAAGGCATACCCGCGGCTGACCTGAAACGCATCTTCGAACCGTTCTACACGAAGAAGGTCATGGGGAGAAGCGGGACGGGCCTGGGGCTGGCCGTAGTCTGGGGCACCGTCCAGGATCATGACGGGTACATCAACGTCAAAAGCGAGGAGGGAAACGGGAGCATCTTTACCCTGTATTTTCCCGTCACGCGAGAAGAGCTCTCCGCCCTGTCCGTTCCGCTGGCGATCTCCGCGTACCGGGGAAGCGGCGAATCGATTCTCGTGGTGGACGACGTCCAGGGGCAGCGGGACCTGGCGGCCGATATGCTCGGGAAGCTGAATTACCGCGTCGCCTGCGTCTCCAGCGGCGAGGAGGCGGTGGCATACCTCAGGGAGCACAAGGCGGACCTGGTGTTGCTCGACATGATCATGGATCGCGGTATGGACGGGCTGGACACGTACCGGAGCATCCTCGAGATCGTCCCGGGGCAACGGGCGATCATCGTGAGCGGCTTCTCCGACACCGAGCGGGTGCGCGCCGCCCAGTCTCTCGGGGTGGGCGCCTATGTGCGCAAGCCCTATATGATGGAAACATTGGGTATTGCCGTACGGCGGGAGTTGAACAGGGTATAGATGAGCGACGATGCCGGCGCAGGGCTGGGGCTGAGACGGGCAGCGACAGGATCGGCCGGATGGGGGGATCAGCGATGAACCGCAACCGCTCCGGGCCGGGTCTCGCACCGCATGCCATGCTGACGGGCCTCTGCGCGTCCCGGCTGTTTTTGTACCTGAGCCTGCAGAGCTACGCCGCTCTGATCCCGATCCTCCAGCAGGAATGGCAGATGTCCAACACCGCCGCGGGATCGATCATGTCGGTGTACCACCTGGGGTTCCTGATCTCGCTGGTGGGGCTCTCCGCGCTGACCGACTGGATAAGCCCGAAGAAGGTGTACCTTGCCTCGGCCGTCGCCTTTGCCGTCGCCTCGTTGCTGTTCGCCCTGTTTGCCCGGAGCTATCCCTCGGCGCTCCTGCTGCGCTTCCTGATGGGGATCGCGGTCGGCGGCACCTACACCCCGGCGTTGAAGCTGATCTCGGAGGCCTTCTCCAGCACCCTCAGGGGGCGGGCCATGGGGCTGTTCATCGCGGCGGGATCGCTGGGCCACGCCGCGTCGCTGGCCGTCACCGGCTGGATCGCCGCGGCGTACGACTGGCGGGCCGCCTTCGTCGTCACCTCCCTGATCCCGCTTGTGGGGGCCGCGATTCCCTTCGTTGTCCTGCGGGGGCTGGCGGAGCGGACCTCCCAGCCCGAGGTGCGGGCGCTGAAGCAGGAGCTCTTCGCCAACCGGCCGGCGATGCTGATGATCGCCGGGTACAGCGCCCATACCTGGGAACTGGAGGCGCAGCGGACCTGGACCCCGGCATTCCTGATCGCCTGCGTCCTGGCGCTGGGGGCGACGCAGGACGCCGCCCTCCAGTTCGGGGCCACCTTCACCTCGGCGATGTACATCATGGGGGTCTTCTCCACGGCAATCGCCGGCGCCCTGTCGGACCGCTGGGGCCGGACGGCCGTCATCATCGCCATGATGGCGATCAGCATCGCCTGCTCGTTCGCCTTCGGATGGCTGATCGGCGGCTCCCTCGTGCTGGTGATGGCCGTGGGGCTGTGCTACGGATTCTCGGTCATCGCCGAATCCCCGGTCTTCTCTTCGGGGCTGACCGAGGTGGTCTCCCCCGCGTACCTGGGGAGCGCCTACGGGCTCAGGTCGCTGATCGGATTCGGTGCCGGCGCCCTCTCCCCCACGGTTTTCGGCCTGATCCTGGACCTCACCAACCCCGGCCGGGCGGACGCCGCCGGGTATCTCCCGCACTGGGGGTGGGCGTTCAGCATGCTGGGGCTGGTGGCGCTGAGCGGACCCTGGATGATGTTCAAACTCCGCGCCCTGCCCGAGAGCCGGAAGATGGCGGGGGGCAAACGATAGCTCGACACTCTGCCGGCCGTGCCGCGGACCGCGATCGCCGCCCCGGTTACGTAAGCCGGGAAAACCTCGGCTGCTTCCTATTTGAACAGGGCCGAGACGGATCCCAGACGGTCGAAGGTGGCCTTGAAGCTCGACCCCGGCTTCACCTCCAGGGCCTTCGTCAGACCGCCGGACATGACGAACTCCCCCTTCTTCAGGGTAATCCCGTAGCGGCCCATTTTGTTTGCCAGCCAGGCCACCGGTTCTGCCGGATTGCCCAGGGCCTCGGCCCCGGTCGCGGTAGAGATGATCTCGCCGTTTTGCTCGAAGATCATTCCCACGAGCCGCAGGTCGATGTCGGCCGTCAGGGGGGTCAGCTTGCCCCCGAGGATGACGATTCCGCTCGTCGCGTTGTCCGCGATGGCGTCGATGATATTCGGTTTGAGGGTCTTGAGGCGGGTGTCCTTCACTTCGAGCAGGGGCATCACCCCGGCCGTGGCCGCCAGGACGTCGACGACGTTCACCCCGGGGCCCTGGAGATCCTCCTTCAGGAGAAAGCCGATCTCCGCCTCGATCCGGGGAACCCGCATGCTGCCGGCCGGAATCGCCTCGCCCTCCCGATAGACCTTGCTGTCCACGATGATGCCGAAATCGGGCTCGTCGATTCCGATCAGGGCCTGCATGGCCTTGCTGGTCAAGCCTATCTTCCGACCGACGACGACGGAACCGGCCTTGACCTTCTCGTCGATCGTCTTGATCTGCACGGCGTAGGCATCGTCGATCGTCATCCCGGGGTACCGCTGCGAAATTTCGTCGATGGGACGGCAGGTCGCTTCCGCCTCGAGCAATTCACGAACGATCTGCATCAGGTCCTTTTCAGAGATGGGCATCGTCCTTCCTTTCGCTTACTGAACCTTGCCGATTTCGCGAACTACCTGGACGGACCGCTTTTCATCCGCGTCGAGAAATTTCTTGAAGTCGGGCTGGTCCATGTACATGATCGGCGTCTGCAGTTTCTCCATCGCAGTGGCGAACTGCGGCTTCCTGACGGCCTCCCGGATGCCGTCCCGCAGGATCTTCACGACGGGATCGGGGGTCCCCCGTACGGCAAAGGCGCCGGACCAGATGTAGAATTCCGCGTCGACCCCCTTCTCTTTGGCGGTCGGCGTATCGGGCATGGAATCGAGGCGCCTGTCCCCCAGCACCACCAGGGGACGCACGAGTCCCGCCTTCATCTGGCCGGCGAACACACTCGGCCCGAAGGCCGCGCAGTCGATGTGCTTTCCCAAGAGGGCGTTCAGGCTCGGCCCGCCCCCGTTATAGGGGATGTGGGCCAGTTGGATGCCCGATTTCTTGAAGAAGAGCTCCGCCCCCACGTGCATGACGCTGTAGATCCCGCCGGAGCCGAACTTGAGGCTGCCCGGCCGTTTCTTGGCGTCGGCGACGAAATCCTCGATCTTTTTCCAGGGGGAGTCGCTGTGCACGGCGATCACCAGGGGATCCCCGGTCAGCATCGCCAGGGGGATGAAATTGTCGGGCTTATAGGCGGGGGGCCGATTGAACAGGCGGTCCACTTCGTGCAGATAGGGCAGGCTCGAAAGGGAGACCAGCAGGGTGTAGCCGTCGGGCTTGCTGATCGCCGCGGATTGGATCCCCACCGTGCCGCCGGCTCCCGCCTTGTTGACCACAACCACCGGCTGCTTCAGAATCCCCTCCAGGGCCATGGCCAGGGGACGGGCGGACAGGTCGGCCACGCCGCCGGGCGGGAAGGGCACGATGACCTGGATCGGACGGGTCGGATAGGGTTCGCCTGCCCCGAGCATGCCCGTAAACAAGCCCAGTGAGACGATCAACGTTATGACGACAAGCCCGGTCGTTCCTTTTTTCATCGCATCCTCCTGCGCACGTTCTCCCGCGTTCGCGGTACCCGCTCTCCCGTGGGTTCCGCATCCCTGCGCGACACCCCTTCTGCTCCGGTCAACCGCGACCCGCCGCTGCCCGGCGGCCCGCCCGGGAACAACAAAACCTCCCGTTGACCTGGGGGAACGATACGGAGGCGGGGCCTCCCTGTCAAGCGGAATCTGTGCCGGCGCGGCCCTCCGCCCACCCCGGGGGCCGGAAGGCCGGCGGCACCCCGGCACAGCCCGCCGCTGAAGGTGCGCGGACCGGTACGGGGCAGGGTATCGCGCTTCCGGCTGCGGCCGCCCCGCGGGCGCTCCGGCCCGGGAGGGGCGGCGGCTCATCCGGGTCCTCGGGGAGGGCCGTCCAGCCCTCCGGCGTACAGCTCGGCGGCGTGGAAGGAGCTGCGCACCAGCGGCGCGGAGAAGACCGCCCGGAATCCCATCCCCGCGCCCAGCCGCCCGTACTCGGCGAACTCCGCGGGGGGCACGTACCGCACCACCGGATGGTGCTGCGGCGACGGCTGGAGGTACTGCCCCAGGGTCAGCAGCTCGCAGCCGGCCTCCCGCAGGCCGGCCATCGCCGCCAGGACCTCTCCCCGCTCTTCGCCCAGCCCCAGCATCAGGCCGGACTTGGTGACCATCCGCGGGTCGAGCGCCTTGGCCGCCGCAAGCAGGCCGAGCGAGCGGCCGTAGTCCGCCTGGGGCCGCACCGCGTTGTACAGGCGGGAAACGGTCTCCAGGTTGTGGTTGACCACGTCGGGGCGGCTCGCGAGCACAACCTCCAGCGCCCGGCCGTCGCCCCTGAGGTCGGGGATGAGCACCTCCACGGTGAGCGACGGGTCCTGCCGGCGGAGGGCTAAAACCGTCGCGGCGAAGCAGCCGGCGCCGCCGTCGCCGAGGTCGTCGCGGGTCACCGAGGTGATCACCGCATGCCGGAGTCCGAGACCGGCCGCGGCCGCGGCAACCCGCTCCGGCTCCTGCGGGTCCGGGGCCGGCGGGTGCGCCGACCCGGGGATCGCGCAGAATCTGCAGGCGCGCGTGCAGGTGCGTCCCATGATCAGGAAGGCGGCGGTCCTGCGGCTGAAGCACTCGCTCTGGTTCGGGCAGAGCGCCTCCTCGCAGACCGTGTTCAGCCCGTGGTCCCGCAGCAGCCTGCGCGTCTTGAGGTGCATCGCCGGATCGGGGAGGGGGGAACGGATCCACGATGGCTTCATCTCAGTCGAACTCGACTTTGTAGTAGATATCCACGCCGCTGGCGCTGCCCGTCTGCGTTTCGATCTGCCACTGCGTGAAGATGTCGTACCGGAGCCGGAACAGGTTGCCGCCGGTGAACAGCGACCGCCCGTAGCTGAAGTACAGCTGGGGGGTCAGATACTTCCCCACGGTCAGGATCGTCCGGGAGACGCCCTCCGCCGGCCGCGCGGGGGTCATGCCGGGGGGCGCGGCCGGGATCGGCCTGTACCCCATACGGCCCGGGGTTTCGCCCGCTTGAATCTCCAGGGTGCTGAGTCCCAGGCGGTCCCTGATCTGTTCCTGCAGGGCGGCCGATTGCCCCCGCGAGAGGAGCGAACCGGCCACCTGCGCCATCATCCCCGCCTGTTCGAGGCTGCTGCTCGCTCCGAGCGCATGGCCGAACAGGATGTACGCCAGGATATCCACATCCGGCATGGCGGGCTCGGAGTACAGCTTGATCACCGGCGCCCGGAGAAGCCCCCCGACAGTGATGCCGGCCCGCACGCCGCCGGCGGTGCGCAGCGCCAGGATATCCAGGGTCGGCTGGTCGATCGGCCCCCCGGCGTACGACAGGCGCCCGCGGACGATCTCCATCTCCGCGCCGAAGGCCCGGTACCGCCCCTGAACCACCCGGATCTCGCCGGTGCTCGTGATCCTGTCCGGCCGCTGGAACGCCAGGTCCACACTACCGCCCAGTCGGGCGTCGATCCCTTCCGCCCGGACCAGGACCCGTTCGCCGACCACCAGGCGGACCCGGACATCCAGGGCACGGGGAAAGGCTTTTTCGGCGGGCTTCGGCGTCCCCTCGAGGATCACGTCACCGCTGGGCAGGACTACCGTCCGGCCCGGCGGGCCCAGGATGATCAGTTCCGGCAGGAGCACCTCGCCGCGCACGGCCAGCCTTTCCGGTGTGCCGGTAAAGGTGAGCCGCGGCGTACTCAGGATTTGCAGCTCGGGAAGGTACACGGTCCGGAACCGCTCGCCGGTGATGCTCCCCCGGTAGTCGGCCACCTGCCACCGATCGAGCCGGAGGAGCGCCGTCCCCTCGACATGGCCGTCTCCGGAGAGGGCCCGGAAGGAATCGATGCGGATGAGGTCCTTTTCCAGCCGCAGCGCAAGCCGGATGTCCCGGACATGGATGCCCGCCGTGGGCAGATAGGCGCCCGCCCCGGCCAGGGTCAGCCCCCCCTCGACCTGTGGGGCTTCCCACGTCCCGCCGATGCGCGCTTCGGCGTCGATCTCTCCGCGGCTCTCCTGAATCAATCCCGGAAACAGCGAGGCAAGAAGCCCCTGCTCCCGCATCTGTCCGGTGAACGATGCCCGGAGAGCCCCCCTGCGGTCGAGGGAGACCGGGAGACGCGCCGCGAGCGGCAGGTGAAAACTCCCCCGGATCTGCCCGTGCTCCGCCAAGACCAGGCCGGCGGTGCCGCGCAGCCCTTCTCCCCGCCACTCCCAGGAGAGCGAAGCGGAGCGCAGAGCGGCGCTCATCTCCCCAGCGGGCCTCCGCCAGCCGGCTTTCCCCTCGGCAAGGGCGGCATCGCCCTTCAGCGCGAACCGCCGTTCCGCAAGCAGGTTCCCCGTGGCCCGGCCGCTGAGACGTCCCTCCAGGGTCAGGGTGCGCGGCAGCCAGGGGCCCAAAAGCGCCAGGTCGATGCCGTCCCATTCGACATTCACCTCCCCCTCGGCGGGGATGGTAAGTCCGGCAGGCGTTGCCGAGGAGAAGCGCCCCTTCAGGCTTCCCCCGCCGGCGGAGGAGAGCGCGACGTCCGCGTGCAGGCCGCGTTCGTTCCCTTCGACGGCGAGCGATCCCCGCTCCACGGCGATCGGGCGGCCGTCCAGGATCAGCGAGCCCGAGACCCCGGCCCTTCCCGCCGCGACCAGCCGTCCGGCGCCGATCTCCGCCCCCGGGGCGGGGAGCGCCCCCTGCCAGCCCCAGGCGAGCTCCAGCCCCTGGAGGTCGGCGGCGAGCGCCTCGCGACCCCCGTTCCAGCGGACGCTTCCCCGGGGAAGGGAGATCCTGCCCGTAAGGTCGAGCCGCTGCCCAAAGAGGAGTTTCCCTGCGGCCCGTCCTGCGAGGCGCCCCCCGAGGCGGACAGCGCCGGGCAGCCAGCGGCCGAGCAGCGCCAGGTCGATCCCCGCCCATTCAACCGTTCCTTCCGCAGTCTCCGGGATGGCCAGCCGGGCAGGGGCGGGAGAGGACAGCGCCCCCTTCAGCACCCCCCCGCCGGCCAGGCGGAACTCCACCCCGGCGCGCATCCCCTGGTCCCCCCCGGCGAGGCTGAGCGAACCCTGCTCCACGGTGACCCCCTCCCGCTCCAGCGTCACCGTTCCCTGCGCGCCGATGGTCCCCGCGAAGGCAGGCCGCTCCCCAGCCGCAAGATGCAGGCGGACCGTTCCGGCGCTGGCTCCGGTGACCTGCACCCCCGTAAGCCAGGGATTCACCCGGACCAGGTTCACCCCGCTCCACGCCACCCGGATCGGGCCGCCGAGCGGCTCCCCGGTCAGCTCGCCGGCGATTTCGATCCGCTCCGCTGCCGCGCCCGTTGTCGCACCCGCAACGACGAGCGGGGCAAGGGTGACGCGACCGGCAGCGACGCTCAGTGCGACGGGAGCGGCAAGGCTCCACGGTCCGACCCGGTCCCGGCCGGAGAACCGGACGATCTCACCCTGCCAGGTTCCCTGGCGGTACGCCCCGGAAAGGGTGATCCGCGCCTCGGCCCCTGCCGCGCTGACCCATGCCTCCGCCCGATGCCGGAGCGCGGTCCCGTCCGCCTCCAGGGTCACCGTATCGGCACGGAGCCGTTCGTAGGCCGCCGTGCGGAGCGTCGCGCTGAGGTGCAGCGGGTATCCCTTCCCTTCCCCGAGCCGCGCGGTCAGGTCCGCGGCGGCGGCCCGGATCCCGCCGGCGGCAAGGTTCCTGCCCCTGCCGGTCAGCGAGCCCTCCAGCCTCCCCTCCTGCCAGCGCACCCACCCGGCGGCCAGCAGTTCGCCGCTGGCGCGGGGGATCAGCAGCCCCAGGTCGGCGACCCGGGCGTCGACGGCCAGCCGTTTGTCGAGCTCCCCCGCCGCGGTGACGGCGATCCCCTTCCCCTGCAGGAGCAGGCGTCCCACCCGGAGGGTGCCGTCCTCGCGGGTCGCCCGGAGTTCGCCGGTCAGGGTCTGCCCGTGCAGGCGGCTCTCCCGCAGCGTCGCGCTCACCTCCCCTGTAAACGGGGCCTGCTCCGGCCACCGGGCCTCTCCGGCGAGGTCGAAGTTGGCCACCCCCTTCCAGCCGGGGGAGATCACCGCCGGGTTGAGCTTCCTCCCGCGGAGAGTTCCCGCCAGGGAAACCTCCCGGCCCCAGCGGATATCCAGCATCCCCTCCAGGGCGCCGTCGAGCAGGGTGCCCTCCACCGGGGCGAGCTTCACCCCTGCGCCGTCCCCGGCGTACGCCCCGGAGAGACGCGCCGTCCGCCAGCCCTGTCCCCGGATGTGGAGCGCGAACTGGCCGCCGTACTGCCCCGGGGTCCCCGCCAGGGTCAGCGTCCCGGAGAGGTCGGCTGCGACCCCGGCATCGCGGGCCAGGTCGACCCGGTCGGCCATCATCCGCAGCTGCACCAGCGGCTCTCCGGCGGTCAGCGTCACGGTCCCCTCGCCCGAAACCAGGCCGCGGCGCTCCGGCCTGCTCAGGCTCAGCCGCCTCAGGTTAAAGGTCTGCCGGGTCATCCCCGCCTCTCCCGCCAGCTCCCAGCGCTTCCCCTTGCCCGACAGGCCAGCGGCGGTGAAGCCCCCGGCGAGCTGCTCGGGCATCCGCCCGGGAAGCAGCCGCGCCCGCAGGGTGAACCGCTCCATCCCGGCAACGGGCGAGGCGGGGGTCAGGGCAAGGTCGAGCCGGAGCAGGGGCCGGAAGAACCCGGCCACGATGCTCCCGGCGATACTACCGGAAGGGGCAACGACGGCAAGATCGGGGAGGGACAGAAACTTGTTCTCCCAGACCGCCGAGGTGGACAGGGCCGCGACGCGCACCGACTGCCCGTCGCGGAAGCGATAGAGCAGACCGTTCACCCGCAGCCGTTCGATCCGCCCGTCGAGAAATCCCGCAATCCCCGCAACCCGGGGCCAGTCCAGGTCCGGCGGCCTGTCCGCGGGGGTGCTGTCGTCGATCGCCACCCCGGTCAGGGTCAGCTCCTTCGCGGCGATACTCCCGGCGAGGAGGCGCAGCGGCTGCCAGCGCAGCTCGACGCGCTCGATCGCCACCTCCAGCGGCGCCAGGGCCAGGCGCACACCCTCCAGGTGCAGACGGTCGAGGAGCCTCCCCTCGACGGTCCGGGCGGAGATCGCAAGCGCACTAACGCGGGAAACCGCCCCCAGCAGCCAGCGGGCGCCGTCCGTCGTGCCGACGAGCCAGGCCCCGCCCAGCGCCGCCGCACCGATCAGCACCGCCGCCAGCGCCGCGATCAGCCCGGATGTTGCCGGCCGCCTCAAAACTCGAACCCCACGGTGAAGTGGAGGTGAAACCCCGGGTCGTCCACGCCGATCTGCCGGGCCACCGAGAGATTCAGGGCCCCCACCGGGGTGTAGTAGTGAACGCCGACCCCGGCCCCCTCGAACAGGCGCACGTGGGAGAAAGAATCGAAGGCGTTGCCCGCGTCGTAGAACACCGAGATCCCCCAGTCGCTGAACAACGCCCGCTCGACCTCGACGCTCCCGGCGAGGAGGTGCTTCCCCCCCACCACCTGACCGCTGGCATCGGTCGGGCCGAGCGACTGGTAGGAGTAGCCGCGCACGCTCTGGTCCCCGCCGGCAAAGAAGCGCAGCGACGGGGACAGGTTGCTGAGCGGATCGCTCAGCAGCGTGAGCCCCGCCCTGGCCCGCATCTGGAAGGAGAGCTGCCAGGGCAGCGGGACGATGATCCCCCCCCCGGAGACGAGCTGGAGCACCTCCGTGTCCGAGCCGAAAAGCCCGTGCGTCCCCCGGAGGTCGAAGGCGTACCGGAACCCGCGGGAGGGCCGGATCGGGTTGTCGTAATGATCCCCGGACAGGCGCACCCCGGGCAGGACCAGACGCGCACTCGAGTCCTGGGCGCCGACGGTGTACTCTTCCCGCTGCAGCCTGACATAGGCCGTGCCCATCTCCCGTTTGCCGAAACTCCGGCTCCTGTCCAGTTCCAGTGCGACCAGCCGGCTCGTGTAGGTGGTCACCTCCTCCCGCTGGAGACTCAACTGCAGCGCCGTCGCCCCCCGGACGTCCGCATCGTCCGGCAGGATGTACCCGGCCGCGATCCCCTGGAGACGCTCCGAGATGTACAGGTTCGCGGTGAATTCGTGGCCGCGTCGCAGCACGTTGAGGTCACGGTACCGGACGTTGAATCTGCCCCCCGTGTCCGTGCCGTACCCGATTCCTTGGCGGAGGCTCTTGCTGGGCGCGGGCTGCAACCGGACAAGGACCGGCACATGAAATCCAGCGGCCTCCGCTTTTTCGGGCGTCACATTGACCTCCCGGAACCGCTCGGAGTTCGCAAAATTGAGCTGCGTCTCGCCGATCAGGGTGTAGGTGAAGGGCTCCCCCGGCTTGAATGCCAGATACCGCCGCAGGAACCGCTCGGGATAATCGGCCGCCCCCTCGACCCGCACGGCGCCGAAGAAATAGCGGCTGCCCGTTTCCATCTCTAGCCGGATGCGGGCCGCGGCCGTGGCCCGGGCGATGCGGATCTCGTGCACCGAAAAAGCGGCGTCCAGGTACCCCAGCTCCTGCGCCCGGGCGAGCAGCGCCCCCTTGTACTGCTCGTAGCGCTCCTGGAGAAGCTCGTCGCCCTCCTTCAGCGGGAAGCCGGCGGCCAGCTCTCTGAGCGGCGCCTCCCCGGCGCCGGGACCGTGCAGGGCCAGCGTCACCCCGGCAACGCGCACCGGCTCGCCCGGCGCCACCCTGACCCGCAGGCGGTACACCCCGGGGGGGGCCTCCTCGACCGTGACGGCAATCCGGGCGTAGTAATAGCCGTAGGGCTCCATCGCCGTCCGGACCGCATCCTCAGCCTGCCGGCCGAACCGGTCGAGCCAGAGCCGGTCCACCTTTCCGCCGCGGACCAGACCCGGGGGGAGCACGAGTGCCTCCTGCACATTGTTCAGGACCTCTCCCTCCAGCCCCTCCACGACGACCGAAACCGGTTCGGCGGCAACAGCGGGGAGGGCAATCGTCAGCACGATCGCTGCGACTGCGGCGGCGATGGCCCTGCGGCACCGGCCCTCCCGCAGCCGGACCCGCCCGCGCCTGTTCACCGGTGCCTCTCCCGAGTTCATCACCCCGTCCGTCCCTTCCCACCGGCCGCAGCCTCGGGCATCACCGTCGCCGCAGGGGATTTCCCCTGCCGCGCCGACACCGCCCGGCCGCCGCTGCATCGCTCCGCCCAGCAGTCGATCCGGCTGCACCCGTCCCCGATAACCGCCCGAGAAATCCCCACTGGTCCCGCACCGGCGCTGACGCGCTGCCGGGCACGACTAACGTAAGTAACACGATCGCGCCTGTCAAGAAAGGTCCTTTTTCTCGCCCGGACCGGGCCCACGAAGGGGGTTGACATCGCAGGCTCCGTTCCGTAGACTCACGCAGCCGTTTACCGACCGTCTTATTGAAGCTCGCCGGCTGACTCGGCGACGGTGGCCGCCTCCCGGGAGGTTTGCCGGGCGGTCGCGGCAAAGGAGGAAAATGAAGCAGGAGATCCTGTCGCTCAGGGGCATGGTCTATGCCGCCCTGTTCGGGGCGGTCACCGCGGTCGGTGCGTACATCGCCATCCCCCTGCCGCTGGTCCCGATCACGATGCAGACCTTTTTCGTCAGCCTCGCCCCTGCCGTGCTCGGTGGGGCGCTCGGGGCGATGAGTCAGGTCGTCTACGTCCTGTTGGGTCTGATCGGACTGCCGGTGTTCGCGGGGGGGAAGGCCGGATTCGGCGTGCTGATCGGCCCGACCGGCGGATACCTGGCCGGGTTCATCATCGGCGCCTACATCATCGGCAAGCTGATCGAGCTCCGGGAGCGGCCGGGCTTCCTCTGGATGGTAGCGGCGATGCTCGTCGGCCACGTGGCCCTGTACGCCCTGGGGGTCGCACAGCTGATGGTCGTGGCGAAGCTCTCCTTCGCGAAGGCCGTCGCCGTCGGCGTCATCCCCACCTTGCCCGGGGCGATCCTGAAGATCCTGGCCGCCGCCTTCGTCGCAGGCAAGCTGCGGGAGAAGCTCCGGCTGCCGGGCGCACTGGTGGGCTGAGCGCCCCGGGCACCGCTCTCCCGGCAACGGCCCGCACAGGCCCGCCGGCGGGAGGCGGCGATCGCGACGCCCTCCCGGGGCGGCACCTCCGGGGATTACCCCTCGCTGTCTCCCGCCAGGGTCATCCGCAACCGTTCGTAATCGTCGCGCGTATCCACGTCGAGCAGGATGCCCGGGTCTGCCACGTCCACCGCGGCCGTCCGTCCCTGCCAGCGCCCCAGGAGCGCCCGCAACCCGCCCGCCCCGTCGAACCCCGCGATGGCCGGGATCAGCTCCGCGGCGATCAGCGGGGGGTGGCCGTACCGTCCCCGGAAGCAGGGGCGGCAGACGTCGGTCGTGCCCTCGCGAAAGGCGGCCATCAGGGCCCGCAGGGTTTCCGGCCGGACCAGCGGGATGTCCACGGGCAGGAGAAAGAAACCGCGGCGGCCCTGCTCGAGCGCCAGGACGCCCGTCCTGAGCGAGGAGAACATCCCCTCGTCGTATCGCGCGTTGACGACCGGACGGACCCCGCCGCGCTCGGCGAGGGGGATGAGGCTCTCGGCCCGATGGCCCAGGACCGCCGTCACGTCGGCGATGCCGGCTTCGCGAAACAGCCTGATCGCCCGCTCGAACAGCGTCTCCCCGCCCAGCGGAAGGAGCGGCTTGAACTCCTCCAGGCGCGTCGAGCGGCCGGCCGCGAGGATCAGGGCGGAAAAGGCGGCAGGCGCAATCTCCCGCGGGGCGGGGGTCATCGGAGTTTCCCCGTCCGTACGGCGACCAGCTCGGCCGCGATGCTCACGGCGATCTCGGCGGGGGTCTGGGCGCCGATCGCCAGGCCGATCGGGCTGTGCACCCGCGCCAGGTCGGCTTCAGCCACCCCCTCTTCCCGGAGGGAGGCCAGGATCAGCTCGCGCTTCCGGCGGGACGAGATCATCCCCACGTACCCGGCCTTCGTCCGCAGGGCGTACGACAGCACCTCCCGGTCGTGGCTGTGGCCGTGGGTGACGATGACCACGGCGCTCGCAGCGGCGAAGGAAAACCTGCGGAAGCACTCGGCGTAGGAATCCGCGACCACGATCTGCGCCGCCGACGGGAACCGCTCCGCAGTGGCGAACTCGGCACGGTCGTCGATCACGATCGTCCGGTACCCGAGGGCGCCGCAGATCGGGGCGAGTTCGCGGCCCACGTGGCCGGCGCCGAAGATGTAGACCGCCGCCGCAAGCCCGGCCGGCTGGATCACATACCGGAGACCGCCCGCCTCGATCACCACGGTCTCCGCCGGGCGGCGCGCCCCCGCGAGCAGGTCAGCCCCGGGGAGGGGCGGCGGCAGCGTGCCGGGGACGAACCCCTGCTCGTCCAGCAGGCCGATCCCCGTTGCCCCGGGCCCGCCGGCGGCCGGGACCGACCGCACCAGCCAGCAGGGGCGGCCCGCCTCCTGCCGCTCCAGGACCCCCGCGAAGACCGCGCAGCAGGCGGCATCCGTTGCACCCAGAAAATCCACCAGGAGCTCCATCTCGCCCCCGCAGATCATGCCGCCCGCCTCCAGCCTGGTCTCGGCGAGTGAAAAGGAGCGGCAGGCGGGCCGGCGGCAGGCCAGGACGTCGCGGGCAAGGGCAATCGCCTGTCCTTCCAGGAGGCCGCCGCCCACGGTCCCCAGGGTGCGGCCGTCCGCGGTCACGAGCATGGTCGCCCCGGCCTCGCGCGGGCCCGAGCCGGAGCGGCCGATGACCGTGGCCAGGGCGACGGACTCCCCCTGCCCGAGGCGCCCGACGATCTGGCGGGTCAGTTGCGTGGGATTGTGGAGCGGGTCGGTTTCGTTCATCGTCTCCTCCTCGTTCGTCCTGTCGCCGGCCCCGGCGGCGGTTCGCCCGCCGCCGGGGCGCGCGCGCCCGGGTGTCGGCAGTGTACCGTTTTTCCCCGGCCGCGGCAAGGGCGATGCAGCCGGGGATATTTTTCTTGACTTTTCCTTCGCCGTACACTAATAAAGCGGCAAAGCGGGAATTTAGAGGTCAATTGCTCCGCTATATAAATGTGCTAAAGCGCCGGTAAAGCTTTGGAACCCGCGCTCGAGCGCGGGTTTTTCGTTATGGACAGGCAGTCCCTATGAGCGGGTCGATTTAGGTCAATTGCAGCCGCCGAAACAAGGTGCTAAAAATCCCAGGCCCCATGGCGCGTTTTAGCCCATGGGGTTTTTTTGTCGACTGAGGCGGGAGGACGGGCTCCCCCCGCTCACCACACCATATCCAGAGGAGAGTGTACATGCAGATTTCATCGGAAAGCGTCAAAGTCGGACATCCGGACATCGTCGCGGACATGATCGCCGCCAACATCATCGCCGCCATCCTGGATCGGGAACATAAAAAAGGCATGACCCTGGACACCATGCCCCATTGCGGCAT
The DNA here is from genome assembly GCA_903928915.1 of uncultured Syntrophobacterales bacterium. Taxonomy (GTDB): domain Bacteria; phylum Desulfobacterota; class Syntrophia; order Syntrophales; family UBA5619; genus JAKAFS01. The sequence goes on along the minus strand of CAIYSL010000043.1, from coordinate 36,688 downwards.
CGAGGTCTTCCTCGGCAAGGGGCTCTGCGTCGTCGGCGGCGAGGTGAGCACGCGGGCCTGGATCGACCTGGACAAGTGCGTCCGGGAGACGGTCCTCTCCCTGGGCTACAACGACTCGGCGGTCGGCCTGAACGGCAACTCGCTGGGGGTCCTCAACGCCATCATCCCCCAGTCGCCCGACATCAACATGGGCACGCGGGCCGATGCCGGCAAATACAAGGAGATCGGGGCCGGCGACCAGGGGATCATGTACGGCTACGCCTGCGACGACACCCCGGAGCTCCTTCCGCTCACCTACGTCCTGGTCAACCGGATGATGCGCGCCTTCGAGAACTGCGGCGACCCGGTGTTCGCCCCGGACGGCAAGGGGCAGGTGTCGGTGGAATACGACGACCGGACGCGCAAGCCGCTCCGGCTGGTCAAAGTCCTGATGTCGAACGCCATCGACTACCGGTACGCCAAGGGGAGGGAAAAGGAGCATTGCGCCCTGGAGGAGCGGGCCCGGAAGATCGCCTTCGCCAGCCTGAAGGGGTGCGTGGACAAAAAGACCGAATTCCTGTTCAACCCGACCGGCGAGTGGAAGGCCGTCAACTCCTGCAGCGCCGCCGATTCCGGCGTCACCGGCCGGAAGCTGGTCGTGCAGTGCTACGGCGGCTTCCCCGGCGCCCAGATGGGGGGCGGCGCCGTGGTCAACAAATCGCCCGAGAAGGTGGACTGCTCCGCCGCTTTCGGTTCGCGGTACGTGGCCAAGAACATCGTCGCCGCGGGGCTGGCGAAGAAGTGTTCGGTGCAGCTGGCCTATGCGATCGGGATCGCCTGCCCCTTCTCGATCTACGTGGACACCTTCGGAACCGGCAAGATCCCCGACAAGAAACTGGAGAAGGTCGTCGCGAAGCTGTTCGACCTCACCCCGAAGGGGATGATCGAAAGATTCGACCTCCTCAACAGCGCAATCTACCGCCGCATCCCCCGGACCCTGTTCATGGACGATTACCCCTGGGAAAAGACGGACATGGTCGCCGCGCTGCGGAAAGAGGCAAAACAGAAATAACCCGCCGTTTTTTCCCGGCCGGGAGAAACCGAAACGCCCCGCGGGCCCATGCCCGCGGGGCGTTCTTGCTCCGCCGCGTATCTCCGATCGGCAGGATGATTATCGACCTCTGCGACCGCCGGAGGAATCGTCGCCGATCGAGCTCTCCCAGCCGGCCGGGACGATGCGCCGCACTATTCCAGCCGCAGGTTCGCCGCCTTCGCCACTTTGGCGTATTTTTCGATCTCGGACTTGATCAGCGCCCCGAACTCTCCGGGCGTTCCGCCGGCGGCGTCGAGCCCCTGCTTGGCCAGCGCGGCGATCGTTTCGGGCGACTTGAGCGCCTCCCGCAGGGCGCTATTGAGCCTCTGCACGATCGCCTCGGGGGTCTTCTTCGGCACGACGATCCCCTGCCAGTTGAGCACCTCGAACCCCGGTACCCCCGCCTCGGCGATCGTCGGGACGTCGGGAACCACGGCCGTGCGCTTCGCGCTCGAGACCCCGAGCGCCCGCAGTTTCCCCGACTTGACGTGCGGAACCACCGACGGCATGGTGCTGAAGAGCATCTGCACCTGGCCCGCCAGCAGGTCGACCAGCGCCGGCGCGGTCCCCTTGTAGGGGATGTGGGTGATGTCCGCGCCGGCATCGAGCTTGAACAGCTCGCCGGTCATGTGCAGCGACGATCCCGGCCCGGCCGAGCCGTAGTTGAGTTTCCCGGGCTGGGCCTTGGCCAGCGCGATCAGCTCCTTCACCGATTTGGCCGGGACGGCCGGATTCACCACCAGGATGAACGGAGACGTGGCCAGGAGCGTCACCGGTGCGAAATCGCGGACCGGCTCGTACTGCAGCTTGGACTGCAGCACCGGCAGGAAGGTGAGGTTGCCGATGCTGCCGAGAAAGATCGTGTACCCGTCCGGCGCCGCCGCGGCCGCGAGGGTGGCGCCGATCTGTCCGCCGGCGCCGCCGCGGTTGTCCACGACGACCTGCTGGCCGATGGCCTGCGAGAGCGGCTGGCTGATCGACCGCGCCAACAGGTCGTTGCCGCCGCCGGGCGGAAACGGCACGATCATCCGGATCGGCCGGGTCGGATATTCCTCGGCGGCGAACAGGGGCCCGACAGCGACACCCGCAACCACGGCCAGGACGATGAACGCCAGGAGCGATTTCTTCATTTCCCTTCCTCCTTTTTCTGTGGCCGGGGCTTCGCCCGCGAGCCCCGCCGTGTCACCCGTGCCTAGCGGGCGGTCTTGTTGTAATCCGCGCCGGGGGTCAGGACGATGTTCCACATCTCCCCGGAGCCGCTGACGAACCGGTAGCTGTGGCTCATCCCGGCGGGGATCCGCACCGCCCGGGGGGACTCGATCCGCTCCCACCGGTCGTCCAGCTGGACCTCCGCCACGAGTCCGGTCAGGTCCGGGCCGTCCCCTTTGAACAGGAACAGGCTCTCGAATGCGTGCCGGTGCGCCTCCACGTGCGTCTCCGGGCGATCGACATTGTCGACCCCGCGCGCCGCCACGTAGATGTTGCCGCCCGGGTTGTTCCGGTTGTCCGAGAAGACCCAGCGCGTCCCCGGACCTTTGCCGTGCTTGGTGATCTCCTCGGCGCTGCGGGCCTCCACGGCCAGGATCAGCTCTTCCATCACCCCTCCTTCGCCGCCGGCGCGACAACGATCCCGTCCTGCCGCAGACGGTCGATCTCCCCGTCCGACAGGCCGAGCGACGCCAAGAGCTCGCGGCCGTCCTGCCCCACCTCGGGAGGATCGTTCCGGAGCCCGAAATCGTACGTCCCGATGCGCAGCGGGATGCGGGGCAGCTTGGTCCGGACGCCCCCCGGCAGGGTCGTCTCCAGGAGGCCTCCCCCCTCGTTGAGCTGCGGATCGTCCAACAGCTCCTCCGGCTTGGCGATCGGGGAAAAAGGGATCCCCGCCTCTTCGCACAGCCGGAACAGTTCGGTCTTGGTCAGGGTCTTGAAGTGTTCCTGGATCCGCGGGATCAGCCATGACCGCTGGCTGACCCGTTCGTTATTCCCCGCCAGCCGCTGGTCGGCCCCCAGCTCGACGAGCCCGAAGGTCTCGCAGAACCGCTTCCAGTGGCGGTCGCTGGTGATCCCCACGAACACCAGGTCCCCCTCCCGGGTCTCGAACTTGTCGTAGATCGACCAGGCGCTCTGCCGGTTGGGCATCGGCGGGGAGGGTTTTCCCGTGAGCGCGGAAACCGCCATATGCTGGCCCATCAGAAAGGCCGCCGCTTCGAACAGGGTGGCGATCACCGCCTGCCCCTTCCCGGTCCGCTCCCGCTCGTGGAGGGCGGCCAGGATCGCGATCACCCCGTAGGTGCCGCCCAGGATGTCCACCACGGAAGCCCCGGCCCTAAGCGGCTGTCCCAGGGGCCCGGTCATGTAGGCGAGCCCCGACATCATCTGCACCACCTCGTCCAGGGCCGGCCGTTTTTCGTACGGCCCGGGCATGAACCCCTTCAGGGCGCAGTAGATCAGCCGCGGGTTCAGGGCCGCCATCCGGTCGTACCCGAACCCCAGCCGCTCGATCGTGCCGGGGGCGAAATTCTCCACGAGGACGTCGGCCGAACGGATCAGCTTCTCCAGGACCTCCCTGCCCCGCTCCGCTTTCAGGTCGATGGCGATGCTCTTCTTGTTCCGGTTCAGGAAGGGGAAAAACCCGGTCCCGAACCCCTTCAACCGGCGGGTCTCGTCCCCGTCGGGGGCCCGCTCCACCCGGATCACCTCCGCCCCCATGTCCGCCAGCAAGAGCCCGCAGGTCGGCCCCATCACCGCCAGCGACAGCTCCAGGACCCTGATTCCGCTCAGCGGCAGCGCCCGCTTCTCTCCGTTCATCGTCATCTTTCCCCCCCCGTTCGTCCGGTTCGGGCGCCTCAGGCCGCGCCGCAGGGCGGCTGCGCCTTCAGCACCCGCGTCATCCGCCCCGGAAGCGGCCGGCCCAGCAGGGCCTCCAGCTCGTCGACGACACGGACCAGCCCCCGGAGGTCGACGCCCGTCTCGACCCCCATCGCTGCGAACATGTTGACCGCATCCTCGGTCGGGACGTTTCCCGCGGCCCCCTTGACGAAGGGACACCCGCCGAGCCCCCCGGCGCAGACGTCGAAGATCCGCACCCCCTGTTCGTACCCGGCGAACATGTTCGCCAGCCCCAACCCGCGGGTATCGTGGAGGTGGAGCGAAAGGTCGATCCCGGGGAAGCGCCTCCCCATCTCCTCCAGGAGCAAACGGACCTGGCGGGGGTTTCCCATCCCGGTGGTGTCGGCGAGGTTGATCTCGTCGGCCCCGGCGCGGACCATCTCCTCCGCCGCGGCGAACACCGCGGCAGGGGGGATTGCCCCTTCGTACACGCAGCCGAAGGCGCACTGGATCCCGGCCCGTACCTGGACCCCGGCCCGTTTTGCCTCGGCGATCAAGAGCGTCATCGCCGCGAGCGCCTCCTGCGCGGGGCGGTTGGCGTTCTTCCGGCTGTGGGTGTCGCTCACGGAGACCGACATGCTCAGATGGCCGAGCCCGCAGGCCAGGGCCCGCTCCAGCCCCTTGTCGTTCAGGATCAGGCCGCTCAGCGCGATGCCCGGCGTACCGGCCAGCCGGCGGACCAGGGCGTCGGTGTCGGCCATCTGCGGGACGAGCTTCGGGTGGACGAAGGAGCCGATCTGCACCCGCTTCACCTGCGCCGCGGCGAGCAGCTGAAAGATCTTCACCTTCTCGGCGAAGGAAAACAGCCGTGCTTCCATCTGCAATCCGTCGCGGAGCACCTCGTCCTCGAACAGCACTGCGTTCTTCCCCGGATCTTCCGCCATGCCTTCCTCCCCGGCGCCGCGCGGGCGTCCGCTACTTCACCGTCTTGTTGTAGTTCGCCCCCGGGGTGAGGACGATGTTCCAGTACTCCCCCGAACCCTTGATGAACCGGTAGTTGTGGCTCAACCCCGCGGGGATGCGGATGGTCTTGGGCGATTCGACCAGATGCCAGGCATCGCCCAAGAGGACCTCCACGGTGAGCCCCGAAAAGTCCGGGTTGCTCCCTTTGAAGATGAACAGGCTCTCGAATTCATGGGTGTGCGCCTCGATGTGCATCTCCGGATTGTCCACGTTCTCCACCGTGCGCATGATGACGTAGATGTTGCCGTCGGGATTGTTGTTGTGATCCGAAAAGACGTACCGCGTCCCCGGACCATGGGTGTGTTTGATCAGTTCCGACGCGCTTCTGGCCACCACATCCAAGATCAACTTCTCCATCTGCATCCTCCTTGCGTTCTTCAGAATATGCGCCTTCATGGCCTGCCTGGCCTCCGCCTCCGTGCCTGCCGAGCAGGTCGATCAAGAGGTCGCGCTCGGTGATCGCCGCCGTCTTCCGCTCGTAACAGTCCGCCCTGCGGCTGTCAAGTTCTTTCGGAATGGCCCGGAAAGCCGCCCGCTCCGCCGTCCACGGGCTGAAACGCCCGGGACGCGTTCCGCTATGCTGACCCGTCGCCCGCCCCTTCCGGCGGCGCGGGGAAAATTCCCTTGACAACGAACGCGGCCTTGTTCTAATCTACGGTGCAAAATTATGTTCCATACAGTGAACCGTTCGTCCGCGCCGCGGCCTGCGTGCACCGGGCAGGGCCTTGGTCAACCAACCAACCGACACCTTCGGGGCCTTCAACACGTGAGCCTTCATCCACCGTCAGCACCGGAAAACCTTCGCGCGCACGGGCACCGCACGCCGCACCCGCACCGGTCGGCGCCCCGCGCCCCCTCTGGCACCGCCCCGAACGCAGGCGTGCCGTCGTACGCTGTGCCGGCACCGATACCGCGCCGGAGGGGGTAACGGGGTGACCGCGATCACGAATTCGTTCTGTCGCATACCACTACGGAGGAGGAGGTAAGGTCGAATGCAGAAGAGATATCTCGTGGGCATGATGAAATCGCTCGTTGCGCTCCTGGCCGTTGCGTCGTTTATGGGAACGGGAACGGCCTGGGGAGCGGCAAGGGATTATCCGGCGAAACCGGTCACGCTGATCGTCCCCTTCGCCGCGGGCGGCGGCACCGACATCGGCACGCGCATCGCGACCAAGGCAGCGGAAAAGTTCCTCGGCAGGCCCTTCGTCATCCAGAACGTCGACGGCGGCGGGAGCGAAGTCGGGGTATCGCAGATGGTCCGCTCGCGGCCCGACGGCTACACCCTCGCCGGGTTCAACTCGGCATCGGTCATCCTCACCACCATGCGGAAGGCCTCCTACCACCCCGTCAGCGACGTGGCGCCGATCTGCCTGGTGGTCTCCGACCCCCGTCTGTTCGTCGTCCGGGCGGACGACAAGCGGTTCAACACCACCGCGGAGTACATCAAGTACGCCAAGGACAACCCGGAGAAGCTGACCATCGGCACCTCGGGCGCCGGGACGTCGGGCCACCTCGCCCTGCTGTTCCTGAACAAGGCGGCCGCTATCAAGGCCAAGCACGTGGGGTTCGGCGGGGCCGGAGAGTCCAAGGCGGCCTTCCTGGGCGGCCACATCGACTCGGTAACCCAGACCTACGGCGAGGTGAAGGGGATGCTCAAGGACGGGAAGGTCAAGATCATCGCCGCGGCAACGGATGAGCGGATGAAGGAGCTGCCGAACGTCCCCACCTTCAAGGAGGCGGGGATCGACCTGGTGATCAACTCGAACCGCGGCTTCGCCGCCCCCAAGGCAACCCCCAAGGAGGTCATCGCCAAGCTCGCCGACGCCTTCAAGAAGGCCGCCGCCGACCCCGAGTACATCCAGCAGATGGAGAAGATGGGCCTGCCGATGAAATATCTGGGACCCGAAGAGTTCGGGAAGCTGATCAAACGGGAGTACGAGGAGTACACGGAAGTCGTCAAGGAGCTGGGCATCAAGAAGTAACGTCCTGCCGGCCGGATCGGGTTCCCGCCCGCTCCGGCCGTCTTTTTCCGCCGCTCCGCTCGGCCGCCCGCCGGGCCGGGAAGGGGCGCCGCCCCGGAATTCGGAACACCGCGCACCGTCCCCTGAACCGCCGGGCGGGGTAAGGAGAACCGGCAATGAAGATCACCGCAGTCGAGACCATCGTCGTCACCATGCCGCTGAAGAGTGGCGGGTATGCGCCGCTGCTGGGGGGAACGGCGCGGACCAGCATCGACACCCTCCTGGTCCGCGTCGACACCGACGCCGGGGTCAGCGGCTGGGGCGAGGGCTTCGGCCACCGGATCTGGCCCGCGACGCGCGCGGCCATCGATACCCTGGTGGGGCCGCAGTGCATCGGCCGCGACCCGACGGCGATCGGCGCGCTCACGAACGACCTGAAACGGAACCTCCACGGCGTGGGACGCAACGGCCCGGCAATGTATGCCCTCTCGGCGATCGACATCGCGCTGTGGGACATCGCCGGCAAGCTCGCCGGCCTGCCGCTGTACCGCCTGCTCGGCGGCAGCGCGCGGAGCGACCTGCCCGCCTACGCGAGCCTCCTGCGCTACGGCGCCCCCCGGGCGGTCGCGCACCATGCCGCGGAGGCGCTCTCCCGCGGCTATCGCGCGCTCAAGGTCCATGAGATCGAACCGGCGCAGGTCAAGGCGGCGCGGGAGGCCGCGGGCCCCGGCGCGGAGCTGATGGTGGACTGCAACTGCCCCTGGACGGTCGAGCAGGCCGTTGCCATGGCGCGGGCGCTGGCTCCGTATGACCTGCGCTGGCTCGAAGAGCCGGTGTGGCCGCCGGAAAACTTCGCGGGATTGGCCGCCGTCCGCAGGCGGGGCCGCATCGCCGTCGCGGCCGGCGAGAACGCCATGGCCGCCGATTTCAAGGCGCTGTTCGAGGCCCGGGCCGTCACGTACGCGCAGCCGAGCGTGACCAAGGTGGGCGGCATCGGCGAGATGCTCGCCGTGATCGCCCTGGCCGAATCCTTCGGCGTCGAGGTGGTCCCGCACTCCGCCTATTTCGGCCCCGGGTTCCTGGCGTCGCTCCACCTGATCGCGACACTGCCGCGGGAGGTGCCGGTGGAGCGCTTCTACTGCGATTTCGACGTCACCCCCTACCATGCAGCCATCGACCCGCAGGGGGGGCGCATCGCGGTCCCCCAGGGCCCGGGCCTCGGAATCGATCCCGACCCGCAGGTGATCGACCGCTTGCGCGTCGCGTGATTCTTCGCTCGGCAGAGGGAAAGGAGCACAGATGTACGATCTGGTGATCAAGGGCGGACGGGTGATCGACCCGGCGCAGCGGATCGACGGGCCCCGGGACGTGGCCGTGAGCGGAGGCAAGATCGTCGCCCTCCTGCCGGACATCCCCCCGGGGGAGGCCGGGAGGGTCATCGCTGCCGACGGCAGGATCGTCACCCCGGGGCTGATCGACCTGCACACCCATGCCTATGACGGATTCCTGAACAACGGGGCCCCCCCCGACGTCATCGGGGTCAACCAGGGGGTGACCACGGTGGTGGACGGCGGCAGCGCCGGCTGCGCGCTCTTCACCGGTTTTCCGCGGTACGTGATCCCCGGCGTGCGAACGACGCTCTACTGCTTCCTCCACATCGGCTCGTTCGGCCTGGCGGTGATGCCCGAACTCGCCTGCGCCGAGGAGATCAACACCGCCGCGACCGAGGCCCTGATCAAGCAGTATCCGGAGCTGATCCGCGGGGTCAAGATCCGGCTCGTGGGAAAGCTGATCTCCCGCGCGGGGGTCGCCGTCGTCAGGACTGCCAAGGATACGGCGAAGCGTCTCGGCCTGCCGCTGATGGTCCACATCGGGGACCGGAACCGGGAAGTGCCGCCGGGCCTCACCCGGGAGATGCTCCCGCTGTTGGAGCAGGGCGACATCCTGAGCCATTTCTGCACCGGCCAGTTCGGCGGCGCCCTGGGAGACGACGGCAAACCGCTCCCCGAGCTCGTCGCCGCCCGCGACCGCGGCGTCGTGCTCGACGTGGCCAACGGCATCAACAACTTCTCCTACGCCGTCAGCCGGATAATGCTCGCGCACGGATTGGCGCCCACCACGCTCAGCACGGACATCACAAAGTCTTCCGTGGCGGGACCCGCCTACGGGCTCACCGTCACCCTGTCGAAATTTCTCGCCCTGGGGCTGCCCCTCGCGGAGCTGATCGCCATGACGACCCTCAACCCGGCGCGGGCGGCCGGTATCGGCGACCGCGCCGGGTCCCTCGAACCCGGCAGGGCCGCCGACGTATCCATCCTGGAGATCCGGACCGGACGCTGGTCCCTCCCGGACTCGCCGGGGGAGTTGTTGAGCATCACGCGCCTGCTGCGCCCCCATCTGACGATCAAGGCCGGCGTGCCGATCGCCCCCGACCTGGTCCCGATCGCCGAGCAGCCCCAGCCGTAACGGCCTCCCTGGCCGGAGAGGGCGGGGCGGCGGGAGGGCGCGAACGGACAAACCCCGCCTCCCCGGAAGGCGGCGCAGCCGTGGGGGCGGGTTCACGCTGCGGCGAGCCCAAACGAGCCCGGGCGACAGGGTCGTCGAGGCGGGCAGCAACGGGGGGAAGTCCGGAAGGAGAAGCGGCCGGCGCGGGCCGGGCAAAATCCCCTTGACAGGGGGGGGTGCATTTCTTATCCTCACCCCACACGCGGTCACCGCTTCGCCCCATCGGCATTCGGAGGAGACACCCGAGGAGAATCCCATCCCCATACCCCACCCAGCAGGTCACGCAAAGGAGGGAACCAATGCGCAACACGAGACTGGTATCAAGCATCAGAGAAGGACTGTGGACGGCCGCCGGACTGCTGCTCGCCCTTTCCGTCGTGCTTATCCCCTTGTCGGCCGTCGCGGCCGACTCCTATCCCGCAAAACCGATCCGCTTGATCATCTCCTTCGCCCCGGGCGGGAGCACCGACATCGTCGGCCGCCTGATCGCCACGAAGCTCTCCGAACGCCTGGGCAAGCAGGTCGTCCCGGATAACCGCGGCGGGGGCGGGGGCACGATCGGCGCGGAATTGGTCGCAAAATCCGACCCCGACGGCTACACGCTGCTGTTTACCTCCTCGGCAATCGCGACCAACCCCCTGCTGTTCAAGGTGCCGTACGATCCGGCGAAGTCCTTCATCCCCGTTGCCAAGATCGGCAGCGGGCCGGCGGTCCTCGCCGTCCATCCGGGCGTTCCGGCCAACTCGGTGCGGGAACTCATCGACCTGGCCAAGAAGCAGCCCGGCAAACTGGTCTGTGGGGCCGCCGGCGTCGGCAGCTTCGTGCACATGAGCAGCGAACTGTTCAAGATGATGGCCGGGATCGATTTCAAGATCGTGCAGTTCAAAGGCGGCGGGCCGGCGATGATCGACGTGATGGGGGGCCACTCGCAGATCCTGACCGGTACACTGACGATGACGATGCCGAACATAAAGAGCGGGAAGCTCAAGGCCTTGGGGTACGCGGCCGCCAGCCGGACCAACCTGATGCCCGAGCTGCCGACCGTTGCCGAATCCGGCCTGCCCGGGTATGAAGCAGCCATCTGGTGGGGCATCTACGCACCGGCCGGCACGCCGAAGGAGATCGTCGACAGGCTGCACAGGGAGATCGCGGCGGTCATGAACTCGGACGATATGAAGCAGACATTCGAAAAGCAGGGCTCCGAAATCGACGTGCTGGACTCCGCCGGTTTCGCCAGGTTCATGGAGGCGGAGACGGTCAAATGGGAGAAGGTCGTCAAAGCCGGCAACATGAAGAAGGAGTAGAGCGAACAGGCTGCGGGATGCGGGCTCGCCGCGGATCTCGCGCGGAAGAAAGAGTGGTGAAATGCGAGTAACCGCTGTCGAAGCGATACCGTTTCGCATCCCCTTTGCCGAGAAGAAGGTCTGGGCGCGCGGGACCATGGACGCGGCGGAGCACGTCCTGGTCCGGGTCAGGACCGATGCCGGGCTCACCGGAATCGCCGAGGCCCCGCCCCGTCCCACCATCTACGGCGAGTCGCTCCGTTCGATCATCGCCGCCCTGGAGGACTGGTTCGGACCGGCGGTCCTGGGGATCGATCCGTTCGCCACGGAACAGGTACTGGAGCGCTTCGAACGGTGGGTCGGTAACCCCACCCCCCGGGCCGCTCTGGAGATGGCGCTCGCCGACATCAAGGCCCAGGCCGCCGGGGTCCCCGTCTACAAACTGCTCGGTGGCTGGCAAGACCGCATCCCGGTCTGCGCCCGGGTTCCCACGGGCGACGGCGAAGCGGTCGCCCGGTCCTGCGCGGCGCTGCGCGAGCGGTACGGGATTACGACCTTCAAGATCAAGGTGGGGATGGACCACCGGCGGGACGTGGCGACCCTCCGCACCGTCCGGGAGGCGCTGGGGGCGGAGGTCAGGCTCTGCCCGGACGCCAATCAGGGATACGACCCCCAGACCGCCGTCCGGGTGCTGAAGGCCATCGAAGAGCTGGACATCACGCTCCTCGAGGAGCCCTGCCGGATCGACAACGACCGCGGCCGCAGGCTCGTGGCCGCATCCACCACGATCCCGCTGATGGGCGACGAGAGCTGCACCACCGTCCCCGAGGTCCGGCGCCAGCTGTCCCTGGGGGCGGTCGGGGTGGTCAGCATCAAGGTCGCCCGGACCGGCTTCGCCCTCTCCCAGCGCATCGCCCACCTCTGTGAGGCGGAGAGCGTCGCCAACCTCTGCGGCACCCAGGCCGACAGCGGCATCGGAGTCGTCTGTGGGGCCCATTTCGCGGCCTCCTGCCGCAACGTCACGCTCGCCAGCGAACTGACCGGCTTCCTGGACATGGTGGACGACCTCCTGGTGGAGGCGCCGCGGATCGAGCAGGGGATGATCACCCTCGCCGACCGGCCCGGTCTGGGGATCCGGATCGACGAGGCGAAGCTCAGGCAATACGGACTATAAATGGACTTTACCCAGATCCGCTACGAGGTGAACGACGCCGTCGCCCTGCTGACCCTGAACCGGCCCGAGCGGCTGAACGCCTGGACGGAGCAGATGAAGGACGAGATGATCGCCGCCGCCGACATGGCCGACGCCGACGACGGCGTGCGCGTGCTGGTCGTCACCGGCGCCGGACGCGCCTTCTGCGCCGGCGCCGACCTCGATCCGGAGACCTTCGCCCGCCGGCGGGCCGAGGCGCAGGCCTCCCCGCGGGCTCCCCGGGACAGGGCCGGGCAGCTGACCCTGAAATTGTACGGGATCAGGAAACCGATCATCGCCGCCATCAACGGCCCCGCCGTGGGGATCGGGGCCACCATGACCCTGGCGATGGATATCCGGCTGGCCGCGGAGCAGGCCCGCTTCGGGTTCGTGTTCAACCGCCGCGGGATGGTTCCGGAGGGGTGCAGCACCTGGTTTCTGCCGCACCTGGTGGGGTTCGGCCAGGCGGCCGAATGGATCTACACCGGGAGGGTCTTTTCCGCCGCGGAGGCGCTGGCGGGGCGCCTGGTCAGCCGCGTGGTGTCCGCGGAGGAGCTGCTGCCGGCCGCGCACCGGCTCGCCCGGGAGATCGCCGACCACACCTCGGCGGTTTCCACGGCGCTCTCCCGGCGGCTGCTCTGGGACATGCTGGGGGCCGGCCATCCGATGGAGGCCCACCGAATCGAATCGCGCTGCTTTCACTACATGTTCCGCTCCGCCGACCTGGCGGAAGGTGTCGGGGCCTTCCGGGAGAAGCGACCGCCCCGCTTTACGATGCGCCCGTCCGTCCACATGCCGGACTTTTACCCCTGGCACACCGAGCCGCCGTACGAAGAGGGATGAAAGCCCCCCGCACCGCGGATAGACCCGTGTCTCCGCGATGCGGCTGCGGCGCAGGAGCCGATCGACAGGAGTGTATCGCATGGCCGACTTCAAGATCTCCGCTGCCGCCTTCGCGGTCGAACAGGACCCCGGCGGGAGGTTCTGGAACAGCCGCTGGAACCTTCACCCCGAGGTGCTGGCCCAGTACGCCCTGCCGAAACGGGTCACCATCACCGACAGCACGATCCGCGAAGGCGAAGAGGCGCCCCACGTGGTGTACACCCTGGAGGAGAAGCTCCGCATCGCGCGGCTCCTGGACGAGATGAACGTCCACGAGGTCGACTGCGGGTTCTGCTCCAGCAACCAGGGGCATCTCGATTTCCTCACGGCCCTCGCCGGGGAAGGACTGCGGATCAAGAAGAGCGCCATCGCCCGGATCGACCTGCCCGACTACCGGGCGGGGATCGACCGGATACTCGCGGCCGGCGCCGACATCGTCCTGTGCGCCCTGTACCCCACTCCCCTGCCCGGGTACGACTGGCCGGACTACTGCCGCCGGGTGCAGGAGGCGATCCGCCACTGCACGGCGAGCGGCGTTTCGACTTCCTTCTGGTTCACCTGCACCCGCTGGGACGAGCGCTACACCCTCGACCTCTACCGCGCAGCCGTCGACGCCGGGGCGGACCGCATCAAGACCGCCGGCGGCGGCGTCCTGACGGTGCCCGCCTACAAACGGCTGGTGCGGCTGCTGAAGGGGATCGCCGGAGAAGCCGAGGTGGGGGTCCACGCCCACAACAACTACGGGACCGCAACGGCGTGCACGCTGGCGGCGGTCGAAGCGGGGGCCTCCAACGTAGAGACTTCGGTCAACGGCCTGGCGGACGGGGCGGGGCTGGCCGCCTTCGAAGAGGTGGTGATGGCCCTGACCGTGATGTACGGGATGGACCTCGGGATCACACTCGAACGGATCACCGAGCTTTCCCGGCTGGTGCAGGAGATAAGCGGGGTCGCGGTGCAGCCGCACAAGCCCCTCGTCGGTGCGTCGGTATTCCTGGAGACGCCCGACACCCACATCGAGGGGATCCTGCGGGCGCGCCTCAGGGGGGAGAAGACCCGGGGGTTCATCGAGCCCGGGACCATCGGCCAGCGGATGAGCCTCCTGTTCGGCCCCTCGGCGCTGGGCGGCAAGAGCATCGAACTCAAGGCCGAGGAGCTGGGCGTCGCGCTCGGCGACGACCAGGTACGGGCCGTGGTGGAGGCGATGACCGAGCGGCTCACGCGGGTCGACGCCCTCGCGGAAGGGGAGGTCGAGGCGATCATCCGCTCAGTCGCGGACAGGGCACCCGCCCGGTGAGCGCGGTAGGGAGCCCCGCCCCGGCAGCGGAGAAGGAGCGAGGGCCCGGGCCGCGGCTCAGCGGTAATCGGATGCGGACTCGTGATCCGCAACCGGCAACATAACCCAAAAAGGGAGAGGAGAACACGCATGAAACGAGTCATGGCACGAGCGGCGATACTGATCCTGATCCTGGTCCTGGCCTTAGCGGCGCCGGCCCCGGCGCAAACCTACCCGGAAAAGCCGATCCGGATCATCGTCGCCTACACGCCGGGCGGCGGCAACGACATCGCCGCGCGGCTGATGGCCCCGAAACTGTCCGAGGCACTGGGGCAGCCGGTGATCGTGGAGAACAAGCCCGGAGCAGGGACGAACATCGGCCAGGAGTACGTTGCGCGGTCGGCGCCGGACGGCTATACCCTCCTGCTGGGCTCGCCCGCCATAACGATCAACAAGTCGCTGTACAAGAATCTCTCCTTCGACGCGCTCCGCGACCTGACGGGCGTTTCCATGTTCGCGTACAGCCCCAACATCCTGGCGGTGAATCCGAACATCCCGGCGAAGAGCATCAAGGAGCTGATCGCCCTTGCCCAGAGCAAGCCGGGCAAGCTCACCTTTTCATCGTCAGGGGCCGGGTCGAGCCAGCACCTGACGGGCGAGTTGTTCAACCTGCGGGCGAAGGTCAGCTCGCTGCACGTGGCTTACAAGGGGACAGCCCCCGCGCTCACCGCCTTGATCAGCGGCGAAGTGGACATGAGCTTCACCAACATCCCGTCGGCGCTGCCGCACATCAAGTCGGGACGGCTGCGAATCATTGCCAACACCAGCGACAGGCGCGCCGAACTGATGCCCGAGGTGCCGACGCTGAAGGAAGCCGGAATCGACGTGAGCACGATCGTCTGGTACAGCATCATGGCCCCGGCGGCGACGCCGCGCCCGGTCATCGACAAGCTCGCGGGAGCACTGAAGAAGATCCCGCACACCCCGGAGATGAAGAAACGGCTGGCCGACCTGGGGGCCGAGCCCGTCGGCAACGGGCCCGACGAGTTCAACAAGTTCCTCCGCGACGAGACGGCGCAGTGGGCGGAGGTGATCAAGGCCGCCGGGGTGAAGATGCAGTAACGGCCGGCAGGCCGATCATGACACTGCGGGAGGGGCCCCAGCCGACGCGCACCTCCCGCCGGTCGCCGGACCCGGCAGAGCCAGAAAAGGACGAGGCGCACCGCCATGCACGCAGACACCGACCCGTTGACCTCGCTTCTCGCGCCGAAATCCCTCGTCATCGTGGGGGCTTCGGCGGACTACACCAAATTCACCGGCCGGACGGTCAAGTTCATCCTGAAGCACCGCTACCCCGGAAGGATCTACGCGGTAAACCCCGGGCGTACCGACATCTCCGGCATCCCCTCCTTCCCCTCGGTGGCGGACCTCCCCGAGGCCGTGGATACGGCCTTCCTCCAGATCGCCGCGAAGGCGGTCCCCGGAGTGATCGAGCAGTGCATCGCCCGGGGGATCAAGAGCATCATCATCCACACCGCCGGCCTCGGGGAGAGCGGGGCCGAGGGGCAGCGGACCCAGGAGCGGATCAAGGCGCAGATCCGCGAGGCAGGGGTCCGCGTCGTCGGCCCCAACTGCGCGGGGATCGTGAACATGACCCAGCCGATGATCCTCTCCCCGATCGCCTGCTACGAACTCGACGCGATCCCCGTGGGGAGGATCGGGCTGATCTCGCAGAGTGGCGGGCTGACCGGGGCCTACGTGTCCCGGGCGGCGGAGCGCGGGATCGGGTTCAGCTACGTCATCTCGACGGGAAACGAGATGGACCTGGGGGTGAGCGAGTTTGCGCGCGCCCTCCTGGCGGACCCGCATACGGACGCCATCGCCGTCTTCCTCGAGGCGCTCCGCGACGTCGAGCTGTTCCGCGCAGTGGCCCGCGAGGCCCTGGCCCGGCGCAAACCGATCGTGGTCCTCAAGGTGGGCCGCACCGAGGTCGGCGCCCGCGCCGCCGCGTCGCACACAGGCGCCCTCACCGGGGCCGACGCGGTGTACGACGCCTTCTTCCGGCAGGAGGGGATCGTGCGGGTGGAGACGCTGGAGGACCTGTTCGAGGTCCCGGCGCTGTTCTGCAAGGCGAAGCCGCCTGCCGGGAGGAACGTGGGGATCATCACCACCACCGGCGGCGGGGCGACTATCGTGCTGGAGGCGGCCGCCCAGGCCGGGCTCCGGTTTCCCCCGCCCTCCGACGCGACGATTCGGGAGGCGACTGCCTTCCTCCCCTCCTTCGCGGCCAAGGCGAACCCCATGGACGTCACCATGTCCGGGACCGGGGGCGGGTTCAAGAGGGGGCTCGAGCTCCTCGTCCGGGACGACGCCTTCGACATGGTCGTGGGCGTCGTGGGGACGTCGAGCCAGTTCGAACCCCGGCTCGGCGTGGAGCCGATCGTGGAGGTGTGCCGGGAAGCGCGAAAGCCGGTCGCGGCCTTCTGCAACCCCAACGCCGCCGACGCGCTTCGACTGTTCGAGGCGAATGCCATCCCCTCCTTCCGGACCCCCGAGGCCTGCGGGCGGGCGCTGGGCTATCTGGTGCAGTACGGCGAGGCAGCCGACGGCTTCAGCCGCAACAACCGGCAGCGCCGGACGGCCGACCCGGCCGCCCCCGCCGCCGCCGAGGCCCGCAGGGTCCTGGCGCAGGCGGGAGGCGTCCTCACCGAGTACACGAGCAAACGGATCCTGGCCGCCTACGGCATCCCGGTCACCCGGGAACGGCTGGCCCGCGATCCGGAGGAGGCCCGCGCGGCGGCCCGGGAGATCGGCTATCCGGTGGCGATGAAGGTCATGGCGGCGCAGATCCCCCACAAGACCGAAGCGGGCGTGGTCAGACTGGGGGTCGCCGCGGAGGAGGAGCTCGTCCGCGCCTACGGCGAGCTCCGCGAGCGGGCGCGCAAGTTCAAGGCCGATGCGGCAATCGACGGGGTCCTGATCCAGGAGATGGCGCCCCCCGGGGTGGAGATGATCGTGGGGATGAAGCGCGACCCCGGGTTCGGCCCGGTCGTCCTGGTCGGACTCGGGGGGATCTTCGTCGAGGTATTCCAGGACGTGGCGCTGCGGATCCCGCCCCTCTCCGCCGAGGACGCCCGGGAGATGATCGGGGAGATCAGGGGGGCGAAGCTCCTCCGGGGGTTCCGGGGCTCGCCGGCGCTGGACTCAGCGGCGATCGCGGAGGTGCTGCTGGCCGTGGCGGGTCTGGCCCTGGATTTGGGCGAGGAGATCCGGGAGCTGGACATCAACCCCCTGGTCGTCTACCCCGCGGGCAAGGGGATCAGGGTGGTCGACGCCCTGATCTGCCGATAGATTCAAGATCTCAACGAATGCAGAGGTGAGAAGGAGCGATGGATTTCCAATTCAGCGACGAACAGCGGATGTTCCAGGAGAGCGTGCGGAGACTGGCATTGAAGCATTTCGCCCCCAAGGCCTTTACCTGGGAGACGGGATCGGGGGGCTCCTATCCCTGGGAGAACGCCAAGATCCTGGCGGAAAACGGACTGATGGGGATGCGCCTCCCCGAGGAGGAGGGGGGACAGGGGGCCACGCTGATGGACTGCGTGATCGCCATCATGGAGATCACGAAGGTCTGCCCCCACACCGGGGACGTCTTCCAGGCAGGGAACTTCGGCGCCATCCAACAGGTCGCCTTCCTCGGCACCGAGACGCTGAAGAAGAAGGTCCTGCCGAAGCTCCTGGCGGGCGAGACGATCATCACGGCGGCCATGTCCGAACCGAACGCCGGGTCGGCGGTCACCGACCTCAGGACGACCGCCCGGTTCGACGGCGGTGACGTGGTCCTCAACGGCAGCAAGATCTTCAACTCCAACGGCGACAGCGCGGGATACTTCTGCGTCTGGTGCCGCTTCGGCCAGGGCGTCGCCTCGTCGGGTGCGGTCATCGTCCCCGCCGACGCCCCGGGGTTTTCCCGCGGGAAGACGGAGCACCACCTGTCGGGGGAGCACCACTGCATGCTGTACTTCGACGAATGCCGGGTCCCGAAGGAGTACGTCCTGATGGCGGAGCAGGGGTTCAAGAAGATGATGCCCGTGTTCAACGTGGAGCGGATGGGAAACTCGAGCCGGTCGCTGGCCGTGGCCGAGCTGGCCTACGAGCGGTCGTTGCAGTACGTCAAGGAGCGCAGGCAGTTCGACCGGCCGCTGTGCGAATTCCAGGGGATCCAGTGGAAACTGGCCGACATGAAGCTCCGGATCGAGCAGGCGCGCTGGCTTCTGTACAAGGCGGTCGTCGACGCCGACCGGGGCGTCCCCACGGCCCTGGACAGCTCCCTGGCGAAGCTCGCCTGCAACGAGGCCGCGGAGTTCGTCTGCCGGGAGGCGATCCAGATCCACGGCGGCTACGGCCTCTCCCGGGAGTACCCCTTCGCCTATCTGTATGCCCGGGCGCGCGGGTGGGTGATCGCGGGCGGTACCGTGGAGATGCTCCGGAACCGGATCGCCGTCGAGGTCCTGGGGAGAAACTTCGACCAGCGGCCGCCGAAGCCCGTTGCCGTAAAACAATAGGATGACGAACCGCAACCGGAGGCACTGACCGAAGTCGGAACCGGGAATGCCCGCGCGGCGGGAGGGTGCCGCAGAACGGCCATGTCCGCG
This sequence comes from uncultured Syntrophobacterales bacterium, assembly GCA_903928915.1. Lineage (GTDB taxonomy): Bacteria > Desulfobacterota > Syntrophia > Syntrophales > UBA5619 > JAKAFS01. The sequence continues at coordinate 18,013 of CAIYSL010000043.1, read as the reverse complement.
TGCGTCGCTGGCGACGCCGCTCAGCATAGTACGGGAGGTACGGATAGCGGGAGGTAAGACAAGAAGGGGGGAAGAGAGATGACAAGAAAGCTGATCGTTTGTGCAGTCGGCGTACTGGCGTGCCTGAACGGGTTTGCCTTCGCGCAGGAGCCGAAGTTCCCGACCAAACCCATCCGGATGATCGTCGGCTACGCACCGGGCGGGGGGAGCGACATCATGGGGAGGCTGATCGCCCCGTCCATCACCGAGGCGATGGGACAGCCGATCATCGTGGAAAACCGCGCCGGGGCGGCGCAGAACGTGGCCGCGGTGGTCGTCGCCAAATCGCCGGCCGACGGCTACACGCTGTTCATGAGCTCAGCGGCGCTGGGCGTCAACATCAGCCTGTACGCCAAGCTCAACTACGACCCGGTCAAGGACTTCGCGCCGGTGGCGGTGTTCGCCAGCAGCCCGAACCTGCTGCTGGTGCACCCGTCCTTCCCCGCCAAAAACGCCGCGGAATTCATCGAGGCGATAAAGAAGAACCCCGGTAAATTCAACTATTCTTCCTCCGGCACCGGCAGCACCCAGCACCTCTCCGGGGAGATGCTCCAGCTGATGCTGGCCACGCCGATCACCCATGTCCCCTATAAGGGCACGGCGCCGTCGATGACCGCGCTGGCGAGCGGAGAGGTCAATTTCTCCTTCAGCAACATCCCGGCGGCCCAGCCGATGCTCGCCTCGGGCAAGATCAAGGCGCTCGCCATCACATCCGCCAAGCGATCGGCGCTGTTTCCCGAATTGCCGACCATGATCGAAAGCGGGCTGGCGGGATTCGCCACCGCAACCTGGTATGGGCTCCTGGCGCCGGCGGGGACCCCGCTCCCCGTGGTCAATGCGCTCAATGCCGTCATAGTCAAAGCCGTGCAGAAAGAAGACCTCCGCAAACGGTTTGCGCAGCTCGGCGCCGACCCGATCGCCGAGTCGCCGGAGTTTTTCCAGAAGTTCTTGCTCGAGGAGATCGACCGCTGGGGCAAGGTGGTGAAGGCGGCCAAGCTGAAGGTGGAATAGATTCATCGTCCGATACTCCGAAAACGGGGGTGCGACGCCGATGCGTTGCCCCCCGTTTTCTCCTTCGACCATCCCGGGACAGGATCAATTCACGGGCTGGGCCAGGTGTGCCGCAGTGCCCAGGGCGGCCTTCACGACCGCCGTGTAATAGGGCAGGTTCATATGGTACTTGTTGTTGAGCTTGAGCCTGTCGTCCGCACTGTGCATCTTGGGGTTGATGAATCCGTCCTCCGCGTATTCTATGGCCCAGGCGGCGGAATAGCACTGCGAGGTCGGGTCTGCTTCCTTGCAGACTGTCCAGAATGGCGCATGGTCGCTGCACGCCTCGCCGTCAGGAGTGAGCACGGCCTCGAAGACCTGATCCATCCCATAGGCAGTAACCACATCGAGGTAAGTCTGGGCGACGGGCAAGTCCTTCTCGTAGGCCGTCTTAAATTTCTTATTCCTGATCTTTATCTGTTGCTTCGGTTTGACGGGAGGATCCTTTATCTCGCTGAAGCCGATCATGTCGAGGTTCAACACGGCGACGATCTTCTGCCCCGCTTCATACACGGCCTTTGCGTATGCCGTACCGCCGTAGAGCGACTGTTCCTCGCCGGTGGTGAACACAAACCTGATGGTGCGTTTGAAATTGTAGACCCTCTTGGGCTGTGGTTCGTCGGTCAGCGACGACATGATCCTGGCAGCGGTCAACAGGCCCACGCAGCCGCTCGCATTGTCGTCAGCGCCCGGCTCATTCCCGTCCTTCATGCTCGAGACGGTGTCGAGGTGCGCGATGAGGATGACGATCTCCTCCGGGGTTGTCTGCCCCTTGATCTCGCCGATCACATTGCGGTTGCTGAGGGTCCCCTCCCCGTACTCGACGGTCCATTCAGCAAAGGAGGGGGAGAGTTTCATGGCGTCCAGCTGGTCGTAGACGTATTGCGTGGCCTCCTTTACCTTCGTGCCCTCTCGGTAGGTATGGCGGGAGGAGATCGTAACCATCTTCCTATCGACCTGTACATCCTTCTCACCGCTCAGATATTGCGTGGCCAACTCGACATCCTCCTGGGCCACGGCCTTGAGCATTGCCTCCACCTTACTGTTTTTTACGAAGGAAACGGCCGCAGCGGAACGGCTCGCTTTGTCCATCGTACGGGGATTGGGCGCACCGGACCATATCGGGTATTGACTCATAAAGTTGATGTCAAACCCGATTTCGGGGAGAAGTTCAGACAACTCAACTTTGTACCGCACGACGATATGCTCTCCGTCATCGTACAGGACATTGACCAATCCGGCGGCCTCCGTGCGGGCGCCTTCGACCTCCTCCCGGGCGATGAGGTAGCGCGTCCCCGGTACGTATTCATCGATGATGCGGTAGGCCACTCCGGCGTTGTCCAACTGCGTCTTGGTGGCAATGACGAGGGCGTAGTACGTTTCTTCTGCATCTTCAATGTCCGCATAGACGGGCAGGTTCAGCTCCTCGAGATACCCCGGAACCTCCACCCGGGCAAGGACCTTTGGTTCTCCCGCTGCGGAACCAGTGCTGCAGCCCACGGAAGAGATAACCGACAGGCACGACAGGATGAGCAGTAGCGCGAGTCCGAGTTCCATCCGAACGTTCGATTTCAGCAGATCGGTTCGTTTCAGAGCATTCATGGTTACCGTCCTTTGCCCGGTATTTCCGGCGTGCCGTTTGGGATCTGTCCCCGTGGCGCCTCGCCGCAGCATCCTTCGTCGCCGTTCCGAAGCCTGCGGCGCTGGATCAGCCAGCAGGCCAGAACGACCAGAACCGCAACGCCCGGGGTAACCAGTGCCGGGTACTCGATCAGATACACGATCGGGGTCAGCACCATCCGGATCGGCAGCCGCGCCCACGGGTGGCCGATAAGGTAGTCGGCAACAGGCGGAGAGGTGCGGTCGTAGAAGCCGATAAACCAGCGTCCCAGGATGGAGCGCGTCAGCGTTCGATCCCGGAATTCGCGCAGTATCTGAACGTGGGGCTCCAGGGAGGAGCCGTAGGCCGCCGTAGCGATAAAGCAGCGGGAATTTGAACCGCCGGCCGTCAATGCAGAGGCGACCTTTTCGGCGTCGATCTCCTCGGGGCGGCCGGTCTCCGAATCACCGGCCGCCGTGCGCGCCAGAAGCCGATAGGAGACTTGGCCGGCCGTCCCGGCCTGGATGTCGAGGTACTGAGTCCGCTCGGTGCCGACCACGGCGATTTCCCGGTAACCCTCCGGGGTTCCCGAATCGCGCTGGACGACGGTCTGTGACCGGCCCGCGTTGGTGTCGGTCCAGGAGAGCGTGACCTGACCGGGGGTGGCGCTCCGGAGGGTCAGATCGCCCGGTGCGAGCAGAGCCATGCCCCCTCCGGCGGGGGCGCCTTCCAGGGAAAATGAGTCGTACACGATGCGCTGGAAGGGCGGGGCGGGGCCGACCGGACCCGGCCGGGGATCGCCCGGGAGGAGATCGGCCCCGGCGAGGGCGGTGCTGTACTGACCGGTCGCATTGTTGATGCGAAAGGCGACCCGGTAGACGCCGGAGCCCGCATACTGGGTGAAGAAGGTGGTGTAGACGCCGTCATCCGCCTGCGCGTCGCCGTGGAACGCGAGGTTGCCGTCGTCGTAGAGAGGGACGGTGACTTTCGTTGCGTCGGGGCGGGTGACGACGGCCTGCACCTGGCAGCCCGTCACGACCATTCCGTTCTCCACCGTCAGATACAGCCGTGTCGCCGCCGGAAATTTCACGGGCAGGCCGGGGAGGTCGGCCTCGCCCATCGCGTCCCCGGTCCCGCTCAGCAGGAGCGTGTATGCGGCGGCCGCCGCTCCGCCCACCTGCGCCGTCCACGCTCCCGGATCCGGCTCCTCGACGCGCACCAGCACCTGCGCAGCGGTCCGCTGCACCTGTACGTCGGCGGGCGGGTTGTCGAGGTCGATGGCGGCCCCTGCGGGGTTTCTCAGGACCAACGTGAGGGGGCCGCCGCCGCTGCTGCTGAAGTCGACGGTTATCCCATCATTGAGCGTATCCACCGGAAGCGAGTGACTTACGGGCTGGCCGGGCTGGAGCGTCCCTGCGAAGCGGGCGATCAGGTACCCGCCCGTGATCGCCGTTGCCGCCGTACCGTCGCTCTCCTCATCGTCCTCGTCGTCATCCGCATCCCGCAATGCGAGGGTAACCCTGTCGGGTTCGCCTGGACCGTTCAGCAACGTGAAGTCGCCCCCTGTCTGGACGGTCAGCCCCTTCAGGGCGCTGTTATCGGAGACGACGTCGACCACGACGTCATTCCGGCGCAGCTCGTTGATCAACGTTTGACTGACCGTTCCGGAGGTGTTGGTGAACAGCAGGATGGATTTCGTGGCATAGGGATAACCCCCGCCGATGATCGAGTTCATCTCCGCACGAAGCGCTGCTTCCACGTCTGCAGGACCGGCGGTCGCCGTGATGCCGTTGATGCGGCTCACCGTGTCGTCGATGTCGGCCTGGGTTCCCAGTGTCTTCCATTCCTGGATCACCCCGACGGTCGCGGCGAACGTCGCCACCCCTACCGAATCCCCATTGCGCCCGGCACCGGGCAGGCGCAGCCGCTTCACCGTCTCTGCGGCAACATTCTTGGCCTTCTGCAACGCTGTCCCCGGCAGGCCGGCCTGGATGAGCATCCCTACTCTTTTTTCGGGCTTCAGCGTGATGATCGCGGGTTCATCCGGCGGGTTGCCGGTCTGCAGCGGCGGGAGCGTCTTGATTCCCAGGGAGGTGGCGATCGTGTTCAGGCAGGACATCTTGTTGTCGCGCTGTTGGCGGGTGACCGCCCAACGGCCGTCGGCCAGGTCGTTCCGTTTGAGGTGCTCTTCGGCGCAGAACAGGTAATAGACCTTCGGGGTGTCGTTGTCATACATGACGCACGAATGATGGGCGTTTACCGTCGATTCGCGGGGCGAGGCCCGCTCCACCGAGCACCAGGAACTCTGCTCGTCTCCCTTGACCACAACCTGGGCGGCGCCGTTTTGGATCGCCCAGACGTCGCTCTTGTATTCGTCGGAAAGGCAGAAGAGGTAATGCCCCAGTTCATGGACAGTGATGATGGGGTGCTTCAAGTCCTCTTCGAAGAGGTAAAGAACGTCACCCGTTCCCAGCGAGGTGCGCTCCCGATCATCGGGCTGGGAGACGGCGGCGTGTCCGACCTTGTCGATCCGGATGTCCGCCCGCCCCTTGACGCTCGGGTCGGTGCCCAGACGGACCTCGCCGAGCCTGAGCAGGCCGCGGGTGGCGGTCCAGAGCATCTTGTGGGTCTCCTGGAAGTTGGCTATCCACTGCTGCTGGTCCTGGCCCTTGTCGTCGAAGTAGACGGTGAGGTTCACCGCGCGGCCGTTTCCCTTGTCGATGATGATCCCGCTGCCCGACAGCGCCCGTGAGGGGAGGCCGGCCATGATGAGCGCGGTGAGAAACAGAACGCCGATTCCGGTGCTGATCCTGTTCATGAGGGACCTCCGTGAAAGTTTTTCTCTGTCTCCGCGGGATGCCCGCGGGAAGGCAGAGCGGCAGTAGTCGTTACCGGTACCGGGCGATGATCTCGTCGGTGAGTGCCACGCCGAGCCCGGGGGCGGTGGGGACGCGGACGCGGCCGTCCTTGACGGTGAGCGGTTCGACGAACAGCTCCTCGTAGATTGCGGTCCCGGTGGGGTCGAACTCCAGGAGGCGGGTCGCGGGGAGCGCCGCCATCAGGTGCAGGGTGGCCGCCAGCCCCACCCCGCCGGAGTAGTTGTGGGGGGTCGCCGTGGCGCCCGCGGACTCGGCGGCATCGCAGATCAGCCGGCCCTGCCCGATCCCCCCGCACCTGAGGAGGTCCGGCATGACGTAGTCGCACCCGCCGCAGGCGAGAAGGGGCTCGAACCCGGAGAGGGTGTAGAGGTTCTCCCCGGCGGCGATCGGCATCGGCAGCCGCTCCTTCAGCCAGGCGTGCCCCGCGTAGTCGGCCGGGGCGATCGGCTCCTCGAACCAGAAGGGATCGAAGGCCGCCTGCCGGAGCCCCTGCTCCCGCGCAGTCTGGCGGTCGTAGACGGTGTTGATGTCGATCATCAGCCCGATGTCGGGTCCGATCGCCCGGCGGATCGCCTCCAGCCGGAGGAGGTCCCGGTCGTACTCGGCACCGATGTGGGTCTTCATCCAGCGGAATCCCTGATCGACGTACCGCCGGGCCAGATCGGCCATGGAGGCGGGCTCGTCCCAGTGGAGGTCGCTGGCGTAGGCGTCGATCCAGTCGCGCTTCGCCCCGCCGAGCACCTGCGAGACGGGAACCCCCGCGGCCTTCCCGCGGATGTCCCAGCAGGCGACCTCGATGGCGCTCAGGGCGCAGACGGGCGATCCGCCGATCTCCCAGAAGGCCCCGCCGGCATACAGCTTCCGCCAGAGCCCCTCGCTGTCGGTCGGGTCGAGCCCTACGGCCCGGTTCCGGTAATGCGCCGCGATGATCGGCGCGATCAGGTTCTGGTTCCCCGATGCCTCGCCGATGCCCGTGAACCCGGCATCGGTGTCGACCAGGACGAAGGTGAAGCGGCGTTCGGTGCGGATGTCGCAGGAATTGCGCTGCGGGTGGGAAAACCGCCGGGTGAGCTGGACGGTCCGGATGTCGGTGATCCTCATGGCGGGGGACCTCACTGAAGCGGACGGCGGATTCTGCGCCCCCCGCCGGCGGGACTTGCCGCCTCGGTGGGGCAGACGGCCTTCTGCCGTCGCTTATCCCAACACCGCGGGGCTGTCAAGGGAAATGGCTATTCGTCTCTTTTCCCTTGACAAACCTCGAGATCCTGCTTTATCGTACAGAGCAAAACAATATTTCATACAGTGAACCTTGCGAGGCCGCCGATGCACGACATCACGGAGCGGGAATCGAGCCCCATGCGCTCGCTGGAACGGGCGCTTCACATCCTTTCCATCCTGGAAGATTCGAGCTGCCCGATCAGCGTAACCGATCTCGGCCGGTCGAGCCAGCTCTCGAAGGCGACGGTCCTGAGGATCCTGTCGGTACTCGAACGGTACGGGCTCGCCGAAAAGCGGCAGGGACGCTACCTGCTCGGCGCGGCCGTGCTTCCCCTTGCCCACGCCTACGTATTCGGCAACGATCTGATCCGGGTTGCCTTGCCGGTCCTGCAGGAGCTGGTCCAAACCTCGGAAGAGACGGCCTCGCTGTTCGTCCGGATGGGGTTCGAACGGGTCTTGGTGCAACGGATCGAGGGGCTCCGCCCCCTGCGGTTCTCGCTCCCCATCGGCGAACGGCTGCCGCTCCATGTGGGGGCGGGCAAAGTCCTGGCGGCGGCGATGCCGGAGCAGGAACTCAAGCAGATGCTCGACGAACTGGGGGAGATGCGCCTGGTCAGCGGGAAGCCGCTGGCCCGCAAGGAGCTCCTCGCCGAGCTCGATGCCATCCGGCGACAAGGGTACACCGTCTCCCAGGGAGAGCGCATGCTCGGGATCGTAGCCGTCGCCGCTCCGGTCATCGACGCCGATGGCAGAACGGTCGCCGCCGTGTCCCTGGCCGGGGCCACGGAGCGCATGACCGGGGGAAAGATCGAACGGCTGTCGATCGCCGTGCGGGACGCGGCCCGGATGATTTCGGAGCGGTACAACGGCGGCTCAGCCGGGCGGAAGGAACGGATACCGAACCGGCGATAGCCGCCCGCACGGCGGCTTCCCCGGAAAAAAGAAAAGAGGAGAGGTGGTTGACCATGCCAAGCGCACCGAAGTTCACCGTGATTGAAGGGTGGGAGAAGCTGCCGGCCGGATACGTCCACAAGGACGTGGACGGGGTCGCGGTCGATTCCCAGGACAATGTGTACCTGATGACCCGGCAGGACGCCCGGCTGATCGTCTACGACCGGGACGGAAATTTCCTCCGCTCCTGGGGCGAGGGGATCTTCACCCAGCGCACCCACGGGGTCTGCATCGGGCCGGACGACATGGTGTACTGCGTCGACGACGGCGACCACACGGTTCGCAAGTTTACCCCCGAGGGGAAACAGGTGATGATGATCGGCGTCTCGGGCCAGCCCTCGGATACGGGGTACGACGGCAAGACCCACGGCAGCGTCCTGCGCGGCGGGTTGCCCTTCCACCGGCCGACCGACGCCGCCGTCGCCCCCGACGGGGAGATCTACGTCTCCGACGGGTACGGCAACGCCCGGGTGCACCGGTTCACCCCCGACGGCAAGCTGATCCAGTCCTGGGGAGAGCCGGGATCGGGGCCCGGGCAGTTCCGCCTGCCCCACGGGATCGGGATCTCGCCGGACGACCGCGTGTTCGTGACCGACCGTGAGAACGACCGGATCCACATCTACAGCCGCGACGGAAAGCCCCTGGAGATGTGGACCCATGTCCAGCGACCCACGGACATCTCCTTTGACCGGGAGGGGCGGGTGTACGTCTCGGAGCTCTGGTGGCGCCCCGGCCAGGAGTCCTTCACCAACGGCAAGATCAAGTACGACCTCCCCGGCGGCGTGCGGGTCCTGGACCTGGCGGGGAACGTGCTCCTGCACTGGTGCAGCGCCGACCGCGAGGCCCCGGGCAACTTCGTCTCCCCGCACACGATCTGTGTCGACTCCCGCGGGGACCTGTACGTGGGCGAGGTGACCTGGACCTTCGGCGTGGCGAAATTCGGTGTCCGGGAAGGCACCCACACCTTCCAGAAATTTGCCCGCGGATAATGCAGACGGTACGCACCCCCGATCGTTCGGGGAGCCCCCGCAGTGTTCATCGGAACCGTTGGAGGTGAGTCGGATGTTCCCTATCAACGTCAACCGGAAGGTTTCGCTGGTATTCATGGCCGTGGTGGCGCTGTTCTTCGGGTACAGCTTCTTCTACCCGCCGGAGGTCGTCGCCTTTCCCCGGTTCCTGCTGGCGGTGCTGTTTCTGCTGTGCATCCTGCTGTTCATCCGGCCCGGGGACCTGGGGAAGATCAAGGTGACGGCCTTTCTCACCCGGCCGAAGCTGATCACCGCCGCCTTCATGGTGGGATACGTCGCCCTGTTTCCCTTCGTCGGGTTCTTCGTCACCACCTTTCTGACGGTCTTCGCCTACATCCTGGTCTTCGAACGGACCGCCCGGCTGAAGGGGTTTCTGATCGCCCTGGGCTGGGTCGCGCTGCTGTACGTGGCCTTCCAGACCCTCCTGTTCATCTGGTTTCCCGAAGGACTGCTGATCTGATCGAGAAAGGTGGGCGATAACCGATGGATCTCAATTTCTATCTCGACGTTCTGAAAAATGTGTTTCTCCCCTTCAACCTGTTCATGGCGGTCTTCGGCGTCGTGATCGGAATCATCTTCGGCGCCCTGCCCGGGTTCACCGCCGCGATGGGGATCGCCATTCTGATGCCCCTCACCTTCTCGATGACGCCCGAGGCCGGGCTGATCATGATGGGGGCGCTGTTCGCCGGGGCCATGTGGGGCGGGTCAGTCTCGGCGATCCTGATCAACACCCCGGGGACGCCGGGCGCCGCGGCCACGGTCCTCGACGGCTACCCCATGGCCAAGCAGGGCCGGGCCGCCGACGCGCTTCGGGAGTCGGTCATGTCCTCCTTCTGGGGGGGCATCCTGGGGGTGATCGTCCTGCAGCTCTTCGCCCCTCCCCTGGCCCGGGTCTCGCTGATGTTCGGGCCGCCGGAGTATTTTCTCCTGGCGATCTTCGGGATGACGATCATCGCCTCGCTCAGCGAAAAGATGATCGTCAAGGGGTACATGGCGGGGTTCCTGGGGATGCTGATCGCCACGATCGGGATGGACCCGCTGTTGGGGATCCCCCGGTTCACCTTCGAGATCACGGGACTCGTGGACGGGGTGATGCTGGTCCCCGCCCTGATCGGGCTGTTCTCGATCCCCGAGGTGATGGAGATCATCCAGCTCCACGGCTCGCAGGAGGAGCCGATCCCCAGCCTGAAGAACGTCAAGATCGGGTTTCCCACATGGGCCCATACCCGCAGGTTGGCCCCCACCTACCTCCGCTCCTCCCTCATCGGCCTGATCGTGGGGATCCTGCCCGGGGCCGGGGCCAGCATCGCCAGCTTCATGGCCTACAACGAAGAGAAACGCGCCTCGCAGACCCCGGAGAAGTTCGGCACCGGGATGATCGAGGGTGTGGCCGCCGCCGAGGCGGCCAACAACGCCGTCTGCGGCGGGGCCTTCATCCCGATGCTCACCCTGGGGGTGCCGGGCGACTCGGTCGCGGCGATCATGATGGGGGGGCTGATGATCCACGGCCTGAACCCCGGGGCGGAGCTCTTCACGACCTACGCCAACGTCACCTGGACCTTCATCTTCTCGCTCTACCTGGCCAACGTCCTGATGCTCCTGTTCGGCCTGTACTGCGCCCCCTGGTTTTCCTGGGCCACGCAGACCCCCCGCCACATCCTGGCCATTTCGATCATCCTGCTGACCACGGTGGGCTCCTTCGCCGTCCGGGGGAGCATGACCGACGTGTACGTCATGCTGGGGTTCGGGATCCTCGGCTACCTCCTCAAGTCCCACGGGTTCGACGTCACCCCCGTGGTCCTGGGGGTGATCCTCGGGCCGATGGCGGAGAAGGGGCTTAACGGGACCCTCTCCATCTCCCACGGTCAGAACACGCTCTGGTTCATCCTCAAGCGGCCCGTCAGCCTGATTCTCATCGGGTTTACGATCGTGGCGCTCCTGATCCCCTACTTCCGCAGCAGGAGCAAGAAGGATGTCTTCGCCTCCGAAGAGCCGGACGTACTGTAATCCTATTCTGAAAAACGAGGTGTACACATGGAACAACCAAGACTGGGAATCATCGGGATGGGCGAGGCGGCCTTCAACATCGCCAAGGGGCTGAAACAGGAGGGGCTCGCCACGATCACCGCCTACGACAAATTCTGGAACAGCGAACCCCAGGCCGCCCTGATCACGAAGCGGGCCGCCGAGGCCGGCGTCACCCTGGCCAAGAGCATGGAGGAGATGATCCGGGCCTCCGACGTGGTCATGAGCGCGGTCAGCGCGAACATGGCCGTCCCGCTGGCGAAGGAGGCAACGCCCTTCCTGCGGAAGGGGCAGTGCTACGTGGACATCAACGCCGCCTCCCCGATGACCAAGGAGGAGGCCGCGGCGATCGTCGCCCAAAGCGGCGCCGCCTTCGTGGACGTGGCGGTGATGGGGCCGGTCCCCAACTACGGCCACAAGGTCCCGATCCTGGCCTGCGGCGGCGAGGCCGAGGCCTTTGCCGAGGCCTTCAACCGGTTTGGGATGGTCATCACCCCGATCGGCGAGAAGGTGGGGAGCGCCTCGGCCCTGAAGATGTTCCGCAGCATCTTCATGAAGGGGTTCGTCATGCTCCTGCTGGAGTCGGTCATCGCCGGGCACCGCTACGGCGTGGAGGACCAGGTGCTCGACTCGATCGAGGAGACCCTGACCGAGGGGACCTCGCTGCGCGAGATGATCCACGGGCTTTTGGGCCGGGGCGTGATCCACTCCGAGCGGCGCGAGCACGAGATGGACGAGGTCCTCTCCACCCTCGCGAGCCTCAAGATGGACCACATCATGTCCACGGCGAGCAAGCAGAAGCTTCGCTGGTGCACGGAGATGAAATTCCGGGAGTACTTCAAGGGGGTGCCGCCGAAGGACCTGCACGAGATCCTGGCCGCCTTCGACGAAATGACCGGCCAAACCCGCTGAACCGAGGAGGGACCCAAGCCATGGACAAGAAACCGACCGACCTGCTGACCGAGTACGTGCACAAGCTCAGCTTCGCGGCCCTCCCCGGGGAGGCTGTCGAGGCGGCGAAGCGCGTCCTGCTGGATTACCTGGCCTCGGCCATGGCCGGCTACAAGATCAACCGGACCTTCAACGACGCCCTGTGGTCCGTCATGGCTGAGATGGCCGGGAAGAAGGAGAGCCGTGTCCTGTTCCAGGGGGCACGGCTGCCGGCGCCCCACGCAGCCCTGATGAACGCCGCCTACGGCCACGGCGCGGACCTCGACGACGGGCACCGGACGGCGCAGGGCCACCCCGGGGTCCCGGTGATCCCCGCCGTCCTCGCGCTGGCCGAGGCCCACGGCCTCGGCGGTCGGGCAGTCATCACCGCCATCGTGGCGGGGTACGACATCTTCGTCCGGATGGCGACGGCCCTGAACCCCTCCCATCTCTTGCGGGGGTTCCACACCACCGGTACGGTCGGCACCCTCGCCTCGGCGGGGGCCGCAGCCAAGATCCTGAACCTGCCGCCCGCCCAGATCCGCACCGCCCTCAGTCTCGCGGCGCTCCAGGCCGCGGGTCTCCTGGAGGTCGCCGAAAGCGGGCAGATGGCAAAACCGTTCCACCCGGCCAAGGCGGCCTTCAACGCCGTCCTGGCCGCCCGGCTGGCTGAGAAGGGGGCGGAAGGACCCCGGGAGCCGCTGGAGGGAAAGAAGGGGTTCATCCGGGCCTTCGCCGACCAGGCAGACCTGGACGCGCTCGGTAAGGACCTGGGCAGGAAATTCCGGATATCGTCGTGCTACATCAAGCTGTATCCCGCCTGCCGCCACACCCACGGCGCCATCGACGCGGCGCTGAAGCTCCGGCAGGCCGGCGGTTTCTCGCTCGGCAGCCTGCGGGCGGTGAAGGTCCACGTCTATCCGGCGGCGATCAACCTCACCGGGAGCATCTTCAAGCCCCGAAACGAGGACGAGGCGAAGTTCAGCCTCCCCTACACCGTGGCGACGGCCCTGACCAAGGGGCACTTCGCCCTGAAGGACCTCGACGCCGCCGCGGGGCTGGACCGGGAAACACGGGGGGTGATCGCCAAGCTCGAGATCGTGAGCGACCCGAAGCTGGAAAACCGGGCGGCCAACCTCCGGGGGGCCCGGGTGGAGCTGGTGCTGAAGGACGGGACCACGCTGACCGAGGAGGTGCGGCTCCCCAAGGGCGATCCGGAGGTGCCCGCCACCGCCGCGGACATGGCGCAGAAGCTCGCCTTCTGCGCCGAGGATCTTTTCCCCGCAGCGCGGCAGCGGGCGATCCTGAAGGCGGTGGACAACCTCGACCGCCTGGAGGGCATCGGCGGCTTGATGAAACTGCTCGTTTTGTAGGGCAGCGGGAACAGGCGGTTTTCGCGGATTTCAGATTTCGTGCAAAAAGGCTTCAAGAAAGGACGCCATGAAAAAAGGTCGTGTCAAGGTAATGATGGGAAACGAGGCCTGCGCGGAGGCGGCCCTCCTGGCGGGGTGCCGCTTCTTCGCCGGGTATCCGATCACACCGGCCACCGAGATCCTGGAGGTGATGTCCCGCCGCCTCCCCCTGGTGGACGGTCTCTGCCTGCAGATGGAGGACGAGATCGCCGCCGTGGTGGCGATGGTCGGGGCCTCCTGGGGCGGGGCGAAATCGATGACCGCCACGAGCGGCCCCGGGTTCTGCCTGATGCAGGAGGGGATCGGCCTGGCGGTCGCGGTCGAGGCCCCCTGCGTGATCGTCAACGTGCAGCGCGGCGGGCCCGCCTCAGGCCAGTCCACCTCCACCGCCCAGGGGGATTTCTACCAGGCGCGGTACGGCTCCAACGGGGACTACTCGATCATCGTGCTGTGCCCGTCCACGGCCCAGGAGATGTTCGACCACACGGTCAAGGCCTTTAACCTGTCGGAGCGGTTCCGGGTCCCGGTGATCATCCTGTCCGACGAGGTGGTGGGCCACATCCGGGAGAAGGTGTGCATCCCCGACGCGGATCAGCTCGCCTTCGCCCCCCGGAAGGCGCCGACGGTCCCGCCCGAGGAGTTCGTCCCCTTCAAGCCCGACGCGGACGGGGTGCCGTTCATGCCGGCCTTCAACACCGGCTACCGCATCCCCGTCATCTCTCAGGCCAAGAGTCTCAGCGGCAACCGGGGAAACGCCCGGGAGGCCGATGAAAACATCCGCCGCATCGTCGCCAAGATCGAGGACCACCTGGACGAGTTTGCCGACGTCCAGGTGTACGGGGACCCGAAGGCCGAGACCGCCTTCGTGACCTTCGGCTCCGTCTGCCGGGCGGCGCGCAGCGCCGTGGACATGGGCCGCGAGCAGGGGCTGGCGCTCCGGTCGGTGGAGGTGAAGACCGTCTGGCCTTTCCCCGACACCCTCGTCCGCAAGGCCCTGGCCGGGGCAAAACGGATCGTGGTGATGGAGATGAACCTCGGCATGCTGCAGCGGGAGGTTGAACGGGTGATCCGGCAGCCGAAGATCAAGATCGAACTGTTCTCGAAAATCGGGGGCATTTACCCGCAGCCGCAGGAGTTCCTGCGGTTTTTGGAGGAGAAGCGATGAACCCACTCGGTGAAAAATATCTGCGGAAGGATTTTCTTCCCTTCCTCTTCTGCCCCGGCTGCGGCGACGGGATGATCGTGCAGTCCTTCCTGCAGGCCGTGGAAGACCTGGGCTGCCGGGAGAACCTGGCCATGACCGCCGGGATCGGGTGCAGCGCCTGGATCGCCGTGTACATCCACGCCGACGTCCTGAAGGTCCTGCACGGCCGCGCCATCCCCGCAGCTATCGGCCTGAAGGCCACCCAGCCGTCGCGCACGGTGGTCACCTTCACCGGCGACGGCGACTGCCTGGCCATCGGCGGCAACCACCTGCTCCACGCCGCCCGCCGCAACATCGACATGACGGTCGTCGTGGTCAACAACCAGCTGTACGCCATGACCGGGGGGCAGGTCGCCCCCAGCACCAAGGTCGGGTCCAAGACGCAGACCACCCCGTACGGAAACGTGGAGAAGCCCCTGGACGGCTGCAAGGTCGCCGCGGCGGCCGGGGCCACGCTGGTCAGCCGCTGGTCCACGGCCCACCCCCGGCAGCTCATCCGGGCCTTCAAGAATGCGCTGACCCACAAGGGGTTCGCCTTCGTCGAGGTGATGTCCCAGTGTCCCGTCCAGACCGGACGGTACCTGCTCGGCTCCGGTTCCCCGCAGTTCAACTTCCAGTGGCTGAAGGACAACTGCGTCGCCGTCAAAGACACTTCCCAACGGGACGAGGTCGAGGCGCAGGGCAAGATCCCGCTCGGCGACTTCCTCCAGGTGGAGAAGCCCGAATTCATGGAAGAGGTCCGGCGGATGAACGAGCGGGTAAAGGAGGCGAAAGCCAAAGGAGGCGAGCGGTGAAAGGCGCAGAGAGAATCGAAATCGACCGCAGGTACTGCAAGGGCTGCATGCTCTGCCAGTACGTCTGCCAATTCGACGTCTATGAGCAGGGGCAGGAGCGGAGCGCCCTGGACTACCTGATGCCCCGACCGGCGCGGATCGAGAACTGCCGGGTCTGCGGGCTCTGCGAGTCGCACTGCCCCGACATGTGCCTGACCGTGGTCGCGCAAATGAACAGGAAGGAGAAGCGATGAGGAAGGAGATCATCTTCACAGGATTCGGCGGCCAGGGGATCATCCTGATGGGCGTGATCGTCGCCCGGATGATGGAGCATTTTCCCGAGCTGCAGGTGACCCAGGCCCAGTCCTACGGGCCGGCCTCCCGCGGCGGGGCGTGCCGGACCGACGTGGTCATCTCGGACGAGCAGATCAACTACCCCAAGTCGTCGCGGCCGGACGTGATGGTCTTCATGTCCGAGGAGGCCGTGAAGCGGCTCTTGGCCGAAGCGGACCCGAAGCGGACCCTGATCGTGTACGACGACACGCTGATCAAGGCGATCCCGGCCCCCTACAAGACCTTCCCGGTCCCGGCGACGGGGCAGGCCGAGAAGGAGTTCAAGAACCGAATGGTGGCCAACATCTTCATGCTCGGGGCCGCAATCGAACTGATCAACCCGGGCAGCCTCGACGTCCTCAAGCAGATCGTGGCGGCCAGCGTCCCCAAGAAGTACGAAGAGCTCAACATCAAGGCCCTGGAAGCGGGCCACGCCCACTGGCAGGCGCATAAGCCGAAACAGCCCCGGCCGCCCCGGTAACGGCACGATGCCCCGCCCCCGGCTGTCCGCGGCGCGGACGGGGCAGGCGAAATGGGGACGGGACACGCGGGCCGTGATCTTCGGACGGCGGCTGGCCGGACAGAGGAATCTTCAGGAAAGAGGGGTGATCAGGAGATGACGTCGCAGGAAACGCTGTTTGCCGCCCGGCGGGTGCAGGCATTCTGTGCGGACTGTTTGATCAAGGCGGGGCTCTCCCCGGAACGGTCGGCCATCGTGGCCGAATCCCTGCTGCTGGCCGAGGTACGCGGCGTGTATTCGCACGGGGTGGTTCGGCTCGAGAATTACCTGAACCGGGTCGAAGCCGGGGTGATGAAGCTCGAGGCGCCCATCGTTGCCGAAATGGACGGGGAGGCCGTGGCGCTCCTGAACGCCAACAACACCTTCGGCCAGATCGCGGGCCACCGGGCCATGACGCTGGCCGTCGAAAAAGCGAAGCGCTACGGCACCGGCTGCGTGGCCGTCAAGAACTCCAACCACTTCGGGATCGCGGCCTACTATGCCATGCTGGCGCTCGCCGAGGGGATGGTGGGATGCGTGTTCACCAACGCCTCCCCGGCGATGGCCGTCTACGGCACCACAACCCCGCTGATCGGTACCAACCCGATCGCCATCGCCATCCCCGCCGGCGAGCGGTTCCCCATCGTCCTGGACATGTCCACCTCGGTCGTGGCCCGCGGGAAGATCCGGTACGCGGCGCTCACGGGGCAGGAGATCCCCCTCGGGTGGGCCCGCGACAAGGACGGCAAACCGACCCAGGACGCCCAGGCCGCCCTGAAGGGAACCCTGGAGCCGGTGGGCGGCGTCAAGGGCTCGGCCCTCTCCTTGATCATCGATCTCCTCTGCGGGGTCCTGACGGACACGGTGCTGACCGGCGGGGTGAAGAACATCACGGACACCAGCGGACCCGCCTGCACCGGGCATCTGTTTTCGGCCCTGAACGTGGCGCGGTTCGTCGATCCGGAGCGGTTCAAACGGAACGTCGATGCGGTGATCGACCATATCAAATCGCTCCCTCCCGTGGAGGGGGGGCAGATCTTCATGCCGGGAGAGATCGAGTACCTCGCCACGGCGAAGCGGATGCAGGAGGGAATCCCCCTCGACGGGGAGGTGGTTCGTTCATTGAACGGGGTCGCGGCCCGGTACGGGGCGGCCCCGCTGACCGGTGAGTGACACGGTTCTTTGGATCGACAGGCCGTCACGCTTGACGCAGCGCTCGGGAAGTACGGCGCGAAGGAGGGAGATATGGCGAAGAAGGAAACGGAGGTCCGCCCGGTGGTTTCGATCCTGGGGACGCCGGTGAAGGTCTCCTACGGACCGGAGGACCTGGGGGAGTTCGACTACCGGGAAAAGCTGAACGACCCCGGCGAGTACCCCTACACGCGGGGGGTGTACCCGACGATGTACCGGAGCGCGCTCTGGACGATGCGCCAGTATTCGGGCCAGTCGACGCCGGACAGCACCAACGAGCGGTTCAAGTACCTGCTGAAGAACGGCCAGACGGGACTCAGCCTGGCCTTCGACCTGCCCACGCAGATCGGGCTGGACTCGGACGATTCCCTGGCAGAGGACGATGTGGGGAAGCTGGGGGTGGCGGTCGATTCGCTGGAGGATTTCGAGCGGATCTTCGCCGGGATCGGCCTGGACCAGATCTCCACCTCCTTCACGATCAACGCAACGGCGCCGATCATCCTGGCGATGTACGTGCTGGTCGGCCGGAAGCAGGGGGTGGAGCCGAAGAAGCTCCGGGGGACGATCCAGAACGACATCCTGAAGGAGTACATCGCCCGGGGGACCTGGATCTTCCCGCCCGGCCCGTCGATCAAGCTGGTCGGGGACCTGGTGGAGTACTGCAACCGGGAGATCCCGCGGTTCAACGCGATCAGCGTATCGGGGACGCACATCATGGAGTACGGGGCCAACACGATGCAGTCGGTGGCCTTGGCGATCGCGATCGCGGAGGTGTACATCGGCGAGGTGCTGAAGCGCGGCTCCACGATCGACCAGATCGCGCCCTTGTTTTCGTTCCACCTGCCGATCGGCGGGCGGAACTTCAACTTCTTCGAAGACAT
>CAIYSL010000042.1 GCA_903928915.1 uncultured Syntrophobacterales bacterium | reverse complement strand
GATGGAGGCGGTCAGGCGGGCGATCGAACAGGATGCCAAGAAGAAGTAGCCCGCCGGATACCCGCCCGAAGGCTCCAAGAAAAAACCCCGCGCGGTTTGCACCGTGCGGGGTTTTTGTTCAGGCCTCAGGCGCTTACAGCTTCTGCGCTTGCATGAAGTCGTCGAACCCGGCCTCGGCGAATCGGAACCACATGTACGCCTCGGCGCGGAACTTGATGTAATCGTAGTAGATATTCTTCCAGCGGGGGTTCTTGGCGGAAAGCTCGGCGTACAGGGCGTTGGCCTCCCTGTAGGCAGCCTCCATGACGTCTTTGGGGAAGCGACGCAGCCGTGCGCCGCCAGCCACCAACTGCTTCAGGGCGGTGGGATTCTTCGCGTCGTAGTTCGCCAGCATGACAACGTGCGCATAGGCCGAGGCCGCCTCGACGATAGCCTTGTACTCGGCGGACAACGCCTCGTACGCCTTGATGTTGACGTACAGGTCGGTCTGGGCGCTCCCCTCCCACCAGCCGGGGTAGTAGTAGTTGGGCGCCACCTTGTAGATCCCCAGCTTGTAGTCGTCGTAGGGGCCGACGAACTCGACGGCGTCGATCGTCCCCTTCTCCAGCGCCGTGTAGATCTCGCCGGCGGGGAGGCTCTGCGTCACGACGCCGAGCCGCTCCTGCACCTTGCCGGCGATCCCGGCGGTGCGCATCTTGAGCCCCTTCAGGTCGGCCAGGGACTTGATCTCCTTGCGGTACCACCCCCCCATCTGGGCGCCGGTGTTGCCCATCGGGAAATTGATGATGTTGTAGCCCTTCAGGAACTCGCGCATCAGCTTGAGGCCGTTGCCCTCGAACATCCAGGCGGTCAACTGGCGTGAGTTGAGGCCGAAGGGGATGGCCGTGCCCAGGGCGAAGGTATCGTCCTTGCCGAAGAAATAGTAGGGCGCGGTGTGGCCGCACTCGACGGTTCCGTTCTGGACCGCGTCTACCAACCCGAAGGCGGGGACGAGCTCGCCGGCCGGGTGGACCGTGATCGTGAACTTGCCGCCGGTCATGGCGCTCACCATCCGGGCGAACAGCTCGGAGGGGCCGACCAGCGCGTCGAGCGACTTGGGGAAGCTGGAGGTGAGACGCCAGCGAATGGTCTGCTGGGCATGCACCGCCGGCGCCGCAGCGCCCACTCCGGCGGCGATGCCTACGCCGGCGGCGAGGCCTGCGCCGGCACTCTTCAGGAAGGAACGCCGTTGCTGGGATGTTGCCTTGGTATCTTTTTTCATTGTCTTTTCTCCGTGGTTTCGTGATGGATGTGCATCGTTCCCCGGGATCCTCCCCGGGACGGCGCCGCTTCCCGCATATCCCCGGGGAAGTGCGGCGCACATCGCAGATCGTTTTCCCTCATCTTTTTCAGGGAGTCAAGCATATATTTGCTCGCCTCGGCCGCTCCCGGGTGCAGTGCTCCCGCCGGCAAGAGCCGTGCCGTCACGGCTTGATCCGTTCGCTCAGGAGCGTGTAGCGCTTCTGGGTCTTATTGTTCTTGATGGCGATGGCGAGCGCCTTCTTCGTCCCCACGATGACGACGAGCTTCTTGCCCCGCGTTACCCCGGTGTACAGGAGGTTGCGCTGGAGCAGGATGTAGTGCTGGGTGAGGATCGGGATAACCACGGCCGGGTACTCGGAGCCCTGGGACTTGTGGATCGAAACGGCGTAGGCGTGGGTCAGCTCGTCGAGCTCCGCGAAGTCGTAGGAGATTTCCCGGCCGTCGATTGAGACCAGGACCTCCTGGCCCTCGGTATCGATCGCCGCGATCCGGCCGATGTCGCCGTTGTACACCTCCTTGTCGTAGTTGTTGGCGATCTGCATCACCTTGTCGCCCGTCCGGTACAGCCGCCCCATCCGGCTCACCCCCTCCTCGCCGGGGTTGAGCGCCTTCTGGAGCTCCGCGTTGAGGTTCAGCCCCCCGACGATCCCCCGGTGCATCGGGGTGAGGACCTGGATGTCGTCGATCGGGTCGAGGCCGAACCGCCGGGGGATCCGCTCCTTCACCAGGGTGATGATCAGCTCCAGCACGCGTTCGGGGTCCTCCTGCTCGACGAAGTAGAAGTCCTCGAGCCGCTCCGGCGAGCTCGGGAAGCGCGGCATCCGTCCCTGGTTGATCAGGTGGGCAGTGACGATGATCGAGCTCTCCCGGGCCTGCCGGAAGATCTCGGTCAGCTCGACCACGGGGACCGCCCGCGATTCGATGACGTCCTTGAGGCAGTTTCCCGCCCCGACCGAGGGGAGCTGGTTCACGTCGCCCACCAGCACGAAGGTCGCCGCTGCGGGAACCGCCTTCAGGAGGTGGTGCATCAGCAGGATGTCGATCATCGACGCCTCGTCGACGATCAGCAGGTCGCAGTCCAACGGCGCGGTCTCGTTCTTCTGGAACCCCCCCTTCTGGAAGCTGTACTCGAGGAGGCGGTGGATCGTCTTGGCCTCATGACCGGTGGCCTCGGTCATCCGCTTGGCGGCCCGGCCCGTCGGGGCGGCGAGCAGGATCTTGGTCCGCATCCCTGCAAAGATCCGGAGCAGGGCGTTGATGATCGTGGTCTTGCCGGTCCCGGGGCCGCCGGTGATCACCAGCACCTTGTGGCCGGCCACCGCGCGGATCGCCTCGAGTTGCCGCTCGGCCAGGGTGATGGCGAGCTTCTCCTGGATCCAGGGGATCGCCTTGTCCGCATCGATCGGACGGATCGACCGGGGCGTTGCAATCAGCGTCCTGAGGCGGGCCGCGGCCTGGGTCTCGGCCACGTGGTAGCCGGCGAGGTAGACCGCCGGGTAGTTCTCCCGGAAGCGCCCGGTGTCTGCGGTGAGGTCCTCGATGACGATCCTCCGGTCCGCGGCGAGCTTTGCCACCGCCTTGACGACGATCTCGCGGTCGATCGCGAGGATCTCCCGGCACTTGGCGACGAGCGGCTCGTAGGGGTAGTAGACGTGGCCGTCGTCGGTCAGCTCATGCAGGATGTAGAGGGCCCCCGCCTCGGCGCGGAGCTCCGAATCCCGGGCGAACCCCAGCTTCTCGGCGATCCTGTCGGCGGAAAGAAAGCCGATCCCGAAGATGTCGGTAGCCAGGCGGTAGGGATTCTCGCGGACGACGGCGATCGCCTGTTCCCCGTAGTGCCGGTAGATTCGGGCGGCGTAGCCCGCGCCGACGCCGTGGGACTGGAGGAAGATCATGATCGCCCGGATCTCCTTCTGCTCCTCCCAGGCCTTCCTGATCATCCCGATCCGCTTCGGGCCAATCCCTTCGATCTCGCTGAGCCGTTCGCTCGCCCGTTCGATCACGTCGAGCGTCTCCTCCTTGAACCGCCGGACGATCCTTTTCGCCATCACCGGCCCGATCCCCCGGATAAGCCCGGAACCCAGGTACTTCTCGATTCCCGCGAGGGTGGCGGGGACGGCGCTCTCGCAGAAGGTGATCTTGAACTGCTCGCCGTACTTCGGGTGGCGGCCCCACTCCCCCTTCATCGTGAGGATCTCGCCGGGGGCGGGGTTGACGATGTTCCCGACGACGGTGACCAGCTCCCTGCGGCCGGCGACCTTCACCCGGGCGATGGTGAAGCCGTTCTCGTCATTTACGTAGGTGATCCGCTCGATCTGGCCGCGGAGCTCCGCAAGGTTGTCGTTCGCCATGGGCAGGGATACCGGTATGCGGTTTCGTGCGCCCCGTCGGGCGCACCGTCTGGGTACTGTAGGGGAAGCGGGATGCGAATGCAAATGATTTCAATGGATAGCGCCCTGTTCTCGTCAAAAAAGTGACGATAATCGGTGGTTCTGTGTCAACCCCTCCCGGAGGGTTTCCCCCTGTCCCGTTGTGGCCGGAGAGCATGACCGGTACGGGGGCGCTGCCGCTGCGCGAACGGCGCAACCCGGGAGGAAATAGGGAGCGGGCCTTCCGGACGGCATGGTCTTTGCAAAAAGATGTGCGTTCGGTACTCAAACGATTCAGGGGGAGACCATGGCCGCCGGCGAGATCAGATTCCCGGTAGGTCGCCACCGGGGGGGAGGAGCGGACGGGCCGATGAGTTCACGAAAACAAGGCGATATCAGCGATAAAGCAGAGGAACTGCGAAAGGCCAACGAGGCGCTCCGGGCGAGTGAGGAGCGGTTCCGCCAGTTGGCCGACTCCGCGCTGGAGGGGCTGTTCATCTACGACACCTCGGGGGCGATCCTGGATGCCAACCTCGCTGCGCTGCGGATTGCCGGTCTCGAGTACAACGAGGCGATCGGCAGGAACATCTTGGAGTTCGTCGCTCAGGAGTCGCTCGATCTGGTGATCAGGCACATGGGGTTGGACTATGATGGTCCCCTGGAAGTGCGTATGGTGCGAAAAGACGGCACACAGCTCTTGATCGAGGGGCGCGGGAGGCACATCGTCCATAGGGGAAAGGCGGCCCGAGTAGTGGCCATCCGCGACATCACGGAACACAAGCGGATGGAGGAGGCGCTCCGGAAGAGCGAGGCCATGTACCGGATGATCACGGATCACATGACCGATACCATCTGGCTGATGGACATGGACCTCAGGACCACCTGGGTCAGTCCGTCGGTGGAGCGGAACCGGGGGTTCAACCTCGAGGAGATCGCGACCATGCCGCTGGAGGCGCATCTGACCCCTGCATCGCTGCAGCTGGCGGTCTCCGCGCTTGCTGAGGAGCTGACCCCCGAGCGGCTCGGACGGCGCGACCTGAAGATATCGCGAAAGGTGGAGCTGGAGTTCTACCGGAAGGACGGGACGACCTTATGGAACGAGGTCAAGATGACCCTGGTACGGGACCGGCAGGGGAAGCCCGTCGCTCTGCTGGGCGTCGGACGCGATATCCAGGAGCGAAAAATGGCCGAAGAGGCGCTGCGGCAGTCGGAGGAGCGTTTTTCCACGGCCTTTCACATGAGCCCCGTCCCCACCACCATCAACCGCTTCGACGACGGCCGGTACCTCGACGTGAACGACAGTTTCCTGCGCATGCTCGGGTATACCCGGGAGGAGATGGTCGACCGCAAAATAACCGAACTCGAGATCTGGGACCGACAGGACCATCGCGCGCTCGTCCGCAAGCTTCACGAACAGGGATTCGTCCGCGACGAGATGCTGCATCTGGTGACGAAAAGCGGGGAACGCCGGGATGTGCTCAATTCCTGCGAGGTCATGACGCTCAACGGGGAGCGGTTCGTCCTTTCGATCGGCTACGACGTCACCGAACAGCGGAGGCTTGAACGCCAGCTCCGCCGTTCCCAGAAGCTGGAGGCCGTCGGTACGCTTGCCGGCGGTATCGCCCATGATTTCAATAATATCCTCGGTGCTGTGACCGGGTACACCCAGATCGCCCTCCGGGAGGCGGGGCTCAGCCCCCGTCTCAAGCGCTGCCTCGACCAAGTCCGGAAGGCAGGGGAACGGGCGACGCATCTGGTGCAGCAGATCCTCACCTTCAGCCGCCAGGCCGAGGAGAAGCCGCAGCCGATGCGGATCAGCCCCGTCATCACGGAGGTGCTGCAGCTCCTCAAGACGTCGCTGCCGGCGACGATCAGGATCCGGCCGGAGATCCAATCCGACCAGGACACAATCCTCGCCGATCCGACGCAGATCTACCGGGTCCTGATGAATCTCTGCACGAACGCCGCCCATTCCATGCGGGAGGGCACGGGAGAATTGACGGTCAGGCTCACCCCGCTCAGGGTGGACCCCTTCGACGGCCTGGTCGTAGACGAAGGGTTGACCCCCGGGGTGTATCTGAACCTCGCGGTCGGCGATACGGGCTGCGGCATCGATCCGGCAATCCTGGATCGGATCTTCGACCCCTTCTTCACGACCAAGCAGCCGGGCGAGGGGATCGGCATGGGCCTTGCCGTGGTGCACGGGATCGTCCGGAGTTATCGCGGCGCGATCACCGTGAAGAGCGACCCCGGGGTCGGGACCGAGTTCAACGTCTACCTGCCGCTGCTGATGGATGGGATGGACGGGGGTGTCGCTGTTTCTGCCGGCCGCGCCATCGTGGGGGGGGAGGAGTGCATCCTCTTCGTAGACGACGAGGAGGTGCTCGTCGAGGTGGGGATGGAGCTCTTGGCCGGCTTGGGGTACGAGGTCGTTGGCAGGACCAGCAGCCGGGAAGCGCTCGAACTGTTTCGGGCCCGCCCCGACCGCTTCGATCTGGTGATCGCCGACATCACGATGCCGAACATGACAGGGATCGAGCTCTGCGGGGAGATCTCCCGTATCCGGCCTCATCTGCCGGTCATCCTCTGCTCCGGGTTCAGCGAAGCCCTCACGGCCGAACAGGCCAGGACCATCGGCGTGCGGGAGTTCATCATGAAACCGATCGTGCTTCAGCAGCTCGCCCCGGCGATCCGCCGCGCCCTCAGCCCAAATACCGGCCGCGATCCGGCGCGTTCTGTGGTACTATAACCCTGCCCCGATTGTCTGCGGAAGAACAAACACCTGGAGGAGGACCCATGGTCGACCGGACGGTTACTACGGTCATCGATGCCGAGCGGTGCACCGGCTGCGGCCGGTGCACCGAGGTGTGCCCGGCGGGAACGATCTCGCTCGTGGAGGGGAAGGCCGTCGTCACCGGCGTGCGGTCGCTCTCCTGCGGCCATTGCGCGGCCGTCTGTCCGACGGAGGCGATCACCGTTTGCGCCGTTGACCCGGATGCCCATGCGTACGCCACCTTCGCTGCCGACGCGCGCTGGCTTCCGCCGGGGGGCTTCGATATTGCGCAGCTCATCCGCCTGATGGCCTCCCGGCGCTCCTGCCGCCGGTTTCAGAGGCGGCCCGTGGGGCGCGCCCTGCTGGAGGACCTGGTGAGGATCGGCGTCACGGCGCCGTCGGGTACCAACAGCCAGGCCTGGACCTTCACCATCCTTCCCGACCGGGGCGCGGTCGAGGCCCTCGGCCGGGAGGTCGCCCGATTCTTCCGGAGGCTCAACGCAATGGCCGAAAACCCCTTGCTGAGAAAGGGGCTGAAGCTCCTCGGAAGGCGGGAGCTGACCGATTACTACCGGGACTATCACCAGTCGGTGAGCGAGGCCCTCGCCGAGCAGGAGAAAACCGGCCGGGACCGTCTCTTTCACGGCGCACCCGCGGCGATCGTCGTCGCGACCCGACCGGGCGGGAGCACCCCGAAGGAGGACGCCCTCTTGGCGACGCAGAACATCCTCCTTGCCGCCCACGCCCTGGGGCTCGGGAGCTGCCTGATCGGGTTTGCCGTGGCCGCGCTGACCAAAGAGGTCCGGCTCAAGAGGTTCCTGGGGGTCCCCGACGAAGAGCGCATCCAGGCGGTGATCGCCCTGGGGTACCCCGACGAATCATACCTCAGGATCGCCGGCCGCAAGGGGTATCGCCTGCGCACCTTCCCTGGGGCATCGCGTGGCTGAGCTTGTCGAAACGGATCTCCACCTCTGGTTTGCCTTTCCCGAAGAGTGGGAGGGGCCGGGGCTGGATGCGGCCCTCTGGGGCGTCCTCGATGCGGGCGAGATCGCCCGGTCAAAGCGGATCCGCTTCCCTGCACAGCAGCGGCTCTTTGGGGTGAGCCGCTTCCTCCTCAGGACGGTGCTTGCGCACTACGGGTCGACCGCCCCGGGGGCATGGCGGTTCGTTGCGGGCGATCACGGCAAGCCCCGGGTCGCTCCCGGGTCGGGGCCTGCGCCGGCCTTCAATCTCTCCCATACCGCGGGCGTCGCGGTCGTGGCGGTGACGGCGGGGGGCGAGGTCGGGGTGGATGTGGAGAACAGGGACCGCCGTGTCCAGGCGCGAAGGCTCGGCGAACGGTTCTTTTCGTCCGCCGAGGCGGCCGAGCTCGGCGGGCTGCCGGAGGCGGAGCTGCGGGAGCGGTTCATCCTCATCTGGACCCTGAAGGAGGCGTACGTCAAGGGGCTGGGGCTTGGGTTGAGCCGGCCGCTCGACTCCTTCGCCTTCAGCCTCGCGGGAGGGCGGCCGCAGCGGATCGGGTTTACCGCCGTTCCCCCGGGCGACCCGCGGGAGTGGCGCTTCGCCCTCGTGGAACCCCGGCCGCGCTCCGTGGCCGCCGTGGCCGTGGCCTGCGACCGGACAGCGGCGGTGACGGTGCGCTGCTTCCGGATGGCGCCGCCGGGCGGGATGGCCCCGCTTGCCGCGGAGCCGGTTGCCCTTTCCCCGGGGATCTTCTGTCCACCACCGGGAGCCGGCCGCTGAACCGGAGAAGCGCCGGTTGGCGCCCCAGGTCATCCTTGACGGGCGGGTGAATCTATGCCAGGGTGCGCCGTACGGGAAAAGGGATTACGCATACGGAAACCGGGTGTTGTCACGATGACGAACACAGATGCAGGGGGCGGAGGGGTGCGCACGGTCCGGAACGTCCCGGATGGCCCGTCACCGGACAAAGCCGGGCCGCAGGGGCTCAGCTTTGTCAAGCGCATCTATGTCCCCCGGATCGTCGGCCTGGGGCTGGGTTTTTTCTGTGTCGCGTCGGTCTTGTTCGCGCAGGAGACCCCGGCGCTCCTCTGGCTTGTCCTGGTCTTCAACGGCTTCGTCTGGCCGCACGTGGCCTATCGCATCGCCAAATCGAGCCGGAACCCGTACGGCGCCGAGATCAGGAATCTGTTGATTGATTCGCTGTTCGGCGGCCTGTGGGTTCCGGTGATGTCGTTCAATCTCCTGCCGAGCGTCGTCGTCATTTTCATGCTCAGTACGGACAATATCGCTGTCGGCGGCATCCGTCTGTTCCTCAAGGGAGCGGCCGCGCACCTCATGGGCGCCGCGCTGGCCGTGCTCCTGTTCGGGTTGAACATCCGCCCCGAATCGAGCATGGTGAATATCGTGGCCTCGTTGCCGATGCTGGCCGTTTATCCCTTGAGCATCGGTATGATTACCTATCGTCTCGCCACGAAGCTGAGCCAGCAGCGCAAGGAGCTCGCCAAGACCAACAGCCGGCTCAAGGATGCCAACGAGCGTCTGACCGCGGCGTATGAATGGATGCGCAACAGCCGGGATCGGCTGATGAAGGACCACCACCAGGAGGACATCGCCTTTGTCGTGGACCAGGCGGGCAAGGTCGAGGGGTTTACGGAGCGGGCCCTCGAAAGCATCGGAAGATCCCGCGCCGCAGTCACGGGGGCGAACATCATGGAATTCATGGTTGACGCTTCCCGCGAAGAGTTCAAGGCAGAACTCCGAAACGCCTGGATGGGGATGTCACGAAACTTCATCGTGGTTCTGCTCCAGCCCCATGACGCCAGGGAGTCGTACGAGGTGAAGCTGATGCGCCTAACCTCCGAATCCCGGCGCGCCCTGCTGGTTGTCTTCCGGTCGCTGTGAAGCGGGGACGTCGATGAAACACCTCATCGTTCAGATTTACGAAATCCAGGAGCCCGGCGAGGCGGAATGGCTCGTCGAGCTGGGGGTCGACCATATCGGAAGCGTCGTCCTCGGCCCCGACGGCTGGAAAAACCCGGTGCTGAGGGACGTCGTCCGCCTGGTCCGGCAGTCGCCGGCGAAAAGCAGCCTGATCCCCCTGCTGACCCGACGCGACGACGTCCTGCGCGCCCTGGACTACTACCAGCCCGATTTCGTCCATTTCTGCGAGCTGATCCCGCTGGCACCCGGACAAAGCGCGGGCCGCCAGGAGCGCTGCGCGGAGCTGACCGCCATCCAGGAGCTCGTGAAGATGGAGTTTCCTCCGCTGAAGATCATCCGGTCGATCCCCGTGCCCGAGCCGGGGCTGCCGGAGCCCGGCCCCGTCCGGGAGGCGATCCTCGATGCGGCCCGGCTGCTGGCGCCCTCCGCCGACCTGTTCATGACCGACACCCTGCGGGGGTTCGCGGAGGCCGCCGCCCCCCAGCCGGTGGCGGGGTACGTGGGGATCACCGGGGAGGTTTGCGACGGGGAGCTCGCTCGGGCGCTCGTCGAGGCGAGCCCGCTTCCCGTGATCCTGGCCGGCGGGATATCGCCTCAGAACGCGTTTGACGCTGTCGGCCGGGTCAGGCCTGCCGGGGTTGACAGCTGCACGCAGACCAACGCCCGCGATGCCCTGGGGCGGCCGGTCCGCTTCCGGAAGGACCGGGACCGCGTCCGGCGCCTCCTCGACGAGGTCAGGCGGGCGGAGGAGGTGTACCGGGAGGAGGGGAGATGATGCAGGAGATGCGGCGAGAGGAGCGGGAACTCAAGAATCCGCTGGCTATTCGAGCGATCATGGAGGAGGCGCGCGTCTGCCGGATCGGGCTTGCCGACAGCGGGATGCCCTACGTGGTGCCGATGAATTTCGGCCTCGGCGAGGGCTGCCTTTACCTGCACTGCGCCGCCGAGGGGCGGAAGCTCGACATCATCCGGAGAAACGATCGGGTCTGCTTCGAGATGGACCTCTTTCGCGAGGTGATCCTAGGCCGTTCGGCCTGCGGGTGCTCCTGCCGGTACGAGAGCGTCATCGGGTTCGGCCGGGCGGCCATCCTGGAGGATCCCGGCGAAAAAAAGTCAGCCCTGGACCGGATCATGGAGCACTACGGCCAGCAGGCGCCGTCTGTCTATCAGCCCGACATCTTCGCGCGAACAACGGTCGTCCGGATTACCATCGAGGGCCTCACCGCCAAGCGGCGTGAGTAGGGCGCAGGACGACGGGGAGTCGATGCCGCTGATGGGGGAGAAGCCGCGGCAACCGGGGTGTGACGATGACCGAACTGTTCCAGAATGCCGGCGCTCTGTGCGTCGGGATGATCGCCCTGATCGTGCTTTTCATCGGCGCACTGTTGATCAGCCTCGGGCTGTTCACCCTGCAGCGCCATCGGGCCGCGGCCGGCTGGCCCCAGGTGCCCGGCGTGGTCGAGGTGAGCGAGGTCGTCGGCGAGCACCATTTCAAGGACAAGCTGATGTACCGGGCAAAGATCCGCTACGGCTACGGCGCGCCCGGCGGCCCCTACGTGGGGAACAAGATGGCGAACACGGGACGGCTCTACGCAACGGAGAAGGAGGCGCAGCGGGAAGCCGCCCGGTATCCTGTCGGCGGCACGGCGCTGGTCCGCTACAACCCTGCCGACCCCGCCGAAGCGGTTCTCGAACGGGGGGCCTCCGGCGGGGTCCTGCTCGTCTGTTTCGGCCTGCTGTGCTGGATCGCCCCGGTCGCGGGCGGCATAGCCGCCGGGCTGGGACGGGTCACCATCGCCGCCGTGCTCGTCGGCCTGGTGCTCCTCATCACGGTCCTGATGCTGAAAAGCGGCTCCAGCCTTGCCCGGGCGCGAACTCGCGGCCTCCTGCCACCGGCGGACAGCTGCGGGGACGCCGACGTCAGGGCGCTGCGGGCCCGCGGGGAAGAGCGTCTTGCCGTCCGCCTGTACCGCGAACTTCACGGCAGCGGTCTCAAGGAGGCCAGGCAGGCGGTCGAAGGGATGGGCGAAGCGGTGAAGGGGAAGGGAGGAGATAACGGATGAAGGTCGTTGCGTTCAACGGGAGTCCCCGCAGGGACGGTAATACCGCTCTCCTGATCAGACGCGTGTTCGGCGAGTTGGAGAAGCGGGGCATCGAAACGGAATTGGTGCAGCTTGCCGACCGGGTCATCCGCGGCTGTATCGCCTGCGAACGGTGCGGCGAGACCAGGGACCGGCGCTGCGCCGTCACCGACGACGGCGCCAACGAGTGCATCGCGAAGATGCTCGGCGCCGAAGGAATCATCCTGGGGTCGCCCGTCTACTTTCAGGACGTGACCTCCGAGATGAAGGCCCTGATCGACCGGTGCGGCTATGTATCCCGGTCGAACGGCCGGATGTTCACGCGGAAGGTCGGCGCTTCCCTGGTCGCCGTACGCCGCTCGGGGGCGATCCACAGCCTGGACACGATGGACCATTTCTTCCTGAGCGGCGAGATGATCATCGCCGGCCGGGCGCTGGCCGTGGGCAGGGCAAGAGGCGAAGTGGAGAAGGACGCCGAAGGGATGCAGCTCGCCACGCTGCTCGGACAGCGGATGGCCTGGGTGCTCGAAAAACTGCACGGGTAGCGGATCCGGGGTGGAAAAAGCGGGAGAAGCGGGGTAAGATACCGGATCACGGTTCGGGAGGACAGCATGGAAGAGACGGAACAAAACGCGAAAAAAGCCAAGTTCAACCAGCAGAACCTTCACCAGGAAGAGGTGTTCAGCGACCTGACGATCGGTTCCATCCGCCGACTTTCGCCGGTCAAGTCGAACGGAGAGCCGGATAAGACCCGTCCGACCCTGTTTGTGGGACAGGCGCAGATATACACCCAGCAGGGCCCCATGCCCGTGCAGTTTCCGATCGATGCCAAGAACCTCCAGCAGGCGATGGAAAAATTCCCCGAAGCGATGGAGGAGTTCGTGGCGCACCTAGTCGAGCAGGCGAAAGAGCTGCAGCGGCAGGAGCAGTCCCGGCTGATCGTCCCGGGCGGCGCGGCTCCGGGAGGAAGCGGCCTCATCCTCAAGTGAGGAATCCCCGCGGGACCCTCCGGAAGGTTCGCGGCGGGTCCCGGCGTTCAGGGTGGTCCTGCGGGCAGAGTCCCCGCGGGCCTTTTCGGGCTCGTCGCTCACCGCCGGGCGGCCATCGCTCGGCAGCGGGATGCGCCATCATCCCGCGCACGATCCCTACGTCCTCCGTGCAGCTGCTCAGGGGCGGATGGTGTTCGCCCGCTGTGCCGTTCTGCGCTTCTTGGCTCTGGTCGTCTCCTTCGCCCGGTCCGGGGTGGACCGGGACCGAAGCGCTACCCCAGCAACTCGCCCCGGGTGGAAATCGTCACGACCCTGAGCGGGATGTTCTTCCCTGCCTGGGCCATCGCCCGCTTGACGATGACCGGCATCCCCTGGCAGCAGGGGACCTCCATCACCGCCACCGTGACGCTCTTGATGTCCGCCTGGGAGAAGATCGCGGCGAACTTGTTGATGTACGCCTCCGCATCGTCGAACTTGGGGCACCCCATCAGGACCGCTTTCCCCCGGAGCAGATCGTCGTGGAACCGGTGGTAGGCCGTCGGCGTGCAGTCCGCGGCGACCAGCAGGTCCGCTCCGCGTAAGAACGGCGCCGTCGGCGGGACCAGGTGGATCTGGATCGGCCAGTGGGTGAGCGCCGAGACACCCGACCCGGGCCGGGAAACGGGGGTGTTGGCGCGCTCGCAGGCGGTCGGGGCGGCGAAGGTCTGGATCACCGCGGAGGGGCAGCCGCAGGGGGACGCCTGGTCGGCGCGTGCGGCCGGTTTCGGCGCCGTCGCCTGGGCATGGCCGGCGTGCTTGCCGGTGCTCACATGGCCGGTAGCGCGGACATGCGCCATGGCCGCCGCCTCGTCGAACGCCTCCACTTCGGCGTCGACCACCTGGAGTGCCCCCTCCGGGCATTCCCCGAGGCAGGCCCCGAGGCCGTCGCAGAACTTCTCCGCCACGAGCCGCGCCTTGCCATCGATGATCTGGATCGCACCCTCGGCGCAGGAGGGGACGCAGACCCCGCAGCCGTTGCATTTTGCTTCGTCGATTTTTATGATCTTCCTGGTGCTTTTCATGTCAGCCTCCTTCTGTGGGTGTTGGGTTATGTTCGGCCGCCCTGCGGCGGGTCGTTCATCCGGTACGGCTCCCGTATCGCACAGGAAGAGAAAAAGTGCTTTGACATAAGTCAAAGAGATGTGTAGTTTATCGGGCGTTCAACGGCCAATCAGGAGGCTCGCATGGTGGACGTGGTGAAACAGCTCGCCGGTATTCCCCTTTTCGCCGGTCTGTCGAAGTCCCAGTACGAGGCGCTGGCCCGGATCGCCCTGCGGCGCTCCTGCCGAAAGGGGGAGCTGATCTTTTCCGAAGGCGATGCCGGGACCGGTTTTTTCGTCGTCCTCACGGGACGCGTGAAGATCTTCAAGGTCTCCGCCGACGGGAAGGAGCAGATCCTCCACCTCTTCGGCCCGGGGGAATCCTTCGGGGAGGTCTCCGTGTTCACGGGGCAGGGATTCCCGGCGGATGCCGTGACGGCGGTCCAGTCGGCCCTCCTGTTCTTCCCGCGGCAGGCCTTCGGCGCCCTGATCCAGCAGAACCCGGCCCTCGCCCTGAACATGATCGCCCAGCTCTCCCGGCGGCTGATGCAGTTTGCCGGCCTGATCGAGGACCTCTCGCTCAAGGAGGTGCCCGGGCGACTCGCCAAATATCTGCTGTTCCTGAGCGAAACGAGCGCCGCGGGGGTGATGACGCTCGACGTCTCCAAAGGGCAGCTCGCATCGCTGCTGGGGACGATCCCCGAAACCCTCTCCCGGATACTGGCCAAGATGAACCGCCAGGAACTGATCCGGTCCCGGGGGGCGCAGATCCGGATCCTGGACCGCCGGGGGCTGGAAGAGATCGCGCTGGAGGGGAAGAAATTATGAGCACGGCAGATCCACAACTGAGGTGAGCATGGACATCATCGATTTGAAAAGCAGGGAGGTGTTCGGCAACGACGGGCGCGGCATCGCGGTGCTCGTGGAGGAGCCGAATCTGACGATTCGGCAGCTCGGCCTGGAGCCGGGCAAGAGCGTCCCGGTCCATACGACGGACGCCCCGGTGACCATCCAGGTGCTCCGCGGCGAGGGGATGTTCAGCGAAAACGGGGAGAGTGTGCGGGTGGGGCGGGGGAAACTGCTGCGCATCCCCCGGGGGGTGTCGATGGGGATCGCCAATGATTCGGATGAACCGCTGGTCATCCTCGCCATCAGGACCGACCTCCCGGCGGAGGCCCCGGCTGACATGGCGCTCGGCCAGCAGGCAGGGGCCTATGTCAACCTGATCGATTTCGCACCGGTCAAGCCGGGGAAGCAGGAGGCGTTCCTGGAGTGGTTCCGCCGCTCCAGCGAGGCCTTCGCCCGGCATCGCGGGTTCATCTCCCGGTCGCTCCTGGCGCCGATCGAGGGGGGAAGCCGCTACGCGGCCGTCGTCGAGCACGAGTCACGGGAGACCTTCCTGGACATGCACCTGAGCGACGACCGCGCGCGGCTCTTCCAGGAGGCGGAGCCCCTCGTCCTCGGCGCATCGACGCCCCACTTCTACGAACTGCTCATCTCGTACCGGACTACGAAATAGGGAGGGGGTATGAACCGTACGCTATGCGCATTACTGTTGGTGGTGCTCTCGCTGGGCGCGTGCGGTTCGGGCGGGGATGCGCCCCCGGTTCCCCGGGAGGTGTTGCAGCGGGCCCTGGAGGCCCAGTGGCAGGCCTATGCGTCGGGAAAGACCGCCTTCGGCGGAGGGGTGGCGATGCAGATCCTCTCCCCCGCGGGTAATTATTTCCTCTCCGCCGGTATGGAGGGGCAGACGACCAACCTCCACCATTTCCGCGCGGCAAGCTGCACCAAGACCTTCACGGCCGGTGCGATCATGCTCCTCCACCAGCGGGGACTGCTGGACATCGACGAGACAATAACGGCCAATATTCCCGGCACCGCCATCCCCTATGTCCCCACCACTACCGAGTACGCAATCCCCAACAAGGGCCAGATCACCATTCGGATGCTCCTGATGCACCGCGCCGGGGTGTTTGACGTGACGAACGACAACCTTCCCGATACGGTGCCCCAACCCTTCGGCGGCAGGACCTATTCCGATGTGATACTGGAGCAGGACCCCAACCACCAGTTCAGCTTCGACGAGCTCGTCGGCGTGGTCGCGAAGTACCGGATATCCTATCCTTTCGTTCCGGGGAGCGCCTACCACTATTCGAACACGGGCTACTCCATCCTGGGAAAGATCGTCGCGCGAGTGTCCCAAATAGCCTCCCGGGGAAGGATCGTCGATGAAGAGTCGGCGAAGGCGTACGCCGATTTCGTGCGGACCGAGCTGCTGGCCCCGAACGGCCTTACGGGTTCGAGCCTCCCGACGGAGGCTCGCGAGCAGGGGCTGCCGGCCCCCTCTGTGCACGGGTACCTCTGGAACGGGCGTGAACTCGCCGACGTCACGCT
The DNA here is from genome assembly GCA_903928915.1 of uncultured Syntrophobacterales bacterium. Classification (GTDB taxonomy): domain Bacteria; phylum Desulfobacterota; class Syntrophia; order Syntrophales; family UBA5619; genus JAKAFS01. The sequence goes on along the minus strand of CAIYSL010000042.1, from coordinate 7,778 downwards.
CAGCAACATGTCCCTGAACGTCGCCGAGGGGAACCTCATCACCACTCCGCTGGACCTCGCCCGCTGGTGCCACCGGCTGTTGCGCGCCGAAACGGGTCTGAATCGGACGACCGTGGACATGATGGTGAGCGGCCAGGCCTCGGGCGGCGGCGGGGTATACGGGCTGGGGGTCTCCTACGCGCCGCGGCTCGGGTACGGCCATTCCGGCGCTCATGAAGGCTATCTCACGCTGATGTACTACCGTCCCGAGACGGATGTGACCTTCGTCCTGTTCACGAATGTCTGGGATGTGAGCGACGGCAAGACCTCCCTCGGGAATCAGGTGGTCGCGAACGGCGAAATGGCGAACACGGTGCTGGCGCTGTTGGGGTACTGAAGCGAAGAGAACGGAACGGAGGCTGCGGTGGAGAGCGGGGGCCGGTACGGGGGCCAAACGGGTAAAGGATGATGATTCGATGAGCGCAGCTGAGTTGATCCGGAATGCCAAGTCGCAAGGCCGAAGCGCCCTGACCGAGGCGGAGTCCAAATCGGTGCTGAAGGAGTACGGCGTGCCGGTCGTGGCGGAATCGGTCGCCGCGACGCCCGGGGAGGCAGCCGCCGCAGCAGAGACAATCGGGTTCCCCGTCGTCCTCAAGGGGCTCGGGGCGCGGCTGACGCACAAGACGGAACAGGGTCTCGTCCGTCTGAACCTCAGGAACACGGCGGAGGTGCGCGCTGCGGCGGCCCTGGTCGCCGCGGCCGCGGGGACGCACCTCGAGGGGTACCTGATCCAGCCGCTCGTCGCGGGCCGCCGGGAGTTCGTCGCGGGCCTGTTCCATGACCCCCAGTTCGGCCCGGTCGTCATGTTCGGCCTCGGCGGAATCTTCACGGAGGCCCTCGACGACGTTGTGTTCCGGGTCGCCCCCCTCCACGAGAAGCAGGCCGGATGGATGATCGACGAGCTCCGCTCCCGGAAGCTCCTCGGCCTGTTCCGCGGCGAGACAGCGGCGGAGCGCGGGGCGCTTGTCCGGGCCCTGGTCGGCCTCTCCCGCATCGGTACGGAGCTCCCGGAGGTGACCGAGGCGGACGTCAACCCGCTCCTGGTCGGCCCGGACGGCGCCGTGACTGCGGTCGACGCCCTGATCGTCCTGGGGGGGCAGCCGACGGCCCTTCCTGTACGTCCAGCCGTCGACCCGGGGGCGATCGCGCGACTCTTCTATCCCCGCTCCATCGCCCTCGTCGGCGCCTCCGGGGCCTTGGGGAAGTGGGGGTACCGGATTTTCTGCAACATCGTCGCGGGCGGATACAAGGGCCCGCTCTACCTGGTGAACGGCAAGGGCGAACCGATCGCCGGACGCAGGGCGTACCGGTCGGTGGAGGAGATCCCGGGTCCGGTCGATCTGGGGGTGGTGACGATTCCTGCGGCTAAGGTAGCCGGGCTGATCCCCCAGTTTCAGGCCAAGCGAATCAAGAGCATGCTCCTGATCAGCTCGGGGTTCGCCGAGACCGGCGCCGAGGGACGGCGTCTGGAGGAGGAGCTGGTCCGGGAGGCGCGCCAGGCGGGGATCCTGATCCTGGGGCCGAACACGATGGGGATCTGCAACCCCCATGAAAGCCTCTTCTGCTGCGGGTCGAACGTCCGTCCCAACCCCGGGACGACGACGATCGTCTCCCAGTCGGGTAATCTCGGGGTGCAGCTCTTGGGGTTTGCCGAGCACGAGGGGGTGGGGATTCGCGCCTTCTGCGGCTCGGGGAACGAGGCGATGATCGCCATCGAGGATTACATGGAGGCCTTCGAGGTCGACGAACTGACGCAGACGGTCGTCCTGTACCTGGAGAGCATCAAGAACGGCCGCCGCTTCTTCGAGTCCGCCCGGCGGGTGGGGAGAAAGAAGCCGGTCGTTCTGCTCAAGGGGGGCCGTACCCGGGAAGGGAACCGCGCCGCAGCGAGCCATACCGGGGCCCTCGCCTCGAACATCCGGGTGTTCGAGGCAGCCGCGCGCCAGGCGGGGATCGTCGTCGTGGAGCAGCCGATGGACCTCCTAGACCTCTCCGCCGCCTTCTCCTCGCTGCCGCTGCCCCGGGGGAACCGGGTGGCCGTGATGACCCTCGGCGGCGGCTGGGGGGTTGTGGCCGCCGATCTCTGCGTGGAGAACGGTCTGGCGATTCCCGACCTCTCGCCGGAGCTGATCAGCCGGATCGATACGATCCTCCCCCCCTACTGGAGCCGTTCCAACCCCATCGATCTCGTGGGCGAGGTCGGCCCCCAGGTCGCGACGCAGGTGATCGAGGCGCTGATGGCCTGGGACGGCTGCGACGCGGTGATCCACCTGGGCATCCTGGGGTTGAAGGTGTACATGGGAGAGATGATCAAGTCGATCCACGCGGTCGATCCGGTGATGGACCGCGCCTTCCTGGAGCAGATCCCCCGGATGCTCGGGGAATTCGAAACAGGATTCCTGGCGCAGGCGGCCCGCCTGATGGAGAAGCACGCAAAGCCCGTCCTCGGGGTGAATCTCATCCCCGACGAACAGGCCCGGACGCTCGTCGATATCGCGGGGAGTCCCTACAAAGGGGTCTCCTTCCTCACCCCCGAGCGGGCGGTCAAGGCGCTGGCGCGGATGTGCGGCTACCGGCAGTGGCGCGAGCGCGAGGCGCCGTAGGCAGGGGCGGATGCCTCGCCGGTGCGGCGGGGATGGCGGGAAACGCGAATCCCTGCAGCGTGCGCTACTGATAGAGGGAATCGATCAGGGTGCGGTGTATCCGGGCGATCTCCCGGCGCCGGATCTTGAGCGTCGGGGTGATCTCGCCGGCTTCCTCGGCGAAATCACGGGGGAGGATCGCAAACCCTTTGATCCGTTCGTAGGGGGCAAGCCGGGCGTTGACCGCAGCGACATGTTCCTCCACCAGGGCGTGGATACGGGGATGGCTGGCGAGCGATCCCGGCGGGCCTGCCGGAAGCTTCTCGCGGGCGGCGAAGGCAGCGGCGGCGGACCCGTCGAGGGTGAGCAGGGCGGTCAGGTAGGGTCTCCGATCACCGGTGACCATGGCATGGCTGATCAGGGGGTGGACCCTCAGGAGGTTTTCGAGGTTCTGCGGGGAGATGTTCTTTCCGCCGGCCGTGACGATGATCTCCTTTTTCCGGTCGGTGATGGTGATGAACCCCTCCGCGTCGAGCGCTGCGATGTCCCCCGTGTGGAACCAGCCGTCGGGGTCGATCGCCCGGGCGGTAGCCTCGGGGTCCCGGTAATAGCCGGTAAACAGGCCCTGGCCGCGCAGGAGAAGTTCGTTGTCGTCGGCCAGCTTCGCCTCGATCCCGTCGATCAGCGTGCCGACGGTGCCGAACCGGTACCGGTCCGGCCGGTTGACCGAAACCGGGGCGACGGTCTCCGTGAGGCCGTACCCCTCGAGGATCGGAAGCCCGGCGGTGAAGAAGAAATCGAGGAGCTCCCGCGGCATCGGGGCGCCGCCGGAGACGAGACGCCGCACCCGCCCGCCGAAGATGGCCCGGATCTTTGCAAAGACGAGGAAATCGGCAATGGCGCGGGAGATCGCCAAGGCAAGCGGGAGGCGGGTTCCCGTCATCCGGAGGGGAGCGGCGCGGCGGCCGACCTCCATTGCCCACGCGAAGATCCGCCGCCCAAGCGCCGGCCCGGCCTCGATGCGTTCCCTGATCCGGGCGTGGATCTTCTCGAAGATCCGGGGTACGCCGACCTGGACCGTGGGTTTGAGTTCGCGGAAGTTGTCGATCAGCCTGTCGATGCTCTCGGCGTAGACCCCGCGGATCCCGGCGTGAAAAGCCGCGTACACGGTCATCCGCTGGAGCATATGGGTCAAGGGCAGGTAGGCGATGCCGAAATCTTCCGGGCGGAGATCCTGCGTCTTGACGGCGTTGATCGCGGTGAAGAAAAGGTTGGCGTGGGTGATCATCGCCCCCTTCGGCGGTCCGGTGGTGCCGGAGGTGTAGGCGATTGTGGCGAGGTCGGCGGGTCCCACCGCCCGCCAGAGGGCGTCGAAACGCGCAGGAGCGCTCAGCTCCAGGGCATGCCCCTGCCTTTTCAGGTCCGCGAGGGTGGCGACCGCCGCGGGGAGGTCGGTCCTGGCCGTGTCGAAGACGACCACCTGCTCGGGAAGACCGAGCGTTTCCCGGATCGCGAGGATTCTGTCCAGGAGCATGTCGTTTTCCACGAAGAGCAGGCGACAGCCGCTGTGGCCGATGACGTGACGCTGCTCCCAGGCGCTGGCCGTCGGATAGATCCCGACCGTGACTGCGCCGACGGTGAGGATGGCAAGGTCGGCATCGGACCATTCAGCCCGGGTTTGGCTTACGATCCCGACGCGGTCCCCTTTTTCGATGCCGAAGGCGAGAAGTCCCATGCTGATCCGGCGGAGATTCTCCCGGGCCTCGCGCCAGGTCGTCGGGACCCAGCGGCCATCCTGCTTGGTCAGCTTGAGGACGCGGTTCCCGAAGCGCCCTGCCTGGTGCATGAACATACCCGGCACAGTCGGGGGGGCGTACAGCTCGGGAGGGGATAATCCGGCCATCGGTTCTTCACCCTGATCGTTGGGAATCGGTTGCCCGGTGCTTTGTTCAGGTTCTTCTATATGCCTGAACATGACGCGGGGGCAAGAAAAAATGGTGCGCAGGAGGCAAGGATGGTCGAAGAGGTACGGGAACGTCTCTACCGGATCGAGGTGCCGCTTCCCAACAGTCCGCTGAAGGGGCTCAATTCATACGTCATCAAGGGGGACGGGCGGGACCTGGTGATCGATACGGGGTTCAACCGCAGCGCCTGTTACGAAGCGATGCGGGAGGGACTCGCCGCCCTCCGGTGCGACCCGGAGGGGACCGACTTTCTGATCACCCACATGCACTCCGACCACGCCGGGCTGGTGGGGCGGCTGGCGGGCGAAAGGAGCAGGGTCTACTTCAGCAGGGGCGATGCCTGGGTGTTCGACAAGGATCGCAGCGTCCAGCCGATGGTCGATTACGCCCGGATGAACGGATTTCCCGCCGACGAGCTGACCGAGGCCCTGGCGAGCCATCCCGGGTTCAAGTACAGGCCGGAACGGGTCCCCGAACTGACCCTGATCGACGACGGGTTCTCACTCGCGATCGGTGGCTACCACCTGCGGGCGCTGGGGACGCCGGGTCATACCCGGGGCCATCTCTGCCTGTACGACGCGAACAGAGGGATCCTGATCTCCGGCGACCACATCCTTTTCGACATCACTCCCCACATCGAATCCTGGTCGTACCAGGTCGATTCCCTGCGGGACTACCTGGGAAGCCTTACGAAGGTGTACGGACTACCGGTGGAGATCGTGCTTCCCGGGCACCGGAGCCTTTTCTGCGATCTCCCGGGACGGATCGACGCGCTCCGGGAGCACCACCGGGAGCGCGCCGCGGAGCTCCTCGCCGTCCTCGGGTCAGAGAGGCTGAGCGCCTACCAGATCGCCGGCCGGATGAGCTGGGACATCGACTGCGCGAGCTGGGAGCTCTTCCCCGTGACCCAGAAGTGGTTCGCCACCGGCGAGACCCTCGCCCATCTGCGGTATCTGGAGGGTGAGGGGCAAATCCGGAGAAACGCCGGCGAAGGTGGGTTCACCTTTTCAGCCGCCGGCGGATGAGCGGGCACCGCCGGAGGATGTTGAGCGTCCGGCCTCCGCGGGGGCCGCTACGGGGGGCGGCGATCGACGCCCCCCCGGCCATGCGAACCGTTCCGGCGCGGCCGGATGGGGCAGGTGGAGACGGGAATCGCTGCCCGGTCCGCGGCGGCTAATGCGCCGATCCCGTCAGCTGGGTCCCCAGGAGCATCCCGCCGTCGATGACGATCTCCGTACCCGTGGTGTAGCTCGACGCCGCCGACGCCAGAAACAGCGCCGCCCCGGCGATCTCGTCGGGCAGGCCGATCCGGCCGGTGGGCAGGATCCGCTCCAGGGCGGCCTTCGCCTTCTGCCCCTCTTCGGGCGGGAGATGCGCCCAGTGCGAATTCATCATCTTCGTGTCGATCGGCCCGGGGGCGATGGTGTTGACCTGGATGTTGCAGCCCGCCAGCTCCGCGGCGAAGGCCTTCGTGATCATCCGGACCCCGGCCTTGGAGATGGAATAGACGCTGACGAAGGGCTCGGGGTTGAAACCGTCGACCGAGGCGATATTGATGATCTTCCCGCCGCCCTGCTCCTTCATGACCCTGGCGGCGGCCTGGCTCGTGAAGTAGACCCCCTTGAGGTTCAGGTTCATGATCGTGTCCCAGAGGCGTTCGTCCGAATCCAGGACGGTGCCCATGGCGGGACTTGCCCCGGCGTTGTTGACCAGGATGTCGATCCGGCCGAACTTCCCCACCACCTGGGCGATCATCTGCTGGATCTCCTCCGTGCGGCCGAGATGGGCCGGCAGGGCGATGGCCTTGCCCCCGAAGGCCGCGATCGCCTGGGCCGTGGCCTCGAGATCGGCTGCCTTGCGGCTGGTGACGACCACCTGCGCCCCGGCCTTGGCAAAGGCGAAGGCGATGGCCTGACCGATGCCGCGGCCGCCGCCGGTCACGACGGCAACCTTTCCGCTGAGTGAAAACTGGGACAGATCAAACATGGTTCAATCCTCCTCTTTTCGTATCCGCGACCTCTGAAATGGGCAATCCCTCGGGCCGCCGGGGGCGCTGCCTGCAAACCCCGTCTTCGGGGCGGGCCGGGGGCGCACGAGCAGACCGGGGCGCTCCCTGTTAACGCTGTTTGTCCAGGGCGTCGCGGTCGCCGCCGCTCATCCCGGCGATGTACTTGACGAGCTTCTTCCGGGATTCGATGTCGTACTGGGTGGTGATGGCGATCTGCTCCATCACCGGCGAGCCGCCGCCGTGGTAGTTGCCGATGTTGTGGATCCCGCCCGTGGCGGAGCAGAGGGCATCTCCCATGAACCGCCAGAAGTTGGCCTGATCCTCGGCGGACATCTTGGGGTTGCGCTTGGTGTACTTCAGGAGCGCCTCCCCGGTTGCGGGGTTCAGGAAGTCCTTCTCGTGGGGGAAGGTGGCCACGACGCCGCCGGAGATGTCGCAGAGGATCTCTGCCTCGCGCCAGACCGCCTCGCCGGAGAGGCAGCGGCCCACGTTGCAGTAGATCGAGTTGGGGATGTACGAGCCCGGGCCGTAGGGGACAAACCCGATCCCCGGGATGTACACCTCGGGCTTCCCCAGGTCGGAGGCGGTGTAGCCCGCGGCGTAGCCCAGCTCGATGGTCATGATCAGCTCGGAGAGCTTCTCGCGCACATGGGGCTGCTTGTGGACGTTGTTCACCTCTGCGGCCAGGGCCGCCATACCCAGGATCACGTCGCCGATCGCCGGCTTGCAGCCCGAATAGGAGTGGCGGTGGAACAGGGCGAACAGCAGCGCGCAGGCGCCGCCGTGCTGGTGTTCCCCTGCCAGAAACACCCGCTCCCAGGGGACGAAGCAGTTATCGAAGATCATGTACGAGTCCGTCGCGCCGGGGACGAACCCCCGCTTGTAGTGTTCCCGCGGCCGGAGGTTGTGGATCGTCACGACCTGCTTGAGCCCGTCCCAGTCGCCGGGAACGGCGAAGGCCACGGCGTAGTCCTTGTCTTCGGGGCGCAGGGCCCGGGTGGGGACGACCAGGACCTCGTCGGCCACCGAGGCCTCGGAGATGTGGAGTTTGCACCCGTCGACCACGATGCCGTCTTTCAGCCGTTCCTTGATCCGCACGTAAGAGCCGGGGTTGGGCTGGTCCGCCGGCCGGAGCATCCGGTCGCCCTTGACGTCGGTCTGGGCGCAGCAGCCGATCAGGTCTTC
>CAIYSL010000041.1 GCA_903928915.1 uncultured Syntrophobacterales bacterium | reverse complement strand
GTCCTGACGCAGTCGCTCAAGCTGCTGCACCCCTTCATGCCCTTCCTGACCGAGGAGATCTGGCAGACCCTGGTCGCCGACGGCGGCTCCGTGATGGTGAGCCCCTTCCCCGAACCGGACGAAGCGCTGAACGACCCTGCGGCGGAAGGGGAGATGGGGCTCGTGATGGAGGCGATCACCCGGATCCGGAACATCCGCGGGGAGATGAACGTGGCCCCCTCGCTGAAGCTCAAGGCGATCATCGCCGCGCCGGAGGCGGCCAGCCGGGAGGCGCTGGAGCGGGGGCGGGTCCCGCTGATGAACCTGGCCAACCTGGAGGAGCTCACCCTGAGCGCCGACGCGGCCGAGCCGAAGGGGGCGGCCACGGCGGTGGCGGGCCCGGTCCGCATTTACGTGCTCCTCGCCGGGGTGATCGACATCGCCGGGGAGAAGGCGCGTCTGGAGAAGGAGATCGCCAAGATCGACAAGGACCTGGCCGTGGTCGCGCGGAAGCTCGCCAATCCCGACTTTCTCGCCAAGGCGGCGGAGGCCGTGGTCGCGAAGGAGCGGCAGAAGTCCGAAGACCTGGCACAGAAGCGGGCAGCCCTCGAGGCGGCGCTCGAGCGGCTGGCCACGATCGCCGCGGAGGGTTAGGGTGGATCGCATCGGAGAGCGTCACCAGCTTACGGACCTTATCCGGCGGGCCCTCGACGAGGATGTGGGGCCGGGCGACATCACGACAGTCGCAGCGCTCACGGGCGACGAACGGGGGGGCGCCCGGGCGACTGCCAAGAGCCCCCTGGTCGTGGCCGGGATCGAACTGTTCGGAGAGGTGTTTCATACCCTCGACCCCGGTCTGAGGTTCACGGCCCTCAGGCGCGACGGCGAGCGGGTGGAGGCGGGAACGCTCCTGGCGGAGGTCTCCGGCAGGCTCGCCCCGCTCCTGACGGCCGAGCGGGTCGCCCTGAACCTCTTCCAGCGCATGGCGGGGATCGCCACCCTGACCCGCAGCTACGTCGAGCGGGTCGCGGGGCTGCCGGTGAAGATCCTCGACACCCGCAAGACAGTCCCGGGGCTGCGCCTGCTCGACAAGTACGCCGTCCGCGTGGGCGGCGGGTTCAACCACCGCTTCGCCCTGTACGACGGGGTGCTGATCAAGGACAACCACATCGCCGCGGCCGGCGGGATCGGTCCGGCCGTCCGGCGGGTCCGGGCGCGGATCCCCCATACCCTGAAGGTCGAGGTGGAGGTGCGGACGGCGGCCGAGCTGGAGGAGGCGCTGGCCGCGGGTGTGGACGCGGTGATGCTCGACAACATGTCCACCGCCGAGATGGCGGCGGCGGTCCGGCGGATCGCGGGGAGGATCCCCTGCGAGGCCTCGGGAAACATGAACCTGGACCGGGTCAGGGAGGTGGCGGAGGCGGGGGTCGCGCTGATCTCGGTGGGGGCGCTGACCCACTCCGTCGCGGCGGCGGACATCTCCCTCGACGTGACCGAACGGGAGGGCTGAGCGCGGCTCGGCGGAAGGCGCCCGGAAGGGGAGGAAGATGCTGCTGGTCATCGACGTGGGAAACACCAATACGGTGCTCGGGCTGTATGCCGGGGAGGAACTGATTCACGACTGGCGGATCAGGACCGTCATCGACCATACCGTCGACGAATACGGGGCGCTCATCCTCAACCTCCTCAAGAACAGCGAGATCGGCGCGCAATCCGTCGGCAGCATCATCATCTCCTGCGTGGTGCCGCCGATGCTCAACATCCTCGACCCCCTCTGCCAGAAGTACTTCGGGATCGAGCCGCTGATCGTGGGACCGGGGGTGAAGACGGGCATGCCGATCTTCTACGACAACCCCCGGGAGGTGGGGGCGGACCGGATCGTCAACGCCGTGGCGGCCTACGAGAAGTACCGGCGCGAGATGATCATCGTCGATTTCGGCACCGCCACGACCTTCGACTACATCTCGAAGAAGGGGGAGTACATGGGCGGCTGCATCGCCCCGGGGATCATGATCTCCAGCGAGGCCCTGTTCAACCGGGCCGCCAAGCTCCCCCGGGTGGAGCTGTGCACCCCCCGCTCGGCCATCACCAAGGACACGGTGAGCGGGATGCAGGCGGGGATCATGTACGGCTACGCAGGGCTCGTCGACGGGATCGTGGCCCGGATGAAGAGCGAGATCGGGGAGGCGGCGTTCGTCGTGGCCACGGGCGGGCTGGCCAACGTGGTCGCCCGGGAGGCGAAGCAGATCGACGTGGTGGACGAACGGCTGACGCTCGAAGGGCTGCGCATCATCTTCCAGCGGAACCGGCCGCAGCCGCATTCGTGAAGACCGTGCTTCGTGTACCGGGGGATCGCAACCCCTCTGCAGCCAGGACATGTTCCGACCCTGCTCCTCCTCGCTGCGCTGCGGGGGCAGGGTACCCCGAAAAATTTCCAATGCGCGCCATCGGGATGCGATTCCCGGCGATCTCAAACATTCTATGCTGAACGTGGGACTGACTGGCGGTATCGCCAGCGGCAAATCGACGGTCGGCCGGATGCTGGCGGACAAAGGCGCCGTCGTCATCGATTTCGACGCGCTGGCCCGCATCGTCGTGGAGCCCGAGGGGCCTGTCTGGCGGGCGATCGTGGAGAGCTTCGGCCGCGATGTCCTCGGCGCCGACCGGGCAATCGACCGCCGGAAGCTCGGCGCAATCGTCTTTGCCGATCGCCGGAAACGGGAGCTCCTCAATCGCCTCGTCCATCCGGCGGTATTGGCCGAATGGCGCGAACGTCTCGCAAAGATACGCGCGGAGCAGCCCGAGGCGATCGTGCTTTCCGACATCCCACTCCTGTTCGAGGTGGACCTGAAACCGCAGGTCGACCTGGTCCTGGTCGTCTACGCATCCCCGGAGGAGCAGATCCGGAGGATGGTTGCCCGCAATGGATACAGCCGCGAGGAGGCGATGGCGAGGCTCGCCTCGCAGATGCCGATCGACGCGAAGCTCCCCGAGGCGGACCTGGTCGTCAGGAACGACGGATCGGTGGAGGAGACGCGCAGCACGGTCGACGATCTCTGGGATGAGTTGCAGAAGCGGGAGCGGCGCGGCCGCGAAGGCAGCTGATCGTATACTCTGTAGCTCCGGATTACCGAATTCGGGATGTAAGCTGCGAGAGGACGGCCGATGAGATTCCACATACTAATTGACTTGTGAGAGATTATCGACTATTATCCGAGCCGGCATGAGGGTCCCGTCACCAGGCATCGCATCGGACTGCGAAATTATATGAAAGAGGAAAAGAGCCTGCCCCTGAGAAGACCACAGGCCTCGTACACGGCGGGTCCGTATCCCCCCCCCCTATAAACTGCCGCCAGTGCCGCCCAGGGGCTCCAAGACGGCCCCGGGCGGACCAAAACGAACCCGTACCAAGAACGCGTCCCTGGGCATAGCCACGAGCCCCGGGGCATCCGCGGCCTGGATGAAATCACCCGGGGCTGCCGCCTCCGCCGGGGGCGAGGTGGACAAGGGGGAAACGTGCCGCTTCGCGCTTCCGACCCGGCAGGCAGGAGGCCCTCGTAAGGCATCGCAAAGCATCACACCGGGATACATCCTTATTCCCATCGGAGAAGCCCGCCATGGCCAGGAAGAAAAGAGACATCTTGAAGCCGAAGATTCAGGCCCCGCCCTCCGAGCAGGTGGAGCCGCCTCTGCATTCAGAAGAAATCGAGCCGGCGGAACCTGGCGTGCTGCCGGAGGAACGCCCGAAGGTGACGCCGGAGGAGGTTTTTCCCATTGTCGGCATCGGGGCCTCCGCGGGGGGGTTGGCAGCCTTCGAGGCCTTCTTTTCCGCCATGCCCGCCAAGACCGATCCCGGCATGGCCTTTGTGCTGGTGCAGCACCTGGCGCCGGACCATAAAAGTATTCTCACCGACCTTATCCGGCGCTACACTCACATGCAGGTCTTCGAGGTCGAGGACGGGATGACGGTCAAGCCCAATTGCGCCTATATCATCCCGCCCAATCGCGACATGGCCTTTCTGAACGGCACTCTCCAATTGATGGAACCGTCGGCGCCTCGCGGGCAACGTCTGCCGATTGACTTCTTCTTCCGCTCCCTGGCCCAGGATCAGCACGAGCGGGCCATCTGCATCGTCCTTTCGGGCACCGGCAGCGACGGTACCCTGGGCGTGCGGGCCATCAAGGGCGAGGGCGGCATGGTCATGGTTCAGAGCCCCGCGACCACCGAGTACGACGGCATGCCGCGCAGCGCCATCGCCACCGGCATGGTGGACTTCGAGCTTCCGCCGGCCGAGATGCCCGCCCAGCTCATCGCCTATGCCGCTCACGCCTTCGGCAAGCTTCCCGTGAGTGCAACCGCCTCGGCGCCCAAGACCGAGAACGCGCTGAAGAAAGTGTTCGTCTTGGTGCGCGCCCAGACTGGCCATGACTTTTCCCAATACAAGCCGAGCACCATTCACCGCCGCATCGAACGGCGCATGGCCGTCCACCAGATAGAAACGATGGACAGGTATCTCAAGTATCTGCAGCAGTCGCCGACGGAGGTGGAAGCCCTCTTCCTCGACATGCTGATCGGCGTCACCAATTTCTTTCGCGATCCGGAGGCCTTCAAGGCCCTCGACGAACGGGTCATCCCGAAGCTCTTCGCCGCCAGGCCCAGGGAAGCCCTGGTCCGCGTCTGGGTGCCCGGTTGCTCCACCGGGGAGGAGGCCTATTCCATCGCCATTCTGCTCGCCGAACGCCAGGAGTCGATGAAACAGAGCTTCAAGGCACAGGTCTTTGCCACCGATATCGACGCCCGCGCCATCGCTACCGCCAGGGCCGGACTCTATCCGGCCAGCATAGCCGCCGACGTCTCGCCGGAGAGGCTGGCGCGCTTTTTTGCTGCCGAGCCCGGGGGCAACGTTTATCGCATCAATAAGAGCATCCGCGACATGCTGGTCTTTTCCGAGCAGAATGTGATCAAAGACCCGCCCTTTTCCAAACTCGACCTGATCAGTTGCCGCAACCTCCTGATCTATCTGGGCGCGGATCTGCAGAGGAAGCTGATTCCGCTGTTTCATTACGCACTGAACCCGGGCGGTGTTCTCTTCCTGGGCACTTCGGAGACCGTGGGGGATTTTAGCGATCTGTTCGCCATACTGGACCGCAAGTCGAAGCTGTATCAGCGGAAGGAGGATATTCAGAGCGCGCAACGCATCGCCCTGGGCCGGTTTCTCCCACCCCTGACGAGATCGGATCCGGCGCTTCCGCGATCCGTGCAAAAAACGACCGGCGCCAGGAAGGTGCCGCTGCGCGAACTGACCGAACAGGCGATTCTGCAACAGATCGCCCCCATCGGCGCGCTCGTCAACGGCCATGGCGACATCCTCTACCTCCAGGGCCGCACCGGGAAGTATCTGGAACCGACCCCGGGCGAGACCGGCACCAGCAACATCCTGAAGATGGCCCGCGAAGGATTGCGACGCGACATGGCCATGGCCCTGCACAAAGCAGTGGGCACAAAAGAGATCGTGCACCACCCGGGTGTGCGCGTCAAGACCAACGGCGACGTCACCACCGTCGACCTGACCATCCGCCCGGTGGCCATGGGGCCCGCGGCAACGGCCGAGTCGCTCCTGTACCTCGTCCTTCTGGAAGAAGTGCCGCGCTTCGACGGCGGGCAGGCGCGGACGGACGCCGCCCCGGAAGCCGGCAAAGGCGCGGACGGTCGCGAAGCGCCCGATTCCGACGCGCGCATCGAGTCGCTCAAACGGGAACTGCGGACCAAGGAAGAGTACCTCCAGACGGCCAACGAGGAGTTGGAGACTTCCAACGAAGAGCTCAAGTCCTCGAACGAAGAGATGCAGTCGGTGAATGAAGAATTGCAGTCCACCAACGAGGATCTGGAGACCTCCAAGGAAGAGCTGCAATCGGTCAACGAAGAACTGGCCACGGTGAACGCCGAACTGCAAACCAAGGTGGCAGACCTGTCGCGGGCAAAGAACGATATGAACAACCTGCTGGACGGAACCGGCATCGCCACGGTCTTCGTGGACCACAAGCAGCGCATCCTGCGCTTCACCCCCGCCGCCACCCGGATCATCGACCTGATCCTGAGCGATGTCGGCAGGCCCGTGGGCCACGTCTTATCCAACCTCGTGGGATACGACCGTCTGTCGGCGGACGTGCAGACCGTGCTGGACACCCTGGTCCCCGTGGAGTTG
>CAIYSL010000040.1 GCA_903928915.1 uncultured Syntrophobacterales bacterium | reverse complement strand
TGAGCACGCTCGACGACTTGAAGATCATCACGAACCCCATCGCCGAAAGCCCGTACAGAAATCCGACGGATATCCCCCCGATTAAGAGCTGAATGAAAAAATCCATCTTTCCCTCACAAGGCATGAATAATGCGGACAGTCGTATCTATTTCTCCGGTCTGGCCGTCGCGGTATCGGATCTTCCCCTGTACGCGAACCGTATCGCTGCCCGAGTACATCGCTTCGATCAGCTTGAGATACAGGCCATAGACGAAACGGCGCCGGACCTTCCCGGTACGGGTCAGTTCATCGTCGTCGGCATCCAGAAGCTTATACAGGAGAATGAACCTGTGCACCTTCATGACATCCGGCAGCTGCTCATTGACCTTCCGTACCTCTTCGCGGATCAATGCCTCGACGGCGGCTTGCTGTGAAAGGTCCATGTATGTCGTGTAGGGTATCATCCGCGCTTCCGCCCAGCTTCCCGTGTTTCCGAAATCGATGTTGATCATGGCAGTCAGGTACGGCCGCCCCTCACCGAAGATGACGGCCTCTTTGATAAAGGGGCTGAACTTGAGACGGGTTTCGATGAAATCCGGGGAGAAGGCCTCGCCGCTCTTATTGCGGATGATCTCCTCCTTCCGGCCGATGATCAGTAAATGCCCATCCCGGTCGAGGTACCCCGCATCCCCCGTCCTGAGCCATCCCTGCACGAAGGCTGCCTCCGATGCCTGATAATCCTGGTAATACCCCTGGAACACCGAACGGCTTAAAACCAACACCTCCTGATCCTCGGCAATCCGTATCTGAATCCCCGGAAGGGTCCTTCCCACGGTTTCGGGTTTCACCTCTTCGTCGGGCTGAATCTGAAATATCCCTCCGGCCTCGGTCAGGCCGTAACACTGCTTCAAGTTGAGTCCGATGGCGCGAAAGAAACTGATTACGTCAGGGCTGATCGGGTGCCCCCCGGTGTAGGCGCTCTGGAAGTTGGCACAGCCGATCCTGTCGAGCAGCGGTCGATATACGATCAGGCCGGCCAACCGGTGCAGACCTTTCAGAAGCGGGGAAAGGGGCCTCTTGTCGATCTGCCGCGCGAGCACCGCCCGCCCGATCCGCTCTGCTTCTTTGAACAGCCACCGTTTTGTCCGTCCTGCATCCGCCATCCGCACCCGGATCCGCGAGGCGAGTTCCTCCCAAAAACGGGAAGCCGTAATGATCCGGGAGGGGCCGATTTCCCGGAAATCCTCTTGTACGGTCTCTGGCGTTTCGGGAAAGTTCATCGTCATTCTGCCCAGCAGTGCCACGCCGAGCCCCCACATCTGGTCCACGATCCAGGCCGGGGGGGACATGGAAATCCAGTTCTCCCCGGGGTTGATCGAGACTTCCCGTACCCAGCTTTCCCCGATAGCCGTCAGGTTCCGGTGCGACAGCATCGCAAGCTTCGGCAGACCGGTGGTCCCGGAGGTCTGGATCATCAAGGCCGTGTCTTCCGGATTGCCCCGGCGAACCTCCTGCGCGAACAGCCCCGGCTTCTCTCTGTCGAGTCCCTCCCCCAGTTCCAAGAGCTTCCGAAAAGAGATCAACCATGGGTCAGAGTCGTACCCGCCCATTCCCGTCGGGTCGATATAGATCACCCGTCGGACATGGGGAAGTTTTGCCCGGCTCGCGATCAGTTTGTCCACCTGCTCCTGGTCCTGAACAATCACTACGGCAGCCTGGATGCGGTGCAGGGAAGTGGACAGTTCATCCGCAACGGCCGCCGTAAACAGGTTCATGGTGATACACCCCACTGCCTGGGCCCCGATTTCTGAGAAGAGCCATTCCGGATGGTTGCCGGTAATCAGCCCCACCGTCTCTCCCCGCCGGCAGCCGAGGGCGATCAGTCCGAGGCCGGTTTGCGTCACATACCGCAGGTAATCCACCCAGCTGTAGGTCTGCCAGATCCCGTAGGCCTTTTCCCTGATCGCCGCGCCTTCTGACCCCGGTCGAGCCGCGTTGGCCTGCAGCAGCTGCGGCAATGTGCCGGGGAAAGAGGGGCTCTGTCGTTGTTCTTCGTCCAAAGGAACCTGATTTCCTTTCTTAGATGGCATCCGCATCGCCAAGGTAGGCCTTGATCACATCGGGATGACGTACGATCTCTTCCGGGGTGCCCTCCGTCAATTTTTCCCCGAAATTGAGTACCACGATCCGTCCGGCAATGCTCATTACGATGGACATATCATGCTCCACGAGGATCATCGTCTGTCCCCAGGAGCGGTTCAATTCCAAGAGGAACCGCACCATGTCCTCCTTTTCCTCAAGGTTCATCCCCGCGAAGGGCTCATCCAGAACGAGAAGCGCGGGTTCAAGGGCGAGGGCCCTCCCGAGTTCGACCCGCTTCATCATTCCGTAAGGCAGCGCTCCTACCGGTTTATTCCGCAGCGATTGTATTTCCAGAAAATCAATGATCTCCTCCAAGATTCTTCGATGGCGGATCTCCTCCCTGCGCACTGCCGGCAAATACAGACACGCCGGACCGAATCCGTATCCGCAATGGGTATGACGGGCCAGATAGAGGTTCGATAATACGGTCATCCCCGGGAATAGTTCAATATTCTGGAACGTCCGGCCGATCCCGATTTTGACCAGGCTGTGCGCGGGTTTGCGGGTAATATTCTGTCCGTTGAAGAGGATGGCTCCCTCTTGCGGGCGGTAGAATCCGGTGATGCAGTTGAGCAGGCTGGTCTTTCCGGCACCGTTCGGGCCGATGACCGCCAGCAGTTCCCCCGTCTTGACGGACAGGTTGATATCGCTCAGGGCGACGACGCCGCCGAACCGGAGTGAAACCCCGGTTACCGTCAGATCGGCGCTCCTGACTTCGGTCTGGCATCGATCGTAGATGGATGGTCTGCCCCGGAATGCCTTCATCACCGTTCCCTTATCCATGCAGAGTTACGAAACCGCCCCCGGTCATCGGGACCGGGGGCGATGGTTCTCACGCCCCAATCGCTACTTAATGAGTTGTATCTTCGCCTTTCCCGGTGTGTAAAAGTTTGTCAGTGGTTTATACGAACCGTCTTCCTTCACCTGGACGATCCGCGCCTGGAAGGAGGCACCGTGATCGGTCGCGGTATAGGTCACCGGGGGAATCAGACCACCGAAATCCTCCTGCCGGAACGATTCCATCGCGCGGTTGATCGTTTCGCGGTTGATCACCTTTGACTGCTCAGCAGCGCGGATCATGGCGCGCTCCATGATCATTCCCACTGCTACCCCCTCCCAGTACGAGGCATCGAATTTTTCGACCGTCTTATACCGCTTCCAGAGGTCCTGAAGCAACTTCATGCCGGGGGTATTGTCCGAGGGTAATCCGCCGGGAAACTGCATGCGTAGCCGATCCCGGATCAGCCCCTGCCCCATCTTGATGAAGTCGGGATCCGTCGATGTCCAGGTACCGAAGAACGGAGGATCGTAGCCGATCCGGTCCGCACTCCTGAAGGCAGTAATGATCGCCGCGGGGAGCATCTGCATGAATACGTATTCCGCGCCGGCTTTCTGGAGGCGGAGGAGCTCGGTCGTCAAATCGACAGTCTTGGGAGGAAATTCCTCGATGGCTACGATGTTGATGTTCTGTTTGGCGGCATATTCGCGGCTCGGCTTATGAATCGACAGACCATAGGCATTGTTGTACGTCAGCAGCCCCACCTTTGGCGCCTCCTTACCCTTGTGGATGGCGCGGATGTAATCCAGCACAGCCTCGCAGTCCATACGGTAGCTTCCGAAGGGCAGGTACATGTACGCGATGGGCGGCTCGAGAATCTCCCAGCTCGTGGAATAGTTGATCGTGGGAATCTGGTACTTCTGGATGATCGGTTTGGCAGCGAGTCCCTCCCCTGCCCCCCAGGTGGCGATCATATCCACGTTATCCTGGACGGCGAATTTTCGCACCGCGGCTACCGCTTCCGGGACTTTGTACGCCGTATCAACCAGGATCATCTCGACCTTGCTGCCGGCCACCCCTCCCTTCACCTCGTTGACGTACCGGAAGTAGTCCTGCTGCCCCTTCGCATGAAACTGTCCCCAGGTGGAGGCCGGGCCGGTCATGTTGATCGCTGCGCCGACTTTGATCGTCTTTGCCAGCGCCATGGTCGGCAGCAGTAGAACAAAGGCAAGTACCGCGACGATGCTCTTCTTCCCCTTGGTGTGCATGGTTCCCTCCTTGAAAAAAATCAACAAAAAAAGCCGTGAATGTATCCACGGCTTCCACAAAAGAAAAGCCGTGGGCGGCAAGGTCTGCCCACGGCTGATGTCCCTCAGGGGTTACAGAATCAGCGGGCAGACCCGGATAAAATAGCTAAAAAAGCCGATAAAAAAAACTCTTCGCTCTGCTTGCATAGCTAATCCATCCATCATCGTCTCTCGCTGCTCCTGGAACGACGCTATAAATCATACGCCCTTAAAATGTCAAGAAAAAAATGATCATGCACCGATGCCGAGCTTCTCGCTCCGGTAATGCAGCGAGTCATAACTGATCTTGAGCAGTTCCGCTGCCTTCGACTTTGAACCCTGTGCCTTCAGCAATGCCCGCTGGATCAGTGTCTTTTCGATCCTTGCCAGTTCCTCGTTGAGACTGACTCCCCCGTCCGGGATCTGGGAAAGCGGTTCAGTTCCCGTCTCCTGCACGTCCTGCGACAGGATCAGGTTCTCCGGGAGGATGATGTTCGACGTCTCCAAGGCAACACTGCGTTCGATGATATTCTCCAACTCCCGAATATTTCCCGGGAACGGATACTGCACCAGCAACTCCAGGGCATATGCGGATATCGTTTTGATCTCCTTTGCGAATTCCCGCGAATACTTCTCGATGAAGTGCCGGGCCAGTGCAGGGATATCCTCTCTTCGTTCCCGAAGCGGGGGCAGATGGAGGGGAATGACGTTCAACCGGTAATAGAGGTCCTCGCGAAACGAACCAGACTTCACGTTCGCCGCCAGGTTCCTATTCGTCGCCGAGATGATCCGCACATCTACGTGGATATCCTCCGCACCTCCGATGCGGCGAAAGGTCTTTTCCTGAACCACTCTCAGAAGTTTGACCTGCAGCAGGGGAGGCAGTTCACCGATCTCGTCGAGGAAGACGGTACCGCCGCGGGCCATTTCAAATAGCCCGGGCTTGTCCGTATACGCCCCGGTAAAGGACCCCTTTATGTAACCGAAAAGCTCACTTTCCAGGAGCGTCTCCGGAATGCCGCCGCAGTTTATAACCATGAACGGCAGCGTAGCGCGGGCGCTGTTGGCGTGGATGGCGCGTGCCACGAGTTCCTTGCCCGTCCCGCTCTCCCCAAGAATCAGGACGTTGGCCGGGGTATCGGCAACCTTCTTGATCGTCCCGTACACCTTGAGCATCTCCCGGCTGTTGCCGATCATGTTCCCGAAGCCCGCCGCCCCCTCTACCTCTTTCAGAAAGAGCGCGTCGTCGCGCGTAATACCCTTCTTCGCCAGGGCATCGCGGATGATTCTTTTCAAATCATCGATGGCGAAGTCCTTTTCGATGTAATCGTAGGCGCCTTCCTGCATGGCCGTCACCGCCGTCTCACCGGACGCATAGGCGGTAATCAGGATCACCATCGTCTCCGGCGACAGGTCTTTCACTTCTCGCAGGAATCCGATCCCGTCCATCTTCGGCATCTTGAGGTCGGTGATGATCAGGTCGAAGGCCTCTTTCCTGCAGCGGGTGAGCGCCTTTGCGGCGTCACTGGCCGAACTGACGCCGTACCCTTCCTGGGTAAGCATGATCTCCAAGAATTCTCTCATCCCCTGGTCGTCATCCACCACGAGAATCTTTGCCATTGGTTACCCCCTAAGAACTCGTTCCGGTCGCAGCAACTTCTCGCGCGGGGAGCCAGATTCGAAATTCCGTGCCTACCCCCGGCTCACTGTGCAGACGGATTCGCCCTCGGTAAGCTTCGACTATCCGGTTGACAACCGTCAAACCGAGCCCCGTACCCGTGTCGCGCGTTGTGAAGAATGGTTCAAATATCCGTTGCCGATCCTGTTCCTTGATGCCGCAGCCGGTATCGCAGATCTTGACCTCCGCACCGGCGTATCCCTCATAATCGGCGTTTTTAGCTTCAATCCTCACCTTCCCGCCTTCCGGCATCGCCTGAACTGCATTGAGGACCAAATTCCAGATGATCTGCCGGAACTCCGTTCTGTTCGCTCGAATGAACAGCGGCGCGTCCGCAAGGAGCAGTTCAACCTCGAGCTGTTCGTTCCAGTCGGGCACGCAGCGTAGGGATTCGATCACATCCCGAATCGTCTCTGTTATGTCGATCATTTCCCGCACTCCCGGGGCAGGCCTGGCAATCAACAAGAAATCCTTCAGAAAACTCTCCAGCTGGTCTTTTCCCCGCAGGATGATCTGCATCAACCGGGCGTTCGTATCCGCCCGTCCCAGGTCCCCCTTGAGCATCTGAACCGAACCGCTTATCGAGGCAAGGGGATTCCGTATTTCGTGGGCGAGACTTGCGGCCATCTCTCCGATGAATGCGAGCCGACGGCTCTTCTCCAAGGACTCCTTCATCTCGTTTATTGCCGTCAAATCCTGAAAAATGATGATGTTCCCGATCGTCACCCCCGAGGGGTCCCGAAGCGGCGAAACCGATCCCCCCAGGAGGAGCTGTTTCCCCGTCGTGAAGAACGGCATCTCAAACCGTGTCCTTGCCGTCGATCGATTTCCGTCGCCGATTTCCTGCTCTCCGAAGGCAGGGCAATCGGGGAAGATATCGGAGAATTTCTTGTTCTCGACGGTGGGGAAAGATAATCCGGTAATATCGGCAGCTGCCCTGTTGAGTGATTTGATCTGCCCCTTGAGGTTGACGGTCAGTATTCCGGTATCCACCGATTCGATGATGCTGCGATGCAGGAGATCAAGCTTGTCAAATGCCGTCTGCTTTTCCGCAAGCAGGGTCCGGGTTCTCCGCTCCTGTTCCACGACGAAACTCGCGAGAATGGCTATGAGATAGAACGAGAGGATATGGGTGATGATTCGGGTGAACACATAACCGGCGTTCTGCTGATAGTCGGGGATGGGCACCGAGAAGAGCGGGTATATCACCCCGTAGAATTCGAAATCTGCAAACACTCCGTAGAATATTCCCGCGATGGAAGCGATGATGAGGCCGCCTTTCCTTCCCAGGAACAGGACCGAATAGATGATGATGAGGGGGTAGAAGACGGAATAGATGCTGCCGATGCCGCCGGTGGCGTACACCATCGCCGTGACCAAGGCGATGTCGCAGATGCTCTGGATATAGATATTCAGCGAGACGGGAGGCAGGTGCTTCAGGAGGATCAGAAAGAGAATAGAAAAAATGTAGGCGACGAGAATGGTCATGAACAGCAGCGAAGCGGATATCGCCGAGAGTGGCTCCATTCTCATGAATTCCCCGAAAGCGGCAAGTCCGAGGATGAAGGTGATGATCACCACCCGCGCGAGCAGCAACCACCGAACCCGCAACGTCAGATATTCAGGGATGACGGAATTCGCCATGCACGTGCTCCCTCTCCGTTTTGCTTCTCGACGGCATCGTCTCCGTTTCAGCCGTACGCTACTTTCACTGCCAGAAAAAGTCAATCTGTTAAGGGAGCTGCGTTCGGCAGCGGAGAACAGAGATACCGGCCCCGCTTCGCCCGGTGGCGGTAAAGGATCTTCCTTATTGACAGCGTCCCGGTTCATCGATATAACTGACCAGGAAGACGGTTGTTTTTTGTTCGATGCCGGTATACGGAAACGGCGGCACCGCATGTCCAGACCGGTCATCCCTCTCCTGATTGCGCTCATGGCAGGAATCGTCTGCGCCGGCCTCGTTGCGATTCCTGTCCTACCGGTTCAGCTCTGTCTGGTATTGGCCCTGCTCCTGATCCTCCGAGAGTTGCGCAAGGAAAAACGGGAGCGTGCGCTTGCCTGGCGCGTTCTCGCCGCCTTTTTCTTCCTCGGCCTTCTGGAGATGACTCTGTATCTCCACCCGCGGCTCGACGACAACCATATCAGCGGCTTCTCCCGGGCCGGCAAGATCGCGGTGGAAGGGATGATCGTTGATGATCCCCGCGTTTCACCGGATCGGACTGAACTGCTGGTGCAGACTTCCCGGGTTCTCGTCGGCGGCCGGTATCATCCCGTCTGGGGACGTGTCCTGCTCCACATCCGAGAGCCCTACCCGTTCAGCTACGGAGACTACATCCGTTTCCAGTCGCGAATCCGCATGCCCCGCAATTTCGGGAACCCGGGCGGTTTTGACTATGAACGGTATCTTCGTCAGCGCGGCATCCTGGCACGGGCCTTCGTAAGCGACGCAACGGGGTTCGTCGTCATCCGGAAAGAAACGGGCGACCGTCTCCGGACAGGTTTGGAGCGTTTCCGGAACCTTATCCGGGAACGAATTCGGGAAACCGCGCCCGGAACTGAAGGGGCGATCATTCAGGCAATGATCCTCGGTGACCAGAAAGGGATCCCCCGGGATGTCATGGAGAACTTCAACCGAACAGGGACCACGCACATCATCGCCATATCTGGGTTCAATATCGGTATCGTGGCGGTATTCTCGCTCTTCGTCATCCGCCGGCTCCTGAACTCATCGGAATACCTCCTGTTGCGCTATACCGTCACCCGCGTTGCCACCCTCGGGGCGATTGTCGTCGTCATCTTCTACGCCTTCATCGCCGGCGCCGGCATATCCGTCATGCGGGCATCCCTGATGGTCGTGCTGTTCATGATCGCTATCCTGATCAATCGGGAGTACGATCTGTACAACACGCTCGCCCTCGCCGCGTTCGTCATCCTCGTCGCGAGCCCCTACTCCCTCTTCGACATCTCCTTCCAGCTTTCGTTCACCGCGGTCGTCGCGCTCCTGTTTCTGACACCACGGCTGGCGGCGCTGCTGCCTCCGCTTCCCCCCCCGCGAGCGGCAACCCCCACCCGGAAACATCGGATCCTCTCCTGGGGAAGGAAGTTGGTCCGCGGCGGTCTGCTCTTCTTCTTCGCTTCGCTCAGCGCCACCATCGGAACCTTGCCGCTCATCCTGCTCTACTTCAACCGGCTGTCGCTGATCGGTCTCGCGGCGAATCTGATCGTCGTCCCCATCCTCGGCGTCATCGCCATCCCGCTGTGCCTCTTCATCGTCGTCGCCGTACCCCTGTCCACCGTGCTGACGGAGGTAACCATTCGTATCGCCGAGGCCCTTGTCAGCGTATCGCTTTCGCTGGTCACTCTGCTTGCGGCGGTTCTCTGGTCTTCGGTCCCCGTGCCCACACCGACACTGCCCGAAATCGGCGCGTTCTATCTCCTGCTCGCAGCGGCGGGGTTCTGGATGGACGGCCGAACCCGGAAAGCTCCTCACGCCCTACCCGGGCATACAGTGCTTTTCGTGAAGATCGTGCCGGTGATCGCCGCACTTTTCTTCCTCCTGGACGGGGCCTGGTTCTATCTCCAGAGCAGGCAGGCAGGCAAACTGACGGTCACCGCGATCGATGTCGGTCAGGGGAGCGCGATTCTCGTCCGTTTTCCCGGCGGAAAGCGCTTCCTCATCGACGGCGGGGGGTTTTTCGACGATTCCTTCGACGTCGGTAGATACGTCGTGGCTCCCTTTCTCTGGAAGGAGCGGATCACCCGTATCGACACTGTTGTCCTTACGCATCCGCATCCCGATCATCTCCAGGGACTTCTGTATATCCTGCAGCATTTTTCCGTGGGGGAAGTATGGACCAACGGTGACCCGTCCGATACCGCGGCCGCCCAGGAATTTCACCGCATCATCCGGACGCGGCATATCCCCGTGCATGCCGTCTCGGCTCTCACCCCGTTGCACGAGATATCCGGGGTGCTGATCCACATCCTGAACCCCCCGGGAGCATCAGTGATACCCGGCGCCAGTTCCCGCGGGGAAAACGACGATGCCGAGGATCCGAACTCTCCGTCGCCGCTTTCAGCCAAGCGCGGCCCCCGGGCAGCGGACGAGGTGAATGATCGCTCGCTCGTCATCAAGCTCACCTTCAGCAGGCGTTCGCTTCTCCTGCCGGGAGACGTCTCCACTGTCGCAGAATCGCGCCTCGCATATACCTCCGCTCCGCTCGCCAGTGACGTGCTGTTCGTCCCCCACCACGGCAGCGCCCGTTCCAGTACTGCCCCGTTCCTAGAAAAGGTGAGTCCCCGCCTGGCCGTCATCAGCTGTGGCGTTGATAACGTCTTTCGTGTTCCCCACCCGGATGTGCTGAGGAGGCTCGCACGGTCCTGTTCCCACATCTACCGCACCGATCGTGATGGCGCAGTAACGATCGAAACGGATGGCGATGGCCTCCGGGTCAAAACATTTCGGCAGAGAAAATCCTGATGACAGTCATCCACTACCCCATCATTTCTGTTGCGTTTCTCAGCATAGTTTGGTAATACTATTTAATTGACTCAGCTCTCAGGGAGAGGTTTCAACGGATGGAAATCATCACCGCCGTCAAAGGGTTTAAGGATATCCTTGCACCGGAAACCGATACGTGGCGGCATATAGAGACGACGGCCCTCGACGTCTTTCGCACCTTCGGGTTCAGCGAGATCCGTGTCCCCCTCGTGGAGAAGACCGAACTGTTTCGCCGGGGGATCGGGGAGTCTACGGACATCGTCGAAAAAGAGATGTACACCTTCATCGACCGCGGGGATGAATCCCTGACGCTCCGGCCTGAGGCTACGGCATCCGTCATCCGCGCCTACCTGGAGCACGGCCTTCCCACCGCCGAATCGATAACCAAACTCTTCACGATCGGACCGATGTTTCGGCGGGAGCGGCCGCAAAAAGGGCGGTACCGGCAGTTCCATCAGATCGATGTAGAGGTACTCGGTCCCGACGCCCCGCAGATCGATGCCGAGCTTATCCTGATGCTGATGCACTTCCTCGGCCGGCTCGGTTGCGAACAGCTCTCGCTGCAGATCAACTCCCTTGGCTGCGCGCAGTGCCGTCCGGTCTTCCGGGAAGCCGTCGTCCGGTATCTCAGTGCAGGCAAGGACGGACTCTGCCCGGACTGCCTGCGCCGGCTCGACACCAACCCCCTGCGGGTCTTTGACTGCAAGGTTGAGCAGTGTGGAGAAGTTATCGCGAATGCCCCCCTCCTGCTCGGATTCCTCTGCCCGCCCTGCGCGGATCACTTCACCAAGCTTCAGGCCTGCCTGAACCTTTTTTCCGTCCCGTTTCGTGTCAACCCCAAAATGGTCCGGGGGCTCGACTACTACACACGGACCGCATTCGAAGTTACCACTCAATCCTCCGGCGCGCAGAATGCCATCCTGGGTGGCGGCCGGTACGATCACCTTGTTCGCGACCTCGGCGGTCCCGACGTTTCCGGGATCGGGTTTGCGATCGGCATCGAACGGCTGGCGGCGCTCATGCCCGAAGGGAAGACATACGGGGCACCGGGGCCGCGCCTGTTCATCGCCGCCCTCGGCGATCGGGCCGTCGAGAGCGGCTTCACCCTATGCAACCGGCTACGGATACAGGGGATCCCCGTAGAGATCGATTACGCCGGCCGGAGCCTCAAGAGCCAGATGAAACGGGCCGATAAGATGCAGAGTTCCTTTGCCCTGATCGTCGGCGACAGGGAGATCGAGGAAAACAGTGCCCTCCTGAGGAACATGCACACCGGCACTCAGGACAAGGTTGCCCTTGATGATGTCGATGCTATCATTACGATACTAGCGAGGTAACTGAGCTTTGACCGATTTCTTGACTGTCCAGAAGAGGACCCAGTACTGCGGCGATCTGGACGCCTCCCATGCCGGCGCCGAGGTGGTCCTGATGGGTTGGGCCCACCGGCGTCGCGACCATGGTGGCGTAATCTTCGTCGATCTCCGGGATCGGGAAGGGATCGTTCAGGTAGTATTCAATCCGGCGACGAGCGTCGCCTGCCACGCCGAAGCGGAGAGGATCAGGAGTGAATTCGTCCTTGCCGTCAGAGGCACCGTACGCATGCGGCCGGAGGGGATGGAGAATCCGGACCTGCGGACCGGTGCGATCGAGGTCATGGTGCATGAGCTCGAGATCCTCAACGAATCGAAGACCCCTCCGTTCATGCTCGACGGGTTGTCGGATATCTCCGAGAACGTGCGCTTGAAGTATCGCTATCTCGACCTCAGACGCCCGGAGATCCAGAAAAACCTCATCTTAAGAAGCCGCGTCGCCGCGGCGACACGGGACTATCTCCACGGAAGCGGGTTCATCGAGATCGAGACCCCGTTCCTGACGAAAAGCACCCCGGAAGGCGCCCGGGATTACCTGGTCCCGAGCCGGGTCAACCCCGGAATGTTCTACGCCCTTCCGCAGTCGCCGCAGATTTTCAAGCAGCTGCTGATGGTCTCGGGCTTCGACCGCTATTTTCAAATCGTGAAATGTTTCCGCGATGAAGACCTCCGGGCGGACCGGCAGCCGGAATTCACGCAGATCGACCTGGAAATGTCCTTCATCACCGAAGAGGACATCATCCGACTGATGGAGGGAATGATCGCCCATCTGTTCAAGACCTGCCTCGGACGCGAGCTTACCCTCCCCTTCCCCAGGATTGCCTATCAGGACGCGATGGACCGGTACGGGAAGGACAATCCCGACATCCGTTTCGGTCTGGAGATCCGCGACCTGACGGGTATCCTGAAATGTACCGGGTTTAAGCTTTTTGCCGAGATTGCCGCCGGGGGAGGCGTTATCAAGGCTATTCGGGTCGATGACGGGGAGGCTCTGTCGCGGAAGGATCTCGACGACCTCAAGGACTTCGTCGCCCAGTACGGCGCGAAGGGCCTGGCCTGGGCGCGGGTAACTGCCACCGGTTGGACATCGCCGATTTTTAAATTCCTCACGCCGGAAGAGGTCTCGGCCATCAACCGGACCATGGAGGCCGGCGAAGGGGACGTCATTCTGTTCGTGGCGGATTCACCCACCGTTGCCCGCGACGCCCTTGGTAACCTGCGGATTCAGCTGGCAAAAAAGCTTAATCGCATCACCCCCGGTCTCTTGGCCTTCACCTGGGTGACCTCGTTTCCGCTGTTCGACTACAGCGAGACGGAAAAACGGTTCGTCGCCACCCACCATCCGTTTACCTCACCGGTCCTGAGCGACGTTCCCCTGATCGCCACAGACCCGGGAAAGGTCCGCGCCCGCGCCTATGACCTGGTGCTCAACGGTTCCGAAATCGGGGGCGGAAGCATACGGATCCACCGGAAAGAGGTGCAGCAGATGATCTTCAAGGCGCTCGGCCTGAGCGACGACGATGCGCGCAGCAAGTTCGGGTTCCTCCTCGACGCGCTCGAGTACGGGACACCGCCGCACGGCGGGATTGCCTTCGGTCTCGACCGGTTGATCATGCTGATGACGGGGGCGGAATCGATCCGCGACGTAATCGCCTTTCCCAAGACGCAGAAGGCAACCTGTCTGCTCACCGACGCCCCATCGCCGGTCGCCCTCCAGCAACTGATGGAGCTATCGCTGAAGATCGCGACCTGATCTTTTTTATTGACAACGTCCGGCACGACGCCTATCTTTTTCCTGCGGGGCGCTCAACAATCGGGGGCCTGCACAGAGTATGGGCAACAGGAGTGGTATTCGATGCGGAAAGCAGGGCAATTCAGTAAACGGGTGCACGCCACCGCCTGCGGGGCGTTGCCGTCGCGCATTCTCGTGACATCCGGATAGAGGCATCCGGCGTCACGGGAAGCGGGGCACTTGCTGTTTGGGTGCCCTTTTTTATTTATCCGACCGGGACAGTATCCTGAAGAATGCGGGGGGATTGCGACCATGGCAAAATGGAACAAGGACAAGAAGGTGCTGGATCACGAACACACGCAGTTCTGGAAGTTCGACCTCAAGGATGTCAACGAGCCGAATCTCCAGAAGGATGTGTTCCCCTATGACGAGGTGTGTCGAATCGATTTCGACCATAAGATCATCCCCATCAACCCGGCAGAGGAGATCTTCATAACCGACACGACGTTCCGGGACGGACAGCAGGCGCGGCCTCCGTATACGGTGCAGCAGATCGTGGATCTCTACACGCTGATGAGCCATCTCGGCGGACCGAACGGCGTCATTCGGCAGGCGGAGTTTTTCCTGTACAGTGCCAAAGACCGCGAGGCCGTGGAGAAATGCCAGGAGACGGGGTTGCGGTACCCGGAGATTACCGGCTGGATCAGGGCCAGTGCGGACGATGTGCCGCTGGTCAAGCAGGCGGGGCTCAGGGAAACCGGCATCCTCACGTCCGTCTCGGATTATCACATCTTCCTCAAGCTCGGCAAGAACCGCAGGCAGGCGATGGACGACTATCTGGGCATCGTCAAATCGATCCTCGACGCCGGCATCAAGCCCCGCTGCCATTTCGAGGACATCACCCGGGCGGATGTATACGGTTTCTGCATCCCCTTCGCCATCGAATTGATGAAACTCAGACAGGAGAGCGGGATCGACATCAAGATCAGGCTCTGCGACACGATGGGGTACGGAATCACCTTCCCCGGTGCTGCCCTGCCGCGGAGCGTGGACAAGCTCGTGCGTGCCTTCATCGAGGACGCCGGCGTCCCCGGCCACCTGCTGGAATGGCACGGACACAACGATTTTCACAAGGCGATGATCAATGCCACCACCGCGTGGCTGTACGGCTGCGCCGCGGCCAACACGACGCTTCTCGGCCT
This sequence comes from uncultured Syntrophobacterales bacterium, assembly GCA_903928915.1. Classification (GTDB taxonomy): domain Bacteria; phylum Desulfobacterota; class Syntrophia; order Syntrophales; family UBA5619; genus JAKAFS01. The sequence goes on along the minus strand of CAIYSL010000040.1, from coordinate 56,613 downwards.
GGGTGAGCGGACCGGCAACCCGCCCCTGGAGGGTTTGATCATCGAGTACATCAGCCTGCGCGGCAACGCCAACGGCATCGACACGACGATGATCACCGAAATCGCCCGGTATTTCGAAAAGGAGATCGGGATCCGCATACCCACGAACTTCCCCTTTGTCGGGGCGGACTTCAACGTGACGCGGGCCGGCGTTCACGTCGACGGCCTGATCAAGTGCGAGGAGATCTACAACATCTTCGACACGACGAAAATCCTGAACCGCCCGATCGTCCCGATGATAACCGACAAATCGGGCAAATCCGGGATCGCCTTCTGGATCAACGCCCATCTCGGCCTGTCGGGCGACAATGCCGTGGACAAGCGCCACCCCGGCGTCTCCCGGATCCACAAGTGGATCACCGAACAGTACGAAAGCGGCCGCATGACCGGCATCTCGAACGAAGAGCTGGAAAAGCGGGTGCGGAAGTACCTCCCCGAGCTGTTCATGTCCGACCTGGAGAAAATCAAATTCATGGCGGCGCAGGCGGCCGTGGCGGTCGTGAAAAAGGTCATCGAACACCCCGACATGAAAACGATGAAGCCCCAGCTGCAGGAGCCGGTGATGCAGCAGTTCATCGAAGAAAACCCCTCGATCCAGTTCGCCTACGTGGTCGACATGAACGGCCGGAAAACGACGCGCAACATCACCAACATCGTCGATCGGGCGAAGTACGAAAACTACGGGATCGGCACCGATCAGTCGGACCGCGAGTGGTTCATAAAGCCGCTACAGTCGGGAAAGATCCATGTGACCGAATTCTACATCTCCAAGATGACCGGTGCGCTCTGCATCACCGTTTCCGCGCCGATCGTGGATGACAAGGACGAGATGCTCGGGATCTTCGGTGTCGACATCAAGTTCGAGGACTGGGTCAAGCGGGCCGAGGACATCGCCGAGGCGACGCAGATCGCCCTCCGCGGCGAATACGAGGCGAAGGCAAAATCCGATCGCTGGCTGTAGACCGCAGGATGCGGACACCAGAAAGGGGGATGCGCCGGCATCCCTCTTTTTATTCCCCCTCGATCACCCACTGATCGTAGGGAAGGTCTCTGCCCCGAGTCGTGTACGGGGAAAGCTCGCTGATGAACCGCGAGGGGCTCACGGGAAGGTTCCCCATCCCCCGCGAATAGTCGGTCAGCGGATAGCAGAGGTACAGGTGGTCCTTGGCACGCGTGGCGGCCACGTAGAAAAGGCGCCGCTCCTCCTCTTCCCCGCCGGGTTCTTTGAGCGCCCGGGCGAGGGGGACCATTCCTTCGCTGCACCAGATCATGAATACCGCCGTCCATTCCAGCCCCTTTGCCTGGTGTATCGACGACAGCACCACCCGGTCCTCCGCAGCCTCATCCGCCCGGCTCTCCTCGGTCACGCCGCTGAGCAGCGCCAATTCGCTCAGGAACGCTTCGAGGGAAACGAAGCGGGCCGAAAAACCCGCCAACTGGAGCAGGTCCTCCTCCCGGGAGGCTGCATCGGGATACCGCTCCCGCAGCAGCTCCCGATACCCGCTCTTCAGGATGATATCGATCAGCTCCGGCAGCACGACTCCGTCCGAATCGTGGAGCGCGCAGAACGTCTCCTGGAACCGTCCGAGCCCCGCAGCGGCGGCTTTCCCCGCACACTGACAGAAGGCCGGACCGTGAACGGCCCCGAGGGGATCCGTCGACCGGGACAGATAGCGCCAGACCTTCTCCGCAGTCGCCCTGCCGATCTTTGCGTACAGCCCCAACGCCCGCTTCCAGGCGAGCTCGTCGCGGGCGTTGGCAAACAGCCTGAGGTAGGCCGTCACATCCTTGATATGGGCCTGTTCGAAGAAGCGGATGCCGGAACGGATTTCGAAGGGAATCCCCCGGCGGGTCAGCTCCATCTGGAGTTCCATCGAGTGGAAATGGGCGCGGTAGAGCACCGCTATCTCGCCGAGGGGGATGCCGCTGCGGCGGAGTTCGAGGATCCGCTGGGCGACAAAATCCGCCTGCTGCAGGACATTCCGCGCCGGGACGAGGACGGGGCGGATCCCCTGCGTCCGGACCGCCCGCAAGGTCTTTTGGAACTGATTTTCGTTGTTGGTGATGCTCAGATTGGCCAGGTGCAGTATCTCCGGGGTACTGCGGTAGTTGGTTTCCAGCTTGAATATCTTACAGTCGGGATACCGCTCCGGAAACCGCATGATGTTCTCGAAATTCGCCCCCCGGAAGGAGTAGATGCTCTGGGAGTCGTCGCCCACCACCATCAGGTTCCGGTGCCGGGAGGAGATCAGGTCCATGATCTCCGCCTGGAGCCTGTTCGTATCCTGGTACTCGTCGACGAGGACCTGGAGGAAACGGGCGGCATAGGCCTCGCGGACGTCCGGGACGCTCCGCAGCAGTTCCCGCCAGTTGTACAGCAGATCGTCGAAATCCATCACGGCGAGCGCCTTCTTCCGGGCCCTGTATCGCGCGGCGATTCCTGCTATCTCCTCCGTCCGGTGCGCAAAGAAGGGATACCGGTTCATCACCACGTCGGTCAGGTCCGTCTCCGTGTTGAGGGAGAGGCTGATCATCTCCCCCACCACGTCTGCCCGCGGGAATTTCTCACTCTTGGAATCCACCCCTTCCTCGGTAATGCAAGTGTTGATCAACTGACGGGCGTCTTCACTGTCGAGAATAGAAAAATTCCTGTCGTATCCCAGGTGATGCGCATTGGCGCGGAGGGTCATATGGGCGCAGTGGTGAAACGTTCCCCCCCAGAGACCGCCGACGTCGCGGCCGATCAGCTGCTCCACCCGGGAAAGCATCGAGCGTGCTGCCTTGTTCGTGAACGTGGCCAGGAGGATCCTCTCCGGGGGGGTGCCCTTCTCCATCAGGCGAGCTACCCGGTACGTCAGGGTTCTCGTCTTGCCGCTGCCCGCGCCGGCGATTACCAGCAGCGGCCCCCCTTCTTCGAGGACAACGGGAAGCTGCTCCGGGTTCAGTTCTCTTTCGAAATCGATCACCTTTGCACCATTGCCGCACCGCGTGCGCGTCCTCAGCCGGTTTGCCTGCCCCCTGGCACGCGCGCCTGGCGATTCACGCCGCGGCGGACTATAGGGGAAAACGACGGGCCGGTCAAGGGAATACCCGGGGCATTGTCCCTTGACAGCCGCTTCCCTCCCCGACTATAAGGAAGGCACCCACTCCCCCTGACTCGGTTTCGGCATTACCATGGAAGAGCAGACCTTCGGACCCGTCCGGTTCATCCCCGGTGATAATCGGGGCCGGTACCCCTTCTGTAATTCCCTCTACATCGAAGGCGCGGGAGTCCTGATCGACCCGGCCTGCAACCGGGAGCGTCTGATCCGGCTGCGCGAAGAGACCGGGGTGAAGGTGGTTTGGCTCAGCCACTGGCACGAGGACCACTTCCTGCACCTCGACCTGTTCGACGATATTCCTTTCTGGATCTCCGCCGGCGATGCGCCGCCGCTCGCCGATCTCTCGCTCCTGCTCGATTGGTACGGGGTTTCCGCTGAGGAACGCTGTTTCTGGGAACCGCTCCTGATCGACCAGTTCCATTTCCGGCCCCGGTATCCCGCCCGTAACCTGATCGGCGGTGAGACGATAGCGATGGGGTCCGTCACGGTGGACGTCATCGCCACCCCCGGCCACACCCCCGGCCACCTTGCCTTCTTCTTTCGCGAGGCAGCGGTCCTGTACACGGGTGATTACGACCTTACCCCCTTCGGACCCTGGTACGGCGACCGCTTTTCCGACATCGATTCAACTCGCTCCTCGATCCTGCGCCTCCGGACGGTCCCGGCGCAGGTCGTCCTGACCGGACACGAGTCCGGCGTGTTCGCCCGGCCGCCCGCAGTACTCTGGGATCGCTACGCTTCGGTCATCGCCGAGCGGGAAACCAAGCTCCTGTCGGTGCTGGAACAGCCCCGGAGCCTGGAGGAGATCGTGGACGCCTGCATCATCTACGGCAGGCAGCGGGAGCCGAAGGCGTTCTTCGCCTTCGGAGAGCGCGCCCACATGCTCAAGCACCTGCTCCATCTTGAGAACCGCGGCATTGTAGTCCGGGAAGAGGGGCGGTACCGGAAAACGATGTTCACTCCGCCTCGGGGGTAAAGCCGATCTCCCGCGCGTAGGCGAACTGCCTCGCCCAGGGCAGTCCCGGATGCGCCCGGTCGAAGGGTTCCGCGCCGATCACACCCAGGGATGCCTCATCGACGGCAAGAGGGTGTCTGCCGCCGATGAATCCGTAATCATCGGCGATCTTCGGGTGATTTCCCGGCAGGCAGTCGCACTCGGTCGTAATGTTCAGCAGGGCGTTGATGATGACGGTCTTTTCCCCGATAACCTGCCACAGGGCCGCTGCGGTCTCCACGAGCCGTTCCTGGAAGTCGGTCATATCCGTATCCCAGATGATCTTCAGCGCAACCTCCGGGCAGAGGGCGATGCACTGGGAGCATCCGACGCAGGCGGCAAGGTCGTAGGTGGGCAGGCCCTCCGGCGGGAGAAGAGCCGCGCCGGTGGGACAAACCTCGGCGCAGAGACCGCAGCGGGTGCACCTCTTCGCACTCAGGACGGGATGGGCATCGGCGTGCATCCGCTGCTTCTGCGCCCGCGAGGCCAGCCCCATAGAGATGTTCTTGATCGCGCCTCCGAAGGAGGATTCGATATGCCCCTTGAAGTGGGAGAAGATGACGTACCCGTCGGTCTTCCGCACGATCCCAGCGACCTGAACCGACGTAAAGTGTCGGTAGCCGCAGGAAAGGTCCGTGACGTCGCGGCCGTCGGAACCGTCGCCGATCAGGATCGGGCAACCGAGGTAGTCCTCGGTGAAGCCGTGCTCGGCCGCCGTCCGCAGACTGTCTGCGGCCGTGCGGCGGCCGCCGGAATACAGAACCGTCGTGTCGAACACGAAGGGGCGCGCCCCGCATTCATCGAGCCACCGGACGATCTCCCGGGTATACCGGGGGTGCAGATACCCGTGATTCCCCCGCTCTCCCCAGTGAATCTTCACCCCTACCGAATCCCCGGCGGCAAATGGGTTGCCGATACCGTCGAGCAGCCGGCGTAGCGTTTCCACCGTCCCCCCCCGCACCTTTCTGACAGCGGCCATCGTTCACCTCAGAGTAGTCCGTTCACCCGTTCGGTTAGCTATTCCTTTTCGTACCGTAAAATCGCTTACCCCGCCAGCCCCGTGCCGGTCATGCCGATACCCCCTTCCCACCCTCCTGCCGGAGCGATTCTGCCCCGGCCTGTGCGGATGGCTTGTTCCGGTAGAGGTGCATCAGCTGTTGGTAATTGGACCAGGTAGTGCGTACCATGGCGAGGTCTCGCTCCGTCAGGTCGCGAATGGGTTTTGCCGGGATTCCCAGGGCAAGCACCCGGGGTGGTATGACCGTGCCGGCCGTAACGACCGAGCCTGCGCCGACGATCGCTTCCTCGCCGATGCGGGCGCCGTTCAAGACGGTGGCGCCGATCCCAACCAGCACCCCGCGCTCGATGTGGCACCCGTGTACCGTGACCCGGTGTCCCAGGACGACGTTTTCGTCCAGCACCGTCGGGAATCGGTCTTTCGCTACATGGAGGATGCAGCCGTCCTGGATATTGCATCCCGATCCGATCCGGATGAAATTTACGTCCCCGCGCAGCAGGCTGAAGAACCAGATATTCGCATCCGGTCCGATCTCTACATCGCCGATGATCAGGGCATTGTCCGCCACGAACGACCGAGGGTCGATAAGGGGCCGTTTCCCCTCGAATTCAAGAATCATCCCACTGCCTCCCTACCGGATGCACCGAATTTGTCTGAGCTCATACCGGATGCAGATCGATTTGTCAATCCGGCGCGCAGGCTGCGGGTTCTCCCGGTCCGCGGCGTTCCGTCTGTTGATGGGCATCCTGTGCGCCACATCCTGTGTTGACACTTGGCAGAAGCACCGGTACAATTCTACCTGCGAGGCGGTCGGTTGCTGCGCGGGGAGGGTTCCCCTCCGGCGGCCTGCCGCAGGGCAGGGATGGGACATCGGCGAGGGCGTTGGCGCATGGCTGTGACTGCAAAACCTCGTGTCATCGTGATCGGGGCCGGGTTCGGTGGTCTTTGGGCCGTGAAGACCCTGGCAGGCGGACCCGTCGACATCCGGGTCATCGATCGGAACAACTATCACACCTTCCTCGCCCTGCTGTACCAGGTGGCGGCCGCCGAACTGGAGGCGGAAGACATTGCCTACCCCATACGGAGCATCTTCCGGGACTTTCCGGACGTTGACTTTGCATTGGCCTACGTGCACCGCATCGATACGGAAAAGCGTATCGTGACCACGGACAAGAAGGCCTTCCCGTACGATTACTTGATCGTGGCTACCGGAAGCATCCCCCATACCTTCGGCGTGCCGGGGGTCGATACGCACGCCTTTTTTCTCAAGACCCTGGAAGAGGGTGTGGAGCTGAAGAACCACATCGTCTGCTGTTTCGAAAGCGCCGCGATGCTCGGCGACCGGGCCGGTGATAGTGGAATACTCACTTTCGTCATTGTCGGCGGCGGCGCTACCGGCGTGGAATACGCGGGTGCGCTGAGCGAACTGATTCACGGATCGATCGTCCGGGATTACCAGAACATCGATTTCCGTTCGGTGCGGATAATCCTGCTGGAAGCAGCGGAGGGCCTCGTCGCCAATATGCCCGAGTCGATTCGATCGTACACCCTCGGCAAGCTTCGCCAGCTCGGCGTTGAAGTCCGTCTGTCCACAAAGGTCACCGCGGTAACCCCCGAGACGGTGGTCCTTTCGGACGGCGAGACGATCCCCACCCAGACTGTCGTGTGGACCGCAGGTGTGCGGGCCGAGCCTGTCGCCGCGCTTTCGGGTATCCCGGTACGCAACGACGGACGGGTCCCGGTGACACCCACTCTCCAGGTTCCCGGTCACCCAGAGATCTACGTCGTTGGGGATGCCGCGTTCATCGACACGGAAGGCGGGGCGTTGCCGATGGTAGCCCAAGTGGCGATCCAATCGGCAGCTACGGCCGCCCGGAATATCGGACTCCAGATCACGGGCCGCCAGCCCCTCCCCTTCCGCTACCGGGACCGGGGTTCGATGATCACCATCGGCCGGAATGCGGCCGGCGCGGTCATCGGTTCTCGTACATTTACCGGATTCTTTGCCTGGGTTCTGTGGCTCGTCATCCATCTTGCCAACCTGATCGGTTTCCGTAACCGGGTGATGGTCCTGATCAACTGGGCGTGGGATTACCTGCTGTACGAGCGCGCCGTTCGTTTTGTCTTTCCCTCTCAGACTCCTTCCCTCTCTAAATCCCCTTCCTGCGTATTTAGAACCCGGTGCGACGATGAGCGTTTGAATCCGTAAGGCCTCCGGCGACCGATCTCCGGGACCTGGAGGACCAGAACGGGGCCTTCTCAAATGGACAACGGGGCAGTCCGATGATGACGAATCAGACCGAACGCGACACGGTTTCCGCGGCCGAGCCGCACCGCGACCTTTTCTGCAGTGATCTCCCCTCCGGGCCGCTGCCTGGGATGGGCCGGGTGCTGGTAACGGGGGCTTCCGGATACATCGGCGGACGACTGGTCCCCGAACTGCTGGCGCGGGGATACTCAGTCAGAATCATGGTGCGGGCGCCATCACCGGTGTATCAGGAGCAGTGGCCGCAGGTAGAGGTGGTCGCAGCGGACGCACTCGACCCAACTCAGCTCAGGATCGCACTCCACGGCGTCGACACGGCATTCTATCTGATCCATTCCCTGTTGTTGGGACAGAGGGAGTTCGCCGCGGCCGATATCCAGGCGGCGATCAATTTCCGTACGGCAGCAGAAGAAAACAAGCTCAACCGGATTATCTACCTCGGAGGCCTCGGCGACACCCAATCGACGCTCTCATTGCACCTGCAGAGCCGCATCCAGGTCGCCGAGGAATTACGGAAAGGATCCGTTCCGGTTACCACGCTGCGGGCCGCCATTATCATCGGCTCCGGGAGCGCCTCCTACGAAATCATCCAGCATCTGGTCAAGAAGCTCCCGATCCTGGTAATCCCCCGCTGGGCCAAAACGAAATGCCAGCCGATCGCCATCCGCGACGTCATCAAGTACCTCGTGGGGACGATGGAAATCCCGGAGACGGCCGGCTGCTCCTTTGACATCGGGGGAAACGACATCCTGAGCTATCACGAGATGCTGAACATCCGGGCCGAACTGCTTGGGAAAAAACGCCTGTTTATCCCGTTCTTTTCCATCCTTCCCCTGTACTCGTACGTGGGCAGCTTCGTCACACCGGTACCGGCCCCGATTACCCGCTCGCTGATGGAGGGTCTGAAGAACGAGGTGATCTGCCAGAATACGGCCATCCGGCACTACCTGCCGTTCAGAACGTTGAGCTACCGGGAAGCGATCATCCGGGCGATGAACCGTGAGGAGCAGGATCAGATCCATACCCGCTGGTCCGACGCCTACCCGCCTGCCCACGAACTAGCCCTCAAGTTTCACGAACTCACGGGCGGCCCCCGGTATACCGGCACCTATTCCTTGACAACTGCCAAGGAGGGCTCGGCGCTGTTTGCGGCGATCTGCAAGATCGGCGGCAAGGAGGGATGGTTTTCGAACAACCTTCTGTGGCGTATGCGGGGTGCGATCGATAAGATGCTGCTGGGTGTGGGCACCGCCCGCGGAAGGAAAAGCCACTCCTCGCTCAGGATTAACGACGTGATCGATTTCTGGCGGGTCGAGGACCTGCAAAAGGACCGGCGGCTGCTGCTGCGCGCCGAGATGAAACTGCCGGGAAAGGCCTGGCTTGAATTCACGGTCCGGGATGATCGGACCCGACGGATCCTCACCATCTCGGCGTACTACCACCCCGAAGGGTACCTGGGAAGGGTGTACTGGTTTATTTTCTTGCCTTTCCACGAAATATTGTTCAATAATCTGATCAAACAGATCGAGGCGAGGAGCAGAGACTGACCCGCCGCTCCTCGGTGTGCACCACAGTTCACCTCACGAACACGGAGGGACAGGATGGAAGATCTCTACGAAAAGCTGAGAGCGAGGCTTGACGACATGGGGCCCGGTTTTCCCGCCACGCCGGACGGCATCGAGCTGCGGATCCTGAAGCGGCTGTTCACCGAGGCGGACGCGGAGCTGTTCCTGGCCCTGTCCCCGATGCTCGAGACCCCGGAGGGCATCGCCGTGCGGCTGGGGCTCACCCCCGAGTCCGTCGCCGGCCATATCGAAGACATGGCGAAGCGGGGGCTCGTGTTTCGCCAGAAGAAGGACGCAATCGCCCGGTACGCAGCAGTGCCCTTCATCGTGGGTATCTTCGAATACCAGCTGCCATTCGTCGATGCGGCTCTCGCCCGGGATATCGAAACGTACCACGAGCAGGCCCTCGGCAAGACCCTCCAGGCCTGCGATACCCCGGTCATGCGGACCATTCCGATCAACCGGGAGCTCGTGACCGAATGGCCCATCGCCCCCTACGAGGATGTGATGCGGATTCTGGAGAACCAGAAAAAGATCGCCATCGCCCCGTGTATCTGCCGGACGATCGCGAAGATGGACGACCGGGGCTGCGACAAGCCGATGGAGGCCTGCTTCCTGTTCGGCTCCCATGCCAGTTTTTACGTCGACAACGGCATGGGGCGGTATGTAACCAGCGAAGAGGCGAAGGAGATTGCCCGCAAGAACGAGGCCGCCGGGCTGGTGATGCAGCCGTTCAACTCCCAGAACGTCGGCGGCATGTGCAGCTGCTGCGGCGATTGCTGCGGTATGCTCCGTTCGCTCAAGCGGCAGTCGAACCCCGCGGCCGCGGTGAAGAGCAACTATTTCGCCCGGGTGAAAGCGGATTCCTGCACCGGGTGCGAGGTATGCCGGGAGCGGTGCCAGATGGACGCCATCGCGATCGTTGACGGCACGGCGCTGGTCGACCTCACCCGCTGCATCGGCTGCGGCCTGTGCGTCTCCACCTGCCCGACCGAGGCAATCGGGCTGCGGAAGAAGACAGCGGAGCTGCAGTATATCCCTCCGGAGACCGGGATGGAAACCTACATCCGCATCGCCCAGGAGCGGGGAAAGATCTGACCGGGTTCATAAAGACTCAGACTGGGAAAAGGAGGTGCATCCATGAGAAAAGCATTTTTGACCCTGGTTGCCGCAATCGCCCTCGTCGCGGTTTCGGGGCCGGCGTTCGGAGCCAGTGAGTTGGACATCCCGGTAGATGTGTTGCTCGTCAGGCCGGTGACTCTGGTCGGCACGGTGCTCGGCACGGCCTTGTTCGTCGTATCGCTCCCCTTTGCCATCCCAAGCGGCAGCGTCAAGTTGACGGCGGAAAAGTTGATCGTTGCACCGTTCAAGTGTACCTTCACGAGGCCCGTCGGGGATTTGGATGCGATACGTCAGTAGCGCGACAGAAACGCGGCTGCGGGTCAAGCCGGGCACACCCATCCCTATCGACAAGAAAAGACGAGCCAGGCAGTCACTGCCTGGCTCGTGCGGATCTTCCCCATACCTGGTGCCTGGGGCGGGAATCGAACCCGCACAGCCGCGAGGACCGAGGGATTTTAAGTCCCTTGCGTCTACCAATTCCGCCACCCAGGCAGGGAATGAACAGGATTTTTTCTATATGCGTTCTGCCGCACCGTGTCAAGGAGTTCGTTCCCTGCGTCGTTTTCGCCGCTGCTCAGCCGCGCTTCACCCGCCCTGCCGCAGGCCCCTGCCGCGATGAACCGCGACGATCAGGAGCTCGACATCCTCATCACCGGCGGGACCCTGCTCACCATGGCGGCCCCGGGGGATATCATCACAAACCCCTGCATCGGCATCCGCGGCGGCAGGATCCTCTTCGTCGAGAGGCAATCCCTGCCCGCGGGGTACACCCCTGTAGCCCGCGAGGTCGTCGACGCAACCGGCTCGCTGATCATGCCCGGCCTCGTCAATACCCACACCCACCTTCCGATGGTGCTCTTTCGGGGGTTGGCCGACGATCTCCCGCTGATGCGCTGGCTCAACGAAACCATCTTTCCCGTGGAGGGCCGCTTCGTCAACCGGCAGACCGTGTATGCGGCGACCACGCTGGCAATCGCCGAAATGATCCTCTCCGGGACGACCACGTTCTGCGACGGCTATTTTTTTGAGGGCGCAGTCGCCCGCGCGGCGATCGACTGCGGGATGCGGGGGATCGTGGCCCAGGGGTTCATCGATTTCCCGACACCCGACCAGCCCGACACCTCCCGCCACCGGGAACTGGCGGAGCGATTCGTCGGCCGCTGGCAAGGGCATTCGGCGCTCGTGACCCCTGCCCTGGTCTGCCATTCCCCCTACACCTGCTCGCCGGAGACCCTCCGGACGATCAAGCGTGTCACCCGGGAGGCGCGGATCCCTTTCCAGATCCACCTCGCCGAGACCCGCGACGAGATCACCCTCCTGCGGGAGCGGTACGGCAAGAAGCCCGTCCACCATCTGCGCGATCTCGACCTCCTCGACGCAGGGACTGTCGCCGCCCACTGTATCTGGCTGGATGAGGACGAACTCGACGTCCTGGCGGCGCGCAATGTCAAAGTGGCCCACGATCCGGAGAGCAACATGAAGCTCGGCGCCGGCGTCGCCCCTGTCCCGGCCATGCTCTCCCGGGGGATCGACGTGGGTCTCGGAACCGACGGCTGCGCCAGCAACAACAACCTCGACCTGTTCGGGGAGATGGGGATGTGTGCGAAGCTCCACAAGGTGTTCGCTGCCGACCCCACCGTCCTGCCTGCCGAGAGGGTCGTGGAAATGGCCACGATCGGCGGTGCGAGGGTGCTGGGTATGGCCGAGGGGATCGGCTCCATCGTCCCGGGGAAAAGCGCCGACATCATCATCCTGGACTTGGGAAAACCGCACTTGACGCCCCTGTACCACCCCTTTTCCCAGCTCGTGTATGCCGCGGCGGGCAGCGATGTGACGACCAGCATCATCAATGGCCGGATCGTCATGCGGAACCGCATGCTTCTCACCGTCGACGTCGACTCCGCCATGGCTGCGGTGCGCTCCATCGCAGCGGATATCGTCGGCGCCGGCTACTCCCGGCCGCGCCGCAGATCCAGCTGCGCGCCGGCCACTCCTGCCTGAGGTTACGGTCCGCTGAATGCGACCGCCGTGGGATTCAGTCGTGGCGAGTCGCGCTGCGGCCTTTCCACCCTTCGCCGGTAATCCCGTCGGGGCTGCTACCGGAGCGGATTCGCATCCGCATCGATATTCTGATCGACAGCCAGCAGCTGCGGAGGGAGCCTGTCCGTCGATCGCTGCCGTCGCACGACACCGCAGGAAAGGGTAAACAGCTGCGCCATGACCTCGTCGACGATTTCCCGGGGGATACCGTAATACAGAAAATTTATCGGCATCAGTTCGCCCAGCAGGTACAAGGTCTTGTCTCTTGTCCGATCATCGCCGAGGGCCAGATCGACCCGGTACCCCTGCAGTATCCCGGTCTGGAGATCGCGCAGGGCGCTGAACGCGACCGTTACGGGAGTGTCGCCGATCCGCGGGGTGCCTTGCTCGCGCAGGGACTGCAGGTACGCCTCGACAGCGGAGAATTCGACCGTCTTGGTTGAACCGCTGATGAAATACAGCGCTTTTCTACGGCCGTGCAGGATCATCTGGTCGAGGTGTTCCTTCCTGAGGATCGACCTGCCGATAACGCCGATCACTACGTCGATTTCCGCAAGTTCCGTGCTCCCCAGGTCTTCCAGGGTCCGGGCCTCGACGATTTTCTCTCCCGCATCTCCGGATGCGGCGATGTCCACGCCGAAGAGACGGCCCGAATCGAGACGCTGAACCAGATCGCGCTTCAGGTAACCTCCGATGGCGCCGGAGGACCCGAGGACGAGCACATTGCGCTTCGAAAGCAGGACACCCAACCGATGCAGGATGTTTTCGGCAGCGTTGAGGATCGAAACCGCGCATTCCCGCGCTTCCGGCCCTCGCTTGAGCCGGGAGACGGCTATGCTGGCCACGGGAAAGCGCAATTGGCCGAATTCGTCCCTGACTTCGGAATTGTAATCATACCCGTTTCGTGTGTGCTCGATCCCCCCCAGGAAGACATGGCCGACCCAGTCGGAAAAAAGCATCTCTTCCGCACAGGCGGGAGGCGGGACGTGAAACTGGGAAAGAACTTCCCGCACGGTGCGTCCTTCCTGTGCGAACCGGTTGATCAGCGGGGCCAGGTAACCGCCATCCTCCACCAGCAGGAGCTGTTCTCCCGCCTCCCGGGCCTTGCCGACCTCTGTAAAGAACAGATGGCCGGCGGCGAGACGCATCGCTCCGAAAATATCACGACAGCCGAGAAAGACGGCCTGTTCAACTTCTTCCAAACCCGTCACGGGGGAGAAGAACCGCGAGAAGGAGAATTTGCCGGACAGAAGCTCCCGGGACTCGAGCCGCTGCAGGCTGTAAAACCGAAATGCCTCGGGGGGAAGCGACATCAGCGTCTCCAGATAGGCATCGGGAATGATCCCGCCGTACTTGACGAAGAACGTCGTCACGGTTTCGCATCCGGCCGTCTGGAAGGCCCGGAGGAGGCCGATCACTTCGGCGGTGATGTGATGGATCATAAACAGCCGCACCCCACTGAGTGCCGCTTTTCGCGACTGCACGGCCTGTTCGAGGGCGGGCATCTGCCCGAGATAGTCCTCCAGGGAGAGCACGCTCCGGCGCTCGTTGAAGCTCACGTTCAGCGATGCACCGTAACGGGACAGGTCGATAAAAACATGCACCCTCCCCGCGATCATCTCGACAATGTCGCCCCGGGCGAGGCAGGACAGCACCAGAGGATCTTCGATCAGCTGCATCTCTTTGACGAGGGTCGCAAAGGACTCGCTCGGGGATTCGGGTGACTGCTGTTTTTCGAGCAGCATCACCTGGATGTCATCGGTCGGCCAGGTGAAGTGCAGCGACTGGAGATTGTCCAGGCCGCAGCTGCGCAGATGGGCGAAGAGTCCGCCCTGCTGTGCGGGCATGAGGGTATACTCAGCCCGGGAATTCATGCATTCCCGGAGAATCCCCTGGTGAATCTGCTCGGCGATCAGGTGCACATCGGCAAGGTATGACTGCCGCACGCGCTGGTCGACGACGCGGTGCGGGATGTGCCTCAGCTGCAGGCGCGACGAAGCCGCATCCTCGATGGTGATGCGCAGGTAACGACCCGACCTGCCGTATTCGACCAGGAAATACTGCCCCTGTCGGTTGTCCGTTTCCTGCAGATGGAAGGGGAACAGGAGCGCCGGCGGCGCCGCTTCGGCAGAGGACCCGGGGATGCCGAAGAAATCGGGGAACAGCATGCCTCCCCAGCGCTGGGTCTGCAGGGCTCGGAAAATCACCTGCATGCAGTTGCCGAAGTGGCAATGGTAAAAGGGCAGACTCTCGGCGGCGTCGATCCGGGCGTAGATCATTACCCAGTCGAGTCCCAGGGCGCAGAGTTCCGGGGTCAGGTTGGCGTCGACCTTTCTGCGCACCATGATGTCGCCGCTCCCGAACCCGCACTGCTCCACGACCTCATTGATGAGGAGCCGGACAAAGGTGTGCAGGTTGCGAATTGCATGGACGTTTGTCAGGTCGATGATACGGTGGCGATCATCCCCGCGCACCAACGGAACGCCAAGAGACGTCATCTCGGCGGGTGGATCCCGTTCCGATGCCGCGCCTTCCGCACGTGCCGCCTCATCCCGGATCAAGGACCTGATCACACCGCTGACATCACGTTTCATCTGCCATCACCACGCATCGGTTCGTCTCCGGTCTTCCGGACTCATCGGGATGCGATGTCCAGAAGCACCTTCAGGGCATCTTTCTGTTGGGCGCGGGCAAATGCCTCTTCCACGCGTTCCAAGGCAAAACGGCCGGTTATGATCCTGTCCAGGGGCATGTCGGGGAAACTCCCCATCATCGCGAGCGCAGCGGGGAACCTGCCGCACCGGGACCCGACAATCGTCTGCTCGTTGATGACGACGGGGGCAAGATTCACGTCCCCGGGGATCGCAACGGTCGATTTGAGCACGATGGTCCCCCGGGGGCGGCAGAGTTTCATCGCCCGGCTGATCCCCTGGCTGGTGCCGGTTGCCTCAACGACAATGTCCGCTCCGGGCATGACCTGGTCGTCACCGAGGAGGGTCGTTATTCCCCGCCAGCGGGCAAGGGAGAGCTTCGCGGGGTGATGGCCGATGATCGTCACATCGGGCGCCGCCGTTGCGAGGGCCCAGGCACAGAGCACCCCGAGCCGGCCGTCGCCGAGAACGACGATGCGGTCCGTCTTCTCAATGCTCAGCTGCTCCAGGATCTCGCAGGCCGCTGCAAGAGGTTCCGTCAGGACCGCCCGTTCAGCGGGCATCTGCTCGGGAACGACCAGCAGGTTCTCCCGCGGCAGGATACAGAATTCAGCCATGCAGCCGTTGAGATTCGCGATCCCCAGGGTAGTCCGCTGCGGGCAATGACGACCCAATCCCCGGGCGCACCATGCACAGTGCCCGCAGGCGGCGTTGATGTCGCCGACCACGCGCTTGCCGATCAATGCCCGATCTTCGCACCGATCGACCACGCCGACGAATTCATGACCCAGGATCCCGGTGAAGCCCAAATATCCCTTCATGATTTCCATATCGGTCTTACAGATCCCGGCCACCTGCACCCGGATCCTCGCCCAGCCCGGCTTCACCTCCGGCACGGGGTAATCCCGCACGTACGCGAGTGCGCCTCCAAACACCGCCGCTGACATCCCGTTCATCGCGTCCTCAACTCATGCCCTGGCGCAGCTCTTTGGCCTTTTTCTTCAGCTGTTGAAAGTAATCCGTTTCCACGATCGCTGCCACTTCCCGCTCCCGCCGCTGCGGATCGATCCGTATCCGCAGCTCCTGGACCTGACTGCGCAGCGCCTCCTCCCGTTTCCTGACCTGGCCTGCCATTCCCTGGAGAACACGGGAGAGCCTGCCCAGCTCGTCCTGTCGCGCCGAGACGTGGCCAAGATGCCCGAGATCATAGTCCCCGTTTTCCACAGCCTCTGCGGCCCGGGTGAGTTCTCCGATAGGATCGGTGATCTTCCGCACAAATCCGAGGGCGGCAATGAATCCGAGCACAAGCAGAATCACCGAAACGATGCCGGCGATGTAGAAATTTTCTATCGTTGCGGCGGGAGAGCTGAGATCGTCCCAAACAGACCAGGTTATTGCGCCGGCCGTGCTGAGTACGGCAACTACCAGCAGAGCCGTGATGAGCAGGATCGTCCGTGTCTCCAGGGTAATCAATAATCGTCCTGCCGGAAGCAGGAGGACGGGCACCAGGACGAACCCGTTCACCGCGTCGGTGAGAAACGCCGGCAGTATCCAGGAATGAAACGAGGAAGGAAAACGCATGAACTCGAGGAACAGGACATCCAGCAAGACGGCAAAGGCGACTGACGCGCCGCTCGCCAGGACAACGCTCATCTCCAGGACGCCGAAATCACGAACGGTACTGATCCTGTTACTTCCCCCATACCTGACCAGACCGGGAAGAAATCCCATCAGACCGTTGGCCAGATGCCAGTTCCAGAACTTCCACAATCCAAAACCCGACAGCCCGTCCCCGATGATGTTTCCCACGAACCCGACGAGAAAACCGGCCACGGGATGAACGGTTATTCCTACGACCATGGGAAGGGCAATCTGCGGACGCAGCGAGATAAACGGTGCCGACGGCAGGAGAAACACATTGGATGCACAGTTGAGGATCCCAAAGACCGCCCCCCATCCACACCCGGTGAGGATGATTCTGCGCGCATCCATGCCTATGCCTCGATCATGGCCGTGACGGTCCGCAGCTCCCTGCTGACGTGATGATCGGGATAGCGGACGACAAATATCCCGGAACTGGCAAGGGTCATCATCTCCTCGGCATGGGGCAGCACACCGACCACTTCGCAACCGTACGTGTGCGCCACCTGGTCAGTCAGCGCCTCGCGCGAAAAACATGCCGGGACCTTGTTGAGGAGGAGGCTCATCCGGGGGACCTCGAGATGCCGGCCGACCTCCACGGTCACCGCCGTCCCCTGGTAGTCCTGGTGGTCCGGGCGGAGGATGATGAGCAGCATATCGGCTATGGCGATGGAAAGCAGAGTCTCCTCGTTGAGACCGGGATGGGTATCGATGAACAGGTAGTCCAGCGGCAGCTCCCGGATCAGACGCTGGCACCCCTCTTTCAGCAGATTGACGTCATAGCCGTAATGGATGACCCGGGCAATGTCTCCGGTGCGGATACTGGACGGGATGAGGAAAAGCTTCCCCGAGCTTGCAGGGTCGGCTGTCGGGGTTACCTCATATGCGGTCTGGCTGATTTCGCATCTCCCCCAGAGGTAATCGTTCAAGGCACAGGGGCAGTCGTTCGGGTCGAGGCTGAAAAGGACATGGATCCCCGGAGACTGAATATCCGTGTCGATAATGCCTACCCGGTGCCCCTTCTGCGCCAGCAGGCACGCCAGATTGGCTGTGGTGTTCGACTTGCCCGTTCCTCCCCGGAATGAATGAACGGCAACGATCTTGGCCATGCGCTCAACGCCTCTCCCGGATCATGCAGCACGGGCAGCCGCCCGCCCCAGACGCGTCTCCCCGACTCGGATCGTCGGGGCTCGTGTGCGGTTGACAGGGTGCGCGAATCGTTTCCCGCCCCGAAGTGACCGTATAGGAATTCGCGACGAAAATGCAAGCAGAATTCCGGCCGGTCCGAAATTCAGTTGAACAGTACCCAGCAGTTATGTTAAGGGCTGAGCACGACAGGGCGCAAAGGAGGCAGCATGCGGGAAACGGACATACTGATTACCGGTGGAACGGTCGTTTCACTGGATGAGAGGGACACGATCATCCCCTCCGGCGCGCTTGCCATCACCGGCGATTCCATCACCGCGCTGGGACCGAGCGAGGAGATCCTTTCCGCCTACCGGGGGCGGGAGACGATCGACGTTCCGGGGTGCCTCATCATGCCGGGCCTCATCAATGCCCACACCCATGCGGCCATGACCTGCTTTCGGGGCATCGCCGACGACATGGAATTGATGGACTGGCTCAACAACTACATCTTCCCCGCCGAGGCCCGCAACGTGGACCCCGAACTTGCCTACTGGGGGAGCATGCTCGCCTGTGCTGAAATGATCAAGTCGGGAACGACCACCTTTTCCGACATGTACATCTTCGAGGAGGAAACGGCCCGGGTGGCGAAACAGTCCGGAATGCGCTGCCTGCTGGGCGAAGTCCTCTTCGATTTCCCCTCCCCCAACTTCCCGACACCCGCGGAAGGTCTTGCCTATACGGAAAGGCTGATTCGGAAATGGACCGACGATCCGCTGGTCAACATCATGGTAGAGCCCCATTCCCTGTACACCTGTTCCCCGGAACTCCTCAAATCCGCCAAGGAGCTTGCGGACCGGTACCGGGTGCCCCTGTCCACCCATCTCCTCGAAAATGCGGCCGAGGCGAGACAGCTGAAGGAAAAATTCGGGAAGCGCGCTACGACGTTCCTCAAGGAACTGGGGATGCTCGACGAACGATTCTTCGCCTTCCACTGTGTGGTCATGGACGAAGAAGACATCCGGGTCTTCGCCGATCACGGCTGCAAGGTCGTCCACAATCCCGAAAGCAATATGAAACTGGCCTCCGGCGTGGCCCCGATTTCCGCCATGCTGCGGCTGGGAGTCACCGTCGGCCTGGGAACCGACGGCTGTGCCAGCAACAACAATCTCGACATGTTCCAGGAAATGGACACCGCCGCGAAACTGGAAAAATCCGCCCGCCTCGACCCCACCGTCATGTCGGCGCGAACGGTCCTCAGGATGGCGACCTGCGACGGCGCCAAGGTCCTGGGGCTCGAGCGCCTGATCGGCACGCTGGAAGCCGGGAAGAAGGCGGATGTCTGCATCATCGACATGAACAAGCCCCACCTGACGCCGCTGTACGACGAGTACTCGCACCTCGTCTACACCGTCGGCGGTGCGGACGTGGATACGGTGCTGATCAACGGAAAGGTCGTCATGCGGGACCGCCACTTGCTGACAATCGACGAGCAGGAAGCGATGCGCCGTGTCCGCGGGATTGCCGAGCGCGTGCAGAAGAGTATTCGGGGATGAACCCGCCTGCGCGGGTCAGACCAGCGGCCTGCCGCCGTTGAGCTTTTCGTAGATACGGATGTACTCGGCGATCATGTGGCCGAGGCTGTACTTCTCCCGCGCCTCCCGCATGATCCGCCGGAGCTGTTTCTCCCGCGCCGCCCCGGGAAGCCGATGGAAAGCCAGACTCTTTTCGAGGGCATACCAGAGTCCGCCGGCATCATAATCCCGAAACAGAAAGCCGTTCCCCTCGTCTTGCGGGGCGCCGTTCGCCTTCAGCCGCAACTCCCGGATCTTGTCGTGGTACCCTCCCGTATCGCGGTTCGTTGCCGTCGCCCCGAAAAGGTTGCCTACCTGATCGATCTGCCCGCAGGGTTCGTACAGCGAGGCCCCGAACACATCGCACGCCGCCGCATACCCCAGAAGCGAAAGCCCCTCGTCGAAGGGGTGGTAACTGATCCGCCCCCCGGAGGCCCAGGCAATTCCCCCCAGGAGATCCACATGGGTCCGGTCATTGCCGATCCCGTCAGCGACGATGGCGATCTGGACATCGGGGTGGGTCTTGACGAACGGGCCGAGGATCGTTTCGAGCAGTTCCACCCCCTTCTGGAAGGGGTCCAGCCGGGAAGGCCAGAAATACAGCAGGGCATCGGGGTTGACCTTGAGCCCCGTCCGGTTCTGGAAGGCGAGTAGATTCTCCCGTTTTGCCTCCAGGATATCGTCCTCCGGGCCGTATTTCCTCACGAGCGCTTCGCATTTCTCCGGATACATGCTGGACGCAGGGGCGTTGATGATTGCCCGCGCGGCGTCGTGGCGGTACTTCTCCTTCACCTCCTGGCGGACGCTGGGAGGCACCAATTCCCGGTCGAGAAAATAATCTTCCACGATCTCGCGCAGAAACCGCTCCCCCACGAAGTTGATCATCGTCGCATTCTTGATCGCCGTCGCCTGGCAGTCGATGCAGGCCTGACCGTTCTTCTCCTGGAAGTAGAGCCGGTCCGAGATGTTCTTGAGGCCGATCCCGCCGAGCTGGTCGAGCGGGAGACAGGCGGTGAACACATTGTGAACCGTATGGAGGACCGGGAGGCCGGTCGCACTCGCGTAGGCGCTGATCGCGCCCCCTGCCATCCAGTCATGGCTGTGGATGATCAGCTTTCCTTCGCTCCGCGCCCGAACCACCTTGATCACGTTGTTGACGATCTCGCGCTGGAACTCCACGGCCGTCATGATCGGATCGCCGGCATAGGCGCTCAGGTTGTCGGCAAAGATGGCGGAGCTGACGAGATAGATCTTCTCCGAGTCGATCCGGTAGCGCACCTCCCGCCACTGCAGCTCGTTCATCTGCGATTCGCGCTGGAACCGCTTCTTGAGGTTGAGAATGGCCAGGTGCACGTCGTATCCCCGTTCGGTAAGCCCCTCGCACAGGGCCGAGACGACCTCCCCCTGTCCGCCGCTCTTTCCGGAGATGAACCGGGCGAGCCCCCCCATGTCCTCGGGAAGGCGCCCCGTCTCCGGAGAGATGATCAGGATAGCGGTGGTCTCTCTCTTCTTGAGGACTTCGAAGCGCCGGATGACAACCTCCAGGTCATCGATCTTCCGCGTCAGGACATGGGTCGGCCGGGCGATCGAGTTGTCGTAGGGGTTGAAATAGGAGTGTACCGCATGATCCTCCCCGACCCGCTCATGCAGGAAATAGACATGGTCCGACGTGGTCAAGTGGCGCCACTTGGTGAGGAGCTCCCCTCCGGCGCGCTTGGCGCCCTTCTCCATCAGCTCGATATCCCGAAACAGCTCGTACTGGGTGGGGTTTCCCAGCCATCCGAAGGTGTTCCGGCCGGCATCCGCCCAGGAGGAGGTAGCAAGGCCGTGGATGCTCACCTCCGGGCAGAGGGTCTCCCGGAAACTCTGCGCGATTTCGGTCGGCGTGGCCGCGACCACGTTGCGATGGCTGGCGAGCGCCTCCGGGAGCCCGCGCCAGAATTCAAATATTCCCCGTTCGCTCCAGATGTGCTCGCCGATGTGCTCGAAGTCGTACCCCAGCAGAACGACCTCGCCGTCGATCAGGGCGAGGTAGCCGGCATACTGTTCCGGCCTGATCGGCGTATGGGGGAAGCGATAGGCGACGTCGTCGCTCAGCTCCCGGTTGCGCGGGATGACGATGAGGTTCGTGTCGCGCGCCCGAAAAACGGCGTTGGGGGAGATCCCCCCCTCCTCGCCGGTGAACATGTCGTCCCGTTTCTCGCAGAGGATCGATTGATACCCCATGTCGGCGACCGCATCGGCGATATGGTTGTTGTACATCAGCTCCGTGTTCCGATACGAGGTCGGGAAGATGCCGAACAGCTTGCGCATCTTCTCCCGGTGGAGGGACGACTGCTCCCGGAACTCGGTCTTGTGCGGATCCTCGAACAGGCTGGTCAGGGAGTGGTAGTAGGTCTCGTCGAGAAACTCGACCTGGCTGTTTTCCTTTCCCGCGGCATGAAGCTCTTGGAGCGCGGCGATCACCTCCGGCTTGTACAGCTCGGCCTGCTCCAGAAAGGTTCCCGACATCCCAAAGGTGACCTTGAATCCCGGCCAGGCTGAGATCAGCTCGGTGAACATCCGCGTCGCCGGCAGGTAGCACTTCTCGGCGACTTTGAGGAACACCTCCCGGTTCTTTTCTTCCCAGAGATACTTGTTCCGGTCCGGATGGAGGCGGAACGGCTGGTGCAGCTGGAAGTAAAACGTGACGAGCGGCATGATCCACCTCAGGGGTCGCAGGGCCTTCATGCCACTATAAGGGATTGTAGCGCCAAAATCAATCGATCCTTTGACATCCGCGGCCCCGATGAGTATTATCCCATGGCGCTCCCGTATTGACTGTGAGACTGACCGTGTCCGAAACCACACCCGTGCAGAAAAAGACCGTGCGACGCTGCCGAGAGCTGCCGAGGATCGTCTACCCCGCCGGCTTGCCGATCCTGGAACGGAAGGAGGCCATCGTACAGGCGATCCGGCGGCACCGCGTCCTCGTCATAACCGGGGAAACTGGCTCCGGAAAGACCACCCAGATCCCGAAGATGTGCATCGAGGCCGGCCGCGGGCTGCGGGGGCAGATCGGCTGTACCCAGCCCCGGCGGATCGCGGCGACCACCGTCGCCCGCCGGATCGCTGAAGAGCTCGGCGAAGAGGTCGGCCGTTCCGTGGGGTACAAGATTCGTTTCGACGACGCCACCCCGCGGGCAGCTACCATCAAGATCATGACCGACGGCATCCTGCTGATGGAGGCCCAGCGCGACCCCCTGCTCAGCGCCTATGACACGATCATCGTCGACGAGGCCCACGAGCGGAGTCTCAACATCGATTTTATCCTCGGCATCCTGCGGGACCTCCTGAACCGGAGGCGCGACCTGCATCTGATCATCACCTCGGCGACCATCGACACCCAGAAGTTCTCCCAGGCCTTCGCAGAGGCCCCGATCATCGAGGTGTCGGGCCGCCTCTACCCCGTCGAGGTCCGCTACCGGCCGCTCGACCCGGGGGCCGAGGAGAAGGGGGAAATCACCCCGGTAGAGGCCGCGGTCCGCGTCGTCGACGAGCTGATCGAGCGGCGCGATTTGGGGGACGTGCTCATCTTCATGCCGACGGAGCGGGACATCCGCGAGGTCTGTGCACTCCTCGCCGGCCGGCATCGGGAGGAAACGGCAATCCTCCCGCTATTCTCACGCCTCACCAACGCAGAGCAGCAACGGGTTTTTCGGCTGCTCGACCGGCGGAAGATCGTGGTCGCGACGAACGTGGCGGAGACTTCGCTCACCATCCCCGGGATCCGGTACGTGATCGACACGGGGCTGGCCCGCATCGCCCAGTACAATCCCCGTTCCCGTACGGCGGGACTCCCCGTGCGCAGGATTTCCCGCAGCAGCGCCGACCAGCGCAAGGGGCGCTGCGGCCGCGTCCAGAACGGGATCTGCATCCGCCTGTACGATGAGGAAGATTATCTCGCCCGCCCGCTGTACACGGCACCGGAGATCCTCCGCGCCAACCTTGCCGGGGTGATCCTGCGGATGCTCGCCCTGAATCTGGGCGATATCGACTCCTTTCCGTTCATCGACCGCCCCACCCCGAAGAGCGTCCGCGACGGTATCGAGATACTCCTGGAAATCGGCGCCATCGAACCGCAGGAGAGAGAGCCGCAGGACCCCGCCCGTCCCTGGCGTCTGACCGAACGGGGCCGGATCATGTCCAGGCTCCCCCTCGACCCGCGGATCTCCCGGATGATTCTCGAGGCCCGGGGGGAGGGATGCCTGCCGGAGGTCGCCGTCATCGCCGCAGCCCTCTCCATCCAGGATCCCCGCGAGCGGCCCGCAGACAAGGAGGCGCAGGCGGATCAAGCGCATGCCCGGTTCAAGGACCCTGCATCGGACTTCTCGGCGCTTCTTTCCCTCTGGCGCCATTCCTATGAAAACGGTGACTCACCGAAGACCGGAGGCGGCCTCCGCCGCTTCTGCCGGGACCACTTTCTCTCCTACCGGCGGATGCGGGAATGGCGGGACATCCACGACCAGATCCTTGCGCTCCTCGCTGAACAGCGGTTTCTCCCGCGGCACACGGGCCGTTCGCGGCCGCGGGAAGCGGCAGGAAAGGAAGGTGCGGAGCTGTACGCGGCACTCCACCGCTCCATCCTCAGCGGCTTTCTGGGACAGATCGCGCAGAAGAAGGAAAAGAACCTTTACACGGCAACCCAGGGGCGGCAGGCGATGCTCTTTCCCGGCTCCGGCCTGTTCGGCCGGGGAGGAAAATGGATCGTCAGCGCCGAGATGGTCGAGACCTCGCGGCTCTTCGCGCGGACCGTGGCAAACATCGACTGCGGGTGGCTGGAGAAGCTGGGGGGCGGTCTCTGCCGGCACAGCTACTCCAATCCCCGCTGGGAAAAGAACCGCGGTGAAGTCGTCGCCTCGGAGCAAGTCACCCTCTTCGGCCTGATCATCGTAGCGGGCCGGTCCGTCTCCTTCGGCCGGATCGATCCCGCCGAGGCGGCGCGGATATTCATCCGCAGCGCCCTTGTCGGCGGTGAGGTAACGCGTCCCCTCCCCTTCCTGGCCCACAACCAGTCCCTGATTGAAAAGATCGCCGGTCTGGAGGAGAAAGTCCGCCGTCACGATCTGCTGATCGGCGAGGAGGAGATGGCGCAGTTCTACGAACAGCGGCTTCCCCCGCTCTCCGATATCCGGTCGCTGCAGCGCCTGATCCGGGAGAGGGGAAGCGACGGATTCCTCCGGATGACCGAGGAGGACCTGCTGGTCAAACCGCCCGATCCGGAGGAGATCGCCCAGTTTCCCTCCACCGTCGCCGCCGGCGGGTGGCGTCTGGAATGCGTCTACCGTTTCGAACCCGGAAGGCCCCTGGACGGCGTTACCCTGAAGATCCCGGTACACGCCGCCCCCTCGCTCCCTGCCCAGTCACTGGACTGGGCGGTCCCCGGCCTCCTGCGGGAGAAGGTCCTGGCCCTCCTCCGAGGACTGCCCAAGGAGTACCGCAAGAAACTGCAGCCGATCGCCCAGACCTGCGAAACCCTGCTGCGGGAGATGGAGCGGCAGGGACCGCTCCCCACCGCCCTCGGTCGTGCCGTTTTCCGGAAATTCGGGATCGATATCCCGGCGGACCGCTGGCAAATGGACGGGCTCGAAGAGCACCTGAGATTTCGCTATGCCGTCGTCGACGAGGGGGACCGCGAATTGGCAGCCGGCCGCGACATCGGTGTACTCAGACAGGAGTTCGGCGGAGAGCGGGAACCGCAGGCCTATGCCGAGGCCCGCCGGAGATGGGAGCAATCCGGCCTGACCGGCTGGGATTTCGGAGCCCTGCCCGAACGGGTGGCGCTTACCGCAGACGCGCGGACCGGTCCCGTCGCCTTTCCGGGCCTCTGCGTCGCCGAAACCGACGTCGCCATTGTGCTGTTCCGCTCCGAGGCCGAGGCGCGGCAGTCCCACCGCCAGGGGGTGCGCGCGCTCGTGGCATTGCGCTTTCCCCAGGAACTGAGACACCTGCACAAGGCGCTTGCCCCCACCGGGGACCTGAAGCTCTGGGCGGCTGCGTTCGGGGGGGCGAAGGCGCTGGAAAACGCCGTGGCCGAGAAGGTGATGCATGATCTGTTCGAAGCGGATTGCCGCACGGCGGAGGCATTCCACGCCCACGCAGAGGCCGTCCGGCCGCAGATCCTTTCCCGGGGACACGCGATCCTGCGGATGTGCACACCGCTGATCAGGGCGCTGTACGAAGTCTCGTCGCAGATCAGCGGCCAAGAAGCGGCGCAGCGGGGGAACAAACCGGTCCTCGCTTTTCTTGCCGGCCTCCGCGAGGAACTCACCCGCCTCGTCCCCCCCGATTTCCTGGTCCGCCATCCCGAAGAACGGATCGGTCACATCGCCCGGTATCTCCGCGGTCTGGCCGTCCGTGCCGAGCGCGGGGCCCTCCATCTGGAGAAGATCCTCACCCGGGGCGCTGAGGTCGCGGAGTTCGTCGAACGGGTGCAGGTAATCGTCCGGAATCTGTCCCCGGACGCCTCGGAGGAAAAGATCCGGGAGATCGAAGAATTCCAGTGGCTGATCGAAGAGTACAAGATATCCCTGTTCGCACAGGAGCTCAAGACGCCCGTTCCGGTTTCGCGCAAGCGCCTCGACAGGAAACTCCGGGAGATCGACCGGATGCTCTGATTATTCACCCGGCCGTGCGTTTCACTTGATGAAGCAGGCCGTTTCCGCCGAGGTCGCATTCGCCGCGGGCAGATAGAACCGCTCGGTGTAGTCTTTTACCATCCGGTCCGCACTGAAACGCCACCCGAGGTTCTGGATGGCATACTTCATCCGCTTGATCCACTGGTGCGGGATGCCGTCCGCCTCCCGTTCGTAGTACAGCGGAATCACCTCCTGTTCGAGGGTTTCGTACAGATATTCTGCATCCCGCTGGTACTGCACATCCGGATCGTCGTGCATCCCGCCGTGGCCGATGGCGAAGCCGTTCTTGCCGTCGTATGCCTCAGCCCACCAGCCGTCCAGTACCGAGAGGTTCAATCCGCCGTTGAGCAGTACCTTCTGGCCGCTGGTCCCGCAGGCCTCCAGCGGTCGCCGGGGGGTGTTCAGCCAGACATCGACCCCCTGGATGAGATGCCGCGCCACATTGTAATCGTAGTTCTCCACGAACACGACCCGCCGGCAGCAGGCGGCGGTATAGCTGTACTGCGCGATACGCTGCAAGAGCCGTTTGCCGTCATCGTCCCGGGGGTGCGCCTTGCCGGCAAACACGATCTGGATCGGCCGGTGCGGATCCCCGATCAATTTCGTGAGCCGCTCGGGCTGCGACAGAATCAGGTCTACCCGTTTATAGGTGGCAAACCTCCGAGCACAGCCGATCGTCAGGACGTCGGGATCGAGCACCTGATCGATCTGGGCGAGAGTCTCGCGATGGCCCAGCCGTTCTGACTGCATCAGCAACCGCCGGCGAACGAACCGGATGAGCTGCATGTTCAAGTTCTGGTGCGTCTCCCAGAGCTCCCCGTCGTCTACCTCCGCCACCCGCGCCCACATGTCGGGATGGGTCATGCGCGTGACCCAGTCGCGTCCGAGCCGCGTCTCGAACAGCTGGTACTGCTGGGGCGCCAGCCAGGAGAGGATGTGCACCCCGTTGGTGATGTGCCCGATCGGCACTTCCCCTTCGGGCCGATTCGGCCACAACGGCTGCCACATCAACCGGCTGACCGTCCCATGGATTGCCGAGACGCCATTTGCCCGGCGTGAGTTCTTCAACGCCAGGACCGTCATACAGAACGGCTCCGATCGATCGTGCGGGTTGATCCGCCCCAAGGCCATGAAGTCATCCGTCGACAACCCCAACCCTTCCCGGAACACGCCGAGATGCTCCTCGACCAGGTCCGGGGAGAACCGGTCATGGCCGGCGGCAACCGGGGTGTGGGTCGTAAACACCGTGTAGAGGGAGACGCGGCGCTGGGCGCGATGGAACGGGATCCGGTCGTACTCCATGACCCGGCGGATCTCCTCGAGGATGGCGAAGGCACTGTGTCCCTCGTTCAGGTGGAGCACACCGGGGTGGATGTTCAACGCCTGCATGATCCGCGCTCCGCCCACCCCCAGCAGCAGCTCCTGGCGGATGCGCAACCGGTTGTCGCCCCCGTACAGCCGGGAGGTCAATCGCCGATCGTCCGTGGAATTGCCGTCGATGTTCGAATCCAGCAGAAACAGCCGGACCCGGCCCACCTGGAGCAGCCATACCCTGGCGAGAAGCGTACCGCTGCGCGTCGCCATCTGCACGACAAGCGGCCGGCCATCCGCAGCGGTTACCGGCTGCAACGGCAGATTATTGACGTCGAGTTCGACATAGTCCTCTTCCTGCCAGCCATCCCCGTTCAGACGTTGACCGAAATACCCCTGCTGGTAGAGGAGGCCGATCCCGATCAACGGGATCCCCAGATCGGAGGCGCTCTTCAGATGGTCGCCCGCCAGAATCCCCAGCCCGCCGGAGTAGATCGGCAGCGATTCATGCAGCCCGAACTCGGCGGAAAAATACACGACCGGCTTCTGCTTCAGGTTGGCGCAATGCATGGCCCCCCATGTCTGCCCCGCTTCCAGGTACTCGTGCAGCCTCCGGAAGGCATAGTTGATCCGGCTGTGGAGCACGAACTCCGCGGCCCGCTCCTCCACCTCTTCCGGTGTGAAGCGGTTGAGGAACGCGATCGGATTGTGATCGACCTCGCGCCAGAGGTGCGGGTTCAAGTCCCGCATCAGGTCGATCATATCGGGATGCCATGACCACCAGAGGTTCATGGCCAGGGCCCGGAGACGTTCGTGGAGATTGCTGTTTGGCGCGTTCATCGGGTAACCTCCTTGAGACCATCGGTTCCGAATCCGGCTTTTCGTGGGCCGACTACAACGGATTCTCGGTGAAGCCTTTTCCGGCGGTGCGTCCTTCAGCAGCCCTCTGCCTGCCCCGCATCGGTTTCCGCATCGACCTTCAGCGTGCCGATCAACTCCGCGATGTCCCCGATCCGATGACGGACCAGATAGGCCTCGATGCCGGCGATGATCTCCATCGTCGCCGCGGGCCGGACGAAATTCGCCGTCCCGACCTCGACCGCGGTGGCTCCCGCGATCAGGAATTCGAGGGCGTCGGCGGCGGTCATGATGCCGCCGACGCCGACGACGGGGATCCGAACCGCCTGGACAACCTGCCAGACCATACGGAGGGCGATCGGCCGAATCGCCGGGCCCGAAAGGCCGCCGGTGACGTTCGCCAGCCGCGGGCGCCTACGTTCGATGTCCACGGACATCCCGGTCAGGGTGTTGATCAAGGAGACGGCGTCCGCGCCGCCCGCTTCCGCGGCACGGGCAACGTCCCGCACGTCGGTGACGTTCGGGGTCAGCTTGACGATCACCGGGAGGCAGGTCGCCTTCCGGACCTCACCGGTGACTTCCTGAACAGTGTCGGGGCAGGCGCCGAAGGTGATCCCCCCCTGCTTGACGTTCGGACAGGAGACGTTGATCTCGATGCCGCCGATCCCGGGGCAATCGGCCAGGATCTCCGCTACACGCCGGTACTCCTCGACGGTCTCGCCGAAAATGTTGGCGATCACCGGAACGTTGTACGGTCGAAGCTGCGGCATCTTCTCGGCGATGAACGCCCGGACGCCGATATTCTGGAGCCCCACGGCGTTAAGCATCCCCGCCGGCGTTTCCACGATCCTCGGCGGCGGGTTCCCGTCGCGTCGTTCCAGCGACAACCCCTTCACCACGACCGCCCCCAGCCGGCCAAGGTCGACGAACGGGGTGTACTCCTGGCCGTAGCCGAACGTACCCGATGCCGTCATGACGGGATTCTGCAACCGGAGACGGCCGATTTCCACTGCGAGAACGGGGTGATAGCCACCGTCCTGATTCGGCAGTTCATCCATTTTGCTGTCCCTCCTCCGCGCCGCCGGGGGAGGCAAAGAGGATCTCCCGCAGATCGAACACGGGACCGTCCTTGCACACGCGCCGGTATTCCTTCCTCCCCGATTCCCCGCGCACCGCTACCGCGCACCCCAGACAGGCGCCGAGTCCGCAGGCCATCCGTTCCTCGAGGGAAACCTGGCAGCGGATAGGACGATCGCCGAGCAGTCGCCCCAGCGTCCGGATCATCGGCGACGGGCCGCAGGCATAGATCATCGTCTCTGGGGGGTCGTACCCCCCGATATCGCGGCGGAGCAGATCCGTAACCTGCCCGCAGAATGCCCTGCTTCCGTCATCGGTGCAGACGTGAAGGTCTGCCCCCCGCAGCAGTTCCAGGCCGGTCAGCTGTTCGCCCGTACGTGCGCCCACGTAGCAGGTGCAGGCGTTTGTCCCTGCGAGCCGGCCGCTCCTCAGCAGGAAAACCAGCGGGGCCACGCCGACGCCGCCGGCAAGCAGGATCACCTTCTTCATCCCCTCGGGCGGTGCAAACCCCCTTCCCAGGGGACCGAGTACGACCAATCGCGCCCCCGGTTCCAGCCGGGAAAGCAGCGCCGTACCCCGTCCGGCTGTGCGATAGAGAAGGTCGACGGCGGTTTCCCCCCGGCGCCGCTGAAATCCGTACACGCTAAAGGGCCGGGCAAGGAGGGGTTCCTCGTGGTCTGCGCTTCTTACCATCACGAACTGTCCCGGCACAGGGGTCGGAAAGGAACCGGGCAGCCGGATGGACATCTGGAAATGGCCGGGGGCAACGGCGCGGTTTTCGACAATATCCCCCCTCACGGCCTGCGTTTCATCCATCGTCCCCCTCCCCTATTGCCCGCAGTGCCGACTCCGCCACAGGGACCGGACACAGATCCGTCCACAGTATCAGGGCGTCCTCCCCCGTATCGGTGTAGTAGCCGGGTCTGACACCCCGGCAGGAAAACCCGAATTTCTGATAGAACCGCTGCGCGGCGTCGTTCGTGCGGCGGACTTCGAGCGTCATCCAGCGGGCCCCCTCCGATCGCGAACGCCCCATTGCCTCGCCGAGCAGGCGCGACCCGATTCCCTGCCGCCGCCTGTCCCGGCGAACCGCGATGTTGTGCAGGTGGATTTCATCGGCTACCCGCCAGGTGACGGCGTAGCCCAGGACCGCCCCCCTCCGGTCACCGCCTTCCCGGGCAACGCGCAGCCGGGAAAGGGGAGAGGCGATTTCGCCGCGGAAGATGTTCTCCGACCAGGGGGTCGGAAAGGCGTCCCGTTCGATGGCGATGATCTGGTCGATATCCCCCTCCTCGCAGTCCCCGATTTCACAGCCGTCGGTTTCCATCGCTACCCGCTCCGCAGAAGACCGATGATAACCGAAGCACAAAGAAATGCAGCGCAGAATACGGGAATGACCCCGCGCACGCTGATGGTGTTGAGGGCCACGGCCGCACCCAGCAGCGGCAGGAATCCGTACAGCAGCGTAAGCCCCCGGGTGATGGGCGTTCCCAGTCGGGGCGAGAGCCAGGCCAGGGCAGGAATCACCGCTGCCAGCGAAGCGAAGATCAAAACGACCCACAGCAGGTAGCTGCGCAAAATGGCGAAGAGATGCCTCCGGGAGACCGACCGAACATCCCCCCGCGGTGCTTCGCTCACGGCCGCCGCGGCCAGTTTCTCGTTGCCTCTCCCCAGCCACAGCTCCAGGCGCTGGGCGAGAATGCCGAGCGGTACGGTGCCGAGGAGCGACAGTACGAGCAGCTCCCGGGAAGGTCCGCCGATTAGATGAGCGCTCTCTATCGACGCGGCGGTAAGCACGATGGAAACAACGGTATCGTTGGGCGGGAGATAGGTACCGATGGGCAGCCTGTCGATCCAGAGGAGTTCTATGAACGCGCCGGCGATAAGGCCGGTGTAGGCATCCCCGAGGATACTACCGATGACGGGCGCCGCAACGATCGGCCGCGATACCATCGCCTGCAGGACTATTCGGTCCAGACAGAGGATGCCGCCGGCGATTGATACGGCGATGAGCTTCGGTAGCATGGCGTTCGCCTGAGCGATTCTCTGTGTCCTAGGAACCTGCACACCGCAGGACATGAGCAAAATCGACCGGTTTCTCCCGCGGCACGCGCCGGAGTTCTATTTTCACCCCCTCGCCATGGAGAAGGGAAATGTCGCGGATGTCGACGTCACTCAAGAGGACGGAGGGGGTGCAGCACAGCCGGCAATTCTCGCTGTACACATTGCCGATGTTCAACGTGTCGAAGCGATACCCGCGGCGGTAGACCGTCAGCGCATCGGCGATCTTGCTGAACAGAACGATCGTCTTTTGACCGCTCCCCCGGTGAAACGAATAGGCGTCGGCGAAATCCTGGGTTCCGCAGATGACAACCTCTACTTCGCGGGGGACCGCCATCCGGATCACTGTTTCGCAATAGTAATCGGATGCCACCTGGTCGTCGACGACAATGATGCAGGCCGCCTGGAGGAAGGGAACCCATGCCTCCAGAATCTGACCGTGGACAAGCCTGTTGTCGACCCGTACGAGGGTTATGTCCCGCAAAGCCTGCAATAGCCTATCCGCCGGCCTTTTTGCTAAGGATTTCACTTGCTAAGGAGATATTTTTGACGCCGTAATCTTTGATGAGCCGGGCAAATTCCTGCAACTGCATTCCCTCTCGTATGTCGGGCAGTTTCAGGAGCATCGGGAGGTTAACGCCGGTAATGACCTCCACTTTCCCCTCCTTCAGGAAGGAGAGGGAGATGTTCGACGGCGTTCCGCCGAAGAGATCGGTCAGGATCAGCACCCCCTGACCCTGGTCGAGTTTTTTTATCGCCGTGCTGATCTCCTTCTTCAGGTCCTCGACCCCCTTTTTCTGGTCCACGGAAACGTGGACGATGCCTTTCAGGCTGCCGCGGATCAACTCCGCAGCCTTGATCAGCTCGCTTCCCAGATTTCCGTGGGTCGTGACCAGAACGCCTATCATGGGTATTCTCCCTCAGATACCGGCACATTCGGCAGGTACGCTAATAGATTCAATTTCAATTGTCAAGGCGAATCGGAACGCCCGCCAGAGCAAGCGTGCAGGCGGCGGGACCAGGCAGTGAACGGGGCCGGACTGGGCTCACGGCATCTCCTCGGGCAGGGGTCGAGCCCCTGCAGAGGCAGGGGTCACCCTGCCGCGCTTACCCTTCCCTCATTCCCCGGGGCAGGAAAGCCTCCGGGGTGCACCGGGTGATCACGCCCGGTCCTTGATCAGCATGGTCGAGGGATCGAGAAGCAAGTCGGCTGCGGCGGGCGCCCCGGTCAGCGCACCTTTCAGCGGCGTGATGTGGATATCGGCATGCTCCGTCCGCAGCTCGAGAACGAGATCGAACAGGTCCACCAGCGGAGAAAACGACGCCGGCAGCCCGTCATCTTCCGGCTGTTCATGCCGGTGCGTATGCACGGTAAACCATACCGGGAGCCCGTTCTTGACGGCCAGGGTCTTCAGTGCTTCCATGGCGGGACGCAGGGATGCGTTGCAGTGGAGACCGTCGATGATCATCATGTCCGGCTTGAATATCCCCTGCTCGGTGAGATCGTTGAGCCGTTCATCCAGTTTCGGCACGCTGAAGCTGTCCACGCGAAAGGTCATGATGAACCGATGGGGAAGAATGGAATCCCAGAGTCTCTTGATTTGCGGCGCCTCGTACCGGTCGGCGAGATGGTGGAACAGTTCCCCGTACCAGAGGTTGACCTTTTGCACCGGGTCGATCAGGCTGACATGGAGGATGTTTCTGCTCCGCAACATTCCGTTCAACGCGAGTTGGACCAACAGGGCGGTTTTTCCGACCCCCGCATGGGCGAGAACGGCGCCGAACTCACCCGGGGCGAGAACGTCTTCCCGTTCGAAGCCCAGGTACCGGAGGGGGTTGCGAAGGATCAGTTCTTGTTTCAGCATGGCGGTATTCCTGTCTTTGAGTTTGATCACCCGTCCGGCGGACGAGCGGATGAACATCGGTGACGCCGCGGACTTCATGCCGCGCTCTTTTTTCTCAACGCCACCTCTTCTGCAATCTGTTCCGCAATAGACTGCGGGACCTGACGGTACACGGCGAATTCCATCGTAAACTGCGCCTTCCCCTGCGTGGCGGATCTGAGTATCGTCGAGAAGCCGAACATCTCGGCCAACGGTACCTGCGCCTCCACCACGGTCATCACTCCCTCGTCCTGCGCCCCGACGATCATGCCCCGCCGCTGGTTGAGCAGCCCCATCACCGCGCCCTGAAACTCGGTCGGCGACTCCACGACCACCTTCATGATCGGTTCGTGGACGACGGGCTTGGCCTTGGCATAGCCCTCGCGGAAGGCGCCGCGCGCCGCTGCCTGAAATGCCATATCGGAGGAATCCACGGCGTGCGAAGCGCCGTCGTTGATGACGACCCGCACCCCCGTTACCGGAAATTCCATCTTCGGCCCTTTTGCCATGCAGAGGTGGAACCCCTTTTCGCAGGCCGGGATGTACTGAGTCGGGATCGCCCCTCCCCGCACCTCGTTCACGAACAGGAAATCCTCCGGTCCCTCCGTGATCGGCTCCAGATACCCCGCAATGCGGGCATACTGGCCGGAGCCGCCCGTCTGCTTCTTGTGGGTGTAGTTGAACTCCGCGCGCTGGGTGATCGTTTCGCGATAGGCCACCCGGGGCTTTCCCGTCTCCACCTCGGCGCCGTACTCCCGCTTCATCCGCTCGACATAGATCTCCAGGTGCAGCTCGCCCATCCCCTCGATGATTGTTTCGTTCGTTTCCTCGTCCATGTGGGTACGGAAGGTGGGATCCTCCTTCGTGAACCGGTTCAACGCCTTGGACATGTTGATCTGGGACTTGTTGTCCTTGGGGAAGATCGCCAGCGAGATGACCGGCTCCGGAACGAACATCGAGGTCATCGTCAGATTCTGGCCCGGCGACACAAAGGTATCCCCGGATGAACATTCGATTCCGAACAGTGCCCCGATATACCCAGCCGAAATGGCTTCGATGTCCTCCATCTGATCGGCGTGCATGCGGACTACGCGTCCCACTTTGGTCTTCTTGCCCGTCCGGGTGTTGACGATCACCGCCCCTTTTGCCAATGTCCCCTGGTAAACCCGGATGTACGTCAACTGCCCGTACGTTCCGTCTTCGAGTTTGAATGCCAAGGCCACGATCGGCTTGTCAGGGTCGGTGGAAAGCACCACCGGGGCCTCGTTGTGCTCGAGGTCGAGGGCGGTATTCTCCACATCGGAGGGACAGGGAAGGTAACGGGTAACCGCATCCAGCAACGGTTGCACGCCCTTATTCTTATACGCCGAGCCGATCAGAACGGGAGTGATTTTCCGCGCCAGCGTTCCCCGGCGGAGCGCGGCGATGATCAGCGCGTCAGGAATCGGCCTCTCTTCCAGGACGGCCTCCATCAACTCATCGGAAAACATCGTGGCGGCATCGATCATCTCTTCCCGCTGCTTGCGCGCCTCGTCCCGGAGTTCCGCCGGTATCTCCTCAATCCTCACCTTTTCGCCGTTGCTTCCGTCGAAATAAACCGCCTTCATGGCCAGCAGATCGACGATGCCTTGAAAATTTGCCTCCAGACCGATGGGGATCTGCAGCGCCACGGCGTTATGGCCCAGCTTAGAGCGGAGCTGGCCGATTACCCGGGCAGGGTCTGCGCCGCTCCGGTCGCACTTGTTTATGAACGCCAGGCAGGGCACCTGGTAGCGTTTCATCTGGAGATCGACGGTGATGGATTGCGACTGCACGCCGCCCACCGAGCAGAGAACCAGCACCGCGCCGTCGAGTACCCGGAGAGACCGTTCGACCTCGATCGTGAAGTCCACGTGCCCGGGGGTATCGATGATGTTGATCTCGTGGTCGAGCCATTCGCAGAAAGTAGCCGCCGAGGCGATCGTGATCCCCCGCTCCTTCTCGAGTTCCATCGAATCCATCGTTGCGCCCACGCCGTCCTTGCCCTTGACGTCGTGGATTGCGTGGATGCGCTTCGTATAGAACAGTATCCGTTCGGAGAGGGTGGTCTTCCCCGAATCGATATGGGCGCTGATTCCGATGTTCCTGACATTCTCTACGGTGGTATTCATACGTTTCTTCCTTTTGCTGCGAACGACCCGCGGGTTACGGTAACACAGAAATATAAAAAAACCCCTCATTTGGAGATGCCGCACCAGATGGGGGGATCTACGGTTGTTTAAACTGATACGCTAAAAAGGTGTATTATATAGTTGATTATGGGAATGATGTCAAGATATTTTTTTTGCTGTCGGCTGGCCGCCGGAGCGGAGACGTCCGCAATCGTCTCTACCTCGATCCGGGCAGGCTCAGTTCCTCCCATGGAGGATCTCGCGCAGCGCCTCGGAAAGCAGGGTGACATTTTCCCTCCGGCTCGAGAATCCCATCAGCCCCACCCGCCAGATCTTGCCCTTCAGCGGCCCGAATCCCCCTGCGATGTCGATGTTGTAGATCTCACGCAGACGCGTCCGGACGGTGGCATCTTCGACCCCCTCGGGTACGCAGACGGTTGTCAGCGATGCCAACCGGTGCTCGCGCGGGACGAAGAGCTTCAGGCCGAGGTTTTCCATCTTCTCCCAGAGGTACTCGGCGATTGCCTGATGCCGGAACCACCGGTCCTCCAGCCCCTCTTCCAGGACGAGCCGGAGCCCTTCCCGGAGTCCGTAATGCAGCGTGGTCGACGGGGTATGGTGGTAGAGCCGCTCCTTGTTCCAGTATTTCTCGATCATCGTCAGGTCGAGATACCAGTTGGGTACCCGGGTCTTCCGTGCATGGAGCAGCCGCAGAGCCCGTTCGTTGGCGGTAAACGGCGAGAGCCCCGGGGGGCAGCCAAGGCATTTCTGCGATGCGCTGAAGGCCACATCGACCCCCCATTCGTCGATATTCAGGGGTACGCCGCTGAGCGACGTGACGCAGTCGATCAAGAACAGCGCGCCGTGCCGGTGCGCCGCCTCCGCCATTCCCGTCAGCGGCTGAAGGGCGCCCGTGGATGTCTCCGCATGGATCAACGCAAATATCTTCACCGGCCTGTGCGCCCTCAGGGTCTCCTCAACCTCAGCCGGCGTGAGCACCGCACCCCAGGGTTTTTCGATCCGGATCACCTTCGCTCCGTACAGACGGGCCATTTCGCACATCCGTTCACTGAAATAGCCGTTGCAGCCGATGACCACCGTATCGCCCGGTTCGACGAAGTTGCAGAAGGCGGTTTCCATTCCCGTGCTGCCCGTTCCCGACATGGGCAGCGTCAGGGCGTTCGCGGTCTGAAAAACAGCCCGCAGGAGATCCTGCTCTTCGTCCATCAGGGCCAGCCACTCCGGGTCGAGGTACCCCACGAGTGCAGTGCTCATGGTGCGAAGCACGCGGGGGTGGACTGCACTGGGACCGGGTCCGAGGAGGAGGCGATGCGGTACATTCAGATCATTCACTGCGGTTGCCATAGGGTTACCTGTTCCTGTGTGCTGCGCTGAGATGAACTTCCCGATAAACCAGGACATTCCCGGCGGGGTGGGGTAACATACCCCCACCCGGCGGGCTTCCGATACACTGCAACTCAAGCCGTTGTCAAGAACAAATTACGCCGCCGCGAGGCCCGCAGGAGAGACCGGTTTGCACCCCGGACGCTGCGGTGATCGCGCTGATCACAAACGGCAGCCGTCCGAGATCTCGCGCATGATCTCCGGCGCCCGTCCGGCACTTCCCAGCACGCTGTGATTCTTTTCCCGGTACATGGCCAACAGCGCCTCCCGTGCAGGTCCGAGATACTTGCGCGGATCGAACTCCTGGGGGTTCAGCGCCAGGATCTCGCGGAGCTTCGCGGTCATCACGATCCGCCCGTCGGAGTCGATGTTTATCTTGCAGACGGAGGAGCGGGCCGCTTCCCGCAGCTGCGACTCGGGGATGCCGATCGAGTCCTTCATACGCCCTCCATAGCGGTTTATCGCTGCCACCGCATCCGGGGGGATCGAAGAGGAACCGTGGAGCACGATGGGAAATCCCGGGATGCGCCGCTCGATCTCATGCAGGATGTCCAGTCGGATCTCCGGCTTCTGCCCTGCCTTGAACTTGTATGCGCCGTGCGATGTGCCGATCGAGATCGCCAGGGAATCGACCCCGGTCCGCTCGACAAACTCCTCCACTTCATCGGGACTCGTGTAGGTGTGTTCGCCGGCCGCCACCTCGTCCTCCACGCCCGCAAGTATCCCCAGTTCTCCCTCCACGGTCACGCCCCGGGGATGGGCGCACGCAACAACTGCCTGCGTGACGGCAACATTGTCCGCCGAGGCGAGGTGCGAGCCGTCGATCATGACGGAGGAAAATCCGGTATCGATGCATGAGACGCACAGCGCAACGGAATCGCCGTGATCGAGATGCAGGGCGATCGGGATTTCACCAACCCCCCGTTCCCCTGCTACCCTCTTCATCATCTCGACCGCCCCCTGCCCCATACGGGTCAGGAGGGTTCTGTCCGCATAGTCCCGCGCACCCTTCGATACCTGCAGTATGACGGGCGACTGTGTATCCAGGCAGGCCATGACGATCGCCTGGAGCTGTTCCATATTGTTGAAATTGTACGCCGGAACGGCATATCCGCCCCGCATGGCCCCGACGAACATGGCCCCGGTGTTCACAAACCCCAGCGACGTATAGGTAATCGGCATCCCGGCCTCCCGTCTGGCGAGTCTGTATTCCCTTCTCAAACCCGGCTCTCTCGGCTAACCGCCCTTTGCCCTGCCCAGATTCCGCTCGGAATTCTCCTACCATACGACCGATCGCCCCACAAGCCATTTTCCCCTGCGCTGTCCATTCGCACCGCCCAGACGCAGGCATCACCGACAACGTCCTTGACAAAATCCCTTTTTCTTCTCATGATGCCTCGGGACCGGGGAGCAGCGGTCAGGGCGCCGCATCGGGGCGTATAGATGCGCCGCCGCCCCGGCATTCTCCGCACCTGCGGTGTTGTTACGCCGTTTCAAGATCGATGACGGGAGGCAGGAAATGAGCGATACGGTCAGGATGTATACGCTGAGTACGTGCAGT
The DNA here is from genome assembly GCA_903928915.1 of uncultured Syntrophobacterales bacterium. GTDB lineage: Bacteria > Desulfobacterota > Syntrophia > Syntrophales > UBA5619 > JAKAFS01. Next base: position 18,495 of record CAIYSL010000040.1, on the reverse strand, counting down.
CACTGCAAGGCGGCAAAACAGTTCATGAAGGATCATGCGGTTACCACGCTGTGCACCGATGTCGATCTCCTTACCGGAGACGAACGGAAGGCGATGATCGAAGAGGTCAAGAAGTTCAACCCCGCGTGCAGCTTTCCCACCATACTGATCGGCGGGCGGATCATCGTCGGGTTCAACGAACAAGCCATCCGGGAGGCGCTGGGCATATGACTGCTGTGGAGCAGCTCTACGACATGCTCAAACGGGCCCAGGAGCCGAAAGGCTACCAGTTCAACCGTGACCGTGGGCGGGTAGAGGATCTCCTGGCGGCCCTGCTCGTAAACCGCCAGCGCTACGGATACATGTGTTGCCCCTGCCGTCTGGCATCGGGCGACCGCGACGCAGACCGGGACATCATCTGCCCCTGCGTCTACCGAGAGGCGGATGTGCGCGAATTCGGCAGCTGCTACTGCAATCTCTACGTAACGGCGGCCTGGAATGAAAAGGCGCCTCCGCACCTCTACGTGCCGGAACGGAGACCCCCCGATAAGCTCCCCTACTGACCCGTTCCATCGATGCGAGGATCTACAACAATGACGCTCAACTGGACCTTTCCGTACCCGTCGCAGCGGATGCCCGTATTTGCGCGGAATGTCGTTGCCACGTCCCAGCCCCTTGCCGCGCAAGCGGGGCTGCAGATGCTGGCGAAGGGCGGCAATGCGGTCGACGCGGCCCTCGCCGCTGCGATCACCCTTACCGTCGTCGAACCGACCAGCAACGGCATCGGCAGCGACGCCTTTGCACTGATCTGGGACGGGAAGGAGCTGCACGGCCTGAACGGCTCCGGACGTGCGCCGCGCGCCTGGAGCCGGACCCATTTCGGCGCCCGCAGAGCCATGCCGTTGCACGGATGGGATGCGGTGACGGTCCCCGGTGCGGTCGACGTCTGGGCGAGCCTTTCCCGCACCTTCGGTCGGCTTCCCTTTGCGGACCTGTTCGAATACGCCATCCGCTATGCCTCCGACGGCTACCTCGTCTCTCCGATAACGGCGGGAAAATGGTCGGCCACGACCAAACCCTTCCGAGACATCCCCTCTTTTTCCGCGACCTTTCTACTCGGCGGACGCGCCCCCCTGACGGGAGAGCTCTTCCGGCCGCCGGGAATGGCAGGCACCCTGCAGGACATCGCGGAGACAGGAGGCGAGTCCTTCTACCGGGGAGAACTGGCGGCGCGGATCGTCTCCCACGCGCGAGAAACGGGCGGCCTGCTGACGGCAGCGGACCTGTCGGATCACCGTTCGGACTGGGTTCGTCCGCTCTCCCAGGACTGGCATGGCGTCACCCTGTACGAACTCCCCCCGAACGGCCAGGGGCTCAACGTGCTCATCGCCTTGGGTATCCTGAACCACCTCCCCCTCGATCAAACCCCGGTCGATTCCGTCGCCAGCCTGCACCTCCAGATCGAGGCGATGAAGGCGGCTTTCGCCGCTGCAAAGCCCCACATCGCCGACCCCGACTGGATGACGATCCCTCCTGCCTCACTGCTCGACGGTGCGCGCCTCAAGGGGCTCGCGAGCGCTATCCGGATCGACCGCGCCGCCCCCCCCTCCGGTCCGATTCCCCCGGACGGCGGGACCGTCTATCTCACGGCCGCCGATGCGCAGGGCATGATGATCTCCTACATCCAGTCGAACTACCATGGGTTCGGATCAGGGGTCGTCATCCCCGGCACGGCGATCAGTCTCCAGAACAGGGGGGCCGGGTTCACCCTCGCAGAGGGGCACCCCAACTGCGTCGCAGGCGGGAAACGCCCCTATCACACGATAATCCCGGCCTTTGTGATGCGCGACCAAGCTCCGCTGCTGAGTTTCGGCGTGATGGGCGCCCACATGCAGGCCCAGGGTCACCTGCAGATGATGGTCCGCATCATCGCCTACGGTCAGAATCCTCAGGCAGCGGCCGACGCCCCGCGATGGTATCTGAGCGAGGATTCGCATCTCTCCCTCGAGCCAGGATTCGGCCCCGCAGTCCGGGAGGGGCTGGAACGCCTCGGCCATCACCTGACACCCACGGCCCCGACCTCCCTGTTCGGCGGTGCGCAGCTCATCCACTGCCTGCCGGGCGGCTATTGCGCGGCGTCGGACCCGCGGAAGGACGGGCAAGCGGCGGGGTTGTAGGCAATCGCCCTCTTGAGTGCCCTTTTTGCATTGACAACGAAGGGAAGAAACCCTATGTTACGGGTAAACTGCCCAAAGAGGAGAAGCGTCGTTGAACAGTCTGTATAAATGCAAGAAAAAAGGCACTTTCATCGCCGAAATCTGTCAAGACACGACGTGCGAGTGGCGTCTTAAGAATGAATCCTTCTTCAACTGTACGTGGGTTGCCTGTAACTTCGGCCCGTTCACCCTCGAAGAAGTCGGTGAGATGATGGGGGTCACCCGCGAACGAATACGACAGATCGAGGCAAAGGCGCTCAAGAAGTTGCAGCATAAGAAGCGGCGGGATCAACTACGCGACTTTGCTTCCCCGGACAGCGAATGGGACATCATTTGACCGGGTTTTTTGCGGGGAGAGGCGAGACAGAGGGGAAACGGCGCGCGCCGGAATTCACTTTTTTCTGCTTCTCAGGTTATCCATAAAGACCTTCATGTGCTCCTTCCGTTCCTGACTGGAAAAAAGGAGCGTCTCGACATCCTGCTCCACGTCGAGGGCGGCCGCCCGGTCGAGGCGCGGTACCAGATCGGAGATCCGTTTAACCGCCTCCAGCGCCGTGGGAGATCGTTTCGCCAGCTCTCCGGCCATCGACTCGGCATCGAGCATCAATTTTTCCGGAGGGCTGACCTTATTGACGAGGCCTATCCGCAGAGCCTCCCTGGCGCCAATCGGCTGCCCCAGCATGATGAGCTCCTTTGCCTTGGCTATCCCAACTATTCGCTGCAACGGGTTGAACAGCGGATTGAGGCCGAACATCAGCTCGGGATGGCCGAAGATTGCGCTTTCCGAGGCGATGATCAGATCGCAGAAGGTGGCAAGGTTGAACCCTCCGCCGAGGGCGATGCCGCCCACAGCCGCGATCAGGGGCTTTGCGCACGTATAGATCGTCTTGAGCTGCCGCGTGAGGGAACGGAAGAAATCCTCGATGTCCGCATCGGCCAGTGCCGACAGTTCTTTCAGATCCAGCCCTGCGGAAAAAACGTAATCCCCGCCCGTGAGGATGATGGCCCGCACCCCCTTGTCGGCGGACAGGCGGAGGAAACACTCTTCCAGTTCACCGCGCATTTCCCGGGAAAGGGCGTTCATTTCGCGGGGACGGTGCATCGTGACGACTGCATATCCTTCCCGCTGCGTGAGGAGGAGCGTGCGATAGGTCATCATTGCTTCCTTCTGCCCTCTTCCGATTCCCGCCCCCGGCGGCCGATCGGGCACGGCCTCGCTTGATCAGGGAAAAAGGTAGTGCGCCCCGATGAATTCTTTCGTGCCCCTCCGTAACTCGTCTACAACGACGGAGGTCATGTTCTCCAAGAGGTACCGCAGGATGCCGGCTTTCTTCTTCGCCGCAGGGACGATTCCCGGCTTCCCTTCGATACCCGCCAACCTGCCGGCGGTCAGCACTGCGTCCTGCAGCCCTCCCAGCTCATCAACCAGTTTCAGCTGCTGTGCCTGCCGCCCGGAAAAAATTCTTCCATCGGCGATTTTCACGACATTGTCGAGGGGGAGCTTTCGATTTTCCGCAATGGTCCGGACGAACTGATCGTAGATATCGTCAACGATGCCTTGGATCAGCTGCCGCTCTTCGGCCGTCATGTCGCGCAGCGGGGAGCCGATATCCTTGAATTTCCCGCTTTTCACGACTGAAGCGCGGACCCCGACCTTTTTCATCAGCTCTTGGACGTCTGCAAAGTGCATCACGGCAGAAATACTGCCGGTGATCGTTCCGGGATTGGCCACGATCCTGTCGGCGCCGGTGGCGATCAGGTATCCACCAGACGCCGCTACGGATCCCAGGGAGGCAACGACCTTTTTCTTTTTTCGCAGTCTGCTGACTTCCTGGTAGATCTCCTGTGCGGCCGCCGCTCCCCCGCCCGGGGAGTCGATCCGCAGAACAACCGCCCGAATGGCGTCATCGTCGGCAAATTCCCCGAGCTGGTCGACGATCATGCTGCCGTCGCGGATGACCCCTTCGATCGCGACGACGCCGACCTTCTCGCGAAGGCTGAAAGAGCTTCCCTCTGTGCGGAACACGCTCAGGCTAACGACCAGGATAAAGAAACCGAGCCCGACAACCAGGAGTATGCCGATCCCTATGACGATCGGGTGTCTTCGCATGAGCTGATCTCAGCGGACTATTCGTCCGAATCCACAATCTTGATGTCGGCCAGGGCCTTGCTCAAGCTGGATCCGATATTTTCCTTGTTGTTGAGATACTGATGAACCGGGTTGCCATCGCTGCCCGTTTCGTAATCCTTGATGCTCAATCGGATCTTCCTGCTCTTTGGGTCGACGTTCTTTACGATGGCCGACACATTGTCGCCGACGGCGAACAGTTCCGCGGACGATTTCACCCTGCGGGAGCTCAGTTCAGAGATGTGCACCAGCCCTTCGATCCCCTCTTCGATCTCGACAAAAATACCGAAGTCGGTAATATTGGTAACTTTTCCCGAGACGACCGAACCGGAAGGATACTTGACGCTCAGCTCCTCCCAGGGATTCTTTTCGATCTGTTTGAGGCCTAGAGAAAACTTCTCATGCTCCACATCGATGCTCAGGACCATCACTTCGATCTCCTGCCCCTTCTTGAACATCTCGGAGGGGTGCTTGACCCGTTGCTTCCAGGAAATATCGGACATGTGAATCAGGCCGTCTATCCCCTCTTCCACGCCCACGAAGATACCGAAATTTGTGATGTTCCGTATCAACCCCTTGATTACGCTTCCCTCCGGATATTTCTGTTTCAGCGTCTCCCAGGGATTCGCCGTGGTCTGTTTCAGGCCCAGGGATATTCGCTTCGTCTCCGTGTTGATGTCGAGAATCATGACGTTGATCCGCTGATCGATCGACAGTACTTTGGAGGGATGGCGGATTTCCCGTGTCCAGAACATCTCGGAGACGTGGATGAGTCCCTCCACCCCCGGCTCCAGCTCGACGAACACGCCGTAATCGGTCAGGTTGACCACCCGTCCGTCGACGATCGTCTGGACGGGGTATTTGTCCTTGATCGTCTCCCAGGGATTCTCCGTCAATTGCTTCAGCCCCAGAGCGACACGCTCCTTCTCGCGGTCGAAGGACAACACCTTTACCCGGATCTTCTCGCCTTTGGAAAAATGGTCGGAGGGACGGGTGATCCTGCCCCAGGAGATGTCGGTGACGTGCAGGAGGCCGTCGATGCCGCCGAGATCGATGAACAGACCGTAGTCGGTGATGTTCTTGATGATACCCTCGACGATCTTCCCCTCCTCGATGTTCTTCAGGGTGTCCAGTTTTTCCGCCTCACGCTCCTTTTCCAGGATTGTCCGCCTCGAGAGGACCACGTTGTTTCTCTTCCGATCGTACTTCAGGACATTGAACAGAAAGGACTGGCCGACATACCGATCAAGATCGCGCACCGGACGGATATCCACCTGGGAACCGGGCAGAAAAGCCGGTATGCCGATGTCGACGGAGAGGCCTCCCTTGACCCGCTCGATGATAGTGCCCTTCACGGGGGTATTCTGTTCACAGGCTACTTTGACGTCATCCCAGATCTTGATCTTGGCGGCTTTGTCTCGCGATAATACCAGATTCCCGTCTTGGTCCCTGCGGTCGACGAGTATCTCGATCTCGTCCCCCACGTTGACGGTGATATTCCCCTGATCATCCCGCAATTCCCGCGCAGGGATATACCCTTCCGTCTTCCATCCCACATCGACCATGATGGTATCGGCGTTTATCTGGACTATCCGGCCGGTCAGCACACCTCCCATCTGCACGGACTGCAGGCTCTGTTCATACAGTTCCCTGAACCCGATGCTTTCCTCCTTGCCCTGGCCACCTTCGTCGGAGGAGCTTTCCGGATCCTTTTCGGTGTTGACCGCGTTAGTGATCGGCTGATCTGAGATTAAGTTATCATCGTTAACCATTAAACCCATACCCCCTGTAATTTTTGTGTTTTATTGTGTAGATGCGTTACCTAACACACTGATTTTCAAATATCAAGCGAATTCAGGGAAAAAAACACGCCGGCCGTGACCATTCCTCACCGCGCGGGAGACGCTCCGGCATCCTCCAGGATACGCATCATGATATCGACAACTTGCGGTATCGGCTTACCCGTAGTATCGATGATCCTGGCATCGGGGGGAACCCGCAGAGGGGAAACAGCCCGCTCCCGGTCCTGCCGGTCCCTGATGACGATGCCGCGGGTGACCTCCGCGAGGCTGGTCCGTTCCCCCTTGCCGATCAATTCTCGATACCTCCGTTCGGCACGCTCCTCCACCGATGCGTCGAGAAAAAATTTTACCTCGGCCCCGGGAAACACGACCGTACCCATGTCCCGCCCTTCCGCGACGACCCCCCCCTCCGCCGCGATGTCGCGCTGCAGTGACAGCAGCGCTTCACGGACCGCGGGGGAGGCGGAAACCGTCGATGCCAGAATGCCGATTTCCTCCGTCCGTAGCTTTCCCGTCACCTCTTCACCGTCGACTGATACCCGCAGTTCGCCATCCCTGTTTTGCAGCTCGACCCGCAGCGACCGGCACAGACCAGCGAGTTCCGCATCGTTCCCCGAGTACCCCCGGACGGTAAGACCGTATGCCACCGCCCGATACAGGGCACCGGTATCCAGGTAGAGGAAGCAAAGGCGCCGTGCGACCTCCCTGCTTATCGTACTCTTGCCCGCCCCTGCCGGACCGTCGATGGTCACTACCGGTTTACGGTTCATGGATGAATTTCCTTTCGAGTGTCCGATCGAGCCGCTGGAGCGCAGGATAGCGTTTCATAGTCAGCGGATACGCGAGCGCAGCCGTCACGACGCCCAGCGTATCGAACAGCACGTCCCAGGCCGATGCGACGCGCCCGGGGATGAAGGATTGATGCCATTCGTCGCTGACGCCGTAACACAGCCCGAGCAAAACGGTCAGCAAAGCGGCGTGCCTTCTGATTCGGGGCGCCCGCGCGTTGCTGAACCAGCGGCACATCAGCATGCCGAACAGAACGTATTCCACCAGGTGCGCCAGCTTGTCATAGCCGACGAAGGGAATCGGATCATCGGGGAACGGAGGCAGGGAGGAAAGCAGGAAGATCAGCCCGGCGTACATCACGACCGGCAGTCCGTACAGCAGTGCATGGCGCAGCGGGGGGCTCGGGGTGCGTTGGGGTCTCACCGCGTCCTCACCGTCCCCTGTTCTTTCCCGCCGCTGCGCGCCGCCGGACAGTGCGCACGAACGGACCGTCCTTGCGCCACATATAGCAGCTGTCCAGCAGCATCGATCCGTCCATGTCGGGGAGCGAAAGCGCCCCTCCCTCGCGGGAACGGCTGAAATAGCTCCAGAGCCCCTGGACCGCGGCCGAGGCCATCGTCAATATCAGATTCGTCAGATGAACGCACCCCGCTGCCTTACCGAAGAGCGCCCGCACCTGCGTAGTAAATCCCGGCTGAATGCGGTGCCCCACGAGCTTCTGCACCGCTGCCTTGACATCGCCGCACCCCTGATCGGGGATCACCGGCATCTCGGCCGTGAGGGAAATGATCTCGAGCTGGGGAATCGTCAGCTCCATCGTCAGCGTCATCTGGTGCATCAACCCGGCGTCACGCTGCTGATTCAGGGCATGCAGGACGTAGGGGTAGTGCCGCTCGTCGGTCAGCGAGCCTTCGACGATCAGCCGCTCGTCGTCCGCTTCGAAACAGTTGACGGTAATCGTGCGCGTGTGAATCAATTCCTTTTTCACTGCATCCCCCGCTTCTTTTTGGGTTGTATATCACATCGAGACCCAACTGCCTACCCTGTTTGTCGCCGGGGGCAGGTTCGCCCGCCGGTGGAAGCTCGCGGAGGATCTCTTGATCACAGCGCGGAAAAGGGCTAGGATGAATCGCGCGGAGACACAACGGAGAGATGCCGCACCGGCCATCCGGGATGTGCGCTCCGGCGAACGAAGGGACGGGTGAATGCGACCGATTCGACCGGTGGGGAAATGGGCGATTGTGCTGCTGGTGATCCTGATCTTCGGGGCGGTGAACCCGGCGGGAAGGAACGCAGAGGCATCGTTGTCGCTGGAGGACGAAAAGAAGCTGGGCAGGGAATTTTACGAAAAACTCGAAAAGGCGAACGTCCTCTCCCAGAATGAACGGGCCAACGCCTACCTCGGCAGGCTCGGCGAACTGATCCTGGCCCATAGCGACAAGGCCCCCTTTACATTCAAATTTACGATCATCCGCAGTTCGGCGATAAACGCCTTTGCCACTCCCGGCGGTTACGTCTACGTCAATCAGGGATTGATCACCCTCGTCGAAAATGAAGGAGAGTTGGCAGGCGTCCTCGCCCACGAAATCGCCCATGTCAACGGCAGGCATATCTCCCAGATCCTCGACAAATCGCAGAAACTGGGCATCTCTTCCCTCGCGGCGATTCTGGCGGGCGCCTTTCTCGGCGGGGGGGGAGACCTCACCGCGGCGGTCACCGCGTTCACGATGGCCGCGGCAACCACGCTTTCTCTGCAGTACAGCAGGGAACAGGAGGAGGCAGCAGACAGGATGGGCATGGCATATCTCGTCAAGGCCGGGTACGGCGGCGGCACCATGCTCGATTTTCTCAAGATCATGCGACGGTATGAATACTACTCCAGCACCGTCCCCTCATATTTTCTCACCCATCCCGGGACGGATGAACGGACCCGGTACATCGACGCCCTACTGCAGACCACCTACACACAAAAGGGCGCCGACGGCATCATCGGAAACCTCGGACGCATACAGACCCTGTTGCTGCTCGACGGGAAGATCGCGGAGACAGCCAACCTCCAGCATTTCCAGAAAGTCTTGAGCAGCGACCCCGATAACGCGGACGCCCTGTACGGATTGGCCGTCACCCAGGACAGACTGGGGATGATTCGCGAATCGCTCGCCACCTACCAAAAGGCCTTGGGTATATCCCCCGACGACGCGGACGTCCTGCGCGAGAGGGGAATAACCCTGTTCAAACAGGGGCAGTATGCCGAAGCCGGCCGCTCCCTGGAACGGGCGTTCGGACTCGACGAGAAGGACCTCCGGACGATTCTGTACCTGGGTCGGACGTTCGAGGCACGGAGTGATGTGCAGAAGGCGCTCGGGCTGTACCAGCGGCTGGAGGGGAAGCACCTCGACGATCCGGAGATCCTCTACACCCTTGCCATGGCCTACGGCAAGGCAGACCAGCCCGGAGCCTCCCATTACTTCTTCGGCATCTACTTCAAGAAGAAAGGGAAACCGGAGAGCGCCCTCTTCCACCTGAAGGCGGCGGCAAAGCATTTCCCCGCCGACTCTGCCCGCGGAAAGGAAATCGCCAAAGAGGCCGAATCGCTCAAGCGATGATCCGTCCCCCGCCTCCGCCCGGCGGAAGCGAATCTTCCCGCCGTTTTCGGTTTCGCCGCTGTTCTTCCCGGCCATGCAGCGCAGGGGGACCGGGAACGACGGGAGGCAGACCCTCCTACGCGCCGGTGACGTCGATTTGCTGGGGGGCGAGCTCACGGCGGGCATAGTCTAGGTAGACCTTGTCCCGTTGAAACAGCTCGAACAGATCGGGATCGATATGGCGGTCGTTTGCCATCAGACGCATGATCTGCATCGCTTCGGACAGGGGCTTCGCCTTCTTGTAGGGCCTGTCCTTGGCGGTCAGCGCCTCGAACACGTCCGCCAGTGCCAGGATGCGGGCCTGCAGGGGGAGCCGGCTGGCGTCGAGACCGCGCGGATATCCCGTGCCGGTGAGTGTTTCATGATGACTGGCCGCATATTCGGGGACATGGCTCAGTTTCTTCGGGAAGGGTAACTGGGAAAGGATTTTTTGTGTCACCGCCGCGTGATTCTTCACGATCTCCCGTTCCGCCCGAGTAAGCGTTCCCTGCCGCACGCTGAGCCGTTCCACCTCGTTCGGCGTAAGCAGCGCTACTCGTTCCCCGTCCAATTCCCACGTCCGCCGGGCGATCGACCGCACACGCTCCATCCGCTCGTCGGACATCCGCTCTGCCCCCAGGTTCGTTTCCGTCAAGAACTGAAACTCCTGCGCCAGGTCCGCCTCGTTGCCGTCGCTTTCGTCGGCGCCCCCTGCCGGGGACGGTTGGGACCGCAGTTTCCGCATCCGTTCCTGCATCGCCGCGAGCAAGAACCGAAGGCGCAGCAGTTCGATGCCGTCATAGATGGCTTCCAGCTTCGTCGCCTTGTCGATCACATACTCCGGGGTCGTTATCTTTCCCACGTCGTGAAGCCACGCCGCTATCTGGAGTTCCTGCAGTTCATCGGCAGAGAACGTCACCGCCGCGTAGGGCCCCTCGTGCGCACTGTTGATCCTCCGGGCGATGTCCATCGTCAGTTCGGCTACGCGGCGGACATGACCGCCCGTGTACGGCGATTTCTCGTCGACGGCAGTGCCGATGGCGCGGATGAAGGATTCCATCAGGGTTTCCAGTTCGTGAATCAGGCGGTTGTTCGAAAGGGCGACGGCCGCCAGCGACGCAAGGGACTCGGTCATTTCCTGGGATTCATACGAGAAGGGTACCACGTCCCCGCGCGAATCACCGTGGGCGTTGAGCAACTGCAGTACCCCGATGATATCGTTCCGGTGGTCCTTCATCGGCACCACCAGCATCGATTTCGACCGGTATCCCGTCTCCGCATCGAACGCCCGCGTCCCCTTGAAGTCGAACCCCTCCGAGTCATAGACATCCGGGATATTGACGATCGTGCCCGTCAGGGCAACGTGAGCGGAAACGTTGCCGTGGTTGGCCGCTCCGTCGGGATGGTACAGTGGCACCGGCTTCCAGGTGATTCTTCCCCCCGTTCCCCCCATGCGGATCCGGAGGGTTTCCGTTTGCACGACGGCAAACTGAAGCTCCCGGCAGTCGTCGGACATGATGTACAGAGTCCCCCCGTCGGCGTCGGTGAATTTCCGCGCCTCTGCGATGATCATCTCGAAGAGCCGTTCGATGTTCCGTTCCGCCGACAGGGCGGTACCGATGCGGGTCAGCCGTTTGATCTGTTTCATCTGGTCTTCGGTAAACCGCTGGAGCTCGGCAACGACCCGATCGAGCGGGCGGCCGATCTGGCTGTCATCGGCTGTACGGTAAAGGTCGGTATCCTTTCCGCTCATGATTCACCTGCCTTCCGGATGCCCGCGCTGCGAACGTCGCTCGTCCGCTGGTCGGCCGATTATGGAACGAACTCCCCCTCCCGTCAACGGATTATCACGGGAACAGGCTCTTTTTCCAGACTCTTCCGGATGGTTGACAGTTCCTGCGGTGAATAGGATGCTGCGGCAATAAACGAGTCGTCCAGCACCTTCGTTGGCGCAAAGCGCTGCAGAACATACAGGCGGGCCTGCGGGATCATCCGCGCGATCGACACCAGGTCCCGGGGTGTGAGCTGCGATCGAACGATGGTGGTCCGGAATTCGTGCGCGACACCCGAGGAGATGATCAATTCGATGCTCCGGAGGACCCGGGAGGTATCGACCGCGACGGAAGCGATCGCCCCGTATTTTTTCAGGGGACCCTTGATATCCATGGCCAGATAGTCGACCAGGCCCCGGGTGATCAGCCGCGCGAGGAGATCGGGGTTCGAGCCGTTGGTATCGACCTTGACGAAATATCCCATCGCCTTGAGCGCTGCGACGAAACCCTCTAGGTCCTGCTGGAGCGTCGGTTCTCCGCCCGTCACGGTGACCGCGTCGAGCTTTCCCCTGCGCTTTTCGAGAAAGGAAATTACTTCCGCCTCCGGGACGGGCGGACCGTAAAGACCTGCATCGACGAGCTCCGGATTGTGACAGTAGGGGCAGCGGAAATTGCACCCCTGCGTAAACACGGTTGCGCCGATCTTTCCCGGATAATCGATCAGGGTGACCTTCTGCAGTCCTCCGATTCTCATCGGAAATTATAGGTCTTGCGCAATTTGAATTCCTCTTTCTTTCCCATGTTCCACTGCTTCACCGGCCGGAGGTACCCGACGACCCGCGAATACACCTCGCACGATTCCTGGCAGGTCGGGCAGGTCTGTATTTCCCCGGTCAGGTATCCATGCGAGGGACAGACGCTGAAAGTAGGGGTAAAGGTGATGTAGGGCAGATGGTAATTCTCGCAGATCTTTCTGATCAGCGACTTGACCGCCTGCGGATCGGCGATCCGCTCCCCGGCGTAGGTATGAAAAACCGTCCCGCCGGTGTACTTCGTCTGGATGTCGTCTTGCAGGTCGAGGGCTTCGAACACGTCGTTCGTGTAATTTACCTGGAGCTGAGTGGAGTTCGTGTAGAACGGCTCGGCCTTGCTCTGCCGGCAATGCTCTTCGTTGGCGCAGATGATCTCGGGATACTTATCTTTGTCGCACTTGGCAAGTCGATAGGAAGTCCCTTCCGCCGGCGTGGATTCGAGATTGTAATTGTTGCCCGTCTCCTTCTGAAACTGGATGAGACGGTTGCGCATGAAATCGAGGACCTTCTTCGTGAACCGCTGTCCCTCCGGCGAGGCGATGTCCCGGCCGAGGAGGTTGAGACAGGCCTCGTTCATCCCCACCAGACCGATCGTGGAAAAATGGTTCTTCCAGTATTCGTCGAACCGTTCCTTCACGCTCCGCAGGTAGTAGCGCGTATAGGGATAGAGGTTCCCGTCGGTGAATTTCTCCAGTACTTTACGCTTGATTTCCAGGCTCTCTTTGGCGGTCACCATCAACCGGTCGAGCCGCTCCATGAAGCCCTTCTCCGTGTCGGCCAGATACCCGATCCTGGGCATGTTGATCGTGATCACGCCGATCGATCCGGTCAGGGGATTCGAACCGAACAGCCCCCCGCCCCGTTTCTGCAGTTCACGGTTGTCGATGCGCAGCCGGCAGCACATGCTGCGCGCATCTTCGGGGCTCATGTCCGAGTTGATGAAGTTGGAAAAATAGGGAACCCCGTACTTCGCCGTCATTTCCCACAATCCTTCGAGTTTCGGATCGTCCCAGTTGAAATCCTTGGTAACGCTGTAGGTGGGAATCGGAAACGTAAACACGCGCCCCCGAGCGTCGCCCTCGGCCATCACCTGGAGAAAGGCCCGGTTGAACAGGTTCATCTCCTCCTGGAATTCACCGTACGTCTCCTTCTGGGGCTTTCCGCCGATGATGACGTTACGGTCCGCATAATAGCGGGGGACGTTTATGTCGAGCGTGACATTGGTAAAGGGCGTCTGGAACCCGACTCGCGTGGGGACATTGATGTTGAAAATGAATTCCTGCAGTGCCTGCCGGATCTCCTGGTAGCTCAGCTGGTCATACCGGATGAACGGGGCAAGCAGCGTGTCGAAGTTTGAAAAGGCCTGCGCGCCGGCAGCCTCTCCCTGCAAGGTATAGAAGAAATTCACCACCTGTCCGAGGGCGCTGCGGAGGTGCTTGGCCGGTTTGCTCTCCACCTTGCCGGACACGCCCCTAAACCCCTCCACCAGGAGGTCGAAAAGGTCCCAGCCCACGCAATAGACCGACAGCAGGCTCAGGTCATGGATATGGAAATCGCCCTCCGTATGCGCCCGGCGGATCTCCGGGGAGTAGATTTCGTTCAGCCAGTAGACCTTGCTCACCTCGGAGGAGATGTAATTGTTCAGCCCCTGGAGCGAATAGTCCATATTGCTGTTTTCGTTTATCTTCCAGTCCATCTTTTTAAGGTACTGATCGACCAGGTCTACCTCCATCTTGTTGGTGATTTCCCGCAGACGGGCGTGCTGATCGCGGTAGATGATGTACGCCTTTGCCGTCTTGCGGTAGGGGGAGGAAAGAAGGACCTCTTCCACGATATCCTGGATCTCTTCCACGTTGATGATCCGGTCGTCGAAGACCTTCTCCGCCAGGTTCAGCACCCGGATGGTGAGCATCTTTGCAGCCGCAAGATCAAACTCGCCCGATGCCGCCCCTGCCTTGGCGATGGCGTTGGTGATCTTTTCGGCATTGAATTTGACAAGACGGCCATCCCTTTTCTTGATCTTCGCGTGCATGAAGTGCTCCTCTTTCTTGATATTATTTACGAACTATTGCGTATACAGTAACGCTATATATTGGGGTTTGTCACATTCATACTACCATATATTGATGCGGTCAAGCAGTTTTTTACAGGAATATCGCTGTGCCCCGGGGGAAGGGCGCTGCGGTCATCTCGTTTAATCTCGGAGGGTTTGCGTACCTCCGGCGAGGCGTCCCTTCCCGGGGGAAATTGACCCGGCGACACTTGCCTTTTGCCGGGGTCAATTGTATACAACACCCTGTCCAATGATCTGCGGACCGGGAGCGGGGGATGACCAGAGAAGAATTGAACAAGCGGGTTTTCAAGGGATTCATGGCCGAGGATGAGGCAGACCGCCTGTATGAAATCGCCCGGGAAGCCGCACGGTTCGGCCCCTGCCTGGAGATCGGCAGCTATTGCGGCCTCTCGGCGGCCTATCTCGGATTGGGATGCCGGGAAGCGGGGGGAATACTCTTTTCCATAGACCATCACGGCGGATCGGAAGAACAGCAACCGGGTGGGGAGTATTTCGACCCGGAGCTCATCGATCCGCAGACGGGCCGCGTCGACACCCTCCCGCTGTTCCGCCGGACGATCCGGGAACTGTCGCTTGAGGACACGGTCGTCCCCATCGTCGCACGTTCCGAGGTCGTTGCCCGCTGCTGGCAAACACCGCTCAGCCTCGTATTCATCGACGGCAGCCACGCCTATGATGCGGTTTTCACCGATTACAGCAGTTGGGTGTCACATCTCCGGCCCGGCGGCTTCCTCCTCATCCATGATGTCTTCTTCGACCCCGCACAGGGAGGCCAGGCGCCGCGGTGCATCTATCAGCTGGCGATCGCCTCCGGCCTGTTCACCGAGCTTCCCCTGGTCCGCACACTGGGCATTCTGCGGAGAGTGACTCCGGAACGGATGAATGACGTCGAACGGGATCAGCGGCAGCGGAACGCCGTCTGCCCCCCCGCAGGCAACACCGTTCCCCGGGACTCTCCCCGGGTGGAAAGCCCCGTGCCGGAGGCAGGCCCCTCATAACTGCGCCGTGTTGATCAGTGTGGTGCCGTCGGTCCGATGAAATGGTTTTCGAGCGTTTCCAGGAGCGACTTGACGGAGAAGGGCTTGACGATATAGCCGGCAAGTCCGATGTCTGTTGCCTTCGCTTTATCGCTTTCCATCGCAAAACCGGTCAGGGCAAAGATCGGGATCCCTTTCAGTTCGGGGTCCGCCTTGATGATCTTGGTTGCACTCAATCCATCCATGCCCGGAAGCTGGATGTCCATCAGAATCAGGTCCGGGTGATGCTCCCGCGCCAGGCTCAGCCCCGTTTCCGCATCCTTCGCCTCCAGCATCCGATACTTGCCAACCCGGAGAACCGCCCGCATGAGCTTCATGTTCATTTCATTGTCTTCGATCACCAGAATAGTCTTTTCTTCCATCTCGCTCTACCCTCCGGAATGTGAGACAAACGGTAATGCCCTCCCCTGCACCGGGGCGATCTTCCGCGTGACGACGGCCCGGGATCGACGCCGCGGGCAAACCCGCCGTCACAGGCTCGGACAGGGGTCATACGATCGGCAGGGTGAAGCGAAACGCCGATCCTTTTCCCGGCCCTTTGCTTTCCGCCCATATCCTCCCGCCGTGCAATTCCACCAGGTTCCGGGTGACTCCCAGGCCCAGTCCGGTTCCGGGATACTTCCTGCTCAACGAGCTTTCCAGTTGAGAAAAGGGCTCAAAAATCATTTCCCTGTCCTCCCGTTGAATCCCGATTCCCGAATCTACGACGCTTATCTCCAGTTCGCCATCCGCCCCCGTTGCCGCTTCGGAGGGTCGTTCTCCCTCCGCAGGCCGGGTGATACGGGCCGTGAGCCGGATATCCCCCCCGTCTTCGGTGAACTTCACGGCATTGGACAGCAGGTTGTACATGATCTGCTTCACGCGCAGCTCATCGGCGGTGATCACATCGGGAATTTCATCGATCGCCGCCGTAAGGGTGATCCGCCGCTTCATCGTCTCGTCGGTGATGATCGACAGGCTCTCCTTCAACAACTGTTTCAGGTGTATCCGCGTCGGCTTTATCTCGAGTTTCCCCGCTTCGATTTTCGACACGTCAAGTATCTCGTTCACCAGGGAAAGCAAATGCTGGCCGCTGTGATAGACATCCCTGAGGTACTCTTCCTGGGTGCGGTTCAACGTACCGAAATCTTTTCCGAGGATCAGCTCGGTAAACCCCATGATATGGTTCAGCGGGGTCCTGAGTTCATGGCTCATGTGGGAGAGGAATTCGCTCTTGGCGGCGTTCGAGGCCTCCGCGGCGATCTTGGCCTGATACATCTGCTCCGCCCGCTTCCGCTCCGAGATGTCGCGGGAAACCCCCAGCAGCCCGACCGGCTTTCCTTCCGTATCCCGCAAGAATGACGTCGTTACCTCGACCCAGCTGATCGATCCGTCTTTCCGGTATTGCTGAACCTCGACGGTTCTTGATCTGTTCGGGTCAGCCGTTTCGGTCCCCTCCCGGGAGAGCTCTTCGGTGAGCGTCCGGGTGACCCGTTCGAGCGACTCAGGCGTCAGAGTCTTGTCCAGCGGGAGCGCGATCGCCTCCTCCGCGGTATAGCCGCGTGTCCGCTCCACCGAAGGGCTTACGTAGGTAAACCGCAACGGATCGAGGCTCATCGTCCAGATGGTGTCTGTCACATTTTCCGCGAGGAGCCGGTATCTGAGTTCCGATACCTTCAATTCAGCCATGTATTCTTCCTGCTGTTTCTTCGATTCGGTGAGCTGCTGGTTGGTCGTCTCCAGCGCGCTGGCCAGTTTCTTCACCTCCTCGTACTTCTCCTCGATCACCCTGTTGGTTTCCTGAAGGTCCGCGATCGCCTTCCGGTAGACGCTGTACCGCTGAAAAATACGCTTCCAGAGGTTGGGGTGTTCTTTGGCATCCCAGCGGATCCGGTACAGGCACCCCCTGGCCCCGTACACGGGCCTGTCCTGCCAGACCCTCTCCCCGTACACGTCGGGTGCCACCTGGCATTCGATCTCCTCCACGTGGGCCAGCGGCATATCGAAGATGGTCGGGATGCCGGCAAGGACCCCGCGGGTATAGTCGCAGTCGTGCCGGGTCTTCTGGGCGCTGCTGTGATACCGATCTTCCAGGACCACCCAGGAATCCCCCAGTTCATGGATGTACACATCCCCGTTTGCCTTGAGCAGCTTGTTGTATTTGGGACCCGCGGCATAGATCAGCCGCGGATTTCCCAGCAACCGGGCGATCCAGTCCAACAGCCCCAGGGACTGGAATCGTTTCGCCGCCAGGGTCATCTTATACACCGCGTTGGCGTCGCCGAGGATTGCGATCATCCGTGCGTAGAGGACATGCAGAAATGCGTGGGAGACCCAGTTGTTGGTGTCGGTAAGGTAGGCCTCGTCGAGGTCGAGACCCTCCAGGAGGTTCCCGAGCGAACCATGCACCTCCCGGACGTACATGATCAGCGTACGGGTGATCCGGCAGCTTATCTCCCGCTTCGTCGCTGCGTCGAGTCCCAAGCCGGCGGACCCTGTTGGCCCCAACCGAAGCCCGTTCCCGATTGACGCCGTGCTGTCCATAGCTCCCCTGAGTCAACATACACCGCAGGGCGATTTCCTCATTGAGGATGGGGCCGCCTTGACCGCGCCTTTGGCCTGCGCTTCATGGAGTTTGTCTTATATATTAACCCCGCGATTCCCGTCAATCTCAAAGACCGCTAGAGGGGCGGACAGCAGCGCGGGGATCAACCCAATCGTCCGTACACTCGTACCGCGAAAAGAGAAAGGGGTTACGGCCTGCTTGCCGTAACCCCTTTTTTGATTGGTGAGCCCTGTCGGGATCGAACCGACAACCTACTGATTAAGAGTCAGTTGCTCTACCAGCTGAGCTAAGGGCCCATGAACGGTCGTAACTGCATCTCCATCACCTGATATGGCGCGCCCGGTAGGATTCGAACCTACGACCAACAGATTCGAAGTCTGCGACTCTATCCAGCTGAGCTACGGGCGCTTCATCCTTTTCCGCGCGGCCAGGGTGCTCTATGTTGGGGTGAGTGATGGGACTTGAACCCACAGCCTCCGGGGCCACAACCCGGCACTCTGACCAGTTGAGCTACACCCACCATCCATGCCTGGTGCGCCTGGAGGGATTCGAACTCTCGACCCACGGATTAGAAGTCCGTTGCTCTATCCAGCTGAGCTACAGGCGCTTATCCTCGCGACGCACTGTGTTCAGTCACCCTCGAAAAGATCGCGATTTATATCCCCTTTGGTTACGTTTGTCAAGGTCCGAGTTTTAGTTTTTTTCCTGCCTGATCAG
>CAIYSL010000039.1 GCA_903928915.1 uncultured Syntrophobacterales bacterium | reverse complement strand
GAAGACGAACTTGTTCGTGTTCATCACCCCGCACATCATCCGGAACCAGAATGAGGCCGCGGCGATCTACCAGAAGAAGCTCGACGATGTGGGCAACGTCGAGGAGGGGATCATCAAGATGAACGAGGCGCGGACCTTTCAGAAGCCGCAGATCGAACGGAAGGAGTAGCGGCTGCTACCTCACCGCCGGGGCTTCCGTACCGGGCCGCAACCCGGGAGCCTCCGGCGCAGCGGGTGACGTGCCGGTAGGCACGATGGTGATCCTGAAGGTGCCGGACGTTAGGGCACCCTCCGCGTCTTTCGCGCTGAAGCTGACGTCGCTGAAGCCATGGACGGAAGGCTGCACGGTGCAGCTGAGGTAGCGGTTGGCTGTGACGGAGCAAGAGACGACCGCGGGGTTCGTCTGGGAAACGATCGCATACCGGAGCTCGTTTTTCGGCGTCCTGTCATCCCCGCTGTAGAACCACAGATCTACGATGTCCGGCAGGGAGCCGGCGTTTTCCGGGTAGGACGCCGCCGGGACCGCCGTTATGATCGGCGGGTTGTTCGAGCCGCTCGCCGCCAGGTACCGGAAGTTCCGCACCGTGAAATCGGCCAGGAGGTAGTATTGGTTGATCACCGCCTCCTGGTGGGTGATCGTGCAGACCCAGGAATCCACGCCGTTCCAGGCGCACCGGGTCTGCCAGGGGCCGTTGGAAAACGTGCAGTCGGCACCCCTCGTGCAGGTGGATACCTGGGCATCGACGAACATCGAGAACAGAGCCTTCTCATGGCCGCCGGCTTCGTACAGCACGTTGAACAGCACGTTGTCCGGCACGGTGTAGGCCGTCGGCGCCACGCCGGGGGTATACCGGTGCGATCCGCCGTAGTCGGTTATCGTCGTGCAGGCGATATTTTCACCCGTCGCGAAGGACTTGCACCACGTCTGGTAGTTCCTCGCCTCGGCAACCCCGGCAAACACCAGGAGGAGCACTGCCGCGAGTATGGACAGCGAGTCGATTCTTGCCATAGAGCGCCATATATGAAAACGGTGCCGCTTTGTCAAGCGAAAGGGAGTGAGGCGGGCGGGCCGGGCGAGCGGCGAAACATCGTTATTGACAGCGCCGGCGGAATCCTGCTTTAATCGTTCCCACAATCGAGAGGCGAGGTAACGAGCGATGCGGAAATTCGAAGCAGCAGTGCCGGCATTGCTGGCGGCGATCGTCCTGTTGTTCCTGACGGTACCCCCGGTTCATGCCCAGACGAAAGAGGAACGGCAATTCATGAAGCAGCATGAACAGGAGCTGACCACGTTCCTGGAGAAGTGCACCGGGTGTCACAGTGCCCAGCGCATCCTTGCCACGAAGATGTCAAAGGCGGAATGGGAGAAGCTCCTCGGCGTCATGGCAAGTAAACCCCATGCCAACATCAGCGCCGAGGAACTCAGGCGGATCCAGAAATGGAGTGAGTTCATGCAGTCCACCATATCGCCCCGGCCGTAAGGGCGCGCGACCCCCGGACCGGGGCGATTGCAGGCGAGGATCGCCGCCGGGCGTGGATTCGCCTGCCGGAATCGAGGCACTTCTCGGCGCATCACAGGGGTATTCCATCGATTTTCCCCGCAATCCTCCCGGGCGTTCCGCTCTCGCGGCGCGCGTAAAAAAACAGCTTTACAAGTACACTATACCCGTGTATACATTTCGCTCCGCCGTACGCCGCGGAAGGCGATTCGGCAGGAGCGCAATTAATGTAACGATTTAAAATTAAAAGAATTATCGCGTAGGCGGGACTTCCTCGGCGACGACACCGGACGGCAGCTCGGGCAGCGGGGAAGGAGAGGAAGATTTTGGTTTTCAGACTGCCGACGCACCAGGGGAGGAGTATCGGGTAGACGTGGCTAAGAAGAACCGCATAGACATATCGCGCAGGCGTTTTCTCAAGGCTGGCGCCCTGGCGACGGGCGCCTTGGCGGTTCCCTCGGTGGCGCGAGGGACGGCGCAGGTTCGCGGAACCGCGCCGCCCAACAGGATCGACCGCGAGGTGATGAGCTGCTGCCAGTTCTGCCAGGTCAGGTGCACCACGCTGGTTCAGGTGAAAGACGAGAAGGTCGTCAACGTGTACGGCAATCCGGCGAACACCTGGACGAAAGGGGGGATGTGTCCCAAGGGGCAATCGCTTGTGGAGCTGGCCTACAGCCCGCACCGCCTGCTCTATCCGCTCAAGCGGGAAGGCACCGAATGGAAACGGATTTCCTATGCAGCGGCGCTGGACATCGTCGCCGAGAAGATCCTGAAGGTCAGGGAGGAGTTTCCCGAGGATTACGCCCGCCGCGTAGCCCTCTTCGCCCCGCTCTGGGAATCTCATGAGAGCGAGATCGTTGCACAAATGGCCCTCTGGATGGCGGGATTTCCGGAAATATGTTCTTCCGGCGACACCTGCATCGGGAATTCGGCGACGGCACTCCGCCTCTGCCTCGGGGGCGCCCTTTCCACGACCACGGTTGACGAGGCCCTGAACGCCCAGACGCTCGTCCTGTGGGGTGCGAATATCGCCGAGACCTATCCGCCGTACATCCGCTGGATCGACAGTGCCCGCGAGAAGGGGGTACAGGTGGTCTACGTCGATCCGCGCCGGACGCCCACCACCAACCACAGCGATAGGCAGATCATGCCGCGCCCGGGAACGGACGGCGCCCTCATCCTGGGGCTGATCCGGGTCCTCATCACCGAGCAGTTGTACGATCGCGAGTACGTCGCCCGGCATGTGAACGGATTCAAGGAACTCGCGGCTTCGGCCGATTCCTACACGCCCGAGAAGGTCTCCCGGATCACCTGGGTGCCGCAGGAGAAGATCGTCGAGCTGGCGCGGATGCTCGCAAAGAGCAAACGGACGATCATCTGGATGGGGGGCTCGCTCTCCCGTGTCACCAACGCCATCCAGACCGTCCGGGCGGTCGTTGCGCTGCAGGCGCTGACGGCGAACCTCTCGGGGCCCGGGAAGGGCATCATGAACATGCAGGGCGGCAAGCCGGGCGGTCTGGAGATCCTCGAGG
Organism: uncultured Syntrophobacterales bacterium; assembly: GCA_903928915.1. Lineage (GTDB taxonomy): Bacteria > Desulfobacterota > Syntrophia > Syntrophales > UBA5619 > JAKAFS01. Next base: position 27,680 of record CAIYSL010000039.1, on the reverse strand, counting down.
AAAAGATCCGCGCCCGCGAATTGCGGGAGACGCTGCAGGAAAAGTTCCAGGCGCGGGACCTGGCGGGCGCTCTCGGGTTCCGCAAGGTGCTGTTCGGAATGCTCCAGAAGCGGGTGAAGGTCCTGCTCCTGAATTCGAGCTACCGGCGTTACCCCGATGCCAACCGGGTGCGAACGGGGATACAGAACGTCGATTTCGTGGTGTACCGCGGGTTCTTCATGGACGAAGAGGCCCAGCTTGCCCATCTCATCATTCCCGGCACCATGGCGTTCGAGAGCTCCGGCTCCCAGTACGGGGCGCAGCGGCAGGTCGTATGGCGCAACAGGGCGGTCCCCCCCCCGGGTGAAACGGTCGAGGATTGGCGCTTCTACTCCGACTTGGGCAAGAAGATCAACAAGGAGGCGTTTCCGCCGGTCAACAACCCCGAGGAGATATTCGAACTGGTCCGGAAAAATGCGCCGACATGGACCGGGCTGACCCTGGAGCGGTTGAAAAAGGACCCCACGGGCATATCATGGCCGTGCCCCGCGGAGGGACATCCCGGCACGCTCGGGACCCTGTATCCGGACAACCGGTTCTGGACCGACGACCGCAAGGTGCAACTAAGCACCCCGGCGCTCGGACCGATCGAGTGGGCCGAGCCGGAGGGGAGTCCGTTCGGGGAGTCCGCCGAGGCGAAGGCCTTTCCGCTGATCTTCACCCAGGGGAAAGTTGTCCAGCACTGGCAACATACGTACACCCGCTGGTCGGCATACATGGCGCAGTTTTCCGAAGGCAATTACGTCCAGGTCAACCCTCAGACGGCGTCGGGCCTGGGGCTGAAAGACGGCGATTGGGCATATCTGGAAACCGAACTGGGCAAGATCAAGGCGCGGCTCCATCTGAGTGAGTTGATCCTTCCCGGGGTAGTCTGGACGCCCTCATACCCGGGGGGAAGCACACCCGTAAAGGAAAACTCCGGGGTTTCGATCAACACCATCATCCCGGGCAACTGGGATAAGGTATCGGCCCAGTACAACGGATTCGGCTGCAGGCTGACGAAGGCGTGAGCGGGGAAACGTCAGCGATGGGTTACGGACAGGGCATGAATCCCCGATCCTGTCCGGCGGAGCTAACACGATGAACGAACGATTGATCGTTTTTGACGGCAGAAAGTGCATTCGCTGTCACTCCTGCGAGGTGGGGTGTCAGTTGGAGAATGAAGCCCCCCCGGGCATTCAGCTCCGTCGCGTGAAGAGCCGCGTCAAGGGGCGATTTCCGGACAGCGATGAGCGGTTCATATCGACGGCGTGCTTTCACTGCAACGATCCGGCCTGCGTCTCCTCCTGCCCCGCAGGTGCCCTCGGCAGGCGGCCGGACGGGGTTGTGGAACATCGCCGCGAGCGGTGTATCGGGTGCGGATACTGCATCCAGAGCTGCCCGTTCCACGTCCCCCAGGTAAGTCCCACGCAGCAGACGATGAGAAAATGCAGCTTCTGCGTCCAGCGCATCGATCACCAGAAGGAACCGGCGTGCGTGGCGAAGTGTCCGACGGGAGCCCTGAGCTATTACCCCGCAGGAAACGCCCCGGCGGGACGTGCCGCGTACGGAACGGCGGAACGCCTTCACATGGTTTACGCCCTGCAGGAGAAACCCGGGGAGTTCCTGTTGCCCGAACCGGTGCCCCTCAATACGGTAACCGGCGGGCAGATGTGGAAGTGGCTGGGGGGGATGATCCCCGGGGCGCTCGTCCTGGCATGGCTGTGGAACAGGGCCGTCAACACCGGCGAGGAGGATACGCATGCATGAGATCACCTGGGCCATGCCCGTCGTCCTGGATCTTTTCTTCGCCGGTCTTGCCGCGGGCGCCTTCTGCTTTGCGGTCTTGGCAAGCCGGAGGGGGGGGGAAGGCTTTCAAGCCTGCGCGCGCGCGGCCGCCTTCCTCGCGCCGGTTTCGGTCGGCTTTGGCCTGTCCATGTTGATCCTGGATCTCCGGTATAAGACCCGTTTCTGGTTTACGATGACCGTATTCAACTCCGACTCCCCGATGTCCCTGGGGGTCTGGCTGCTCACCCTTTTTTCCGTCATCGCGGCGGTGTACGCGATATTCTGGATGCCCGCCGGTCTGCGGGAGCGCATTCCCGTGATCGGGAGGCAGCAGGTGTGGTCGCGTCAGCGTCTGCGCGACGCGTTGGGGTTGGCGGGAACCCCGATCGCCCTGCTGGTTTCGATCTATACCGGCGTGCTGCTTTCCGCCACGGCCATCCCCCTGTGGCGGAACCTGGCCCTGCCGGCGCTCTTCTGCTTCTCCAGCATGGCCACGGGATTTGCGGCCAGCCTGCTGCTGGCCCTCCTCTTCGCGCCCGGTAAGCGGCACGCGATCATCGCCGGACCGTTCAATTGGCTGCGCGCATCCTTTCGCGTCCTGCTGCCCGCCTATCTGCTCGCGGCGCTGGCCTACGTCCTGCTGTTCTTCGTTTCCGAAGCGAGGCGGGCGGACGTGGTCCCCCTGATCACCGGCCGCAGCGGACTGATCTGGTGGCTGGGCGTGGTCGGGGTCGGCATCGTGGTGCCGCTGGTGATCGGGCTCCGAAAGGGAAAGGTGAGTCTTGCAACGGCGTACGCAGTCCTCGGTACCCTTCTGGTCGGGGGGCTCCTGTTGCGGTTCGTCCTGGTTTTTACCGGTCAGGAGCATATCATCGCTCAGACCTATCGTTTGGCGCAAATGCCGTAAGTTAAGGAGGATGGGAATTATGAAGAAAAGAGGTGTCGTAGGGATAGGGTTCGCGGTTGCCCTGTTTATCTCCGTCCTGTGCGCAGCCCCGGCGTCGGCTGCGGAGGTGCTGAAGGGGAAGTCGGTCAACATCAACAAGGCTACTGCCGAAGAGTTGATGAAGAATGTCCCGCTGATGACGCCGGAGCTGGCAAAGAACATCGTCAAGTACCGGAAGGATAACGGCGACTATCAGCAGAAGGAGGAACTACTCCAGGTCAAGGGGATGAATCGGGATCTTTTGAAAAAATGGAATAATTTCTTCATTCTTGAGGGCATCGGAGGAAAGGACTGCACATGTTGATGACACGCCTGCGCATGAGGAGGTCATTGCGGCTCAGCGGGGGGATCCTTTCCCTCCTGATCGTGCTGACGTTGACCCTGACGCTTCCTGAACACGCGGCGGCCGCCGCGGAACGGCCTCACGGCCTCCCGCCCGCGAACGACGCCACGTACATCCCCCAACTGGGGGGGCTGCTGAACAAGACGCTGCGGAACCACTACGGCCAGGAGAAGGAATTGGCCGAATGTGTGGTGCTCAGGGGCAGCACGGTGAAGGACGGCAAGGTGTCCGTGCCGGCCGGCGGTTTGTTCTACGCCTCCTCCACATCGCTGGACGCCAAGCCACTGCGGAGCGACCCGTTCCTCATCCTCGGCGAGACCTCCTACCTCCTGTCGCTGAAGACCGCACAGGTGACGAAGAAGGGCGTGGAGTTGAAGAAACGGGACAAGGTCCTCCTGGACGACCGGGGATACCGGTTGTGGTGGGATTACTCCACGGACCACTATGGCAAACCCTACGGCGAGTTCGCCGTGATGGCGCCCTCCGGCGGCTGGCAGTCGGAGCTGCCGATTTCCTCCTCCTTCCCGGAGCCCGAGCTGGCGAAGGCGCTGAAGGTGAAAGAGGGGATCAACCCGCAGCTCGAGCCCTTCTTCCTGACCAGTTCCTACGCTTACGGCGCGACGAAGCTGACCGCGAAGAACATCACCCATGAGGACGCCGTGTTCACCGAGGTCAGGTATCCGGTCGTCAAGGAAGCGGTCTTTTCCCTCGACCGGCCCTATGTGATCGGGATCCAGCAGGAGAGCTACCGCTGGTGGCGGAACAAGCGGATCTATGCCTTCCGGAAGGAGAACGGCATCCTCGTGGAGGTACGCAACTGGACCGGTGGCAAGGTCCTGGCATCGAAGCTTCTGACCCCGATTACGCAGCAGGAGTACAAGACGACGGACCAGCAGAAGATGGCGCTCACGGACTTCGACCTCGACATGCACATCGAGCTGGTGGTGGATCCCTCTCTGTTCAAGGGCTCCGACTGGATTCCCTGGGCGAACGACGTTCCCTTCGGGTGGACGCACGGCACCATATCCTTCGTGATCTACCACGATCTCGTGAAGCTGAAGGACGGCGATCCCTGGCCGCGCGATAATCGCTATATCGTCGGACTCGAGGCGGAGTCCATGTCCGGGATGCTCAAGCGCGTCGTCCTGGAGAACAAGGAACCCTTCGAGCTCACCAACGAGAAGGACTCGTACGCCGGCCCCATCAGCATGTCCGACTACTGGGACCGGAGGTACTTCAGCGTCGTGGTGAACAAGATCGAGGGCGAGGTGGTGAAGAACAGCTACGTCCGGGACAACTGGTTTCGCAGGACCGACAACCTGATCCTGTGGAAGGAGGGGCGGGAGAATGCGGACTTCTTCGTCGGCATGAGCGAGCTGGTGGTCTCCGTGATGGAGGACACGTTCCTCAACCGGCTGGCCGATCCGACCTACGGCGTGCCCGTGGTCAAGTCGAAGTTCTCGTCCTATCCGGCGGTGATCGCCTCGGCCAAGGGGTTCGCCCCCGATCCTGACTGCGCCTTCGTTCCCAAGATGAAGGGGCTTACCCGCAAGTTCGTGGAGACGCGCAAGGGGGAGCGGCTCACCTCCGCCGATGCGATCGTGATCCGCGGCAGCTACGTCGACTACCGCAAGGGGAAGATCGTCATCCCGCCCGCGGGCCTGTACTACACGTCCCGTCTGGGGAGAAACGTGCGGCCGCTGGCCGGCGAGGCCATCTACATCCTCGGGAAAAAGGCCTACCTCCTGAGTACGGAAAGCTATCTCGTCGTCAGGAAGAACGTTGCGCTCGACTTCTGGAAACTCCTGCCCATGGGAGACGGGAACCCGCTGTTCTGGCAGGACATCCCCCTGGGAGACGGGAGCAAGACGGTCCGTTTCCTGGGTTCGCGGCTGCTCTGGGGCAGGCCCGTGGCCCAGGCGCGGATCATCAAGTATTCCGGCAACGCCTTCGGGGCGGACATGCTCCTCGGGCCGGGGCTTTCGAACTACTCCCCCATCTACGGGGAGAAGGCGGTCCAGGATCAGGTCTATTCGCTGCCTGACATGTACGCCGAAGGGGCGACGTACGCGATCCCCCGGTGGGTGAGCCCGGACATGGTGGAAATCGCCGAGATGGGCAGCCCCGGAATGGACTCCTTTACGATCTCGTACGAGCCGCCGCAGAAGCTGGTCCTCAAGACGGGCGGCGAGGCAGCGGTCGGCAAGTACAAGCTGCGCGTCGCCAGCGTGGACCAGGGGCTCAAAACGGTGCAGCTCGTTCTCCGCGACGACAAGGGCACGGTCGTCATGGAGAAGAAGCTCGGGCCGGTCGACAAGAAGGTGTACGACCTGCTTCCCCAGTACAGCCCCGCCCAGCAGAAGGTGATGATGCAGTACCAGGACGTCCACATCGAACTCGACCTCCCCGCCGATTTCAAAGACGGGAAGGTGACCCTCTTCGCGACGACGGGGGCCCACAAACTCGAACGGGACAAGCCCTGGGCGAGCGACAAGCGGTACGTGATGCGGCCCGACGTCTGTGGCCACTGCTACATGTTGAACGAGTTCATCATGGATAACCCGGAACCGATCGTCCTCGACGCGAAGAACCCGACCTACACCGGACCGGACGGGTACTTCAAGATCGTCATCGACGACTTCGACGGCGAGAAGATCCAGGCGTGGCACATGGAAGACAAGACGGGCTGGAAGACCCCGAATCTGGCGGAACTGCCGCGGAACAACATCGACGTGATGGTCGGGGTGAACGGCACGACGGAACATTTCCTCCGCAAGACCTTATTGAAGCGGCTGGCATACCGCGAGGTATGGCGACTGAAATAGGGGATGCGGGCGAAGGATACGACGCCGGGTGGCCACTCCGGCCACCCGGCAAGTGGCAAGGGAAATGGAGGTACAACATGGCGCAAGATGTAACGTATGATCAAACAGTTGCGGGACGCCCGGAGGCGCGCAAGCCTTCGATCTGGAGCGCGCTCCCCAGCTGGCAGAAGAGTTGGCCGGGGCTGCTGGCCATGGCGGTCATCGCCATACTGTGCGGCCTGCCGGGTCTCGAGGTCTTCCCCTTTACCATCGATGCGCTCCTGCGGTACTTCGACTCGGTACTGCCGCCGATCTACGGCAAGGGGCTGTTCGTCGACCTCCTGCATTTCAACTACGTGGTGACCTGCCTCGTGGCGGGGATCGTCATCCGGAACGTCATCGGCGTCCCGAAATCCTGGGAGCCGGGGCTGACGTACAGCGGCTGCTTCATGAACGTGGGGATCATCATGCTCGGTTCGCAGTACGTGCTGCGCGACCTGGTGAAGCTGGGGCCCATCAGCATCGTCATCATGGTGTTCATGGTCTTCGGCGGGGCCCTGATCTTCACCTTCATGGGGCGCTACTTCAAGATGGGAGACGCCTTGACGGGGCTGCTCGCGGCGGCCTTCTCGATGTGCGGCGTGTCGGCCTGCATCGCCATCGCCCCGATGGTGCGCGCAAAGAGCGAAGAGGTGGCCTATGCGATCGCCGTCTCGGTTACCTTCGGGCTGGTGTGTCTGTTCGCGCTCCCCTTTATCGGCAGGCTGCTGGGTCTTTCCAACGATGCGTTCGGGCTGCTCAGCGCGGCGGGGGTCCCCAACTCGAACCAGGTGATCGCCACCGGGTTCAATTTCAGTTTCGAGGCCGGGAAGGTTTCCGGGTTTTCGAACATCGGCCGGCTGGTCCTGATCCCCGCCGGAGTTCTGTTCATCTATTTCATGACGCTGGGCAAGGAATTGCGCACGACGACGATCAGCTTCTGGTCGGTGCTCAAGGAGAAGTTCCCCCTGTTCGTGTTCGGGTTTGCCTTTGTGTGGACCCTCAACTGCCTGCAGGCATGGCCCGTGCCGGCGAGCGAGGCGATGGGAAACGTGATGAACTGGTTCTTCTCCCTCTGTTTCGTCGGCCTGGGGCTCACGACCAAGCTGGCCGACCTGAAGAAGGCGGGACCGAAGGGGATCGTGATCGGGTATGTCGCCGGATCGATGAGAATCGGCCTCTGCCTGATCCTGCTGTTCATCGTGATCAAGATGGGGTACTTCAAATAGATTCGTCGCGGGGCCGGGAAGGCCCGCGACGTGCCGTACCGGGAATACCGATGATGGGGAGAGTCTATTATGGCTGAAGATATCGCGAAAAAAACGACCCTGGACGAGGCCGAACTGAAACAGGTTGCCGCCCAGGCGGAAGCGAAACAGACGCGCCACCGTCTCGACGAGTACATCGCCATGGTCATCGCCCTGTGCGCGGTGTTCATCCTGTGGCTGATGCAGGCGATGGGATTTTATTGAGGCGGAGGCGCACGCGGGTGTGGTCCTGAAAACGGGTCGCGGGATGGACGAGGGTATCCTTATCATCGTGAACGGAAGCGGCAGCGCGCATGCCGTCGAGGAGGGATTGCGCGCTGCACAATCTTCGTCGGCAAGAGCGAAGGCATTGCAGATCCTCGATTCGGAGCTCTACCATTACGGCCACAATGACCTGGTCGCCCCGCGGCTCAATAAGCAGCGGTTTCTGCTGTACATACGCGATCAGGTCCTCGAACGCGGAGGAGCGGAGGCGGAAGAACTCCGGGAACAGGCCCGCCGTATGGGCGTTTCCCTGGAGATCGACCCGGTGGAGACGGAGGATGTCGTTGCGACCGTCGTCGCCGAGGCGAAGAAGGGCTACGAGGCGATCTATCTGGCCAAGGAAAAGAGAAAGCTCGTCCCGCTCCTGCAGAAGCACCTCGCCACGCAGCTTCGCAGGGAGTGCACCGGTGAGGTGATAGAGTGCTGAATATGCGCCGGCGAGTGCATGCCCCGCGGCGTGCCTTCGCGGCAATGGGCCAGAATCGTCATGCAGCGAACGGACAGAAACAGGAGGTACCGATGAAAAAATTCATGTGGGTTGTAGGGCTTCTCGTCATCGTTTTCGGTTTCGGATCATCGGTCTGCGCCTATCAGGCGCTCGTAGGCCCCACCGGGGTGGTGTATTACAAGAGCAACAAGGCCTATGAGGGCTACACGCTGTTTGCGCCCCTCACGAGCAAGAAGACCTTCCTGATCGACATGGAGGGGAACATCGTCAACACCTGGCAGTCGGATTACTACCCGGGTCTGTACGCCGTGCTGCTTCCCAACGGCAACCTGCTGCGGGCTGGCCGGCCGCAGCCGCAGAACTGCGGCATCGACGGGATCGGCGGGTACATCGAGGAGTTCGACTGGAGCGGAAAGCTCGTCTGGAGCTACAAGGGGATGTTCACGAAGAACGAGGTACAGCACCACGCCTTCCAGCGGCTGCCCAACGGAAACACCATGATTCTGGGATGGGAGCGGATCGCGAACGACAAGATGATCGCCAAGGGCCGCGACCCGAAAACCATCCCCACCAAGAGCGTGAAGGGCAAAGGGATCTACCACCGCGACTTCTGGCTCGACTTCGTCTGGGAGGTCGATCCCTCCGGCAAGATCGTCTGGGAGTGGCACGTCATCGATCATGTGGGAAAGGGGCCGGACAAGCTGGACCCCAACTACATCCTGCCGATGCCGGTCGGGGAGATCTACGCCACCTATGACTGGAGCCATTTCAATTCCGTCGAGTACATCCCCGAGACCGATCAGGTTCTGATGAACTCCCGCAACCTCGCCGAGTTCTACCTGGTTGACAAGAAGACCGGCAAGATCGTGTACCGCTGGGGCAATCCCTGCGCCTACGGCGCCGGGAAATGTCCCTCCTATTTCGACATGGGCGATCAGAAGATGTTCGGGTCGCATGACGCCCGGTGGCTCGGCAACGGAAAGGTCTCGGTCTTCGACAACGGTTCCGAAAATCCCGAAGGGACCCGCTCGAAGGTCTTTGTCGTCAACACGAAGACGAACGAGATCGAATGGAAATACGAGGCCTGGGATCAGTCGAGCTTCTTCACCCACCGTCAGGGCGCGGCCCAGCAGCTCCCCAACGGCAACTTCCTGATCACCGCCAGCAACGTCGGCCATGTGTTCGAGGTCACCAAGCAGAAGGAGATCGCCTGGGATTTCGTGAACCCGATCGCGAACAATTATCCGATCTGCACCATGCGCGACGACGATAAAGAAAACGTCCGGTTGGGGGACCATCCCGACAACCTGGCGAACATGATCCACCGGGCCTACCGCTACGGCAAGGACTTTCCCGGCTTTGCGGGGAAGGATCTGAGCCCGAAGGGAAAACTGGCACCGGGCTGCCCGGAGCCGTACAAACTGTACAAATTTTAACTCGCAGCGGCACGGGCTGATCGACGATCGGTAGAAGGAGAAAGTATTTTCATCTGATGCTCGCAGGGCTCCGGGGATCCGCAGAGGGCGGCCCCCCGGAGCCGGAGCGATCTCTTCTGGGGAGGAAAGCGTATGAAAGCAAGAGGACTGTTGATGGTGTTCGGTATTGTTGTCCTGGCAGGTCTGGCGCTGGCGCCGGTCGCCTTTGCCGCGGATCCGTTGATCGTCGTATCCACGCCGGCGAGCCTGGCCAAGGCCGCGGACTGGACGAAGTTCATGGCCTCGAAGAACATCCCCGTCAAGAACGTGGCCCCCGCGGACCTGGCAGGATTCAAGGATGCCAAGCATGTGGTGCTCCTGGGAGCGCTGGACGAGGCCGGCGGGATCAAGCCCCTGACCGAAAAGGCGTTGAGCAAGTCGGAGCTCGATCGGATGAACCAGCCGGGAAGCTCGGCGATGTACGTGAAGTCCGACGTCTGGAGCAAGGGCCAGGAGGTCATCGTGTTCACCGGCGCGGCTGACAAGGGCGTCGAGACGGCGCGGAAGGGCAACCGGGCGGAGTGGATGGACATCATCCTGGGCTGGTATGGCCTCGAGTCCGAGGTGGGCAAGAGCGGGACGCCGTCATACTGAGGATTTCGATCGCGGACGATCGGCCAGCGAAGGGCGAGCAAAACAACCCAAGGGAGGAAGAGACATGAAGAAGACGTTGATCGCACTGGGGCTGTGCGCACTGTTGATTGCCCCCGCAACCCTGTTCGGTTTCCCGAGCGTCTACCCGACCGGGACGACCATCTACAAGCCCGACAAATGCCAGAGCGGGTTTACGGTGTACGCCACGGAGGTCGAAGGAGAGGGGTCGGTCCTGATCGACATGAACGGCAACGTGGTGAAGCAGTGGAAGAACATGAGCAACCTCGACCACCCGGTGAAGATCCTCCAGGGCGGCTACATCATGGGCTCCACCCGGGAGAAGCCGGAACACATCGGCCGGGAGTGGAAGCACCCCGAGTCGACGGACCTCTCGATCATGGACTGGAACGGCAAGATCGTCTGGTCCCTGCCCAAAGCGGGGATGCACCACGACTTCCAGCTTCCCGGGAACCCGGTGGGATACTGGGTGCCGGGCATGCCCATGACCTTCAAGACGGACCGAGTGCTGATCCTCTCCCACAAGATGGTGCGCGACCGGAGGATCAGCGACAAGCTCCTCGAGGACGACTACATCGCCGAGGTGGACAGCAAGGGGAACATTCTCTGGGAGTACCTGTATAAAGACGGGTTCAACGAGATCGGGTTCACTGAAGAGGACAAGAACACGATGTACAAGTGGCCCAATTTCGCCGCCACCCGGATCAAGGGGACCCAGGGCGGGGACTGGATCCACATCAACAGCATGTCCTACGTGGGGCCGAACAAGTGGTACGATCAGGACCCGGTTAAGTACCACATGTTCCACCCGGACAACATCATCTCCGATGGCCGCCAGACCAACACGATCGAGATCATCGACCGGAAGACGAAGAAGCGGGTCTACCAGATCGGTCCCTACTACGCGCCGGACACCATGTGGACCTTTGACGGCAAGAAGTATCCGAACGCCTACAAGCGGCTCGACTGGATCGTCGGCCTGCACCACGCCCACATCATCCCGAAGGGGCTTCCGGGCGAGGGCAATATCCTGGTCTATGACAACGGCGGCCGCGGCGGCTACGGCGCCCCGAACCCCGGCAGCCCGAACGGCCTGAACAACGCCATCCGCGACTCCTCGCGGGTGCTCGAGATCGACCCCATCACCCTCCGGGTCGTCTGGGAGTACTCAGGCAGGACCATGGGGTACCGGGACGAGTACAAGATCTACAGCGCCTACGTCAGCGGTGCCCAGCGACTTCCCAATGGCAACACGCTCATCACCAACGGCTCCGTGGGGCAGTTCCAGGAGGTGACCCCGGACCTGGAGATCGTCTGGGAGTACATCAGCCCCTATTTCAACGAGAACGGAAAGTACAACCTGGTGTATCGTGCCTACCGGGTGCCCTACGATTACATCCCGCAGTTGCAGAAACCCGCGGAGACGCCGGTACTTCCGCCGGACAACAGCAAGCTCCGGATCAAGGACGTCAAGGCGGTCAAATAGGGCTGGACGAATTGCCGACCATGGATTATACAGCAACCGGGCGGGGAAGTTGGACGTCCCGCTCGGTCTGAACAACGACAGAAGGGATATCTTTTCAACAGGAGGAAGTATGAAGTTCAACAAAATGACAGGGGTGCTGCTTTTCGCAGCGGTCTTCGCCTTGGTGGCGGTCCTGGGAGGGGCGATCGACGCCCAGGCCCAGCAGAAGGTCGTCAGTCTGAACAAGTGCACCGTGAAGGATCTGACGAGCATCGAGGATTTCAAGCTGCCCGAAAAACTCGCCAAGGCGATCGTGGATTACCGGACGAAGAACGGTCCGTTTAAGGATCCGCTGGATCTCCGGAAGGTGCCGGGAATGACCAACGCCTGGTTCGAAAAGCTCAATCCCGTCAAGAAGGACGGCGATATCGTGTACGATCCCGACGCGGAGCCGGTGCTGTCGCCTTCCAAATGCTGATGCCCCGGAGGCGGGTCTCCCCGGGCTAAGGCACGTCCGGGGCCGCCGCGGTAATGGGTTCGCCATAGCACGCAACCCGCTTCTGGACCCAGATCATCACGGATCTGAGTCCAGAAGCGGGTAGATGTTCAGGCCTATCACTATCCACCCATTCGACCCCTATTTTCAGATAACAATCAGTGAACTATCCTGAGAAAACAGCGCGGGACCGCGTTCGCATCCGGCTGTGGGGATTGCCCGCAGAGTCGGCGAAGTCCTCCGTATAGAGGGGGTTGATATGGGTAACGCAATGACTGCAGCTCCCCGCCTGAGGCGCGGCGGACTGCTACTCGTAGCGTCGGGCATCGCAATGGTCTGGGCGGGTTGTCAGGGGGTTCTGTTGACCTACAAGGGCGCCACGGTTCCTGATGCCTATCGGATCGCCCTCGTGGACGGAGGCCAGCGGAGCGGGCGCTATGAATCTCCAGATCTGACTGTGGACTACAGCGCCGTACGGAACGGGAACGAACTGCGGCTGTCCGGGGTAGTGGAATACACCGCGAAGATTCGCCACGGGTTCGGCACGATTCCCTATTTCAAGATGAGTGCGCTCTTGACCGACCGGGATGGGACCGTGCTGGAGGACCGGGCGATCAGGACCCCGGGCAGTGATGATCCGCAAAACCGGATGCGTTTCGGCGAGAAGATACACCTGCCGCAGGGGACGACGAATATGGCCTTTAGCTACAGCTTTGAAGCCCGCGGGTTCGACGGTAGCGAGACATCGTCCCTCTGGGGGATTCCGATCGTCAGGTGATCCCCGCCACCTGAGGCGCCTGCTGCCCCAAGCATCACCGTGGTGACCGGGAACGACCTCATGACGGGGACGCTCCCGTATACGCTTTCCCAGATTCCTCTAACGGGAAGGCCGCCATCGCGGCCGCCACCGGCGCTACAATTAGATTGACTTCGTACCCCCTTCTCCGATAGGGTTGCCTTGCCGCGCGAACGCACAAGGCCGCCGCGGATCTGCCGCGTCTGCGCTACGTGCAGGTTACACGCATGCCTTTGAAATCGATGAGGCACCATGGATGCTGCACCCTGATCTCCAGGAGGCAATCGCCCTCCACCGGGCATTGAAGGCCGAGGCCGATAAGGGTGTCGTGGGACTGGAGAGCGTCAAGGACGCGACCTTCATCGCGTTCCTGTCCGAGATCCCCACGACGCTGAGCGCCCGTAAGGACCGGCGCGTCAACGCGGGCCTGGTCTGGTACCGGGGCGTCCCGGGCGTGGGCAAGACCTACCTGGCGCTTGTCCTCGCGCAGACCACCGAGTCGGCATTTGCCCGCGTCCAGGGCCGCGCGGACCTAACACCCGGCGATATCATCGGGGTCGAGATCTTCAACCCGAAGACCTGCGAGTGGGAGAGACGCCCGGGGCCGGTGGTGCGGGCGAACATCCTGCTTCTCGATGAGGGCAACCGCATTCCGCCGAAGTCTCAGAGCGCCTTTCTGGAGGTGAACCAGGACCGTACTGTGACCCTGGGCGATTACACCTTCGAACTACCCGAGTTCTACTTTGCGGTGATGACCACGAACCCCGTGGAAACCGGCGAAGGCACGTTTCCCCTGTCGGCGGCGAACGCCGACCGTTTTACCTTTCTGATCGACGTGGGGTATCTTTCCCCCGACGAGGAAAGGCGGCTGGTCGACTTCGACATCAAGGCCGTGGAAATCGTGCCGCTCGTGAAACCGGCGCGGGTCGTCGAGCTCCGGTCCGTCATCGCGGCCCGGGTCCACATCCACCCGCTGCTCAAGAAATACATCCGCCGGCTCGTCCGCGCCACCCGACCCTACAATCCGGACATCCACTGGTACGAACACTCCCCGTCGGCTCTGGTCGAAGAGTTCGTCGAACTCGGCGCCTCGCCGCGGGCGACCGTCGCCTGGGGGCCGACCTCGCGAGTCCGGGCCCTGTGTATCCGCGCGGATGACATCGTCCTTCCCGAGGATATCCAGGCGCTGGCGAGGAGCATCCTGGCGCACCGCGTCATCCTGAAGTCACGGGCCCGCAGTGCCGGCGTGACGGTGGACCAGGTGATCGCTGACGTCGTTGAACGGGTGCCGATTCCCTGATGAACGATACCGCCTCCCCACTCCTTGACCCGTCCGAGGTCGAAGCCATCGACCTCTTCTCAGCGGCCAGGGTGCGGACGCTGCTGCACGGCGAGCACGCGAGCGTCTTCACCGGGACGAGGGGGGGTGACTTTTCCGGGATCCGGGACTTCGAACCCGGAGATCCGCTCGCCAGCATCGATTGGGCGCACTCCGCGACCAAGCGGTTCAGCCCGCTCATGGTCCGGGAACGCGTCGAGGAACGGTCCATCGACATCGTGATCGTCGCGGACATCTCCGCCTCAACGCGGTGCGGTGTGCCCGATGCCCTGATCGGCAAGAGCATCGCCCGCACCATCGCGACCATCGGTTTTTCCGCCTCCCTCTTCCAGGACATGGTCGGACTCGTACTGTTCGGCGGCACGGAGCAGACCGTCGAGCCGCCCCGCGGGGGGCGGAATCATGTGGCACGGATGGTGGACCTCTACCAAGCCGCGCCGGCCGCGCCGGCGCACCCGGGGAACGGGCGGCTCGCCGACGCAGTCGCCGCCGAGCTGCGGCGGACGTCGCTGGTGGTCGTGGCATCGGACTTCCTCTTCCCCGGCGTCTGGTGCACCCTGAGCGATCTGGCGGATCTGAAGCAACCGCATGACCTGTTCCTGGTCATGGCCGACAGCGCCTTCGCGTACGGGCTTCCCGGGATTTCCGCAGGATGGATCGGCTGTATGGACAGCGAGACGGGGAGGTACGTCTGCCTTTCGCACTCCGAGATTCGGGATCTGCCCGGCCGCATCCGCCGCTATCAGGACGCCGTCGCGGACTACGCGGAACGGTCCGGCTTGGAGGTCTTCCGGGCCCTCCCCGACGCGGAGGAATTCCAGAGCGCCATCATCGATTTTTTCCTCGAACGACGGCTCCGGTTGGGGGCGGGCGACCGGGGACGGATGGGCGAACTCAACGCACAGGAGCATAGGGCACATGCTGCGGATGTCGTTCGGTAAGAAGAAGGCGCGCGTCGCATCAACGGCGGTGCTTTTCGCCGCGGTTTCCCTCTTGTTCGGGACCGACGCAGGCGCCCAGCCGCGTCCCGGTGCACCGGGCGGGAAGTATGAAGCAGCTGCCGCAGATCCGCTGAATTGCTGGTGGAAAGCGGACAAGAGCTCCGTCCGTATCGGCGAAGAGTTCACGGTCACGCTCACCTGCCGGTCGGCGGAGACTGCCGCGCGGCGGACCGTGGTCAACGAATCGCTACTCGACCCGGGCGCGGTGATACTGACTCCCTACCGCCTGAAGGGCGGCAGCCACGCGCGGGACATCAGCAGAGTCGTTCCGGGACCGGAGGGGCCCGTGACGCTCCGCACCGTCCGCTACGCCTACACTGTCGCGCTCCTCGGCGAGGGGTTCTTCGGGAAGGACGTGCCGCTTCCGCCGCTCGAAATTCGCTACCATGTCGATTTCGTCACGAATACCGGTACCGTGACGACCGGCAAGGAGCGGGTCTGCCTCCTCGCGCCTCTGCCGTTGCGGGTGCAGTCGCTCGTCCCGAGAAGCGCGGAAAGCATCCGGGAAGCGGACGATGATCCCTTCGGCGACAGCCAACAGCGCCGGAAGAGTGCAATCACCGCGTTCGTCGCTGCCGGGCTGTTGCTGCTCCTGCCGCCCGGCGTCCTGCTGCCTGCGCTGGTGCGGAATCTCCGCCGCCGGCGGGTCCGCGGATCGGACGGCGCGGCCTTCGGCAGGAACGCGCTGCTTTGGCGTCTAAAGAGGATGCTCGAGGGGATCGGGCGGCGGCTCCGCACGGCGGACTGGGACGACGCCTCCGTCGGGTCGGTGCTGACGGCGCTTCGGGTGGCCGGCGCCATGGCCCTCGGCCGTCGGATCATCCAGGTGCCGGTCGATCCGGCTGTCCGGGGTGTCGAGGGGCAACTGGCATTCCGCAGAGGGTTCCGCCCCCGTTCGAAGGTCCTGGTTTCGGCGAGTCTCACTCCCGAAGAGATGGCCCGGGAACTTGTCAGCGTAACCGGGGCAGGAGACGTGGGGGCACGGCGGAGCGCGCTCCTCGCCGAGACGCAACGGGCCTTCGCAGCGCTGAGCGCGGCGCGCTATGGGGCGGCGGCGGGACCTGGCGGCCGGGCGGTTTGCGAAGCTGCGCTGGCACAGGGACTGCGGCTGGTGCGCGCATTGCGGCGCGAAGGCATCCCGCTGGCCGGTGCGATTCGCAGGGCCGGCGACCGGTATCGGCTGGGGAGGCGGCAGTGGAGACCCTCCTGAACCTCCTCGGCCTGAGCGGGCGGCTGCTCCGGGACGGCTGGAGTATCGACTGGCCGGCGCTCCGGTTCGCCCGCGGGGATGCGGCGACGGTCGCTGCCACGGCGATTGCGGTGCTGGCCGCCGTGGCGTGGATCTTCCGGCGGCGGAGCCGGCACACTGCCGGACGGACGGGCGTGCTCCTCCCCGCGGTGCTCGCGCGACCCGCCTCCGGTCCGGGGCGGCTGGCGCGGCACCTGCCCGCGGTCCTGGTGGTTGTCGGGCTGCCCTTCGTACTCGGGGCGCTCGCCGATCCCTACACCACCTTCGTTAGGCAGGAGGCGACGAATGCCGGCCGGCGCATCCTCATCCTGCTTGACGCTTCGGGCAGCATGGGCGGCGGGACGTACGGCAATCGGTTCCGGGCGACGCCGCGGCTCAACGCGAAATCGGGCGAGCCGTTCTACACTGCGGCTGCCGCCGCCGAGTACCTCGTGCGGAGACGGATCGAGAGTGGGTTTCAGGACTTGATCGGGCTGATCGAATTCGGGGACGAATCGTACATCGTCAGCCCCTTCAGTACGGACTATGAGAATGTCCTCACCAGCATCCGGCTGATTTCGGAGCCCGAGGAGTACAAGCGTTTCAACGATTCCGGTACGAAGATCGCAAAGGCCATCAGCCAAGGGATCGGGCTCTTCCAGACGTTTGCGTTCCTGAAATCGGCGGGCAACCTCATGGTGCTGATTTCGGACGGGGAGGATACGCAGGTCGAGCACGAAGGGCGGAGCCTCGACAGCATCCTCGCCGAGAGCGGCAGGCACCGGATACCCGTGTATTTCATCCGCACGGCGAGTGATAAGGAACGGGGAGACCCGTCCACCAACGACGAACTCTGGGCTGCGGCGGTCGAAAAGACCGGCGGAAAGCTTTATGCCGGCGCCAACGGGGAGGTCATCCTCAAGGCCTGCGACGAAATCGACCGGATCGCGACCGGCAGGATCCAGTACCTGCGCTACAGCGCCCGCATTCCCCAGTTCCCGTTTTTTGCGCTCGTTGCCGCGCTCCTCTGGAGTGCTGCGCTTGTCCTGTGGCTCCTGTTTCGGTACTTCCGGAAGTTTCCTTGAGCGGAGGGATGTCATGAAGAGCATATTCGGCGCTGCGATTGCGATCACGATTTCTTCGCTGCTGGCCTGCGGCGGCCTGGGAATCGGCATTTACCAACGCGAAGTCGCCCGGGCGGAGGAAGCGCTCGCCCTGTCCGATCTTGTTGCGGCCGATGCAATCTACGCGCGCCTGGACAAGACGGTGGCGGCAGCGGGGGTCCCCTGGGTCTTCGACGCGGCGCGCGCGGATCTGCGGCTCCGCCGGAGCCGCGTCGCCTACTGGCAGGGGAATTATGCAGCGATCCTGCAGGAGACCGCCGCGGCCGAGGAACAGGGGAGGTCCGTCAGCCCGGCGCTCCGCTTCATCCGGGCGAATGCCCGCTTCCGTCTCGCCGCCGGAGAGCGTGACCGGGAAAAGGTCATCCAGGCGCTGGGCGAATGCATCCGCGATTACGCGAAGATCGTCGAGGCCGATCCGACGTTCACCGCCGCCGCTTTCAATTACGAGTACCTCCTGAGGATGCGCAGCGACGTGGCAGCCGGCAGCCGGCCGGTCCACCCCGGCCGGCTGGGAAGCCGGCAGCCGGACCCGGGGCAGGGCATGCACGGCGAAGAGGGCAGCGAACCGAAAGCAAAGGAGGGGCCGAGGATGAAGGTGATCGTACCGAAGGAGGGCGACGAGGATCCCCAAAAGCGTGGTCAAGAGCCGAGCCGTGGCGCGGCCACGAAGAAACGCGGGTAGGAGCGTCCGATGCCACAGGATACGTTCCGGTTCGGACAGCCGCATGTTCTGGGGCTCCTCCCGATGCTGGGCGTGCTGGCGTTCTTCTGGGGCGTGCGGCTCGTCCAACGGAGGCGTGCGGTACGCCGCCTGCGTTGTGCGCGGGTCCTGCCCGTTCCCGAGCGGTTTCGGTTTGCCGGGCCGCTCGCCTTCCAGGGATGCCTGCTCGTCTCCGTGGCGTCGTTGGCCCTCGCGCTGGCATTGCCGCAGCGGCTTATGGTTTCCGATATGATGCCGATCGACCTTGTCGTCATCCTGGACGGGTCCGCATCGGTTCGCGTTGCCGATGTCACCCCGTCCCGGTGGCAGCGGTCGATCCAGTTTCTCCGCACGCTCGTGGAGGCGCTCCCCTGGAAGGGCGACCGGATGGGGCTTGCCGTGTTCGCCAACCATGCCTTACCGCAGATCCGCCTCGTCCGCGACCCGAATACGGTCCTGTTCTTTCTCGAACACCTGCGGAACGAACCGCCGTTCGCGCTGGAAGAGAACACGAGCTGGGATACGAACGCCTACGAAGGCATCCGGTGGAGTCTGAAGCTCGTCGCGAAGGACGAGGAGTATGCCGGAACGAAGGGAAACCCGAAGAGCTTCATCCTCCTATCGGACGGCGATCGGTTCAGCGGCGAGACGACTGCGGCGATCGCCGAGGCCAGGAATCTCGGCATCCCCATCCATGTGGTGGGCGTGGGCACCGCGGCGGGCGGACTGATCCCGCTGCCGAAGCCGCTGGAAAAAAGCGGCGCATCCGATTCCTACTGGCAGCAGCGGGCGGTGCAGGAGTTGGAGAAGAAGCGGGAGGGGATACCCGCAGAGCGAATCAATTCCGCGATAGACCGGGATTCGCTCCGACGAATTGCTTCCCTTGCCGGGGGCAGGTACTTCGAGCTCGATGCCGAGCCGGATGCGGCCATCGCGTCAAGAATCGTCGCGGATGTGCGCACATTGCGCAGCTCGCCGGCCGGGCCGGTCTTCGTCGATCTGTACTGGCAGTTCTTGCTGGCCTCCGTGCTCATCTTCGCCGTCGGCGTGATTACGCTCCGGTGAGCTTACAACAGACACCGGCTGCGGGATCTGCGCCCGCAGCCGGTGGGGAGAATCAGCGTACCTTGTCCGCAGTCCGGAGGCTACAGCTCCTTCAGCAGTTCCGCCTTTTTCTTTTCGTAATCTTCCTTGCTGATCAGGTTCCGCTCGTACAGCCGTTTCAGGGCCTCCAGCCGCTTTTCCAGGGCCTCGGCCTTGCCCGGTTCGGCAATGACGGGTGCGGCGGGCAACGTCCGTTCCGCAGGGGGGGCGACCACGGGCGAGGGCAGCGGACGTTCACCGGTCGGGGCAGGCCTCCGGTCGAGCGGTTGCTGCATCCGTTCCGGCGCGGGCTTCGGTCGCAGCGGTTCCACCGGAGGCGGCGGTACCGGGAGCGGCTGGGCCTTGGGTTCGGCGTCCATGTACCGCGAGGTCGTATCTTCGACGGTCCGGGTCTTCAGGAACCGGATGCTCGCGTAACTCCGGTCGGTGAACCCCCGCACGAACACACCCTGCTCTGCGGTGCGCCCCGCCGGATCGAGACAGGCGGCGCAGGCTTGCCGTCCGCAGACGTCGGATACATCCTCGAAGTACAGGATCTGGGCCCGCGATTTGCCTCCGAAACCGGTCTTACTCGAGAGCTGCCTGACGAGCAGGCAGGACGGTACCCGCCCCCTGCCGAGCAACTCCCGCTCCTTCGGGGTGAAGAACCCCTGCGCGGCGTAGAGGTCGGACTGGTATCGCTCCTCGAGGATCTTGATCTCCGCCGAATCGAGAATGCGGTAACCGGGCTTGGCGAATATCTGCGGTACCTCCTGGCTCGGGTCGCCTTGCATCACCAGCACCCTGATGAGCACCCCCCGCACGATCCGGTTCTCCCGGTCGAACTGCCCGAACAGGTAGGCGGTCGCCTCGATGTTTGCCGCGACGTCCGTATGGAAGCTGAGGCGCTCCGCGACCGGATCCATCAGCGGCACGCTGCCCAGGTACTTGAACTCCCGGTCAACCTGCAGCTTCATCTCGGGAAAGGAGGAGGAGAACAGGTTGTTCTCTACGGTGCGCTTTGCCGCAAACTGCGCGAGGCTGACATTCTTTTCGAGGGCCCCGCAGCCGATCAGCAAAGCGGAACAAAGAGCCATGATAATCAAGGGGTGCACCGCGTGTCTGTTCTTCATATTCTGCCCTCTTCGTGATTCCGTCGTCTCCGCCGCACCGTCTTTCGCCGCATCCGGGGCCTCTGTCCATCCACCGACGTCCCGGGCCGAACGGCTCGTCAAGCCCCCGGGGTCCGGCAAGGTTCGGGGGTCGCCGTAGTGACTTATAGGATGATCGCCCCGGCCTGTCAATAGAATAGTCATGGGCGCCGGGTCATGCCAGGTCGTCCTTCCCGGGCCAGAGAAAGAGGCCGCCTTCGACCGTGCGGACGTCGGGAAAACCCGCCGCCTCGAGGATCCTCTGGGCAAAATACCCACGCAGGCCCAGGAGGCACATGCAGAGGATCGTCTTCTCCCGCGGCAGCTCGCCGAGCCGTTCGGGCAGCGTTTCGAGCGGTATATTGACCACGCGCGGATGATCGATATGCTGGCGTCTAAATTCGAGATCGGACCTGACGTCCAGGATCAGCGCGCCGTCGCCGTTCTCCAGGAGACCTTTCGCTTCGCCGGCGGTGATGGGCCGCATCAGGCCCGCAGCCACATTGTCCGCCACGTCGAGCGCCGTTATCAGGACGTCCAGTGCGGGTGAAAAGGGCGGCGCGTAGGCCAGGTCCAGCTGGCGGACGTCGTCGACCGTCGCGCCCAGCCGCATGGCGGTCGCGGCGACATCGATACGGCGGGCCACATCGCCCTTCCCTGCGGCCTGCAGACCCAGCAACCGTCGGGTGCCCGTCTCCACGGTCAGTTTCAACGCCACGATCTGGCTGCCCGGGTAGTAGTGGGCCTTATCGAAGCCGCAGACCGAAACGGCGGCGGCGTCGAGCCCGAGGCGCGCGGCCTGCGTTTCCGTGATCCCGGTGGCCCCCGCGGTGTACTCAAGGGCCTTGCAGATGAAGGTGCCCTGTATGCCGGCAAATTCGGCGTCTCTGCCGCAGATGTTGTCGGCAATGACGCGGCCGTGCTTGTTGGCGGTCGATCCGAGGGGGATGTAGCACTGCCTGCCGGTTATGATGTGCCGGTTCTCGACCACGTCTCCGCCGGCATAGATGGCCGGGTCGTTCGTCTGCAGGCGCGCATTCACCTTCAGCGCTCCGGTCTCCCCCCGTTCGAGGCCCGCGGCCTCGGCAAGCGCCGTGTTGGGCCGGAGTCCCGTCGCGACGATGACGATATCGGCCGGATATTCCTTCCTGCCGGTGATGACGCGCGTTACCCTGCCGTCGCTGCCTGCGAAGGAGCGCACCTCCGCGTCCACCTCCGTCTCGATCATCTGTTCGTACAGGTGCTCCTGGACCAGAGCCGCGATCTCGAAGTCGAGCATGCCCGGAAAAAGCTGGCGCTCCCGTTCGACGAGGGCGACGTCCCACTTCCTGAGTCTCAGCGCCTCGGCGGCCTCGATGCCGATGAACCCGCCGCCGACGACGACCGCGGCGCGGCCCGCGCCGTCCCGGATCTCCTGCGCCACTGCCGCGGCATCGTCGAGGGTGGTCAGGTGATACACGCCCCGCAGGTCCGCGCCGGGAATCGGGGGCGTCTTCGGGGCGGCGCCCGTCGTCAGAACCAGAGCCTCATAATCGAAGGCGAGGGGCTCCCCGGTCGCCAGGTCCACCGCGGCAACCCGGCGGCTAGCCCGGTCGATGCCCGTTGCCCGGACGCCCGTGCGGATATCGATATCCTTCAGATCTTTGAAATACCCCACGTCGCGGATTCTGCCGTAGGTGGTCTTCAGCAGATCGTCGAATTCCCGAACCTTCCCGGAAAGGTAGTAGGGGATGCCGCAGGCGGCGTAGGATATGTAGCGCCCCTGGTCGAGTATCGTGACCCGGTAATCGGGGCGCAGCCGTTTGATGCGGGAGGCGGCCTTTGCGCCGCAGGCCGACGCCCCGATGATCAGAACGTTCTTCGCATGCTCCATGGTCTCTCCTTTGCTTCTGGATCAGGTATGGACAGGTATGTACATCAGGAACAGTTACACCCGGGAGCTCGGTCCTGTCAATCGGAAACAGGCCGCCTGTCCGGCTCCTGCGGGCGTGATGAAACAATCGTTGCAATTTGCCTCCCGCGGATATAGTAGACAGGACGGAACAATCTCCACCCTGCCCTGCCCGTGACTCGCACGGGTTATGGGGGCGGGCGAGGATCCGGAAGGCGGGAGCGATGGGGAAAAATCTCTTTTTCGGCGGGCCGGCAGTCGGTGCCTTGCGGAGAACGGCAGCGCGTCTTCTGCTCGTCCCGCTCCTGTGGTGGGCCATGCCGCCGGCGGCGGCCGTGCCGGCGCCGCTGATCGGGGTCTCGCCGCTCTTGGGGCGGCCGACGGCTTCCTCCATCACGCTGAACATCGCGGCGGACGAGGAGCCACTCGTCGGCCACGTGTCCTACCGGCAGGCGGGCCGGGAGGACACGGCGGGCTGGCTGAAAAGCGGGGATTTCCGGATCGGCGCGAGCTCGACTGCCGAGGTCACCCTTGCACCGCTCAGACCCGATACCCGCTACGAGTACCGTGTCCATGCGCGGCGTCAGGGTGCCGGGGAGGCGACCGTCGTGGCCGCCGACTCGTTTCAGACGCAGAAGCTGCGTCCCGGGGACTTCTCCTTCGCGCTGGCCTCCGACTCCCACATCACCCCCTTTCATGGCGAGCGGATGCAGGTACTGGCCGGGGCCAGTTCCGCCATCCGCGAGAGAAAGCCGGAATTCCTGATCCTGCTGGGCGACAACATCCAGACCTTCACCTCCCATGGCGGTCCGCTCGGCGACCGCGGCCAGGGGGTGCAGCTGTACCGGCTCCTGCGCCGGGGGCTGGGAGCCCTGCCCGGTTCGGTCCCGGTCTTCACCGCCAACGGCAACTGGGAAGGGGAGAACGGATGGCACCCGCCGGAGGCGCGGGGGTGGGCGCGGGCCGCCCGCAAGGCCCATTTCCCGAACCCCGGCCCCGATACCTATCCCCAGGGGGGGGGCCGCGACGAGGACTATTACGCCTTTACCTGGGGGGAGGCGCTGTTTGTCGTCCTGAACGTGACGGGATATACGGGCACCCCCCACACCCTCAACTCCCCGCTCGGCAAGCGGGATGACTGGACGCTGGGGGCCCGGCAGCTGTCATGGCTGCACGACCAGTTGGCCGGCTCGCAGGCCCGCTGGAAGCTCCTGTTCATCCATCACCCGGCCGGCGGCAATGCCGGCGATGAGGTCAATTCCCGGTACGGCCGGGGCGGCGGCCGGGCCGCCGCGACGGGCGAGCAGGCGACCATCCACGGCTGGATGCGCCGGTTCGGGGCCCAGGCCCTGTTCTACGGCCACGATCACGTGTTCACCGACGTCGTCGCCGACGGCATCCACTACGTGTGCGTCGGCAGCGCCGGTGCGCCCTGGAAGTTCGGGACAGCGGAAACGGGGTATGAGACATTCTGGACCCCCTCGGGATTCACCTGGGTGGAGGTGAGCCATGACTCCCTGAGGGTTTCCTTCGTCGGGACCGGGGAGGGCACCCTCCGCGGGCGGGCGCTCCATTCGTTCGTCATCGAGCGGTAGCGGCAGGAGCGTCCGCAACGGGGTGACGCCGCAGGCGCGAAAGGATGACCGGAAGGGGTGGGGAGAGGAGGAGCGGATGGGCAAGTCAGGCAGGATGAGCGGATGGATGAAACGGGGCGGACTGGTCCTGGTGGCCGCAACCCTCGTGATCGCGGGGTGTCAGTCGCTCCGGACGACGTACAAGGGCGCGAAGGTCCGGGAACCCTACCGGATCGGTCTGGAAGAGGGGGCGTCGCGCAGCGCCCGCTATCAGTCGGCGGACCTGATCGTCGAGTACGAGGCGCTGCGCACGGGAAGCGAGCTCCGGATATCCGGGGTGGCGCAGTACTCGCCGAAGATACAGAACGCCTACACCTTCATCCCCTATTTCCATCTGAGCCTGTTTCTGACCGATCAGTACGGCAACGTCCTGGAGGACAGGGGGATCAGGACCCCCGGGAGCGACGACCCGGGCACCCGGATGCGGTTCAGCGAAACGATCGTGCTGCCCCCGGGAACGGCGGGCATGGCGTTCAGCTACAGCGGCCAGGCCCGTATGAGCGGCAGCCGCCAGGACGGCGGCGGCGGGATCACGACTTTTTGGGAAATTCCGATCGTCAGGTGAGGTGTCCGGTCCGGGCTTCGGCTCCGGCGTGTGCACCGATCCGCTCCGGCGGGGAACGGGTGGACGGCCGGCGCCGGGCGCAGAGTCCTTTGCCGTCCCGGTTACCGTGCGGCTATCGGCGGTCGGCCGGCTTCGGCGTTTTCGCAGCCGGCTTCGGCGCTTTTCCCCCTCCCTTGGCCGGGGCCGGCGAATCGGTGTCCCTGACCACCGAGAGCAGCTCCACCTCGAAGACGAGGGTGGAGTTCGGCTCGACGGACCGCGTGCCGTTCTCGCCGTAGGCCAGCTCGGAGGGGATGTAGAGCTGCCATTTGGCACCCTCCTGCATCAGGGACAGGCCTTCCTGCCAGCCTTTGATTACCGAGTCCACCGGGACGGTTGCGGGTTCGTTGCGTTTGTAGGAGCTGTCGAACTCGGTGCCGTTCACCAGGGTCCCGCGGTAGTGGACGACAACGGCGTCCGTCGGCTTCGGGGTCCTGCCCGTTCCCTCCCGGAGCTTCCGGTACTGGAGGCCGCTCGGCAGGGTCGTGACCCCTTCCCGCTTCCGGTTTTCCGTCAGGAAGGCCTCGCCCTCCTTCCTGTTCTTTTCCGCCATCGCCCGCAGTTCCCGGACCGCCCGATCCTTGGCGGCCTCCATCTTCCTGTCGTCGATCTCCTTGCGGAACGCCGTCATCGCCTCGTGCATCTCCTGGTCCGTGAGGAGGGGCTTGGCGCCGGACAGGCTGTCTTTGAGCCCCCGCGCCATGATATCCGGATCGATGTCGATCGACTGGCCCTTCAGATTCTTTCCGGAAGCCACGCCGAGGGTGTAGCTGATCTTTTCCCTCTGGCTGGCAAGCGGCCGCTCGTCGGCCCCGATTGCGGGACCCGCAAGCAGGATGATCCCGGTAAGTGCTGCGAATGCCGATTTCATAAAACCTCCGTGGGTAGTGTCTGGCGCTTACCTAACACGGATTCGCTCGTGCTGTCAAAGGGGATGCGCCGCTGCCGCGATGCCGAACCGGTCACGATCGCCATCCCCCGGCGGGCGAGGAGGGGAGGTGCGGATGGCTTACGGGGGGCGAGGGGGTGTTCGGCCTTTGCGAATCGGGAGTACGGCGGAGCCCGGCGGATGTGGCGTCGGGCAGAAAAAAGAACCGCCGCGGTCGACCCGACGGGTCGGCCGCGGCGGTTGTGGTTTATGGCTCACAAAGGCCGCTGACCTGCGTTACCGGGCAGCGCGTCCTGCGTGGCTGCGACGCTAGTAACCGCCGCCGCCACCCGAGCCGCCGGCGCCGGCGCCGCCGCCCGAGCCGCCGGCCGCGTTCCCGAACCCGAACCCGAAGAAGGCCTTCTGCGGGGTGCGGCCTTCGCCGATCAGCCGCGGCTCAAGCCCCGTGAGGGTCCCCCGGGGGGTCAGGTCCTTGCCCCGGAAGGCCGGGTGGTCGGCCCCGTACCGGATATGGCGGAACATCGAGCCTGCCTGATTCTTGTTGTAGCAGTCATCGACCTGGAAGGAGAGGGTGCCGTCCGTTGAAACGACTTTCGCAACCTGCGCCGTCTGGCCCGCGCAGGCGCCCATCGGGTACTGGTACTGCCACACCACCTGACCCGTGGGGGTCACCTCGAACATCAGCCCCTGGTTTCCGGAGTTGATCGAGGTGTTGCCGTTGGGCAGCCGCTGCATACCGGAGATGTGGCTGCTGTAGAAGCTGTGCATCTGCTGGGACTGGTACCGCCAGACCGCCTGCTTGCTGATCCGGCGCTGGTAGTTGCCCGTAGCGGCGTTGTAGCCCGCCACCGTCTCCGGGACATACTTGCCCTCGACCACCTCTTCCGTGCCCGAGGCGCCGATCCGCGGGTTGATCTCGATCACCCGGGAGCCGGTCCGCGTCGGGTTGTAGCAGCCGTTGTCGAAGAACAGGAAGTTGCCCGCGCCCGGATTTGCCACGCCCGAGGCGGTGTAGGTCGCCGGGTCGGGCCAGTTGTCCGTGGCCAGACGGGGTCGCTGCCAATGGTAGGGCCAGATGAAGTGGATGTTGTGCCACCCGTACCCCTGCATGTCTCCTTCGTCCAGCCAGCCCGCAGGCGCGCCGGATTTATACATGGCGGGGTTCCCCCACCGATAGATGATGTCGCCGTCCGGGCCCGCCGCGGCGTCGATGTTCTTCTGGAAGTCTGTCGTGGAGACAAAGGTCTTGTCGTGGTCCACGACGATCAGTTGGCTGAAGTGCTTGGGGTTGATCACTACGTGGCCGGTCTTGTCGTTGTAGTCCGCGGAGTTGACGTGGGCCCAGTCGGCCACGAGCCCCGCGGTACCCCGGGGCCGCTGGTTGTCGGTATGCCAGTAGACGTCCAGTTTGCCCGGGTGGTCCTTGACGTTCGTGACGTACTTGGGCCGGTTCGGGAACTGGTCCTGGCAGGTGTGGTCAAAGAATTCCCACTTCCAGACGATCTTCCGGTCCATGTTGACTTCGATGATGTAGTCGAGGCCGGTGAGGCGGCTGGTCGGGGTGGCGGGATCGCCGCCCGCGGCCGCGGCCTCGGCCTGGGTCCGGGCGCGGTTGGAGACGATCAACTGGGTCCACTGGTTGAGCTTCTTGTTCCAGATCCGCCGCGCTTCGTGATGGAAGGGCATCTCGGTCGCAGCAATGCCCAGATCCCGCGTCGGGTTGAAATCCCACAGGACGTTTCCGTCCCAATCCTGGATCACCCCGCCCGACCAGAGCGTGCCGTCCGGCTGGATCTCGGGCGTTATGCCCGGGACCGGGTTGGGGGACTTCACGCCCGCGGCGTAGGCGTCCCACTGGTGGACCACGCTCCCCATCATGTCCATCAGGTAGTGCGTGGCGCCGGCAGCGTTGTTCTTCGGCATGAAATACCCGCCGTAGCTCTTCTCCGGGATATAGATTTTCGTCTCCGTCTCCGCCACGAACGTCGAGGTCGCGTGGGCCGTGGAGAGCGGCAAAACGATCGCTACCCCGACCAGCAGCACAAGGGCCAGGGCGGCAAACAATGTTCTTCTCATAGTACATCCTCCATAGTTGGGTCTAAAGCTCACCGTAGATGACTGTTACTGTTGTTCCTGTCTCTGGAACCGCCCTTAGAAGCTAAACGACAGCTGGGCGCCGTATTCGTAGGGGTTCTGCTCGCCTGCTCCGGTGTAGGTCGCCTTGCCGGCGATCAGGTAGGCGGCCACGAGGTCCAGGTTGAGGTTCTTCAACAG
>CAIYSL010000038.1 GCA_903928915.1 uncultured Syntrophobacterales bacterium | reverse complement strand
TTTGTCATCGACAAGGGCGATAAGGCGTTCCTGGTCGACTCCGCCATGGGTAACGGCAACCTGCTCGACTACCTTCGCGAAAGCGTGCTGAAAAACAAAGACTGCGACCTGTATGCCTTCATCACCCATGACAACGCCGACCATTTCCTGGGAATGCAATGGTTCAGTCAAAGCACCCAGCTGAAAAAGGTTTACCTCTTTCCCGGAGAGGATGCCGGGACGCTGCGTTTCATCCCCAGGGAAAAAATCGAACACCTGCAGGACGGGCAGAAAATCCGGTTCGGCAGCGACGAACTGACCTTTTTCTCCGTACCGGGCCACACAATAAACTGCGGTGTGATGTTTTATCGTGACTTATTTTTCCCGGGGGATGCCATCGGCTCCGGCGATATTTTCCTGAACGCCAGCCTTCAGGAGTTCCGCCGCTCCATGAAACGTTTTGTTTCGAACCTGGAGCGCTACAAAAAGGAGCGCGACTATAAAACGATGACCATGTATCCCGGCCACCTGGAATACAAAGATCTATACCGGGATGGATATGTTTACGATATGCTCGCCTGTGTGGAGGGGGCTATCGATGGATCGATCCTTATCCGCCCCTTCACCCGCCGGGAAACCACCTACGCCACCTATAACCTGTCGAGCATCAGCTACAGCCTGGCCAATGCCTTCGGTGCCGGCGACGAAACCGTGCGGGCGCTGCGAGAGGCCATCCGTAGTGCGGAGACGACCAAGCCGGAAGAGTACACTCCCTTCTCCTATAATGCCTTCCAAAAGGCCTATGACCGAATCATGGCTGACGCCAAGCGAGCCGCCGCGATGCGCTCCGCGGCCATGGGCAACCCTCGCACCTATCCCGACCTGACGGGTGTCATCAAGGAAAAGCCCGCCCGGGAACTCACCGAAGCCATTCGAGAAAGCCTTGGGATGCTCGTCAAAAAGTGAATCGCCCTTTCCTGGGAGCATAGGGTCGAATTGGGAAAGGATAAAGGTATTGGGTAAACCAATTTACCTAAAGTCTTCGGACAAATGAAACTCTCTCTTCATTGGGCCTTACGACATGACGGGAGCGGAAATCGTTTGCCGGGCACGGCCCTCCCTCGGACGATATATTCCCGTTTTCTGGCAGGCTGGCTATTTTGGACTTCCTTTATGGAAGGCTTACATGACAACGAGCACACCCACGATGAGCTTAACCATTGTGGTCGGCTGTGGCAAAAGGTTGTCTCCCGGTCCCGATCTCGAGAACTTCTGCATCAGCGGCAGGTGCAAGCATGGAAGGTGGAACAGCTGGGGTCCGCGCAGCGAGGCGAGGACCGAAACCTTGCTTGAAGAAGAGTTCTGGAGTCTCTTTTACAAGGCTCGGCTTCTCACCCACTTTTCAATGGCCACCACCCCGGAGAGGAGCAGGCTGAGGAGCACGATGGCACCCCAGGTAGAGGTATCGATCGGCGAAGATCCGAAGAGGCGATTCATGGCAGGTGCGTACGTGAAAGCGACCTGGAGCGCAAGCATCAGGCCGGCTCCCACCCAGGTCCAGGAATTCGAAAAGAGACCGACGGAAACAACCGAGCGGGTGAGGGAGCGGCAGTTGAAGAGATAGGCGAGTTCCCCGCACACGATCAAAGCCACCGCTGCCGTCCGCGCCGCGGCGATGCTGCTGCCGCGCGAAAGCTCCCACTCGAAGAGCGCGAAGGCACTTCCGCACAAGAGAATCGACACGAGAAGAATCCTCCCGATCAAGACGGAGTCGAGAAGGGGTTTTTGCGGATCGTGGGGCGGCTGATTCATAAGGCCGGCCTCCTTCGGCTCGAAGGCCAAAGTAAGGCCGAGAGCCACCGCTGTGGTCATGTTGATCCAGAGGACCTGGAGCGGTACGACCGGAAGCGTTATCCCAAAGAGGATGGCTACGAGGAGCACGAGGCATTCGCCTCCATTCGTGGGCAGTGTCCATACGATGAACTTGCGGAGGTTGTCGAAGACCGCGCGTCCCTCCTCGACGGCGGCCTCGATGGTGGCGAAGTTGTCGTCCGTGAGCACCATATCCGCAGCCTCGCGAGCGACCTCGGTGCCGTTGAGAGCCATGGCGACCCCGATATTGGCCTGCCGGAGAGCGGGGGCGTCGTTCACGCCGTCGCCGGTCATGGCCACGATGTTTCCACGGGCCTGGAGACCTTCCACGAGCCTTAGTTTGTGTTCGGGCGAAACCCTGGCGAAGACGTCGACTTGCTCGGCTGCCTCGATGAACTCATCGTCGGAGAGGCCGTCGAGATCGCGGCCGGTGAGCGTTTTCGGGGTGTCTGGGCCGCCGCTCCCGAGACCGAGCTGCCCCGCGATCGCCCCCGCAGTCACGGCGTGATCGCCGGTGATCATCTTCACTTTGACCCCGGCCTTCTTGCACGCGGCACCGGCCGTAGCCGCCTCGGGGCGGGGCGGATCCATCATTGCCTGCAGCCCGAGGAAGACCATATCCCTCTCGATGTCGTGGTGGTTGATGCGGAGCGTGCCGGCGGGGAGTTCCTTATGGGCGAAGGCCAGGACGCGAAGCCCCCGCGCGGCAAGACCGTCAGCGGTTCGGCGGATCTCTTCGGCGTCCAGCTGTCTCGGACCATCCGGAGCGAGGGCCGCCCGGCTGCGCTCGATCACCTTCTCCAGTGCCCCTTTAAGGTAGACGATCCGGGGGCGCTCAGGACCCAGATCGTGGAGCGTTGCCATGTATTGGTGCTGCGATTCAAAGGGAATGGCATCGAGGCGGGGCTTTTCAAACCGGACGCGCTCGGGATTGATCCCGCCCTTTTGGGCTGCAACGACGAGGGCCGCCTCGGTCGGATCCCCCTTAGCCCTCCATTGTACCCCGTCCCGGACCACCTCGGCGTCGCTCGCGAGGAGCCCCGCAAGGAGGCATTCGCGGAGCACGGGCTGGTCCTCGAGCACGGCCTGCGCGTTCCCGTGGAGGACTTCTCCTGCCGGATCCCATCCGGTCCCAGTGACCGAGAAATATGCACCGCCGGCCGAGACGGTCTGGACGGTCATTTGGTTCTGGGTGAGAGTCCCGGTCTTGTCGGAGCATATGACCGTGGTGCTCCCCAGGGTTTCCACCGCCGGCAGCTTGCGGATGATCGCCCGCCGCGCAGCCATGCGCGCCACCCCGGCGGCCATAATGATGGTTACCGCCGCGGGGAGGCCCTCGGGGATCGCTCCCACGGCGAGAGCCACCGAGGCGAGGAACATCTCGAACGCCCCCTGGCCGTGGAGGAGCCCGGCGATGAAGGCCAGAGCGGCCAGTCCCAGGATCACCCAGAGGAGGAGGTTCGAGAACGCGTGGATTTTCCTGGTCAGAGGCGTCGCCAGGACATCCGTGGAGGCGATGAGCTCCGAGATGCGGCCGATCTCGGTCTGGTCGCCGGTGGCGACGACCACGCCGGTGCCCGTCCCGTAGGTGACCAGAGTGGAGGAGTAGGCCATGTTCAGGC
>CAIYSL010000037.1 GCA_903928915.1 uncultured Syntrophobacterales bacterium | reverse complement strand
CTCGCGGAGCTGACGGAGAACTCCTACCTGATCGGCGCCCTCGAGGAGATCCGGGACCTGACCAACCTGGCGGGGCTCAGGAGCCTCGAGCTGGGCACCCGGACCGGCGAGGCGATCGGGGAGCACGACCGGGTCGTGGCCGAGCTCAAGGCACGCTCCCTGAGCGGGGCGCTCAGGGAGATGGAAGCCCACATCCGGACCACCGAGGCGCGCGTGCTGGCCAGGGTGCGGGCCACGAAGAAATAGCCCCCTCACCCCTTTATCCCTCTCCCGCACGGGGAGAGGGAAAGGCAGGGGAGAAAAAACTTCTCCCCTCCCCTCGGCGGAAAAAACGAGGGAGAAGGAATTCTTTCCCCTCCCCTTGACGGGGGAGGGTCGGGGTGGGGGCGATCAGGGGTGGGGGCGATCGGGTGAACAGGAAAGGATTGCAGCCATGAACGCAGGCATCATCGGAATCGGGACCATGGGGAAACCCATGGCTTTGAACATGCTGAAGGCAGGTCACAGCGTCGCAGTCTTCGCACGGAACCCGGAAAAGGCGCGGGAGCTGGCAGCGCAGGGGGCGAAGGTGACGGCATCCCCGGCGGAGGTGGCCGCGGCCAGCGACATCGTGGTCCTGTCGCTCCCCTTCGACCCGGAGGTGGAGGAGGTCACCCTCGGCAGCCGGGGGATCGCAGAGGGCGCCAGAGAGGGGCTCCTCGTCCTCGACACGACTACCGGTTCGACAACGGGGGCCGTTCAGGTGGCCGAGCGGCTGCGGTCCCGGGGGATCGCCTATCTCGACGCCCCGGTCTCGGGAGGAGTCAAGGGGGCAATCGAAGGGACCATGACCTTCCTCGTCGGCGGCGAAGCAGCCGATGTGGCACGGGCCACCCCGCTGATGCAGTGCATGGGCGGCCACATCCACCACCTGGGGCCGGTGGGAGCGGGCCGGGGCTTGAAGGCCCTCGTGCAGATCATCGCCGCGATGAACACCCTGACCCTCTGCGAGGCCGTCGTCCTGGGGAAACGGCTGGGGATCGAGCCGGAGCGGTTCTACGAGGCCTTGAGCGACACCGCGGCCAACTCCTACCACCTCCAGTCCAAGCTCCCCCAGTTCATCATCCCCGGGAAGTTCGACACGGGCCACCGGATCGAGATGATGGTGAAGGACCTGGAGATCGGCCTGCAGATGGGCCGCGAGCTGAACAATGCGATGCCCTTGAGCGCCTTCGCTGCCCAGCTCTACCGGGCCGCCGCCACCGCCGGCTACGCGAAGAAGGACATCAGTGCCATGGCCAATTTCTTCGGCTCCTTCGTGGGCATCGATTTCGCTGCTCATTCGAAGAAGGAATCCGGCAACTGAACGGGCGATCGGCAATGCGGACCAAACGGACGGACTCGGCCGGCAGCCCTCGTCTCCTTCCCCTCGCCGGGAGAAGAAATTCTTTTCCCCCTCTTTGACGGGGGAGACAGCTCTTTCCCCTCTCCTTGACGAGGGAAGAAAGTTTTTTTACCCTCTCCCTCGACGGGAGAGGGCAGGGTGAGGGTGATCAGGGAAGTGCGGAATGAGACGATGAGAGAAACAGCAGGGGGATAACCCCGTCAATCAGAAAGGAAGAGAGGAAAGGAACATGGAATTCAAGAAGAACAGCCTGCGGGAAAAGATCCGCCGGGGCGAAACCGTCCTGGGGACGGCGCTGTACAGCTTCAGCCCGGCCTTGATCGAGCTGGCCGGGTACACGGGGCTCGATTTCTGCCGGATCGACAACGAGCACGCCTGGCGGCAGGACGAAAGCGGCGAGAATATGATCCGGGCCGGGCTCCTGGCCGGGATCTGCCCGCTGATGCGGGTGGACCGCGACAACCCCTACCTGGTGCGCAAGGCCCTCGAAGCGGGCGCCGGCGGCGTGATCGTCCCCCACGTCCACGACCGGAAGGACGCCGAGGCGATCGTCCAGGCCGCCAAGTTTCCCCCCTTCGGGAAGCGCGGCTACGGCGGGCTCTGCCTCTCCGGCCAGTGGGGCGTCAACGGCGGGGTCGAGTGGATGGAGTGGAGCAACGCCGAGACCCTCGTCATCCCGATGATCGAGGACATCTCCGCGATCCCGCACCTGGACGGGATCCTCGCCACCGAGGGGGTGGACGCGGTCTTCTTCGGCCCGGCCGACTTCAGCGTCTCCGCCGGGGTCCCGCTCCAGACGGGCCACGAGAAGGTGATGACCGGCCTCAGGAAGGCGATCGAGGCGGCCAACAAGCATGGCAAGTTCGTCATCTTCCCGGGGGCGGGGTTCCCGCAGTGGGAGACGGTCCACAAGTGCAAGGAGCTTGGCGTTCATGCCATCGAACTCGGCCACGACGTGACGATCCTCCGCGCCGTGTGGGCAAAGACGATCCAGGCCCTCAAGACCGGCCCGGGGGGCGCATAACAGGAAAGGATATGACAATGAAAAAGAACAACACGCCCCACATCCCGCCGGAGGTCCTCAGGGATTTTTCGGTCCGGTCGTTCCAGGCAAGCGGGCTTTCAGCCGAGCATGCCGGCTGGATCTCGGACACGCTCATCCAGACGGAGCTGCGCGGGGTCGGCTCCCACGGGATCATCCGCCTCCCCTTCTACTGCAAGCGGCTCCTCGACGGGGGATCGAAGGCCGCCCCGGACATCCGGATCGTGGCCGATAAGCCCGCGTCGATCCTGGTCGACGGCGACAACGGCCTCGGGCAGATCGTGAGCATCAAGGCGATGGAGATGGTGATCGAGCGCGCCCGGACCCAGGGGATCTGTTTTGCAGCGGTGCGCAACAGCTGCCATTTCGGGATGACCTGCTACTATCCGCTGATGGCCCTCGCGAGCGGGATGATCGGGCTGGCGGGCTGCAACACGGCCACGGTCATGGCCCCCTGGGGCGGGGGGAAGTCCGCGATCGGGAACAACCCGCTGGCGATCACGGTGCCCACGAACAAGCCTTACCCGCTGGTGCTCGACATGGCGATGAGCGTGGTAGCCGGGGGAAAGGTGCGGCTGGAGGCGGTCAAGGGGACGAAGATCCCCCTCGGCTGGATCCTCGACGAGCAGGGCCGACCCACCGACAACCCCAAGGACATGTTCCCCAACGGGACCCTGCTGCCGATGGGCTACAAGGGGTTCGGGCTGGCGATCATGATCGAGATCCTCTCGGGGGTCCTGAGCCGGGCCGCGACGCTCGGCGAGATCCCCCTCTGGTTCGACAAGACCGCCACCCCCACGAACCTGGGCCATTTTTTCCTGGCGATCGACATCGGGACCTTCCTCTCCCTCGATTCGTTCAAGGAACTGGTCGGCCGGCTGATCGACGAGCTGAAGGCGGCGCCGCTGATGGAAGGGTCGGAGGGGATCTTCATGCCCGGCGAGATCGAATACCGGAAGGAGCAGGAGTATCTCAAGAAAGGCATCCCCGTCTCCCCGGAGGTGCTGAAGACCCTGGACGCATTTGCCCAGCAGGTCGGCATCGCCCCGGTCGGCCGCTGATTTTCCCCGTCCAAACGGAAGCGGCCCCCGACTCGCCGGAGTCGGGGGCCGTAGTTTTACCCTCCCATTCAGCATTCATTTTATCCCCATTGCTTCCTTGCCGTTTCCCCAATAAATTGACGAAAAGAGGAGACGTGTGTTTCCGCGGCGAGAGAAACGGTTGAATATGAAAGTATTGTTGGTCGACGACAACAAGGACTTGACCGATATCATCCAGAGCGTGCTGGAACGGGAAGGCGTGGAGGTCATGTCCGCCTGCGACAGCATCGACGGATACGCCGCCTATCTCCGCTTCAATCCCGATCTGGTCATCACGGACATCCAGATGCCGGGCGGAACCGGCTTGGAGATGATGCAGCACATCCGGACCCACAAACCGCTGATCAGGACCGTCTACATGAGCGGAAGCATCGATGCCTATCGGCCCGCTCTCGAACAGGAAAAGAAACGCTACCCCGTCACGATCCTGGGGAAGCCTTTTCCGCTCGCGGCATTACTGGCGCTCGTTTCGGAGCCCCGGATTGACCTGCCCGGGGAAGAGGCGGCCATACCCGAGCACGGCGGCTCCCTTCAACAACCCATCGACGGCCTCCCCACGCCGCATTAGAAGCGCCCCGCCGCTCCAGACCGCCCGGCGGAGTCCGATCGCCCTCCCGCGGCCTCTTCGCCGCAGTTTGCGTCCGAAAAGACAAACTTGAGCAGATCCGGTTAATTTCTCATGACCGGGCCGATGGCGAAGTCTTTACCGTTTGACCATGATCGGCCTCCGGTAATGCTCCTCATGTTTTGCTTGCGGTGAATAGCACCCTTATTCGCCGCAATAAATGCGGAGATTGTTCTTGCTTTTTGCGGCGAATACGCGACATACTGTCACCGGGGAGCGGCAAAGAATTATGACCTACATCCACAATAGGGCAAATTGGCCAAAGCTGACGTGGAGCCGGGAGCGGCTGGCAGGGCAGCTTGCCGGCGTGCGTCATCGGCAGGGGCGGCTGATCGGGCGTATGGAGGGGCTGGGGTTTTCGCTCCGCACCGAAGCCGTACTCCAAACCCTTACCGATGATGTTCTCAAATCCAGCGAAATCGAAGGCGAGAAGCTGGATAGAGACCAGGTGCGGTCTTCGATCGCCCGCAGACTGGGACTCGACATCGGCGGGCTTATCCCGGTCGACCGGCATGTCGAGGGGGTTGTGGAAATGATGCTCGACGCCACCGGCAATTTTGCCGATCCGTTGACCGAGGAACGCCTGGTTGCCTGGCACTCCGCCCTGTTCCCGACCGGGCGCAGCGGCATGCATAACATAGCGGTCGGCCGCTGGCGTGATGCTGCATCCGACCCCATGCAGGTGGTTTCCGGACCGATCGGCCGGGAGAAGGTGCATTATCAGGCCCCGGAAGCGAAGCGCGTTCCCAAGGAGATGCGCGCCTTCCTGAAATGGTTCAACGGCCCCCAAGCCGGCGATCCGGTTTTGGCGGCCGGTGTGGCGCACCTCTGGTTTGTGACGATCCATCCCTTTGAGGACGGCAACGGCCGGATTGCCCGGGCTATTGCCGACATGGCCCTGGCGCGTTCGGAAAACAGCAAGCAGCGTTTCTACAGCATGTCGGCGCAGATTCGCCTGGAGCGAAGCGCCTACTATGCCATGCTGGAAAAGACCCAGAGAAACGGTCTGGACATAACCCCCTGGCTTGAATGGTTCCTGGGATGTCTGGATCGCGCCATCAGCGGTGCGGGGCATATCCTGACCGGCATCTTCGATAAGGCCCATTTCTGGGAGGCGCATAACCACAAGCCGTTCAATGAACGCCAGCGAACCGTCATCAATCGCCTGTTCAACGGCCTGGAGGGCAAGCTCAGTTCTTCCAAATGGGCCAAGCTGGCTAAATGCTCGCAGGATACCGCCCTGAGGGATATCGACGATCTGGTGAAGCGCGGTGTCTTGGTAAGAGAGCCGGGAGGCGGCCGCAGCACAAGTTATGCATTGGCTGACCGCTGGAGAAAGTGATCGATCGACATGCGCAGTACTGCTGGTTCTGCCGCACAAGGCCCCTGACCCAACCGTTTCCCATAATCTTTTTCAACAGACTCGAACGGATCATGCCGGCAGAATACCGGAAACCTCTCAAAAATCCCAACGGCCTGCAGGTATGGATCGCCCTGCAATCAGGACAGCGGAATCGCTTCACCCAAAAACATGTGCCGAATCCTTCAAAATATCGCGCCGCAAATCCGTGCCCCCATAACATCGAGCTCTTACACCGGGGACACCGCAAAGGCTTCAACCAAGGGAACTTCTTCCCTCTTTCGAACAAAACCTTTACATCGACTGCAAGGTGTAGTATCAAAAAACCGCTTTCTGAGAGGGTAACCATTGGGAATGGCGGCCAAACCAATAAACCTTTGGTTACCCTCTTTCTTTATAATCAAATCAGTCTGATAAAGAAACATTGTTTTCCCCGCTATCGGTTTACGTATCCAGTTGCTTCATCACCCTTTCGAAACAGGAAGGACATACGCCGTGGCTGAACTTTGTTTCGGTGTGATCGCTGACATACTGCTCTACCTGACTCCAGTCGAGGATGTCCAGTCTGGGCTCGGGTTGCTGCATTGCATTCCAGGCTTCCGCTCCGTTCACCATCGCTACCACCTGACGGCCCTTCTTTTTCAGCGCCGCCGTTAGGAAAGTACGCGACATGAGGTCATCTTCGGCGATCAGGATTTTCATGAGCGTTGCATTCTTTTCATTTGATTAGTCGTTTCGAATCCTATGCAAATCCGTTCATTGATCCCTTCAATCGGGTGAACTGATTCTCCAACTGAGGCAGGAGGGACTTGACGTATTCCAGATTACCAGCCTTGGCCGCTTTCTCCATCTCGAATGCCACTACGCGCAGGGCCTCGCCGCCCAGATTTTCAGAGGCACCCTTGATGGTGTGCGCCTGGCGCTCGGCGCTTGTAGCGTCACCTGTTTCGAGATAGCCCCGCAGCGCCTCGATCTGCATGGGGATATCCTCCAGAAAGGCCTTGATCACCGTGCGCGCCAAGTCCGCATCATACATCAGGCGGGACATCATACCCGCCTCGTCGAAAACCGGCGCCCCCGGTTCCTGAGCGGAAACGGGGGCAGTCTCTTCGGGCTTACCGGGCAGATGTTCCTTTGTTGCTTCGGTCTCTCGCGGCAGCCATTTCTCCAGCGCCGCCACCAACGCCCGGGGATCAAGCGGCTTGGTGACGTAGTCGTTCATGCCCGCCTCCAGGCAGCGTTCCCGGTCGCCCTGCATGGCGTGGGCAGTCATGGCGATAATGGGAATCCCGTGATTCCGTACCGCGGATTGCGGATTGCGGATTTCTCTTGTGGCCTCCAGTCCGCCCATCTCGGGCATCTGCACATCCATCAACACCAGGTCGTAGGGAAGGGTTTCGAGGGCCTTGACAGCTTCCGCACCGTTGGCCACGGCGTCCGCACGGAGGCCCAGCTTCTTCAGGATGCCCACGACTACCATCTGGTTGGTGATGTTGTCTTCGGCCAGCAGGATACGAACCGCGCCCCTGCGCATCTCGCGGATTGCGTGACGCGTAACGATCGGCTGTACCGGTTGGGCTGCGGTGGTCCCGGCCAACACCGCGGAGAGGCAGCCCAACAGCTCTGACTGCCGCGCCGGCTTGGTCAGGTAGGCGGCAAACCCGATCTCCTCCATTTTCCTGGCGTCACCCCGTTGCCCCAGAGAGGATAAAAGGACCAGACTGATATCCTTCAGCGATTCGTCAGCCTTGATGATCCGGGCCAGGACTGCGCCGTCCATGCCGGGCATCTGCATGTCGAGAATGGCGGCCCGGAATGGATCATCCGCGTTGCGGGCACGATAGAGCGCCTGCAGAGCCGTGGGGCCGTCCGGAGTCTCTTCCGCCCGTACACCCCATGCCGTAAACTGCTTTATCAGAACCTCGCGATTGGTGGCGTTGTCGTCAACGATCAGGATATGCACCCCGCGAATGTCGGCGGGTGGAAGGCTTTCCGACCTCTCCCCCGCGGGTTGTTTGCCCAGGGGCACGGTGAACCAGAACTCCGAGCCGAGCCCTTTTTCACTGACCATGCCGATCTCGCCGCCCATACGTTCCACGAGTTGTTTCGAGATGGCCAAACCAAGACCGGTACCGCCATACTGACGCGTGGTTGAGGCATCCGCCTGGGTGAACTTCTGAAACATGAGGGCTTGTTTAGACACCGGGATACCAATACCGGTGTCCTTTATCGAAAAGCGTATCACGGCTTCGGCAGTAGTCTCTGACACGAGGCTTGCTCGCACAGCGATCTCGCCCTTGTGGGTGAACTTCACGGAGTTGCCCGTCAGGTTGGTAAGAATCTGTCGGAGGCGGCCGGGGTCGCCTTGGAGATAGGTTGGAACATCCGGTGCGGCGGCGCAGATGAATTCGAGCCCCTTATCGTGGGCGTGCAGGGCCAGCGTGGCGGCGAAGTCGTCCAGCAGGGCGCGCAGGTCAAAGTCCAGAGTCTCCATCTCCAGTTTGCCCGCCTCAATTTTGGAGAAGTCTAAAATGTCGTTCAAAAGCGCCAGCAACGATTCGCCGCTGGCCCGCACGATTCCGGCGTATTTGCGTTGCTCGTCACTGAGTTCCGTATCTAGCAAGAGTCCGGTCATGCCGATGACCCCGTTCATTGGCGTGCGGATCTCATGGCTCATATTGGCCAGGAACTCGCTCTTGGCCATGTTGGCCATCTCGGCCCGTACGGCCATCTCGTTGGCCAGAGCCGTGGCCGCTTCGAGTTGGCGGTTGGTCTCAAGGAGCTCCGACTCCACCCGTTTGCGCTCGGTGATTTCCTTGGCCAGTTTATCATTGGCATGCTTCAGATTCTTATTTGCTTCGGATAGCTGAATCGTCCGTTCCTCGACTTTGATCTCTATAGACACATACGCATTCTTAAGTTCAGCCTGAGCTTTTACAAGCATTGATCCCATATCATTGAAGGATTGAGAGAGTCTGCCCAGTTCGTCCTGCGATGTAACAGGCACGACTGTTTCTGTGCCACCTTCCGAAATATTTTTCATGCCTTCTTGAAGTCTTAAGATAGGGGCTGCAATGCCACGCATAATAAACAGCGACATAATCGGTAAGCATAAACCGAGGCAGCCAAAGAGGCCCAGGGTCAACATCGTCTGCATTTTCGAAAGGCGCAAGGCCTCTTCATGGTTGATATTGTGGAACATATCGGCTCGGGGTATAATGGACTGTGCTTCTATCAGCATTCTCCGGTGTATTCGATCAAGGTATTCCTCACGCTTGTCCTTGTCCTTGATCTGTGTCTCTGGGCTACCGAGCAGTGATTCAACCTCAGTAAGGATTTTCCCAATCGTCTTGTAGCTGCGGCGGATGATGTTTATAAGTTCTTGTTCATCATTATCGCTGGTAAGGCTCGACCCCATTTTATCCAGTAGTTGTCCGATATTAATATATTTATTGCGAAGTTGCGTCCTTGGCCGCTCATCGTATTTTCCCATAGAATGCTCAAAAGCCAGCAGCACGAAATGGGAGGTGGCCTTGACGATGTCATCGGCTATCAGGGCTTTTTCATTATTCACAGTCATACGACTATTAGTAACGAAATATAAAATGACAGTCAGCAACAGCATAGAT
>CAIYSL010000036.1 GCA_903928915.1 uncultured Syntrophobacterales bacterium | reverse complement strand
GCTCCTGATGGGAATGGCCGGCTGGAAATGGGGGGCGGAACAGAAGTACTTCTCATTGCCGCTGAATCCCTCGGTAACCTACGAGCCGGTCAAGGGGATGATCGTCAACAACTGGGCGATTGCCGTGTTCGCGGTGACTTCCGCCCTGATGCTGTTTCTGTACCTCTTCTTCAAGTACAGCAGGCTGGGGGTGGCCATGCGGGCGACCCAGCAGAACAAGCACGCCGCCAAGATCATGGGCATCCGCACCGAGCGGGTGTTTTCCTTTGCCTGGGGGTTCAGCTCGCTGATCGGCGCCATCGCCGGGATGTTCTTCGCCTCCCGCGCCACCCTGGACCCCGCCTTCATGATGGAGCCCTTCATGCGCGCCTTCGCCGCTGCGGTCCTAGGGGGGCTGATGAGCATCCCGGGGGTGATCATCGGCGGCGGGCTGATGGGGCTGATCGAGAACTTCTTCGGGTACTACTTTCCCCACTGGAAACCGATCGTGGCGTTCATCGTGATCATTCTCGTGCTGTGCATACGGCCGAGCGGGTTGTTTGCTAAGCACTTCGTGAAGAAGGTCTGAACCGCGGGCAGCGCAGAGCACTGCCTGCGGACCGGGTTGCAGAACCAGATATGACGAACAGGAAAAGGAGGGTGCCATGATGTGCAGAAAGATGATGGTTGTTTCCCTGATCGCGGCCCTGGCAGTGTTGTTTGGCGCCGGCAT
Organism: uncultured Syntrophobacterales bacterium; assembly: GCA_903928915.1. Classification (GTDB taxonomy): domain Bacteria; phylum Desulfobacterota; class Syntrophia; order Syntrophales; family UBA5619; genus JAKAFS01. Next base: position 10,010 of record CAIYSL010000036.1, on the reverse strand, counting down.
GGCCGGTGCAGCCCAGCCGGCGGGGTTCGACGACAAGGAGATCCGCATCGGCCAGTGGGGTCCCCAGACCGGCCCGGCGGCGCCGTGGGGGTCGGTGGCCCGGGGCAGCAAGCTGCTGTTCGACGTGATCAATGAGGAGGGCGGGATCAACGGCAGGAAGATCAAGTACTTCATCCGTGATGACATGTACAACCCCGCCCAGACCGCGGCAGTGGTGAAGGAGCTCGTGGAGCGCCAGGGGGTCTTCGCCTTCGTGGGCGGAGTCTCCGCGGCCGGGGGGCTGGCGGTTAAGGACTACCTCGCCCAGAACAAGGTGATCTGGGTGGGGCCGGCGACCTCCGTGAAGGAGTATGTCTTCCCGGTCCAGCCTTATCTGTTCAGCGTCTATCCGTTGTACGAAGACGAGGCGAGCATCCTCACCAAGTACATCGTCGATACGCTCAAGCTGAAGAAGCTCGGGATCATGTACCAGAACGACTCCTACGGGAAGAACGGCCTGGAGGGGTGCAAGCAGCGGCTGGCCACCTACAAGATGGCCCTGGTGGCCGAGATCCCGATCGAGCCCACGGAGAAGGACCTGGGTTCGCAGATCCTCAGGCTGAAGAACTCGGGGGCGGACGCGGTCCTGATGTATGTCAATCCGACCTCGGCGGTGATCGCGCTCAAGACCGCGGCGAACGTGGGGTTCAAGCCGCAGTGGGTCTCCTCGAACACCCTGTCGGACTATCCGCTGATGTTCAAGATCTCAGGCGGGCTCTGGGAAGGGGTGATCACCGGCAACTTCGGCGAGGTCCCCGATTCGAAGAATCCTCTGATGGTCAAATACAAGGCAGCCGCCAAGCGGCTCGCACCGGAGGAGCGGTGGGGCACATTCTACTCCGCAGGCATCCTCTTCGCCGATCCGATCGTCGAGGCCCTGAAAAAGGCGGGCAGGAACATCAGCACCGATGCGGTCGTGAAGGCGCTCAACTCGACCAGCAACTACCAGACCATCGGCCCGAAGATCAACTGGACGGAGAAGCAACACCAGGGGTCGGATTCGATCGTGATCCAGAAGTGCGGCCCCAACGGGAGCTACATAGAACTGCAGGGGTGGACGCCGAACGATCTGGCAACCTGGAAGAAGTAACCCCTCACCCCGGCCCTCCCCCCGCGGGGGGGAGGGAGAAGGGGACGCCCGGATCCGCCGCGTAGCGGCGGAGCACCTCCTCCCGCGGGGGGAGGGAGAAGGGTGCAGGGAACGTGGAGTGTAAAGGAGGGGTGACGAGGGGAAGGGCGCGGGTGAGTGATGGATCATTTTGCAGTTGAACATCTAGGGATCAGCTTCGGCGGCCTGCGGGCGGTGCACGACGTCAGCTTTTCCGTGGAGAAGAACTCGATCTTCTCCATCATCGGCCCCAACGGTTCGGGCAAGACGACGATCTTCAACATGATCAGCGGGATCTACAAGCCGAATTCCGGCCGGATCGTCTGCGAAGGCGAGGACCTGGTGGGGCTGAGCCCCGACCGCATCGCCCGCCGGGGGGTTGCCCGGACCTTCCAGAATATCGAGCTGTTCTCCAACGCCACCGTGATGGACAACCTGCTCCTGGGCCGGCACATCCACATGCGGACCGGGGTGTTCAGCGGCGCGTTTCTGTGGGGGCGCCGTTCGCAGGCAGCGCAGGAAGAGATCGCCAACCGGGAGATCGTGGAGAAAATCATCGATTTTCTCGACCTCCAGTCGGTCCGGGACCAGTACGTGGCCGCGCTCCCCTACGGCAAACGGAAACTCGTCGAACTGGGCAGGGCGCTGGCTTTGGAGCCGAAGATCCTGCTGCTCGACGAACCCTCCGCCGGCATGAACACGGAAGAGAAGCAGGACCTGAACATCTGGATCAAGGACATCCAGACCGACTACGGGGTGACGATCCTCCTGATCGAGCACGACATGAACATGATCATGGGGATCTCGGATAGGATATTCGCCATGAGCCAGGGCGAGAAGATCGTCGAGGGCTTGCCGCAGGCGGTCCAGAGCCACCCCGAAGTGATCAGGGCCTACCTAGGGGAGGAGTACCGATGCTGAAGGTGAGCAACGTCGAGACTTGGTACGACCTGATCCGGGCGCTCCACGGGATCTCCTTCGAGATCAAGGAAGGGGCGATCGTGGCGCTTCTGGGCTCGAACGGGGCGGGCAAGACGACGACCTTGAAGACGATCATGCGCCTGCTGTACGACCTCAAGGAAGAGCAGCCGGAAAAGGGAACGATCGAGTTCATGGGCGAACGGATCGACCGGAAAGACACCGACGAGATCGTCCGGATGGGGATCAGTTACGTCCCCGAGGGGCGGGAGGTGTTCCCGGAGCTGTCCGTGCTCGAGAACATCGCCATGGGTGCCTACACCCGGCGGGACCGGAAGGGGGTCAAGGAGGACATGGAGAACGTATTCGCCCACTTTCCGATCCTCAAGGAGCGCACCCACCAGGAGGCCGGCCACTTGAGCGGCGGGGAGCAGCAGATGCTCGCCATCGGCCGGGCGCTGATGAGTCGTCCGAAGCTGCTGATGCTCGACGAGCCCTCGCTGGGGCTGTCGCCGCTGCTCACCCGCGACATCTTCGAGATCATCCGGCAGATCAACCAGCAGGACGGCGTGACGATCCTGCTGGTGGAGCAGAATGTGAACATGGCGCTGAAGTACGCCAATTTCGCCTTTCTGATGGAGAACGGCCGGATCGTCCGGGCCGACAAACCGGAGGTGCTGCGCGAGGACGAGGACGTGAAGGAGTTTTACCTCGGCATCGCCAAGGAGACGTCGGTCAAGGGGTACAAGCGGTATCGGCGCAAGGTCCGCTTCCGATAGGAGAGAGTATGGTCGTTGATACGCTGCCGAAGGCGCTGATCCGGATGGTCGGGGAAGACCCCGGGCGGGTGGCGATGCGGAGGAAGGACCTCGGCATCTGGCAAGACATCCCCTGGGCGGAATACCTCGAACGGGTGAAGGAAGTTGCAGCCGGCCTGTACGCCCTGGGGGTGCGGAAAGGCGACCACGTGGCCATCATCGGCGAGAACCGGCCGGAGTGGCTGTACTCGGCCCTGGGGGCTATGTCCGCCGGGGCGGCCTTCGTGGGCATCTATACGACCAACCCCGTGAAGGAGTGCGAGTACGTGGTGGGCCACTCCGGCGCGGTGGTGTACCTCTGCGAAGACGAGGAGCAGCTCGACAAGGCGCTCGCCTTCCGGCAGAACACGCCGGCGCTCCGGAAGATGATCGTCTGGGACATGGAGGGGCTCCGGCACTTCCGGGACCCGATGGTGATGAGCTTCGACGATCTGCTGGCCCTCGGTCGGAAGGAAGGCGAACGGGACCCGCAGCTCTTCGAAAACCTCGTGGCCCAGGGGCGCGGCGAGGACATCGCCGGAATCATCTACACCTCGGGCACGACAGGCCCGCCCAAAGGGGCGATGCTCGCCCAGGAGGGGTACCTCTGGGTCGGCAAGCAGGCGAACGCCGTGAGCCGGGGGACGAGGGACGACGAGACGATCTCCTTCCTGCCGCTCAATCATGTCTACGAACAGATCTACGACCTGATGATCCATCTCACCGTGGGGCACATCATCAATTTCACCGAGAACACGGACACGGTGATGGGGGACATGCGGGACGTGTCGCCGACGCTGTTCCACGCCGTACCACGGATCTGGGAGAAGTACTACTCCGGGATCGTCCTGAAGATGGCCGATGCGACCCGCTTCAAGCAGTTCGCCTACCGGACGGCGCTCGGGATCGGCGGCCGGTACAACGACGCGAAGCTCGCCGGACGCACCCCCTCGCTCGGGCTGACCCTGGCCTACCGGCTGGCATACTTCGCCGTGTTCCGGAAGCTCAAGGAGCGGCTCGGGTTCGACCGGGTCAGGCTCGGGTTCTCCGGCGCGGCCCCCATCTCCCACAACATCCTGAAGTACTTCCAGAGTATCGGGATCCCCATCCGCGAGGGGTACGGGATGACCGAGACCACGGGGATCACCCATATGTCGGACGAGCGCTGCTTCAAGCTGGGGACCGTAGGGCGGCCGCTCCCGGAGACGGAGGTCCGGATCGCCGAAGACGGCGAGATCCTGGTGCGCCACAAGGGGATCTTCAAGGGGTACTTCAAAGACGAAGCGACGACCTGCGAGGCGCTCCGCGACGGCTGGATGCACACCGGGGACGTAGGCGAGGTAGACGCTGAGGGGTACCTCAAGATCACCGACCGCAAGAAGGACCTGATCATCACCGCCGGCGGGAAGAACATCGCCCCGCAGTTCATCGAAAACCTCCTGAAGTTCTCCCCCTACATCAACGACGCGGTAGTCATCGGCGACAACCGGAAGTTCATCAGCGCGATCATCGTGATCGACGAGGAGAACGTGGTCAAGTTCGCCCAGGACCGGAAGGTACAGTTCACCACCTTCGCCAGCCTGACCCGCTCCGACGACGTGCTCCAGCTGGTCCAGGAGGAGGTCGCCAAGGTGAACGCCCAGCTCGCCCGGGTGGAGAACATCCGGAAATTCCGGATCCTCGACAAGAAGCTGTACACCGAAGACGGCGAGGTCACCCCGACGATGAAGGTGAAACGCAAGTTCATCAACGCCCAGTACAAGGACTTGATCGAATCGATGTACCGGGAATAGGGCAGTATCGCGGCGCGTGGAGGGGAGCCCATCCCGCCGCTTGCCACAGAAGGTTCACCCGCCTCCCGTTCATCCCCGGTCCTCGCGGGCTTGTCGCACGAGGTCTCGCCGGACCGGCCGTCAAGGGAGGAAAACCATGTATCAGCTGAAGGGAAGACGCGCCTGCCCGTTGACGGCGCGCTGCCTGCTGTACGCCGTCGTTCTGTACGGCATCGCAGTCGCCGGCTGCGCCGGGATTGCGGTAGCCGCCGCGGAAGCGCAGCCCCCCCGGAACATCGTCGTCATCGTCGCCGACGGCGTGGCGGCAACGCAGTGGGACTTCGGACGGTATTCGAGCGCGGTTCTGCGGAAGAAGCGCTTTGTGACGGCGGACTTCTTCCGGAACGAGGCGATCGGTCTGCTCGTCAGCAGCCCCCACGGCGCCTACATCACCGACTCGGCCGCGGCCGGATCGGCGATGGCCACCGGGTTCAAGGGGGAAAACGGCGTCCTGTCGATGACGCCGGACGACAATGCCCCGCGGACGGTCATGGAGGCGGCAAAGGCCGCAGGAAAACGGGTCGGCCTGGTGACCACGTCGACCGTGTACGATGCCACCCCGGCGGCCTTCACGATCCACGCGAAATCCCGCCGCGATTCGCAGGCGCTGGTGGACCGTCTCCTGGAGTTCGGGCCGGATGTCCTGCTGGGCGGCGGCAGCGAATACTTCCTCCCCGCAGCGACGGGCGGCAAGCGCAAGGACGGCAAGGACGTGATCGCCGCGTTTCGGGCCAAGGGCTGGCAGGTGGCTGCCAGTACGGGGGAACTCAAGGCTGCGGCGGGCACGAAACTGCTCGGCCTGTTCGCCGCCGAGGACATGGATTTCGACCTGGAGCGCGATCCGGCAAAGGAGCCGACGCTGGCCGAGATGACGGCCGCTGCACTCCGGACACTGTCGCAGGGTAACCCGCAGGGCTTTGTGCTGCTCGTCGAGAGCGAGAACACCGACATCGCGGGACACGCCAACGACGCCGCGGCGCTGATGCATTCCCTGTGGGCAGTCGACGATGCAGTGGCGGTCGCCCTCGACTTCCAGCGCCGCACGCCCGGCACGCTCCTGATCGTTGCCGGCGACCACGAAACCGGCGGATTTGCGGCAACCTATGCCCAGAAAGACCTTTCCACGCTGGCAAGCAGCAACCGGTTCTATGCCGGCGACGCCCAACTGCGGATGCTGGCGGGGATCACCCTGTCCTTCAAGACCGCGGCGGAAAAGCTCGGCAAGAAGCCCTCGGGGGAGGCGCTGGACAGCCTCGTGGCCAAGCACTACCCGGGGTTTCGGCTCGACCCCGACCTGCGGGAGATGATCCTCACCGGCAAGACGCTGGAACGGAATCACACCTATGCGGTGCAGAATCTGCTGGGACGGATGGTCGCCCGGCAGACCGGGTTCTACTGGGGAACCGGCGGGCATACCGCGGAGCCGGTCCTGGTCGGCGCCCGGGGACCGGGGGCGGAGCTGTTCCGGGGATACCGGGACAACACCGAGTTCGGCAGGAGTCTCCACCGCCTGCTGGAAGTTCCGTAAGCGGCAGAACCCTTACCAGCCCCGCGGTTCATCGCGAAGCACGGCGATCGCACTGAGCGCAGTCAACAGTTCCTGCTGCGCATTGGCGCCGAGCGGGTCGAGCGGCGGCCGGGGCTGGCCGCACTCGCGTCCCATCGCCCGCTGGCCGCCCTTGAGACCGGCGACGCCGAAGGGTTTGAGGGCCTGGCGGAGCGCGGCGACCGCCTCCTGGAGGGGCCGCGCTTCTGCGTAGCGTTCTCGAATGCAGAGCTCCCAGAGACTGCGCACTGCGGCCGGGGCGACCCCTGCCAGCGACGAGACCATGCCCTCCGCCCCGATTGCACATGCCGAGATCGGGTACTCGACCCCCGTCAGGAGCTGGAAATCGGGACGCACCCGCCGGGCGCTCGAGAGCACCTCGATCATGAACTGCCAGTCGAGGCTCGCGTCGATCACCCCGGCAAAGCCGTTCAGACGGTCGATAAGTTTGAGCGCCAGGTCGGTCGTCACCTTGACCCCACCCATCTCGGCGGGACTGTTGTAGACGTAAAGCGGGATGCCTGCGGCGCGGCCGATTTCGACGAAGTGTTCGAGCAGCATCCCCGCCGGAGGCGTCCAGTAGTAGGGCGTCGCTGCCACGACCGCGGCCGCCCCGGCCCGGGCTGCGTGGCGGGCGAGGTCGGCCGCGATCGCCGTTCCCGACTGGCTGGCGTGGGCGATCACCGGTACGCGTCCGTTGACCTGCTTCAGTGCGAACTCCAGCAGATCCCGCCGCTTAGCATCGGGAAGGCTTACCGACTCGCCGGCATGCAGCGGCAGGGCGAGCGCCTCCGCCCCCTGCCGCAGGTGAAAGTCGATCAACTTCCCGTAGGTCGCGTAGTCGATCCGCCCGTCCTTTGCGAAGGGGGTGACCGGTGCATGGACCAGGCCAGGTTTGAATGCCATTGTCTGAAGCCTCCGTTCGGGTATTAGTGTCCGCGGCCTTGGCTACCAGCCGTGCGGTTCGGTATCCAGGATGCCCATCTCCAGGAGCTGGCCGCGGATGTACTCCTGCCGCTCCCGCGTCGCCGTGGGAAGCGGCGGCCGCGTCGGACCCACGGGGCGTCCCATCATCACCATACCCCCCTTGAGCGACGAGGGGTACTGGTCGCGGAAGATCATCCACAGCCGCGAGATGGTGTACTGGCAGCGGCGCGCCACCGTCCAATCCCCGGCGGCGCATGCCTCGTACAGCCTGAGTACGAGGTTGGGGCAGATGGCGCCGGCCGAGGAATAGGAACCCTTTCCGCCCAGCGGGATCGAGGGGAGCAGGTATTCCACGCCCGCGATCAGTGCGAAGTCGGGCCGCATCGCCAGCGCGACGCGCGCCAGTTCGAGGAATTTCTCGCTGTTGAAGCTCGCCTCCTTGACGCCGATCAGGTTCGGAAGACGCTCGATCAGCCGGGCGAGCAGATCGCCGGTGAGCTCGACCCCGGAGAGATACCCCGGCGAGTTGTAGGCCAAAAGCGGCAGGTCGATCGCGGTTCCGAGCCGGACGAAATAGTCGAAGATCGCCACGGGCGAGGGGTTCCAGAAGTAGGGGGTGATTGCCACGACGCAGTCGGCGCCGATCGACTGTGCGTGCCGGGCCAGCTCCAGCGCATCGTCGGGGGCCAGGCTACTGACGTGGATCGCCACCGGCACCCGGCCGGCGACGGCCTCCACCACCGCCTCGGCGCCTGCCTTGCGCTCCGCCGTGGTCATGTTGAGCGATTCCGACTTGTGGTACGGCCAGGTGATGCCCGTGGCGCCGGTGCGGACGTGGAAATCGGCGGCCTTTTCCAGCGTGGGCAAGTCGAGGCTGAAATCCTCCCGAAGCGGAGTCACCGGGGCCTGCATCACCCCCTTGAGCACGAGCGGCATAGGAATCATACTCCCGCAGCAGTAGCTGGCATTATTCCGGCAGGAACACGGGCGATACGTAGCGCTGCGCGGCAGCGACGTAGTTCATTCCACCTTGATCCCGCCTTCCTTGACTACCTTCCGCCATTTTGCCACGTCGTTCCGGATCAGGGCGGCGAAATCTTCCGGGGTCTTGCTCGGGGTGATGTCGGCACCTTCGGTGGTGAAGTGCTTCTTCACGCCGGGGTCCTGCAGGGCCTTGAGAATCGCTGCATGGAGCTTCAGCACTACGTCGCGCGGGGTTCCCGCCGGGGCGAGCACCCCGAACCACTGCACCGCCTCGTAGCCGGGCACTCCCTGCTCGGCGATCGTCGGGACATCGGGCGCCGCCTGGGTCCGGTTCGTGCTCGTCACGCCGAAGGCGTGCAGCCGGCCCGCCCGGACCAGCGGGAGGGTGGTCAGCGTCGAGGCGACGGTGAGCGGGACATACCCGGATACGGCGTCGGTCAGCGCCGGGTGGGTGGCCTTGTAGGGAACGTGGAGCATTTTCGTCCCGGTCATGTTCTGGAACAGCTCCATCGACATGTGCTGGATCGAGCCCAGCCCGCCCGAGGAATACTCGAGTTTCCCCGGCTTGGATTTGGCCAGGCTGACGAGCTCTTTCACGGTCTTGGCCGGCACCGTGGGATGTCCGACTAGGGCGTTGGGCAGAGTCACCAGGAGCGTGATGGGCGAGAAATCCTTTGTCAGGTCGAAGGAGACCTGCGTCTGGAGGGCGACGTTGCTCGCGTTCGAAGCGATGCAGGTTCCCAGCGTGTATCCGTCCGGCGCGGCCTTGGCCAGCACGCCGACGCCGATGTTGCCGCTTGCCCCGGGGCGGTTCTCGACCACGATCGGCTGCCCGAGGATTTCACTCAGTTTGGGGACCACGATCCGGGTCGTCGTGTCGGTTCCTCCGCCGGGCGTCGAGGGGACGATCCAGCGGATCGGCTTGTCGGGATACGCGGCAACGGCCGGGGAGAGATGCGAAAAACCGATGAATACAATAGCGGCGGCAACGGTCAGACAACGCAGCGCCGACACCCCTGGGGAACCTTGCCATGATTTCATACGCTCCTCCTGTATTCCTCTGACCCGGTGTGATCGAAACCGTCCGCGCCGCCGCCCCCGGGCTCGGCGTCCGGCCTGTTCGCACTGCGCGTCAACGCCGTGCGGGTCTCGTTACTCGTTCCTCCCGGCCGCTTTACCAGCCGTAAGGCTCGGTCTCCAGGATGCCGAGCTTCTCCAGTTGTGTCCGGATGTGCTCTTGCCGTTCGCGGCTTGCCGTAGGCAAGGGTGCCCGCGTCGGTCCGACCGGGCGTCCCATGATCACCATCCCGCCCTTCAGCGACGATGGATACTGATCGCGGAACAGGCCCCACAGCAGGGAGAGTTTATACTGGAGGTCGCGGGCCCGCTCCCAATCGCCGGATATGCAGGCCTCGTACAGCCCGGTGCACAGATTCGGACAGATCGCACCCGCCGAGGAGTAGGATCCGGCCCCGCCGACGGGTACGGAGGGCAGCAGGAACTCCACCCCCGCGATCAGGGAGAAGTCGGGCCGAAGCGCAAGCGCCACCCGGCCTATTTCGAGAAATTTTTCGCTGTTGAAGGAGGCCTCCTTCATAGCGATGAAGTTGGGCAGCCGCTCGATCAGCCGCCGCGTCAGGTCGCCGGTGATCTCGACCCCCGAGAGATAGCTCGGGGAGTTGTAGGCGATCAGCGGCAGGTCGATCGAGGTAGCCAGATTGACGAAATACTCATACAGTGCCTCGGTCGAGGGGGGCCAGAAATAGGGGGTGATGGCGATGATGCCATCGGCCCCGATCAGCTGTGCGTGACGGGCCAGTTCCCGGGTGTCTTCCAGCGCCAGGGCGCTGACATGGATG
>CAIYSL010000035.1 GCA_903928915.1 uncultured Syntrophobacterales bacterium | reverse complement strand
ACTGCCGGGAGCAACGACGGTAGACAAAAAACCACTAGTCAAATGCGCAATCACCGTTCCCTTCTCGCCGGATCACCTTGTGGTGACTTTCGACAATGCTGACGTAACAGCAATCATCGATGTAGCGGAGAACGGCTTTGAGTTTCGTCCGATTCAAATCCTCGCATCGGGTCAGCATTCTTTAAAGATTGTATTCAAGCCAGCAGAAGGAAAGGAGCAGACCCAAGAGTTCTCTTTTCAGATAAGGCACTCACAGATGCTCGAGGAAATCACAACGAACAATGACGTGAGCATCCTTTATGAGGGAATGACGCAACGAAGGACACCTGATGGTCAATCGGATGCAACTCCCTATTCCAAGATCGAGGGCAACATCGCCAGCAATTCAAAAATCAAGGAAGAGGGGTTCGAGTCGACCTTAACCACAAACATCAGATTCATTGACCAAGACGAATCGGTATCCGCTCCGGGTTTTAAGGGGTTCAGCGTGGCTGATTATCTGCTAAGCCTGAAATATCAGACCCAACACGTACAGCTTCTTTCTGAAACCGGTGACATACAAATCAATGAAACTCCAAACACTCTTGCCCTGTCCAGAAGGGGAACAAGATTCAATGTCGGCATAAGCGATTTCAGGTTGAACGCTTTTAGCGTAAAGGCACAACAGATCTCAGGGCTCAGAAACTTCAAGGATGACGCAGGATTTACGTTCGACCCCGCGACCAGAATCAATGGAGCATCGGGAGAGGTTGATCTCTTCGAAAAGAAGGCGAACGTGAAGGTAATCTTTGCCAAAGGCCGTGACCAGGGAACATCGTACGGATCATGGTCACCCGGTGGAGGGAAAGAGGGCGATATAACAGCGTTCTTTTTCAAGACAAATTTCTTTTCCGACAAGCTCTCCACAGAAATGGAGTATGACACATCTCATTTCGACCCCGACACTTCAGATACATTTCTTGCATCTCGGGACAAAGCCTACAGATTCAAAATAGCAGGGAATGCGGGGGGGTACAATTATGAAGGCCTGTATGAGTATTTTGGTCCCAATTTTTCTTCCATAGGGAATGCCGGTGTCCAGAAGAACACCGAAGGGTTTTCGATAAAAGGAGGGGGCAGCGTTGATGCCCATACCGTATCTCTTCTTCTGTCACGGTACAACGACAACGTTGAGAGTTCTTCATTCTTCCCGAAGACATTCACCTATCAGGGAGGCTTAGACTACAGCTTAAGCAAGTTCAAGAGTTTTCCTATGGGATTGAGCTATCAGGCCACACTCCTTGATAGCGCGAACAACCGCGACCGGGCCCTGCGAAAACAGGTCACGACTCATAATTTGATCGGGAAGATCGCTTACCAGCAGGATCCCCTGAACCTGGGATTCACCATCAATTATGCCAACCAGCACGATTATTACGTCATTGGGAACGACAATACCAACGTAACCTTTACCATCACCCCTAATTATACATCTGATAAAATTTCTGTTACGTCGAGCTTCAGCCTGAACCGTCTCATCTATGATTTTTCTCACCTGGTTACGGACACCTACACGGCAAACATCGGGCTCAGAGGAAATCTGCGTGACAAACAGGTGACCTATGAAATCGCATACAATTTTAACAAGGCCACTAAATCCGACAACTCAAACAGTATCGAAACAACGGACATAAATTTCAGGACCGGATATCTCTTGGCAACGCAGCGGTTTGGGTTCATTAATCCGACGATCGGGATAAGGGGAAATTACAGTCTGTCGCGCAATCTCGTTGAATACACGCGGAAGGAAAAGAATTTCATATTTCTTTTCTTCTCTGCGAATTGGTCTCTTTCCTTTTAGGAGCCGGCTGACAATGCTGACGCTGAAAAATCACTCTTTGACCTTTCTGCTGCTGATCATTGTTTTTCAAGCAATCGCGATTGCGAGCGCGTCTGATCTGAGAATAACATCAGTTCGAATCTATTTCAGCAACGACCGACCGGATATCACGGTGAAGCGAAACTATCCGCTGACTGCGCACGCCGAAATGCAATACACAGGAGAAGGGATATTGCGGGGACACTGGGAAGTGGACGGCGAGATCTTCGCGATTGTCACGAAGACGATCTCTTCAGGGCAACGGGTGGTCATTGAATCGCCGGATTCTCCCAAGATTCCAACCTTCGTTTCAGGGACTCATAAGGTATCATTTGTGATCACCTCCCCCCCCGAAAGACTTCCATTCCCACGGGCGACATATTTTGTCACGAGCGACGAATGGGAGAAGAAGGGGGGGCCGCAAGACTGAATTGGGTCGGCAATAACCTTTGTGGGGTAGTGAACGCTATGCTCGGCTATCGGAAATACGGCTCCTCATGGAACCTCATATGCAAGATCGTTTTTTTAATGAGTCTTACCACCTCAGCATGGGGTCTTCCGCCATGTAACAATCCGACGATGTATCGCTTCATCACAACCGCGCCGCTTCCTCCAACAAACGTTGGGCAGTTGTATTTAAAGCAGTTTCAGATAGTCGGGGCCGCTGGCTCGGTTATTTATACGATAGGCGATGGTGCGCTTCCCCCGGGGCTTAGCCTTAGCTCAGGAGGCGTGTTATCAGGCATACCCACAACAACCGGTAATTATCTTTTTGAAGTCATCGCGAGAGACAACTGCGAGGCCCCACCGCCGCCTCCACCGCCCCCACCTGTTGGAGACCGACGTGTTGGCGCCCGGGGCCTGGCACTGTCCGACTACGTATTTAGTGGAGGATTGTTTTCGCTGACGGTGAACCCAAGGCTCTGCACTCCACCTCAGATCACCGCGCCTTCTGCGCTCGCGCCGGCAACGGCGGGGGGCCTCTATTCAAATCAGATTCAGGCGGCGGGTCAAGCTCCACTCACATATGAGATCGTCGGCGGTCTGCTTCCCCCGGGGTTGTCCATGAGCAATACAGGCCGTATTTCGGGCACATCGAGAGTGTCCGGCACCTATTCCTTTACTGTCGGAGTTCGGGATGGCTGCACTCCTATAAAGCAAATCGCGACCAAGACCCTGTCGATCACTGTAAATCCTGCCATGCCCCCCCAGATTACCTCGCCTTCGTCTCTTCCCTCGCTGTCGGTAGGCCAGCCCTATTCGATACAGCTGACCGCAGCGGGACTCGCGCCAATGACATATGAACTCGTCGGTGGATTGCTACCTCCGGGCCTCACCATGAGTACCGCAGGGCTCATTGCGGGTACATTGAGGGCATCGGGCACGTACTCCTTTGCGGTAAGGGTTCAGGACAGCAGCCTTCCCACCGCACAAACCTCGACAAAGACTTTTTCGCTTACGGTACACCCCGCGGCGCCTCCGCAAATTACGTCGCCATCGCCCCTCCCCGCCGCGGCAGTGGGTCAATCCTATTCTATGCAGCTTAGCGCAACGGGACTTGCTCCGATAACGTATGAAATCATCAGCGGATCGCTCCCCACGGGTCTTACCATTACCAATACGGGCCGCATCTCCGGCATGCCTGCCGCAGAAGGAACTTACGCCTTTGTGGTCAGAGTTCGAGACAGCAGCCTTCCCGCAGCACAAGTATCAGTAAAAACATTGACTCTCACGGTGAACGCTTCGTCATCCTTCCAGATTACATCCCCGTCTTCTCTCCCCGCTACAGCAGTGGGCCAGCCTTACTCGACGCAGCTTGCTGCATCTGGACTGGCGCCAATGAGGTATGAAATCGTCACTGGGTCACTCCCCCCCGGCCTCGGCATGAGTTCTTTAGGCGGCGTCTCAGGCGTTCCGATTACAGACGGTATTTATTCCTTCACAGTGCGGGCCCAAGATAGCAGTTTCCCTACCCCGCAGATTGCAACGAAACAACTCTCGATAAAAGTTAACATCTCCATATACGGAAGTGTTGCACCGACTTTTTATGGCGCTCCAATCGAAATTGCCACTACCCAGGCGCTCACCTATACATTCTCGGCCCCAGGAGAAGGCAGGACGACAATCAGCTCAATGCAGGGCATTTTCTTCGCAGGTAATACCCAGCTTCATGTCAATAACACACCTATCACCGCGATCATCGCTGCAGGACGAGGCAGCGCAACGGAGACAATTACCATCTACCCGTCTGTCATGCAAAAAGCTCTATCCATGGGCGTGTCTCAAATCAGCTATGCCCGCTCATTCAGCACAACCAGCGGCACAGTCGTGGTGACTACATCCATGGACATCAGAATGACAACTACTGCTATGGCGGACCTCCTGATCACCCGGATGTTGCTTTACTTCCACAATCGCCAACAAGTCATCACCATAAAGAGGAACGATCCCACCCTGAGGACGTACTTGGACATTAATTATGCGGGCACAGGCGTGCTTCAGGGCTATTGGGAGGTGGATGGAAATGTGCTGACGAACGTGGTTCGAACAATTTCATCGGGTTCAACGATCACGCTTGAAGCCCCCGCCCCCCCTATTCTTCCCGTTTATTCACCGGGATCCCATAGGATACGGTTTGTTGTCACAAAACCCTCCCAGAACATTTCCTTCCCCGAAATAAGCTACTACGTATCCGCGGAAGATCCACAGACGGAGGTAGTGAAAAAAATTAAGCCCTTGAACCTGCTATTTCCCAGCAACAACGGCGTAGTAAGCTACGCTCCTCTCACCTTTCTCTGGGCTTCCCAAGAGACCGGAATTGCCAATTACCTTCTCGAGTTTTTCGCCAAGGGAGAAGAAAAGACCCTGTTTGCTGCGTATACAAAAAATCCTAGCTATCGGCTGCCCGAGGCGTTACTCAAGACATATTTCGTTCCCGGGAAAGCCTACATATGGAAGGTTAAAGGGTTCGATGGTCTCAACAGTATTACGGCAGAAAGCGCACAATCTACTTTTACCATGACAGAATGATTCCTGTGGGGAGGGAGGATCCCCAAAACCAGAAGAACAGACGGACGAAGGCGGTGACACCAAGGACAACAAGCTCTTTTCATGAACTCCGCTTAAGTTCATCCTCACGTGTAAGAAGGTGCCACCGCGATAGGGAATTTGGAAAATATTAAATGATTTTACATGAATTATAAGAAAACCAGCAACGATAGCGCATCCAGGCATCGTCACGTGTAAACGTAGCAACGTAGCACCGGCTCAGTCCACGCGGCATGAGTCAGAAAGGAGGCAAGAGACTCGGAGATTCCATGCAGGTTCAGTCAGTCATGGAGCAGGAGACAAAGGAGGCTGGTAGAAATCCAGGGCGCGTATAGCAGAAACTTATTCGAACGAACACACTAATAAGGAGGACAGCCCATGCGTTTGCGTTCATCAATAGGAATCTTGTTGTTGGCCACGGTACTGTTTTCTCTCGCCTATGTTCCTTCCGCAGCCGCTGCGGATGCCATTGCCTGCTATAAGAAGACAACTACGCGAGGGGTCGGTACGATACCCATCTGCGGAGACAATCTCGATAAAGATGCTGGATTGTGCTACAAGAAATGTCCTGATGGCTTCAACGGCGTTGGCCCGGTTTGCTGGAAGCCCTGCCCCGAAGGCTATCACAATGACGGCGCTACCTGTAGAAAAGACGTTCATATCACGAAGAAGGACAGTTACGGCCGCGGCGTTGGCAAACCGATGCCCTGCAAGGGCGAAACTACGGATAAAGATGCCGGGCTCTGCTATAAGCCCTGCAAGGCAGGATACGACGGCAAGGGGCCCGTGTGCTGGCAGAACTGTCCGGCAGGTTATAAAGACGATGGCGCCACCTGCCGCAAGGACGCCCACATAATCAAGAAGGATTCCTCTCCTCGCGGAGTCGGCGAAGTGCCGAAAATCTGCCCTTCCGGAAAGGTCAAGCAAGCGGGACTGTGCTATACGCCGTGCCCAACTGGCTATAAAGGTGTAGGACCGGTATGTTGGAAATTGTGCAAGGACCCCGTAGCCAAAGCTGCTGGGGTGAACATGCCTACTGAATGCGGGGCCACCTGCAGCACGACTTCACAGTCCTGTGCAACCGTCACGCAGCAGTTGACGACAGCGGGCCTCAAGATTGCCGGGGACATCATAATAGCCATTGCATCTGAGAATCCGGAGCCCTTATCGGACATCCCAGATCAGATACAGAAGTTCCTGGATCTGCCCTATTGCGAATAGATATCGGGGGGGGAAAAGCGGTACAGCGGGAAAGGGATAAACAGGCCCGATCACCTGTACCGCTTTTTCAGCAGGAAAATCTTCCCGGCTGCTGTCGCGCAGCGATCGCATCAAGCCGCTTCAGATCCTCATGCAGCGTCTCTACGGCTTTCAGGGAACGGTTCCTCTTCACTTCTGAGCGCCGAGGATCTTTTCGATTTGGGGGATGTCGGCGCCTCTCACAAACTGGCCATCGACCACGAACATGGGTGTCCCGAGGCCCGCGATCCCAATCTTATCGCCGATCTGCTGGTGAGCATTTGCCAAGGCAAGTGCAGCGGCATCATCACAAACCGTGAATTTCATATCGTCGAGTTTGCCGGACATAGCCTCCTCGTACGCCTTGACCCGATCCTTGGCACAAAAGACGTAGCGGACCTTCGCTTCCGCTTGCGGATGAAGATCAGCGATCGGGTAGAAGAAGACATATCGCGTCACATCGCCTCTCGTCGCAAAGTACTCGGAGGCCTTCCGGCAAAAGGGGCAATCCGGGTCGGTGATTTCGATTACCGTGTGGGAGCCGCTGCCGATCTTTAGGGCCTTGTCTAACGGAAGGTCCTTGAACTTCTGCCCCTGGAGTTCGGTGTTCCGCGCCTGCGTCAGGTTGGTCCCCTGCGGCGTGATGAGTTGGCCGATGATCAGGTATCCCGGTCCCGGGGCATAATAGGCGATCTTGCCACCGCTCACAATTTCGAAAACACCGGTGATCGCGGTAGGGGCTACGCTCTCCACGGAGATATCGGGGAAGTTCTTCCGGAACGATTCCTCAGGCGTGGCGGCCTGAAGAGAGGGGCTCGCTGCAACAACACATGTGAATAGAGAGACGGCAAAGAATGCTTTGATTTTGATGTGCATACGGTATGTCCTCCACTGCTATTTTCTTAAGAAATCGTTACCACGACGGTTTCTTGTACGCCCCTGAACGACCGCGCGGTCGAGGCGCTGAACACCTGTTTCCTTCCTCCGCGCAGGGGAGAGCGGGGATTGAGGCATTACATCCCCCGCCGGAATTCGAGGCACTTTGCCAGGGTCATCCGGTCGGTGTACTTGAGATCGCCGCCCACGGGCACGCCGAGGGCGATGCGCGTCACCTTGAAGCCCCGCTCCTTGAGGAGTTTCGTGATCAGCAGCGCCGTCGTCTCACCGGCAACGCTCGGGTTGGTGGCCACGATCACCTCCTCCGCGGGCTCAGCCGCGAGGCGGTTCATCAGTTCGCCGATCCGCAGATGCTCCGGTCCGATCCCGTCGAGCGGGGAGAGGGCGCCGTGGAGGACGTGGTAGACCCCGTGGTACCCGCCGCTCTCCTCCAGGGCGATCAGCGAATCGGGCTCTTCGACGATGCAGAGCACCGACCGGTCCCGGGACGCATCGGCGCAGACCTCGCAGACATCCCCCTCGGCCAGGTTGAAGCAGACGGAACAGAGCCGGATCTTCTGCTTCACGTCGATGATGCTCTCGGCAAGGCTCCGGGCATCCTGCTCCGGGGCGTGGATGATATAGGCGGCCAGCCGCGCCGCGGTCTTCCCCCCGATGCCGGGGAGCCGGGACAGTTCCTTGATCAGCCGTTTGATGGGCAGGGCGTAGCCGCTCATGAACGCCCCCTACATCAGGCCGGGGATCTGCATCCCCCCCGTGATCTTCGCCATCTCGGCGGAGGCCATCTCCTGGGCCTTGCGGACCCCTTCGTTCACTGCCGCGACGATCAGGTCCTGGAGCATCTCCACATCGTCGGGGTTGACGACCTCCTTCTCTATCTTCAGGGAGAGGACCTCGAACTTCCCGTTGACCCGGACCGAGACCATCCCGCCGCCGGCGGTCGCCTCGACGGTCTTGGCAGCGAGTTCCTCCTGGAGCGCCAGCATCCTCTCCTGCATCTTCTTGGCCTGCTTCATGATGTTTCCGAAATTCTGCACGGTGGTGGTACCTCCTTAGTATTCCCCTCAGTATTCCCCTCACCCTGACCCTCTCCCGCAAGGGGAGAAGGAACAGTCAGCTCACGCTACGCCGCCGCTCATGGGGGGGGCACTGGATTCCCTCGCCCCCTGAGGGAGAGCCCTGGATTCTCGGCCTGCCCCGAGGGGTCCCAATTCTCACCCTCCCCTGAGGCGTAACCGATTCTCACCCTCCCCCTGCGGGGGAGGGTCGGGGTGGGGGTGTCAATCCTGATCCGCAGCCTCGTCGTCGAGCGGCTCGGACGGCGCCGACAAGGGCGGGTCCTCCCCCGCGGGCACGAACACCAGGGGCGCCGGGGCGGATTCTGCGGCAGAGGCCTCCCGCAGCCGCACGTCCCGCACCTCGGCCCGGGGGAACAGATCGAGCACCTTCAGCACGAGCGGGTGCGAGAGCGCCTCCCGCCGGGCCTCCTGGAGCCGCTGGTTCTTCGCCAGCCGGCCGTTCCCGTTTCCGTTTCCGTTCTTGGCGCCCGACCCGTTGACCGCCCCGGCCTGGTCGCAGGGGAGCGTCTCGATCGTCAGCGCCACGTCGCACCGGAAGAACCGCCGGGCGGACTCGGCAAGTTCGCGCTCCTTCTCCCGCACGTCGCTCAGAAAGATGTGGTCCTTCTGGGAAGAGTCCTTCTCGAACCCGATCCGCAGCACCCCGTCCCCGCAGGTGAGGCACTTTCCCATCTCCACCTTGGAGCAGAGGATCGGGTCATGCCGCTTCAGGAACGCCTTGAATCCCTCCCATCCGCCCTGCGGCGCCCCGCCGCCCTCCTGCCCGTACTCCCCGCGCCCCTCGGCAACCCGGCCGGCGGACGGCGTTCCGTTCACCGGCCGGCTCGGCGCCGCGGAAGCGGCAGCGCCGCTCTGCGCTGCCCGCGAACCTGCCGTCGACGGCGGCGCCGATGGGTCCTGCCGCTTCGGGTCCGCCGGAGCGCTCCCGCCCGCCGCCCCGCCGCGGCTTCCCGGCGGCGGGGGGCCGCCACCCCCGGGGCCAGCCGGCAGCGCCGTCCCCGCCCCAAGGCGCCGCTCCAGCGACTCCATCCGGTCGAGCACCTCGTCGATCGGGATCAGCGGTTCGAGCCAGGCCAGCCGGCAGAGGATCGCCTCGAGGTTCAGGCGCGGGTTCTGGCTCCGGCGCAGGTTCTCCTCCTCGGCCATCAGGATCTCCAGGTACCGCTGGAGGGTCTCCCGCGTGACCCCTTCCGCCTGGGCCCGGTACTTCTCCCGTTCGTCCGCCGGGAGCTCGACGAGGGAATCCTCGCCCCCGGCGATCCCGACCAGCAGCAGGTTCCGGAAATGGCCGAGGAGCGTCTGGCCGAAAAACTTCATGTCCAGCCCTGCGTAGTAGGCCTCGTCGATGATCTTCAGGCAGCGGCCCGCGTCCCGGCCGAGGACCGCCTCGGAGAGCGAAAAGAGGAAGCGGCGGTCCGACCGGCCGAGGAGCTCCTCGACGGCCGCATCCTCGATCGTGAAACCGGCGTAGGAGATCACCTGATCGAAGACGCTCTGCGAATCGCGCAGGCTCCCGTCCCCTGCCTCGGCGATCCAGGCCAGGCCCCGGTCGCTCACCGTAATCCCCTCGGCCGCGGCGATCTTCTTCAGGCTGTCGGCGATCAGCCGAAGCGGAATCCGCCTAAACTCGAAGGATTGGCAGCGCGAGAGGATCGTCGCCGGGACCTTGTGGGTCTCGGTCGTGGCGAAGATGAAGATCACGTGGCCCGGCGGCTCCTCCAGGGTCTTGAGCAGCGCGTTGAACGCCTCCCGGGTGAGCATGTGGACCTCGTCGATGATGTAGACCTTGTACCGGCAGGAGGCGGGGGCGAACTTCACGTTCTCGCGCAGTTCCCGGATCTCGTCGATCCCCCGGTTGGAGGCGCCGTCGATCTCGCGGACGTCGATCGCGATCCCGTCGGTGATCTCGGTGCAATGGGCGCAGACGTTGCAGGGGGTCGGCGTCGGCCCCGTGGCGCAGTTGAGCGCCTTGGCCAGGATCCGGGCGATCGAGGTCTTCCCCACCCCCCGCGGGCCGCTGAACAGGAAGGCGTGGGCGATCCGCTCCTGGGTGATCGCATTGGAGAGCGTCCGCACCACGTGCTCCTGTCCGAGCACGTCGGCGAAGGCCTGCGGCCTCCATTTTCTGGCTAGTACGAGGTATTCCACGGGTGCTCCTGACGGAATGCGCTCGCCGGCGGATGCATGCTCCTGCAAGGCGTGGGGGGGAAAAAAGGGATAGCCAGGTTGCCCGCAGCACACGCCGGAGACTGCTACCGCTGCTTCCTTCCGGACCTGACGGGGTTTGCAGGCCGTCGTCGCGCGGGGCCCGGCTATCTTCCCTCGATGGGGTCGGCCCCATCATTTATCTGGCGGAGAGAGCGGGATTTGAACCCGCGGTACACCTTTGGGGGCGTACACACGATTTCCAGTCGTGCTCCTTCAGCCGCTCGGACATCTCTCCGTACATCCCTGACGAAAAACGGAGGCATTATAGAGAGGCGCCAGGGGGCTGTCAAGGAATTAAAAACCATACAGATTTTTCTTGTTTTTTCGAATCAGCTAAGGTAGTTATTCCGCGTACTCCACCCCCTGAACTGGCGGGGGAACGGGTTTTTTCGTCACCTGGATCGAATGGCTTTTTTGCGGACGAAGGGTCGTTTCTCAGTCGGTCAGGTAACCCAGTTTTTCCGGGATGCGTAACCGACCAAGCGGAGCATTGTCTGTACCGAACCGGTCCTGAGCTCAGGGAGGGGCTCCCGGGTACGCAGGGATCGCTATTTACGATGATCGACATGCACAGCCATATCCTGCCGGGACTGGACGACGGGGCCGCCGACTGGGAGCAGGCGATCGCGATGGCGCGGCACGCCTTGGCCGACGGCATCACGGAGATGGTCTGCACCCCCCACTGGGTGCTGGGGAAATACGACAACGCCAGAGAGACGATCCTCGCACGATTCGCCGAATTCGAAACGCGGCTTGCCGCCGAACGCATCCCGCTGACGATTCACCCCGGGGCGGAGTTGCGGATCGACGTTTCCCTTCCGGAGCGGCTGCGGGCCGGCGAACTCCTCACGCTCAACAACGGCAGCGGCTATCTCCTCCTGGAGCTTCCGGAAGAGATGCTGCCCGACAACCTCCACGATTTTTTCTGGGGGCTGCAGATCCAGGGCTTCCGTCTGATCCTCAGCCATGTGGAGAGGAACCCGGTCCTCCGGGAAGACCCGCAGCGCCTGTTCGACTGGGTGGAAAACGGGATCCTCGCCCAGATCACGGCGGCGAGCCTGAGCGAGGGGTTCTCCGCGGAGATCGCCGAATTCGCCCGCTTTCTCCTGGAGCACCGCCTCGCCCAGATGCTGGTCACCGACACCCACAGCCTCAGCATGCGCAAGCCGCAGCTCTCCGAGGCGTGCCGGGCGGTCGATGAGCTCCTCGGGCCGGGCGCGGCAACGCGGATGGTCTGCGACACCCCCCGCTGCATCCTGCGGGGTGAGCCGCTCCCTGCCGTTGTTCCCCTGCCCCTGGAGGGGCCGCGGCAGCGGAAGCGATCAGCCCTCTGGTCCTTCTTAAGAAAAGGAACGGCATGAAGATATTCGTCACCGGCGGCGCCGGGTACATCGGAAGCCACGTGGTCAAAGCGCTGGGGGAGGCAGGCCACGACATCCTTGTGTACGACAACCTCTCCACCGGCAACGAGCGGGCCGTCCTGTACGGCAGCCTCGTCCGCGGCGAGCTTGCCGACAAGCCCGCGATCGCCGCGGCCCTCGCCGCCTTCCGGCCCGAGGCGGTCATGCACTTCGCCGCGTCGATCCAGGTGGAGGAGTCGGTCCGCGAACCCCTGGCCTACTACCGCAACAACGTGACAAACACCCTGAACCTCCTGGAGGCGATGCAGGAGGCGGGCATCGGGCGTTTTGTCTACTCGTCGACCGCGGCCGTGTATGGCATCCCCGCCCGGATCCCCGTCGACGAGACTGCGCCGCTCATGCCGATCAACCCCTACGGCGCCTCGAAGGTGATGATCGAACGGGTCCTGGCCGACCTCAGCCGGACGGGTGCGGTGAGCTACGCGGCGCTGCGCTACTTCAACGTGGCCGGGGCAGACCCTGCGGGAAGGATCGGCCAGGCCTACCGGACGCCGCCGACGCACCTGATCACCCGGGCGCTCAAGACCGCCAAGGGCGAGTTTCCGCAGCTGGCCGTGTACGGCACCGATTACCCCACGCCGGACGGCACCTGCGTGCGCGACTACATCCACGTCGACGACCTCGCCGCGGCCCACCTGCTGGCCCTCGACCGTCTGCGCGCCGGGGAGCGGGCGGAGAGCATGAACTGCGGCTACGGCCACGGCTACTCGGTCCGGGAGGTGGTGGCCGCGGCGCGAAGGGTCACCGGGGTCGATTTTCCCGTGCAGGAGGCCGGCAGGCGGCCCGGCGACCCCCCTGCCCTCGTCGCCGACAGCGGCCTGCTCAGGCGCCTCACCGGTTGGCAGCCGCGCCACGACGACCTGGATTTCATCATCCGCACCGCCTGGGAGTGGGAACAGAAGCTGGGAATGGGGGGCAGGGCCTGACCCCGCTGGGGCCCAAGACGCCGCCGGGCCCAAGACCCCGCCGGGACCCAAGAACTTATCCCCTCCCCTCGGGGAGGGGATAAAGGGGAGGGGGAAAAAGAGGCGGCGGTGCGGGGCTAAAGAAATAAGGAAGAAGCGGGAGAAGGGAAACACGGTGGATTTCATCGACCTGGCCGCGCAGCAGCGGCGCATCGCCGACAAGCTGAACGCAAACATCGCCCGGGTCCTCGGCCACGGCCAGTACATCAACGGCCCGGAGGTGCGGGAGCTCGAACAGACACTGGCCGCCTACGTGGGGGTGAAGCATGCCGTCGGCTGCGCCTCGGGGACCGACGCCCTCCTGATGGCGCTGATGGCCCTGGGAATCGGCCCGGGCGACGCCGTCTTCGTGCCTCCCTTCACCTTCGTCGCCACCGCCGAACCGGTCAGCCTTCTGGGCGCGACCCCGGTGTTCGTGGACATCGACCCGGTCACCTTCAATATCGACCCGGCGAAGCTGGAGGAGGCGATCGCCGCCTGTACGGCGCCGGGGACACCGGAACCGCGGTCGCTGAGCGCGGGCGCGCAGGCCATCCAGGCAGCCTTCCCCGACCGCCACATCATCGACCGGCGCAGGTCCGGCCGGCGGTACGGAGACCGCATCGCCTGCGCACCGCTGCGGCCCCGCGCCGTCATTCCCGTCGATCTGTTCGGCCTCCTTGCGGACTACGACGCAATCGCCGCCGTGGCGGCGCGCCACAATCTGACGATCATCGAGGACGCCGCCCAGTCCTTCGGCGGCCGCTCCAGGCAGCGGATGAGCTGCGCCTTCGGCGCGATCGCCTGCACCTCCTTCTTCCCGGCCAAGCCGCTGGGCTGCTACGGCGACGGGGGGATGTGCTTCACCGACGACGAGGGGCTCGACGCTCTCCTCCGGTCGATCAGGGTGCACGGCCAGGGAAGCGACAAGTATGAGAATGTCAGGATCGGGATCAACGGCCGGCTGGACACCCTGCAGGCGGCGATCCTGCTGGCCAAGTTCACCCTCTTCCCCGAGGAAATCGAACTCCGCCAGGAGGTTGCCAGGCGGTACGACGCCCTCCTGGCCGGCACCGTCACCACCCCCGCGGTCCCTGCGGGCTCGGTGAGCGCCTGGGCGCAGTACTCGGTCCTGGCCCGCGACGAGGCCGAGCGCACCGCCATGACGGCACGGCTCAAGGCGGAGGGCATCCCCACGGCGATCTATTACCCGAAACCCCTCCACCGTCAGCAGGCCTTCGCCTCACTGGGCCAGAGCAAGAACAGCTTCCCCGTGAGCGACGACTGTGCGGGCCGGATCTTCAGCCTCCCGATGCACCCCTACCTGGGCGTGCAGGAGCAGCAGCGCATCGCCGAGGTGCTGAAAAAATAGCATCCGCCACCCTCACCCTTCCCTCCCCCTCTCCCTGCGGGAGGGGATTGAGGCGAGGGGGGAGGCGACGAACACACTCCCACACACTTTCCCCTCCCCTGGCGGGAGGGGACTGAGGGAAGGGGGAAGACGACGAACACACTCCCACACACTTCCCCTCCCCCTGCGGGTGGAGATTGAGGGAGGGGGGAGGCGACGAACACACTCCCACACACTTTCCCCTCCCCTGGCGGGAGGGGATTGAGGGGCGGGGGAAGGGTTAAGGAATCGATAGTGATATGGGGAAGAGATACATATAGCGTGAGAGGGATAGCAAAAAAATGAAAAAAGCGCTCATCACCGGCATCACCGGCCAGGACGGCTCCTATCTGGCGGAGTTCCTGCTCTGCAGGGGGTACGAGGTCCACGGCCTGATCCGCCGGGCCAGCACCTTCAACACCGACCGGATCGACCACCTCTACCGCGACACCCACGACCCGGCGGCGCGGCGCCGAACATCTCGCTGGAGGATGCCTGGTAGAAACGGGTCGGTATGCCGGTTTTCCGGATCGCCTCCAGGAGGCGGATCGTCCCGAGGCCGGTCACGTCCCCGGTGTACTCGGGCATGTCGAAGCTCACTCGGACGTGGCTCTGGGCGCCGAGGTGGTAGATCTCCTCGGGCCTGATCTCCTGGAGGAGGT
>CAIYSL010000034.1 GCA_903928915.1 uncultured Syntrophobacterales bacterium | reverse complement strand
GGTGCTGCGACCGAGACCGAGATGACGGAGAAGAAGGCCCGCGTCGAGGATGCGCGCAATGCGACGCGCGCCGCAGTCGAAGAGGGGATCGTCCCCGGCGGCGGCGTGGCCTACCTCCGGACCCTCGCCGGGCTGGACAAGATGGCCCTGGAAGGCGACGAGGAGGTCGGCGTCCGGATCGTGAAGAAGGCCCTCGAGGAGCCGCTCAAGATGATCGCCAACAACGCAGGCATGGAAGGCAGCATCGTCGTGGAGAAGGTGAAGGAGAAGAAGGGGTCCTTCGGGTTCAACGCCCGGACCGACAAGTATGAAGACATGATCGCGGCTGGCGTCATCGACCCCACCAAGGTGACGCGGTTTGCCCTGCAGAACGCGGCCTCCGTCGCGTCGCTGATGCTGACCACCCAGTGCATGATCGCCGAGAAGCCCGAGGAGAAACCGGCAATGCCGGCGATGCCTCCGGGCGGCGGCGGATACCCCGGCATGGGGATGTAAGAAAACGCCGAGCGTAAGGCTCAGCTAACGAGTACAAAGGCCCCCGCCACTGGCAAGTGGCGGGGGCCTTTCATTGGTGTCCTGCGCTCTCCCTTCGCCGGGGTGACGGCGTGCCGGAGGGGTAATCCTACCGTTGCAGGTTTTCGATGACCGTGGCAACGCCCAGGCCGCCGCCGCAGCAGGAGCTGAAGAAGCCGTACCGGCCGCCCCGGCGGATCAGCTCACGCATTGCGAACATGCAGATGCGCGCCCCCGAGGCGCCGTTCGGGTGTCCGAAGGCGATGGCGCCGCCGTTGGGGTTCCATTTTCCTTCGAGGTCGATCCGCTCGCCCGTCTGCTTTTCCAACTCCCGGATGACCGCCAGGTTTTGGACGGCAAACGCCTCGTTGCACTCCATCACGTCTATGTCCGCGATCTTCAGGCCCGCGCGCTTGAGGGCGATCGGGATGGCATAGGCGGGGCCGATGCCCATGATCTTCGGGTCCACGCCGTAATCGCCTCCCGCAACCCACCGGGCCATGGGCTGGAAGCCGAGTTCAGCGGCCTTCTTACGGGTCATCATCAGGACGAAGGCGCTGCCGTCGTTCCGTCCCGACGAGTTGCCCGCCGTCACCGTGCCGTCCTTCTTGAAGGCGGGCGGCAGGGCGCTCAGGGCCTCCAGTGAGGTCGCACGGGGATGTTCGTCCGTCTTGAACTCGAGCGGCGGCTGCTTCTTGCCCTGGGGAACCATGACCGGGATGATTTCCTCGGCGAAGTAGCCGGCATCGATCGCTTTTCTGGCCTGAACCTGGCTCCGGAGGGCGAACCGGTCCGCTTCCTCGCGGGGAATGGCGTACATGACCTGCAGATTCTCCGCAGTCAGCCCCATGCCGATGCACTCTTCGGGGACCGGCGAGAGCTCGGGCATCATCGGCATGGGCGGGATGAGCTGGTAGGGCGGGGTGCTCATCGAGAACTTGGCAGGCACCTGGCTGTAGGATTCCATGCCGCCGGCGATGACGATATCCGCCTCGTTTGCCAGGATCTTCCAGGCGGCATGGTTGATCGCATCGATCGCGGAGCCGCACTGCATTTCGATGTAGCTCGCCGACGTGGAATGGGGGAGGCCGGCGTAGAGGAGCGCCCACCGGGCCGGGTTCAGGGCGCGTGAGCAGTGCGCGGCCGTTCCCAGAAACACGCAGTCCACGTGCGCCCGCTCCTGAATCTTGGTCTTCTCGACGAGCCCTTTGATGCCGATTCCCCCCAGCTCCTCGGCCCGGAAGTCCCGCAGCGCGCCCCCCATCCTTCCGAAGGCGGTGCGCATCCCCGCTACAAACACGACTTCTCGTTCGGTCATTGTGTCCGTCTCCTCCTTTCCGTCACGTCTGCGTAAAGAACAGCGTCAGGGACTCGGCCAGGCAGGCCGGCTTCCGCTGTCCCTCAATCTCGATGGTATGGGTCGTCGTGATCAGAATCCTTCCCTCCGGCTGTTCTTCGACATTCACGAGAACAATCCGGTCCCGTATCCGCGCTCCCACGGCGACCGGGTTGGGAAACCGCACCTTGTTCAGGCCGTAGTTGATCGTCATCACCGCCCCGACCGGCGAGACCGCGCCCTGGTAACCGAAGAAAGTAATGTGCGACAGGGTCAGAAAGCCATGGGCGATGGTCTTGCCGAACGGCCCCCGGGCAGCCTTTACCGGGTCCACATGGATCCACTGGTGGTCCCCCGTGGCAGCGGCGAATCCGTCGATCTGTTCCTGGCTCACCGCCTTCCAATCGGATACGAAGACCTCGGTTCCCACAAGCGCCTTGATCGCTGCGATCGGCAATTCTCTCGCCATGGCTTCCTCACCCGCTTCCTGTTCGTTATCCTGTAGTATCTCGATGCTACGCGCGGAGCGCACCGGGTAAATCGGGGCCGTTCACGAAGGCTGGCGGAACGATTTGTGGCAGCCGCCGCAGGTTTCCCCGACCGTGCCGACGGCGTTCTTGACCGCCGCGCCGTCGCCTCCTTTGGAAAGCGAAAGCAGGTTCGCCACCGCGGCGATGAACTCGTCCTGCGCGCTCCGGAATTTGGCCGGTTCGCTGTACGCTGCGGGCAGAACCCGGGATTTCTCGGCGGCCGTGCTCGCCGCGAACCCGTCCCAGGGCATCCGGGACAAGGCGTCGAGGTAGCCGGCGTTCCGGGCCATCACCTCCTTGTTCAGCGGCGCCTTGCCGTCGGCCATGGCCGCCAGCGGGCCGTAGTATTTCGCCAGGAGCGTCATCGCGGCCTGACGCTGCTTGACCATCGCGTTGGGAGGGGCTTGGGAAATGACCGGCCAGGCAGAGCCGGCGCACAGGGCCAGGGACAGGATTAGGGCGAGAAGCTTCTTATGCATGGTTGTCCTCCCGATACCATCAGAATGGGCGTACGATGGGGGGCGCAAAGGAATCCCGCCCCGCACGCCGTCTGGGACTATTATACGGGTTCGCCGGCGTCCGGGCAAGGGTTTCGTCGTTTGGTCTTTCTGCGGCTATTGAACTTCTACAGTCCCAAAGGCACGCCGGTTTCCCGTGCCTGCTGGCGAAGGTCGTTGACGATGTTGATATGGAGAGGGATCCCTGCTTTGCGGCGTTCCGCTTCCTGGCGAAACTCCAGTTCACCCGGCAGATAAATCTCCTCCACCGTGTGGGCCTTTGGGGAGCCCTTGATCTCGTCGATGTAAAGATTCAGCCTGCTCTTGAACGCGACGAGGTCATCAACGGCGGCAATATCGATGGCCATGAACGTGTGACCGACCCCGCCCAGGGCCTCGATAACCTCCAGCTCCTGAACCAGTGGTCCATAAGCTGAATTTGCCAGGACGCCCGTCAGAAGGTCCACCATCAGGTGATTCCACAGCCCTTATGGCCTCCCACCGGCAGGAGAAAACCTTCCAGGGCTGCCTTGGCATCGGTGGTGGGGCGACCATGCCTGTCCACGGCCCAGTCCAGCGGAATCGCCGTCCCTTCCTTTGCGGCCTGGCGGATCTTGCCCCGGGCAACCACGCTGTTGGCCATGTCCAGCACAACGGGAAAGAAGCTTTCCCGCGGGAACGGCGATCGACCAGGGGGTGTTGGCCAGCATCTTCTCAGCCCCGCCGGTGGGCGCGATCTGTGCCGAACTGTTCCCCGTGGCGTTTCACGCGGTGCCCCCGGTGGCGCGCATCCGGATCCAGTTGAGGCGGCCGCCCGCCTTGATGATGTCCAGCTCCTCCTGCGACAGGGGGATCATCACGGGGATGTCGATTCCCCGGGTGAGGTTCCGGATCGTGTAGAGTTTCCCCTCCCGCAGTTCCCGGGTATCTGCCTCCAGGGAATCGTCCTGGCTGATGCGGTCGTAGTCTTCCTGCCGGGTGAAGACAAAGGGGAGCAGCCCGAAATTGGCGAGGTTGGCGAGGTGAATCCGGGCAAAGTCCTTGGCGATCACCGCCCGGATGCCCAGGTAGCGGGGGACCAGAGCCGCCTGCTCCCGGCTCGATCCCTGCCCATAGTTTTCGCCGGCCACGATGAACCCCTCCCCCGCCTGCCGGGCGCGCTCGGGAAACGATCCGTCCACCACCCGAAAGGCGTGCCGGGCAAGTTCGGGGATGTTGTTGCGGATCGGGAGGTAGTGGGCCCCTGCCGGTACGATGTGGTCGGTGGTGATGTGGTCTCCCAGCTTGAGGATCACGGGGCCCTGGAGCGCCTCGGGCACCGCCTCCATCTTGGGCAGCGGCGGAATGTTCGGGCCGCGGCGGACCGGGGCGGCGGACGGCCGGTCGTCGGGCATCACGAAGCCCGAGTCGTCGATCAGGAATGCTGCCGGCACCGAATAGGGCAGCGGTTGGATGTCGAGGTCCCGGGGGTCGGCGATCACGCCGGCCAGGGCCGAGGCGGCGGCCACTTCGGGACTGGCCAGATATACAAAGGCGGAGTCGTTTCCGCACCGGCCGATGAAATTCCGTGGACCGGTCTGCACGGACCGGCCGGCGGTCGGCGGCGCAAACCCCGTGCCGTTGCAGGCCCCGCAGAACATCTCCATGATTCGGACGCCAGACCGGACCAGCCTGTCGATCGCGCCCCGTTGCAGAGCCTCCAGCATCACCTGGCGGCTCCCGCAGTAGATCGCCGCGTCCACGCGGTCGTGGACGTTGCGTCCCCCCAGGATATGGGCCACGGAAAGCACGTCCTGCAGGGAAGAATTGGTGCAGCCGCCGAACATCACCTGGTCGATCGGGGTGCCGGCGACCTCCCGAATGGGGACGACCATGTCCGGTGAGTGGGGGAGGGCGATCAGCGGTTCGAGGGTGGCAAGGTCGATCTCGATCACCCGGTCGTACTCTGCGCAGTCGTCCGCAGCCAGTGGAGTCCAATCCCCCGCCCGTCCCTGAGCCTTGAACCAGGCGCGGGTAACCTCGTCACTGGGAAACACGGAGGTGGTCGCCCCCACCTCCGCCCCCATGTTGCAGATTGTCGCGCGCTCCGTCACGTTCAGACTGCCGATCCCGGGCCCGCCGTATTCCAGGATCGCCCCGAGTCCGCCCTTGACCGTGATGCGGCGCAGGATCTCGAGGATCACGTTCTTGGCCGAAACGAAGGGTGGCAGGGACCCTGTCAGGTGGACCTTGGTGATGGCAGGCATCGGGAAGGAGAACGGCTCGCCGGCCATCGCCATGGCGACGTCCAGCCCCCCGGCGCCGATGGCCAGCATGCCGACCCCGCCGGCGTTCACGGTGTGGGAATCGGTGCCCAGCAGGCTCTTCCCCGGGCGGGAGAACCGTTCCAGGTGGAGTTGATGGCAGATCCCGCTTGCCGGACGGGTGCAGATCACCCCGATCCGGCGGGCGATGTCCGCCAGGTACCGGTGATCGTCCGGATTCTTGAAGTCGGTCTGCAGGATGTTGTGGTCGAGGTAGCTCAGGGAGAGATCGGTCTTGACCCGCTTGAGGCCGATCGCCTCGAATTCGAGATAGCTCATCACGCCGTTGACATCATGGGTCAGCGTTTGGGAGACACGGATGCCGATCCTGGCTCCCGGTTTCATTTTACCCGCCACCCGGGAGGCGGCGATCAGTTTTTCCGCTACAGTCAATCCCATGAACTCTCCCCTTTGTCCGTCGTGTAGCCTGCTCTATCGGGAGGAATGCCCTATGATACGAGCCGCTTCGGCATGGCCGCGACCGATCCAGCGGCGATCTGTGAAGAACGGTTGAATGCCGACTTCGCAATCGGGCGCGGTGCTCATGCAGCGGTCAACTGCGCACGGTAGCGTTTCCAGAGCCTGATCAAGAGCGGCGAGAAGAGCGAGAGCAGGGCGACGATCATCAGGGTCGCTGCAATCGGCCGGGTGAAGAAGATCGCCATACTCCCGTGCGAAAGAGTCAACGCTTGGCGGAGTGACATTTCGAGCTTCGACCCGAGGACCAGGGCCAGCACCATCGGTGCTGCGGGGATGTCGATTTTCCGCAGCACATAGCCTATCGCGCCGAAGAAGAACATGATCCACATGTCGAAGATGTTGTTGTCCGTCGCAAAGATGCCCGTCGCCGCAATCGTGAGGATGAGCGGCATCAGGATCTTGTAGGGGACCTTGAGCAATTGCACCCAGAGCCCTACCATCGGCATGTTCAGAATGACCAGGAATACGTTGCCGATGTACATGCTGGCGATCAGACCCCAGACGAATTCGGGATTGCTCGAGAAGAGCATCGGACCCGGACGCAGACCGTGGATCATCAGCGCCCCCAGCATGACCGCGGTCGATCCGCCCGAGGGAATCCCCAGGGTGAGCATCGGCACCATCCCACCGCCCGCGGCGGCGTTATTCGCCCCCTCGGGCGCGGCCACCCCTTCGATGACGCCGGTCCCGAATTTCTCCGGATGCTTGCTTACCTTTTTCTCTACCGCGTAGGCGACGAAGGAGCAGAGTGTGGCTCCGCCGCCGGGAAGCGTTCCGATGAAGAAGCCCAGCAGCGAACCCCGCCACAGGGCGCCGAAGGAATCCTTCCAGTCCTGCCTGTTCGGGAACAGGCTCATAATGCCCAGCTTCACATCGGAAAACACCTGCTTGATCGGCTCTTCGATGTTTTCGAAGATTTCCGCGATGGCGAACAAGCCGACCGCCATCCCGATAAACCCCACACCGTCCAGCAGGTTCATGCTGTCGAAGGTGAACCGTCCCACCCCGCTGATGGCGTCGATGCCGATGCAGGCGATCATCAATCCCAGGACCGCGCTGATGTACGCCTTCACCGGGGCGTCTCCGCCCAGCGCCGATACCAGCGTGAGCCCCGCAAAGGTCAGGGCAAAATATTCCGGTGGACCGAAGGACACGGCAAAGCTCGCAAGGGGAGGCGCAACCAGCGTCAACATGACGATCGAGAACGTGCCCGCAATGAAGGACGCCAGGGCTGCCATCCCCAGCGCCGGGCCGGGCCGCCCCTTCTTGGCCATCTGGTAGCCGTCCAGCATGGTCATGACCGAGGCCGATTCTCCCGGCAGGTTGATCAGAATCGAGGTCGTGGACCCCCCATACATCGCCCCGTAATACACTCCGGCCATCGTGATGATCGCCGTCGTGGAATTCATGCCGAAGGTCACCGGAATCAGAATCGCGATTCCTGTCACCGGCCCGATCCCCGGCAGCACCCCGATCAGTGTGCCGATCAGCACGCCGATGAAGCAGAACAGCAGATTCTCCCCCGTAGTTGCAACCTGAAATCCTAAAAGCAGGTTATTGAAGATATCCATGATGATTCCTCCGACTTACGCTAGAACCCGAACATGCTCGAGGGCAAGGTAACTCGCAGCAAGAGCTGGAACGTGACGAACAGCCCCACTGTCGTACAAACGGAAACGATCAGCGAAAGCCGCCAGCGCTGCCGTTCCACGACCTTCATCAGGAACAAGACGAGCAGGAACGTGTCCAGAAGATACCCCAATACCTCGATCAGACTGATATACACCCCCAGGCCGATCATGACCCCTGCGATCGAGAGCAGCGCCTGCTTTCCCGGGAAGATTGCTTTTTGGTCTTTCTCCGTGGCCGGACGCCGCACAGCGGAACCGAACAGGATCGCTGCCAGCACCGCCAGAATGACCGCCAGCCAGAAGGGGAGAAACCCTGCGCCCGGCCCGAAGGTCGCCGACGGGGGCATCTGCGACGCTTCCCAGACCACATAGCCGGAGAGAATCAAGAGCACTATAGCCGTATTAATCTCTGCTTTCTTCATCTGAAGCCTCTCGCTTCGGTTGCATGTCCCCATATACAATCCCTGCTTCCCGATGGGTTCAGGATGCCGAGGGGGACGTCGATCTAGCTGTTGGCGTCGAGCGTCTTTTTCAGAGCCGCTGCTTTCCTCTGAAAAGGTTCGAGCCGTTTCCCACAGAGCAGGGACCAGAATTCGTTCAGTCGGTATTCGAAGTCGATCGCTTTCAAGTACGCCGACTTCAGGTCTTTAATCTTCTTGACGCCGAAGGCGACGGCCGTTGTGTTGATTTCATCGACCACCCCGCCGCCGAGAATTCTCTCCCGCACATCCGGCTTCGACACGAACGTGGATATCAGCCCGCCAACCCGGACGATCTTGCCGGTCTTCCGGATCTTGATGCTCATCTTCTCGACCATGTCCAGCACCAGGGGGTCGCTCACCGGCTTGCTCACGGACAGGGCGAGGTCGTTCGTTCCGATGACGATCTCGCTGATGTTGCCGTACTCCTTCGCCGCGAGGATCTCATCGGTCTTCTCATAGGCGCAGAGAGATTCCAGGTTTACCGACAGAAAGACCTGCGTCAGCCCCTCCTCCCCCACAACCGACTTCACCGCCTTGACGAACTTGACTACGCCGAAAGGGGATTCCACCATCGGGCCGATCAGCCCGCTCGCCCCGAGTTCCAGCCCCTTGCGGATGTCGTTTTGCGCGTCGGGTCCTCCGACTTTCATATGCAGGGCCACGGCGCCGTTGATGATACGGTTATTCACGTAGTCGATGAACTCCAACGACATTCCGCCATCTTCCGTACTCAGCTTGATTCCTGTGCAGCCGCTTTGTACGAGATCCGCCAACAACTCTTTCAATTTCCGATGCTCAAGATCGATCTGCATGTGCCACCGTCCTTATTCGTGTGTAATCCCCTCTCGCGGCAAATCCTGGTAGTGCGTCACGTTGACGCAGGGAAAAGATCGAATGCGGCGAGATACCTCACATCCGCTTCCCGCAGATTCCCGGGATCTGCTCTCCGTAAACCGTTCCGGCCGATCCTACCCTCCTTAACCGTTGCAGGCTTGATTGCGAATTCCTCACCTGAAGATGAGGCTGTACCCGGAGCAGCTTTCACCCATGGCGGCATAGCCGGCAGGGCGGTGGGGGCGGTCTTCGCGCCCCCGCCGCGAATGGCGCACTGCCTGCTACTTCTTCTTCTTGATCAGCCCCATTTCGTTCAGGATCGCCGCATACTTGACACTCATGTCGGTGAGATATTTCTGGAACTGGTCGCCAGCCAGATACCCTTCGGAGATCATGTTGTCCCGGTAGTACTTCTTGAAGATATCGGTCTGCGTGACCTTATACAGGGTCTCTTCGAGGATCTTGCGGGCGTCCGCCGGAATGTCGGCCGGGGCGACAAGGCTGCGATTCTGTCGGAAGACGATGTCGACTCCCTGTTCTTTCGCGGTCGAGATGTCCGGGGCCAGTTCCATCCGCTTCTCGGAGAAGATGGCGAGGATGCGCACCTTGCCCGCCTTGACGAGCTCCAGCATCTCCCCGGGGTTGCCGACGGACATGTCCACGTGATTTCCCAGGAGCGCCGCGTTGGCCTCCCCCTGGCCGTTGAAGACGATGTTGTTGAACTTTGTGCCGGTCGCCTTCTCCACCATGGACATACAGATCGTATCCGGTCCACCGATCTGGGTGACGGCCAGGGAGAGCTTCTTGGGGTTGGCCTTGGCTTCGGTGATGACTTCCTTAAAAGTCTTGAACCTGGAATTTGCCCCTACCGCCAACACCAGCTCGTCAAAAGCCATGTTGGCGATCGGAGTGAAATCCTTGAGGCTGACGGGCGTGAGCCCCATGATGGGCGTGGTTAAGAAGGTCGGGGTTGCGGTGACCATGAAATAGGGGTCTTTCTTCTTCCCGGCGACGTAGGCGAAGGCGATTCCTCCGCTTCCGCCCGGCTTCGGCTCGGCGACGACGGGCACCGGGAGGAGCTTGTTCTTTTCGATGGCCGTGGCGATCGTACGCGCGAACATGTCGCTTCCGCCTCCTGCCGAGGCATGGACGATGATCGTGATCGTTTTTTCCGGGAATTTCGCGGCAGCAAACGCGGTTCCCACGCCGTGGGCAAAGCACAGCGCCAGACTCATCGTGATGATCCAACTCTTTTTCGTCATCTTCATGTTCCCCTCCTCGTTCTCTTGATAGTCAAAGCCACAATCCGTGATCCCTCACCGGACATCAACGCCGGCCCTTCACATCCCGATTGGGCGGCAATTTCCTGCATCTCGACCGCATCTTGCCGCAGGTTCTCACGATTAGCCGACCACGATATCCGCTTTGGCCACCTCGCCGCCGTGAAGGAAGGCGTCCAGGTTCTTCGCGATGCGGATGGCCCGGGACGACATGTTGTTCAGCGTCGAGCCGGCGATATGGGGCGTGAGGATAACATTGTCCATGGTGAGCAGAGGGCTGTCCGGCTCTATAGGTTCGGGCTCGAATACGTCGAGCCCCGCTCCGGCAATGACACCCTTCTGCAAAGCCTCGACCAAGGCCCCCTCATCGATCAACTCTCCCCGGGCCGTGTTGATCAGGATCGCGCCGCTGTTCATCAGCGCCAGGGTCCGGGCGTTGATCATCCGCGCGGTTTCGGGGGTTGCCGGTGCGTGCAGCGTGACGACCTCGCTCTCCCGGAGCAGCTCCTCGAAGGGCCGGTAGGTGATCCCGAGCGCCGCCTCCATCTCGGGTGCGAGCCGCTGAACGTCGTAGTACAGGATCCTGCATTCGAACCCCTTCAGGAGTTTGAGCAGGTTCTTCCCGATGTTTCCCATACCGACGATCCCGATGGTCTTCCCGGTGAGGTGCTGGTTGATCCCCTTGAGCTCCGACTGGATCCATTTCCTGCTGCGCAGGCTGATGCTGGCGTAGACGATGTGGCGCATCACCGCCATCATCAGCATCAGCGCCATCTCCGAAACAGGGATCGCATTGATCCCCGCTGTGAGATAGACCTTGACTCCCTTCTTGCTGGCTGCATTCAGATCGATCTTGTCCACGCCGACGCCGCACTTGTGGATGAGCTTGAGCTTGGGCGCCTGGCCGATCATCTCGGCGTCCACCTTCGGCCATCCGGTCCAGAGGAAATCTGCCGCTGCTGCCAGGTCCAGCTGCTCCCGGCGGTCGTACGACGAGGCGTAGCGGATATCGTAGGTCTCCCCGAGGTACTGATCGATTACCTTCCTGACATCCTCGGCGACTACATCCAGTACGGAAAGCGTATACTTCATCCTCCTACTCCTTTCTGAAGAGAGGCTGTTGAAAAACGCTCATCTGCTGCGTTGCGCTCCATCCTTTGTTCTGCGGCGTACGGAAAAATGCGCCTCATTCCTCATGATTTGTGCGCCTAGCGGCTAAGCTATCTTGAACAGCCTCCGAACTCAGGGTGTTTTTTCAACACCCGCTAGGGTTGTGGCGCATCGTTCGGCAGCGGCTCGCCTATAAAAAATGCAAAGACAGTGCCAGTAGTGCAACATCATGAAAACAAAAAATTATATATCGAAGATCCCCTATCTGCTGTTTACACCGCACGTGCCGATGCACCACAGAATGAACGATATGTAAATATAAAGTTGACATTATGTTCATAACCGGCATAATGGGGGCTTGATCTGTTCACTCTTTCTCTGCGGAAAGGAATCGGTACATGGAAAGGATTAAAATCGGCATCATCTGTGCGAGTCAGGCCTTGGTGGATACGGCCCGGGCAATCGCCGAACAGAAGGACCTTGAAGTGGCCATCGCCTATGCCGGCTTGGACGCTGCCGTTCCGATTGCGGAGAGTATGGAACGGGAAGGTGCGGAGGCGATAATAGCCAGAGGGGGCACGGCCCGGATGGCCCGGGAACACGTGCGGATCCCGGTGATTTGCCTGCCCCAGTCGGCCACCGACATCATGGCGTGCATGAAGGAAGCCTCAATCTACGGGAAGAACATCCTCTACATCTCTTACCAGGAAACGATTTCCGGCCTCGATTTCATCGAGGAGTTACTGGGCTGCAAGCTTACCCAGATGATCTGCCGCGACGAGGAGGACCTTGAACGAATCATTTCCGCAGCGTGCAACCAGTTCGATGTCGTCATCGGCGGGTCTTCCACGATCCGCGTGGCGAAGAAATACGGGATGAGCTTCGTGGAAACGATATCACCCGAAGAGGTGATCCGCTCAGGCATCGACAACGCCGTATCCGTCATCACCGCAAACCGGCAAGAACAGAAGAAGGCGATGGATTTTCGGTGCATCGTCGATTCGGTTTCCGAGGGAGTCGTCTCCTTCGACACGACCGGAAAGATGACGAACATCAACAATGCGGCAAAGGCGCTGTTGAAGCTGGATGATAGGGACGATGGGGATGAGACGATCGGCAGACTGTTCAAGAAGCCTTCTCTCGCGAGGGCCGTCAAGACGCAAAAACCGGTATTGGACAGAGTCGAGGACTTGAACGATGAAAAGTATGTCTTCAGCCATATCCCGATCATACTCAACGGGAGAACAACGGGATGCGTCACCACGTTCAAGGCCGTGTCGAACGTGATCCGCGTTGAATCCGAGGTCCGAAAGTCCCTTTCCCGGGGGTTCACGGCCAAGTATACCTTCAATGACTTCATCCATCGGAGCAAGGCTATGGCCGAACTCATCGCCCGGGCCAAACAGTTTGCCTCTTCCCGTTCCACCATTCTCATCATCGGGGAGACCGGTACCGGCAAAGAGATTCTCGCGCAGAGCATTCACAACTGGAGCCCCCTTGCCCACAACCCGTTCGTTTCCATCAACTGCGCTGCCCTGTCCGAGCAGCTTCTGGAGAGCGAACTCTTCGGCTATGAGGAGGGGGCCTTCACCGGCTCCAAGAAGGGGGGGAAACCTGGCCTGTTCGAAATATCGCATACGGGCACTATCTTCCTCGACGAGATCACCTCCACCTCGCAGCGCGTGCAGCGGCATCTGCTCAGGGTTCTGCAGGAGCGGGAAGTGATGAGGATCGGCGCAGATCGCATAGTACCGGTCTCGGTTCGCGTCATCGCGGCTTCGAACGACAACATCGAGAAGGAGGTATACAGCGGTGCCTTCCGCGAAGACCTCTTCTTCCGGTTGAACATCCTGCGGATCAGAATACCGGCACTGCGGGAGAGGCTGGAGGACATCCCGCTGCTGGTGGAGCATTTTATCGGCACTCTTTCCCGGGAATCCCGCCGGCAGCCCTTCAGGATACCCCATAAGTACCTGGCCAAACTCCAGCTGTACCCCTGGCCCGGCAATGTCCGGCAACTGCGGAATTTCGCCGAGCGGCTCTATCTGCTCTCCGGCTTGGAATTCAAGGCCGAGCTCTTCGACGAATTGTACTCCGAACTCATACAGTTTCTCCCGCCGAGTATCTGTCCGACGCCCCGGCCTGTTGTCTCGGGGGGGATGGAGGGAACGCACCCGGCGCCGCGAATCAGCGGGGAGTCGGAACGCATCCGGCGCGCGATCGAGACATCCAACTATAACAAGAGCGCGGCGGCGCGAAAACTGGGGATCAGCAGGACAACCCTCTGGAAGAAGCTGAAAAGCGGTCGATGAGAATGCCGCCGCGGTGCCCGGATGATCCCGCGCTCGCTCGATGCGGTACTCCCGGCCGGTAGAGGGCTGTTCGCGCGATCGACCGGGATTCAGCCCCGGGAAAGAGAACCTTGAAAAGGAAACGCGTATGTGATAGCGTTCCCCGCTATTTACTGAATCTTCCGACCTGAGGAGCGTTCCATGGATTACAAGGAGAGTCTGAACCTGCCCAAGACCGATTTCCCGATGAAGGCGAACCTGGCCCAGCGGGAGCCGGAGATGCTGGCCCGGTGGGACAAGATGCATATCTACGAAATGATCCGCGCGGCATCGCGGGGCAGGAAGCCCTACATCCTGCACGACGGCCCCCCCTACGCCAACGGGAACATCCACCTGGGCACGGCGCTCAACAAGATCATCAAGGACGTCCTCATCAAGGCGAGGAACATGGCGGGCCGGGACAGCGTGTATGTCCCCGGCTGGGACTGCCACGGCCTGCCGATCGAGCACCAGGTGGACAAGGAGCTGGGCGACAGAAAGGCCGGGATGTCGCAGACCGAAAAGAGGCGCTTCTGTCGCGTGTACGCGGAAAAGTTTGTCGGGATCCAGCGCGAGCAGTTCAAGCGGCTCGGGGTGTTCGGCGAGTGGGAGCACCCCTACCTCACCATGACCTACGACTACGAGGCGGTCACCGTCGCAGAGTTCGGGAAGCTGTACCTGAACGGGAGCGTCTACAAGGGGAAGAAGCCCGTATACTGGTGCGCCTCCTGCAAGACCGCCCTGGCCGAGGCGGAGGTGGAGTACCAGGATCACACCACGCCTTCGATCTACGTGAAGTTCCCGCTGGTCTCGGACATCGCCGGCCGGCTGCCGGAGCTCGGCGGCCAGAAGGTCTCGGTGGTCATCTGGACGACCACCCCCTGGACGATCCCGGCGAACCTGGCCATCGCCCTGCACGAGGAGTTCCTGTACGTGGCGGTGAAGGTCAAGGGGGAGGTGCTGATCCTGGCGAGGGATCTCCTCGCCACCTGCCTCGACGCCTTCGGGTACCGCACCGAGCCGCACGAGATCCTCGCCGAGTTCCCCGGTAAGGTCGCGGAGGGGCTCGCCTGCCGCCATCCCCTCTATGAGCGTGAATCACTGCTTATCCTGGCCCCCTTTGTCACCCTCGACGCCGGGACCGGCTGCGTCCACATCGCCCCGGGCCACGGCCAGGAGGACTACGAGATCGGCATGAAGTACGGTCTGGAGAACTACGCCCCCGTGGACGACGACGGGAGATTTACCCGCGACGTCCCGGATTTCGCCGGACAGTTCGTGTTCGCCGCGAACGAGGGGGTGATCGCCAAGCTCCGGGAGGCGGGGGCACTCCTCGGCCGGATGGACATGCAGCACACGTACCCCCACTGCTGGCGCTGCAAGCAGCCGATCATCTTCCGCTCCACCGAGCAGTGGTTCATCTCCATGGAGAAGAATGACCTGCGGAAGAAGGCGCTGGCCGCCATCGACTCGGTGACCTGGATACCCGCCTGGGGGCGGGACCGGATCTACGGGATGGTGGAGAACCGGCCCGACTGGTGCATTTCCCGCCAGCGGCTCTGGGGCGTGCCGATCACGATGTTCTACTGCACGGGGTGTGACGCCGAACTGATGACCAGGGAGATCCTCGCCCACGTGGTCGGGCTCGTCCGCGAGCACGGCGCCGATGTCTGGTTCGAGCGCGACCCGCAGGGGCTGATGCCGGCCGGGACCCGCTGCCCGAAGTGCGGCGGTGCGGAGTTCAGGAAAGAGACCAACATCCTCGACGTCTGGTTCGATTCGGGCGTAAGCCACGCCGCCGTCCTCGAGCAGCGGCCGAACCTCGCCTCCCCGGCCGATATGTACCTCGAAGGGAACGACCAGCATCGCGGCTGGTTCCATTCCTCGCTCTTGGAGTCGGTGGGGACGCGGGCCAGGGCGCCCTACCGCAACGTCCTGACCCACGGGTTCGTCGTCGACGGCGAGGGGAAGAAGATGTCCAAGTCCGTCGGAAACGTCATCGACTCCCAGACGATCATCGATCAGTACGGCGCCGAGATCCTCCGGCTCTGGGTGGCCTCCGAGGACTACACCGAGGACATCCGCATCTCCGAGGAGATCCTCAAGAGGCTCGTCGAGGCCTACCGGCGGATCCGCAACACCAGCCGGTTCATTCTGGGGAACCTCTCCGACTACGACCCGGCAAAGGACGCCGTTCCCTATGCCGAGATGGCGGATATGGACCGCTGGATCCTCCACCGCCTCCAGGAGGTGGTGCGCCGGGTGGCCGACGCCTACGAACAGTACCAGTTCCACATGGTGTACACGACGCTGTACAATTTCTGCACCGTCGACCTGTCGGCCTTGTACCTCGACGTCCTGAAGGACCGGCTGTACACCTCGAAGGCGGGGTCGCTCCCGCGCCGCTCCGCCCAGACGGCGATGCTGACGCTCCTGGAGACGATGGTCCGGCTCTTGGCGCCGATCCTCACCTTCACGGCCGAGGAGGTGTGGCTGGCGCTGCCCGGATGGCCGGACAAGGCCGCAAGCGTCCACCTCACCCGATTTCCCGAGGTGAACGCCTCCTGGCTCGACCCGAAGCTCGCCGACACCTGGAAGACCCTTGTCGGCGTCAAGTCGGAGGCGGCCAAGGCCATCGAAACGGCCCGCCAGGGAAAGATCGTGGGCCACTCCCTCGACGCCAGCGTGACGATCGGCGCTCCCGGCGATTTGCGTACCCTGCTCGAGGCGCATCGCGAGGACCTGCGCAGCCTGCTGATCGTCTCGGCCGTCGACATCGTCGATGCGGCGGGCATCGGCGAGGCCTTCCGCAGTACCGAGATCGCCGGGCTGGCGGTGGTAGTCGCCCGTGCAAAAGGGGAGAAGTGCCAGCGCTGCTGGATCTACAACGAGACGGTCGGCCTCGATGCCGACCATCCCACCATCTGTGAGCGGTGCCGGGAGAATCTCTGAGTGCAGGCCGTGACGGGCCCGCTTTCGCGGGTGAACGCGGGGAGGGACAGCCTGTGGGTAGGAAGAACATCCTGATGGTCGCGATCGCCGGTGCGGTCATCTTCCTGGATCAACTGACCAAGGTCTGGATCCTGGCGACGCTGCGCGTCCACGAGGGCTTTTCCGTAGTCGACGGACTGTTCAACATCGTCCACGTCCGGAACCCCGGCGCCGCCTTCGGGTTTCTGGCCGGGGCGCCTCCGCTGTTCCGATCGATCTTCTTCATCGCCGTGACGGCGGTGGCGCTCCTGGTCATCGCCCAGTACCTCCGGAAGGCCCGGGTCGAGGAGCGTTCCCTGATCGGAGCGCTGGCCCTGATCGTCGGCGGGGCCGTGGGGAATCTCGTCGACCGGGTCCGCTTCGGCGAAGTGGTCGATTTTCTCGACGTCTACGTAGGCGCCCACCACTGGCCTGCCTTCAACGTGGCCGACTCGGCGATCAGCGTCGGCGCGGTTCTGCTGGCGCTGATCCTGCTCGGGTGGCGGAAGGACGGGGCGAAGGGATAGGGGAGCGGGGACTGCTCCCGGATCTCCGCTGAGCGGAGAGTCCGGGCTGTTCGCGAGGCAATGACCATGGCCCACCGCATGTACACAGCGATTTCCCGCCGGCTGACGCCGCCCAGGATGTTCATCCTCAGCTTTGCGCTGCTGATCCTGATCGGGGCGCTGCTGCTCTGGATGCCCTTCGCGGCGGGCGGGCGGCAGCTGAGTTTCGTCGACGCCCTGTTCTCCTCCGCGTCGGCGGTCTGTGTGACGGGGCTGGCAGTGATCGACATCGGCAAGGACCTCTCCTTCAGCGGCCAGATCGTGACCCTGGTCCTGTTCCAGGTCGGGGGGCTCGGGATCATCACCTTCTCCGTCGTCCTGTTCGGGCTGATGGGGCGGGGGATTTCCTTCACCGGACGGGAGATCGTCCAGTCCACGTTCCTCCACACGCCCCGCCGCGATTTTCTCGTCATCGCCAAGACGGTCCTCATCCTCACCTTTGCCGTCGAGGCCGCGGGGACGGTCCTCCTGTTCATCCGCTTCTCCCGGGATTTCCCGCCGGCCCAGGCCTTCTTCCACGCCCTGTACAACGCCGTTTCGGCCTTCAACAACTGCGGGTATTCGCTCTTCTCGGACAACCTGATGTCGTACCGCGGCGACTGGCTCGTCAACCTCACCGTGATGGGGCTGATCGTCCTGGGCGGGATCGGGTTCATCGTCCAGCACGAGGTGCTTGCCCGCCTCCGGGGAGGGAAGAAGAGTCTCTCGCTGCACACGAAGATCGTCCTGATGACGAGCGCGGCACTGATCGCCGCTGGCGCCGTGCTGTTCTATCTATTCGAGGCGGATCAGGTTCTGCGGGGGCTGCCCTGGCAGACGCAGCTGCTCGACTCGCTGTTCCAGTCGATCACCCCGCGGACCGCGGGATTCAACACGGTCGACATCGGCGCCCTTACCAACGCGACGATCCTGGCGATGATGATCCTGATGTTCATCGGCGCCTCCCCGGGGTCCACCGGCGGCGGGATCAAGACGACGAGCTTCACGCTCCTGCTGCTGATGATCTGGAACCGGATGCGGGGGCGCAACTCCGTCAACGTGATGAACCGGCAGGTCCCCCGGGAGATACTGGGGCGGACGATCGCGATCATCTTCGCGTCGGCCTTTTCGATCTCGATGATCACCTCGGTGCTGCTGCTCGCCGGAAGCGGCGGGGAGCTGCAGAGCCGCCATCTCTTCGTTGAGTACCTGTTCGAAACCGTGTCGGCCTTCGGGACGGTGGGCCTCTCGATGGGAGTCACCCCGAAGCTCGGCGACGTGCAGAAATTGGCGATCGTCCTGATAATGTTTGCCGGCCGGGTGGGCCCCCTGACGCTGGCCTTTTCCTGGTATGCCGCGGGGAAGCGGGAGGTCGTGTACGCGGAAGAGTCGGTGATGGTGGGTTAGCAGGCGCCGAAGCGGGAGGTTTGAGCCATGCAGCAGCGGGTTGTCGTCATCGGGTTGGGGATCTTCGGGTACAACATCGTCAAGGAGCTCTACGCCAGCGGGTTCGAGGTGATCGCCATCGACAAGAGCAAAGAGGCG
Organism: uncultured Syntrophobacterales bacterium; assembly: GCA_903928915.1. Lineage (GTDB taxonomy): Bacteria > Desulfobacterota > Syntrophia > Syntrophales > UBA5619 > JAKAFS01. The sequence goes on along the minus strand of CAIYSL010000034.1, from coordinate 7,623 downwards.
GTCCAGCAGGTGCGGGACCATGCCACCAAGGCGGTGCTCGCCGACGGGATGGACCGGGGGGTGATGGAGGAGATCGGCATCCAGGAGGACGACGTGGTGATCGTCTCCTTCGGGGAGGACCTGGCCGCGGCGACGCTGATCACGCTCCACCTCAAGCAGATGAAGGTCAAGACGATCATCGTCAAGGCCCCCAACGAGGAGCACAAGCTGATCCTGGAGAAGGTCGGCGCGACGGAGGTGATGATCCCGGAGAAGGAGATCGCCCACAAGGTGGCCAGGAGCCTCATGTCCCCCAACATCATCGACTGCCTGCCCCTGTCCGACGAGTACATGATCTACGAACTGGCACCCCCGAACAGTTTTCTGGGAAAGACGCTCGCCGAGCTCCAGCTGCGGAGCCGGTACCACATCGACGTCATCGCCATCCGGGACGTGGTCTCCGACAAGCTCCAGATGGTCCCCTCGGCCGATTTCGTGATCAAGGACGGCGAGGTCCTGGTGGTGGTGGGCAAGGAGAAGGATATCCAGCAGATCAACTAGCGCAGGCTGTTGAAAAAGCCCATCTGCCGTGCTCGATATCGTATCGACCGTTTCAATCCAAGATGATAGTGGCGTCTACGGCGACGGCGCCGTGGGCGGAGGCGATCAGCGGGTTGATGTCGATCTCGCTGATCCGCCCGTGGCGAAGCCCGATCTCTCCGAGTGTGACGAGGACCCGGGCGACTGCGTCCCTGTCTACGGGGGGCGCGCCCCGAAATCCGGCGAGCATCTTCTGACCGCGGATTCGGCCGATCAGCGCCAGTGCCTCCCGATGGGTCAGCGGGGCCACGGCAAAGGCCGTGTCCTCGTACAGCTCGGCCAGCACACCTCCCAGGCCGACCATCACGCAGGGGCCGAAGTGGGGATCGCGCAGGAGCCCGAGGATCAGCTCCACACCCGGCGGGACCTGTTTTTGCACCAGCACCCTCCCGCCGTTGTCCATCTTTTCCCTGAGCTCTGCCCAGGCTTCGCGCACGGCCCGTTCCTCGTGCACGCCCAGGCGGATCAGGCCGCGTTCCGTCTTGTGGACTGCGCCAGCGAGGAGCCCCTTCAGCACGACCGGGTAGCCGAGACCGGATGCCGTTGCCGCGGCCTGCCCGGCATCGGCGGCGATCGCCTCCGGAACGGTCGGGATGCCGGATACCCCGAGAATCGCTTTGGAGCGTTCCTCGTCGAGAGGGCCTGAGGCTGAATCAAGCAGACGTCGCAGGTCGGCGGGGATTGCCGGGTGGTCACGCCGTTCGGCGGGGGGGCCTTCCGGCCGACGCCGCGGCGACAGGATCGCGGCGAGGCATTCCGCCGCCCGGGATATCTCCGGGAAGGCGGGGAGCCCGTGCGTCAGGGCCTCCTGCTGGAAGGCAAAGCAATCGTCGCGCCTGCCGATCGTCCAGACCACGGCAGGTTTTCCGGCGTCCCGGAGCATGGCCCCAAGCACGGCGGGGTTCGGTCTGCTCCGGGGGCTACTGACGAAGGCGTGGAGAAACAGGGCGTCCACCCCCGGGTCGGCGATCAGTGCCCGGCTGGAGCGGCCGAACACATCGGCATCGGGATCGGTCTGTCGTTCCACCGCCGGCCAGAGGTCAACGGGGTTGGCAACGGGCATCCACGCGGGGAAGAGCGCTGCCAGCGAGTCCCTGGTCGGTGCGGAGAGGTCGGCCAGGGCAAGCCCCCGCTCAGCCACGCAGTCGGTGGCCACGATTCCCGCCCCGCCGCTCAGGGTCAGGACAGCGACCCGGTTCGCCCCACTCTTCGGCGGCTTCATCAGCGAGAGCGACCGGCAGAGGTCCATCATCTCCTTGAAGTCCCGGGCCTCAACGACCCCGGCCTGGGCCAGGGCGTCGGCCACGATCCGCCGGTCCCCGGCGAGGGATGCCGTATGGCTGAGCGCGGCCGTTGCCCCCTGCCGGCTCCGCCCGCCGGTGAGCACGCAGATCGGCTTTTCGCTTTGGCGGCAGAGCGCGACGAACCGCCGTCCGTCGGAGAAGGACTCGAGGTACAGGCCGATCACCCCGGTGGCGCGGTCGCCGAGCAGGTATTCCAGGACGTCGCACTCGTTCACGTCGACCTTGTTTCCCAGCGAGCAGACCTTGCTCACCCCCATCGTGGCATTGCTCATGATGTCGATGAGGAAGATGGCGGAGAGCATGCCGCTCTGCACGACGAGGGAGACGTCCCCGGAGATGAATTCCCCCTGCTCCAGCGCCTGCGGGTCCATGAAGGAGAAGATGCGGCGGTGGATGCAGTCGACGAGCCCCATGCAATTGGGCCCCCACAGGCGGATGCCCGTGCGCCGGGCGGTCGCCAAGAGCATCTCCTGGAGGCGGTTCCCCTCCGGACCGGTCTCGGCGAACCCGCCCGATTCGATGATCGCGCCGCGGATCCCCCGTCCGGCGCACGCATCGACCGCCGCGGGCACCTGCGGGGCGGGGACGAAGACCACGGCGAGGTCCACCGGGTCGGGGACGGCGTCGACGGAGGGATAACAGGCCAGCCCTTCGATCCGGCCGTATTTGGGGTTGACGGGGTAGACCCCGCCGCGATAGCCCAACAGCAGGTTTCTCAGAATGGCGTTTCCGCCCTTGCGGGGGTTCGGGGTCGCACCGATGACGGCGACCCCGCGCGGGTTGAAGAAGCATTCCATCGCGATCGGCTCCCTACTTCATCAGCAGAGTCGGCAGGAACAGGGCGAGCTGGGGAAACAGGAACAGCAGCGCCGCGCAGAGGACCAGACTGATCAGAAAGGGGTATACCCCCTTATAGATGACGCTGAACGGCGTCTTGGTGATGTTCTTGACGACGAACACGTTCATCGCCACCGGCGGGATGACGACGCCGATCATCACCGTGATCGCGATGATGATGCCGAACCAGATCGGGTCGAACCCGAGTTTCATGATGACGGGGTAGAAGATCGGGGTTGCCAGGATCATGAAGGCCAAATCGTCGATGAAGGAGCCCCCGATCAGGTAGATCAGGCTGATGACCACCATGATGAAGTGCTTGTCGAGCGGCAGTCCGGCCACCCAGTCGGCGGCGATCATCGGGATCTTCGTCACGGCCAGGAAGTGGCCCAGCACGGTGGACCCGGCGATCAGCATCAGCACCATGCAGGCCGTGCGCAGCGACTGGGCCACCGACGTGATGAACCCCCGGAGGTCGAGGTCCCGTCTGGCGAGCGATAGGAGCAGCACCAGGCCGGTCCCCACGCTCCCCGCCTCGGTCGGTGTGAAGAACCCCTTCATCAGCCCCACGATCATCATCAGGAAGATGAAGGCCACCAGGCCGATCTCGGGCAGCGACAGGAACCGCTCCTTCCAGGTCGACCGCTCCCCGTGCGGCCCCAGGCGGGGGTTGATCCTGCACCACCCGTAGATGGTGAGGATGAAGAAGGCGGCGATCATCAGGCCGGGAATAAGCCCCGCCAGGAACAGCTTGCCGATCGACAGCCCCGTGATGATCCCGAACACGACCAGGGTGACGCTCGGAGGCATCAAGACGCCCAGGGTGCCGACGGAGGCGACTATCCCGGTGGAGAGCCGCTTGTCGTAGCCGTACCGGTCCATCTCGGGGACGGCGACGCTCGCAAAGGTGGCGGCCGTTGCGGGAGAGGAACCGCAGATGGCCTTGAACGCCGTGGCCCCGGCCACCGTGGCCATCGCCATCCCCCCGGGGATGTGGCCGACGAATTTGTACGAGGCGTTGTACAGCCGCTTGGCGATCCCCGCGTTGAAGGCGATCTGCCCCATCAGGATGAACAGCGGGATGACCGTGAATCCGTAAGAGGCGAAGACGTCGAAGATGTCCTTCGCCAGCAGGTTCATCGCGGCCTGCGGGGAGATGATGATGGCGAACCCGACGAACCCGACCAGGGCCATGGCGAACCCGAGCTCGATCCCCGTCAGGAAGAGCAGCAGCAGCATCGCCAGCCCGAGGAGCCCCACCGTGACCTCACTCATAGCTGCGCTCCTTGATCTTGATCAGGTCGCAGATCAGCACCAGGCACTGGAAGAAACAGCAGATGCCGATCCCGTACACCACGGGGTAAAAGGGAAACTGCAGGGTGAGCGAAACCTCGCCCGACTTGCGGAGGTCGTCCGCATAGGCAAAGAGGTTCCAGCCGGTGAGGAAGAACAGGACCAAGACCACCACGCGCGTGGCGACGTTGAAGCCGTTGCGCACCCTCCGGGGAAACAGGGCGATCAGGGAATCGACATAGATGTGGCCCCGCAGGAGCGACGTCCGCGGCATCGAAAAACCGATCGCCACCGCCCCGGCCAGGCCGACCAGTTCGTAGGTTCCCAGGATCGGTTTGTTGAACCCCCGGAGGACGACGTCGACGATCGTCAGCACCATGAGCAGTATCAAGCTGGTTCCCGCGATGGCGTTCAGATACCCGCTGAGCGCCGTCACCGTCTTCACGAATCCCCGCATGGAGTTCTCCTGGTGGTATCCTTTGGTTGCGACGCATCCGGGAGAGGGGATCGGACGATCCCCTCTCCCGGACGGCCTACTGGAGCTTCTTCAGGCGATCCTGGCAGAACTTCAATGCCTCATCGCCCGGCAACCCCTTTGCCTTCGTGTTCTTCACATACTCGTCCAGCAGGGGGCGGACTGCCGCCGCCCACCGGTCGTTCTCGGCCTTGGAAAGCGGGATGATCTTGTTGCCGAGTTTGAGCGTGGTCTCCCGCCCCTTCTTGTCGATCTCATCCCAGCCCTTGCCCGATTTCTCGATCCACTCCTCGTTCAGTTTCTCGATTATCTGCTGGATGTCTGCCGGCAGCGAATTCCATTTGTTCTTGTTCATCACGACGAACATCCCCGTGGAATAGGAGGCGCCGAAGTCTTCCGTCGTGTACTTCACCACCTCTCCCCATTTCCAGGTGGCCAGCGATTCCTGCGGCGCCAGGGAAGCATCGACGACGCCCCGGCTCAGGGCGTCGTAGGTCTCTCCCATCGGCATGCCGACCGGCGCTCCTCCCAGGGCGGTGACGATCTTGGCGGCGAGTCCCGTGCAGCGGACCTTCATCCCCTTGAGGTCTTCGACCTTGTTGACCGGGGTCTTGCTGTGCAGCAGGCCGGGGCCGTGGGCGTGCAGGAACATCACCTTCACCCCGTCGAGTTCCTTCGGTTTGAACTTCTGGTAGTAGTCGTTGATCAGCCGGGTCGCCGCCAGGCCGCTCTTGATCCCCAGGGGCAGGTCGATGACCTCCGTGAGCGGGAACTTGCCCCGGGTGTAGGCGAAGACCGACATCCCCAGGTCGGAGATCCCCTTCTCCACGCCGTCATAGCACTTGTCCGCCGGGGTCAAGGTGCCGCCGGGCAGGACATCCACCTTGACCCGGCCGTTGGTCCTCTTCTCCAGCTCCTTCCCCCATTCCACGGCCAATAGGCTGTGGATGTGGGGCGCCGGGAAGAACACTGAATAGTTCAGTTTGATCGTCGTCTGCGCCGATGCCGCGGGGGGGAACAGGGGGAGTCCCGCCAGCCAGAGACTTCCGATGACCAGTATGTATCGCCACGCTCTTTTCATTTTCGACCTCCTTTATCGATCCTCCGGGGTATCTCACCCGGCGAAATCCGTTCGTTGCTTTCTGCCCCGCTGCCGGCTGCGGCTGTCGGTGTCCTGTCGCTCCCGCCGCAGGGGAAGGACAGGCATCAGTACGCGTAGAGCGACGAGGGAACGTAGTGAAAGTTGTCAATGATATAGTACATCTGCCGGGACTCCTGTTTCGGGTAACAAACGCTCCTGCGGTACACAATAAATGGTCGGGGGATACGTTTCGGGGGTTGTGGGGGAGGCCTGCGTGCCTGTCCGTGGGACAGACAGCAGGCATCAATACATGTAGGGATAAAAGCTGATGCGGGTGCTGGAGAGCGCGAATGAGATTGTCTGCATTGCTGCTAACCCCTGTGAACGATTCAAGTAGGCAAGTACCTAGTGTATTTTACCCCGCCTGTCAAGGGGTATTTTTTGCCTGTCCCTTCAGGCGCTCGATCTCCTCCCGGTACTGCTCGGACTGGGCCTTGACCTTTTCGATCTCTTCGCGGGCCTTGTCCAGCTTTTCCTCCTGCTTTTGCCGCTCCTCGCGCATCCTGTCCTGCATCGCGTCCATCCCCACGTACACGGCGAGGATACCCCCGAGGATCAGCAGGATGGGGATGCCGCCCTGCAGGATGGTGACGAAGGCGCTCCACCAGAAGGAGAACCCGATGACACCCAGGATGACCGCCACGATGCCGCCGATCAGTAACTGCATCTTCGCACCTCCTTGCCTCTCCGACGCGTTGTCCGCTTCTGCGGGATAGGCTGTTTTTTACCATATCACTGCCTGTTCGACAAGCCATATTCCGTCCGGAACGGGAAAAAAACCTTGATTAATGGCCGCTCTTCCATTACTATCCCTCGTCTATCCGCGCCCCCGGCGGCGAACCGCCGCGGCGGCGCACTACCGACAATGGATCGTCCCACCCGCGTATGTTTGCCGCGGCGGTTTAGGGGCGGATCCGCCGTTCCCGTTGCGCGGCGGCGCGGATGGGGAAAAGCGGACGGTCCGCGGAGAGTCGCATGCAAGAGCCGAATTTCGACAAGGGGGAGGGGCTTCTCCCCGTGGTGGTACAGGACGAGGCCACCGGCGAGGTCCTGATGCTGGCCTACATGAACCGTGAGGCATGGCAGAAAACGCTCGAAACCGGAAAGGCCACCTACTGGAGCAGGTCCCGGCGCAGCCTCTGGCTGAAGGGGGAAACCTCAGGCAACGTGCAGCTCGTCCGGGAGATCAGGCTGGATTGCGACGCCGATACCATCCTGCTGAGGGTGACGCAGCTGGGCGGCGCGGCGTGCCACGACGGGTACCGCTCCTGTTTCTATCGCAGGTTGACCGACGGCGGATTTTCCGCCGAGGGAGAACGCGTATTCGATCCGAAGGATGTGTACAGATGAATAAACTGAAGGTGGGGATCCCCAAGGGGAGCCTGGAAGCCAATACGGTGGACCTGTTCAAGCGGGCGGGCTGGCACATTACCTACGACAGCCGCAGCTACTTCCCCGATATCGACGACGAGGAGATTTCCTGCACCCTGGTCCGGGCGCAGGAGATGTCCCGCTACGTGGACGACGGCACCCTCGATTTGGGCCTGACCGGCCAGGACTGGATCATCGAAAACGAGTCGGATGTGGTGGCCGTTCAGGACCTGATCTATTCCAAGACCTCCACCCGGCAGGCCCGGTGGGTGCTCGTGGTCCGCGAGGATTCCCCCATCCGGTCGGTCGAGGAGCTGGAGGGGAAGAAGGTTTCCACGGAACTGGTCAATTTCACCAAGAATTACTTCGCGAAGCGGAACATCAACGTCCACGTGGAATTTTCCTGGGGGGCGACGGAGGCCAAGGTGGTCGAGGGGCTGGTGGACGCGATCGTCGAGGTGACGGAGACCGGAAGCACCATCCGGGCCAACAAGCTCAGGATCGTCGAAGAGCTGATGCGGACCAATACCAAGCTGATCGCCAACCACGCCGCCTGGAACGACCCCTGGAAGCGGCAGAAGATCGAACAGATCCGGATGCTGCTCAACGGCTCGCTCCAGGCG
>CAIYSL010000033.1 GCA_903928915.1 uncultured Syntrophobacterales bacterium | reverse complement strand
CCGTTCCTTGATCCGCACGTAAGAGCCGGGGTTGGGCTGGTCCGCCGGCCGGAGCATCCGGTCGCCCTTGACGTCGGTCTGGGCGCAGCAGCCGATCAGGTCTTCGTTCTGGAAACGGATTAGCCACTTCTTGAAGTTCTCGTGGTACTGGGTTTCCCCTGGCTTCTCCTTGTCCGCCTCGTAGGAGACGTTGTAGATGGCGTTCGTCCCATCGACCCCCATGCAGCGCTGGATGCAGCCGCCCACCTTCCGGCAGAGCATCCGCGTCATGTCCTGCTTCTTGTGGAGGTCGTCGGTGTTCTGGTGGACGTGGGTAAAGCGGTTGATCCGCTCGCCCGTCAAATGGGAGATGGCCGTGCAGAGCTCCCGGTTCTCCGGTTTGGCCGCTTCGTCGTAGGTCGTCCCGATGGTGTTGAGGCAATCCATCTGGAGTTCGTCCGTCCGGTCGAGCAGGTGGCCGTCGAAGTACAGATTCCGCTTCATCTTGGACAGACCCGTGATGTACTCTTCCTTGGTTCTCATGGCATTTACCCCCTTTTTTCGGTTGGTGGCGGTGTGTGCGGATCCGGGTACAGTCCCGGTGCTGCCGGGGCGGTGCTCAATCCTGGGTCTGGCCCTCCGGCGCCCGGAGGAGCTCCCCCAGGGTGCGGGCATCTTCCCGTCTCAGGTACAGGGTAACCCCCTTGTCGGCGCTTGCAGTCCGGATGCCGCCCAGGACGATCTCGATGAACGGGTCGAGCAACTCGGTGATGTCCGACTGCCGCTGCGGCTCTGCCTGCATGTGCCGCTGGATGAACAGATGTTCGATCGTCCCCAGGAGCATGGAGCGGATCAGGTAGGGGTTGCAATCCTTCTTGAAGGTCCCGTCGGCAATCCCCTGCCGGATGCAATCCAGGAGTCGGTGCGCCGAACGGCGGATGGCGGCATGGGCCGGGGTCTTGCGGAAGCGCTTGTTGTTCATCAGCTGCAGCAGGACCAGGGCGGCGTAGTGGGGGTTCGATTGGTACAGGCGGACGTACGCCAACAGCAGGGCGCGCAGCCGTCCTTCCGCCCCCCTGATGTAGGAGAGGGCGCGGTCCGTCTCTTCGATGCTCTCGTTCGAGATCTTCTCCGGGATCGCGAAGAGGAGATCCTCCTTGGTGCCGAAATACTCGTAGATCGTTGCCTCCGAGCAGCCGGCCTCCCTGCTTATTTCGGAGATCGTCGCGTTCGGGAACCCCTTTTCGGCAAAGATGCGCAGCGCCGCATCGATGATCCGATCTTTTCTTCCCCTGGTCTTACCATTCTCAGCCATGATGATTTCCTTTGGCAAGTATGCTTAGTGCTATATCAATGGTGTGAGACTGTCAAGAATAATAATATTTCATAGATCAACTATAATGCGCGGGCAGGGTGCGGAGTCTGGGCAGTTCGAACGGGAGGGCAATGCCTTTTACCCGCGGAAGGGGGCAGGGGAGGTGATGCTCAGAAAAGGGATTCCTGCCAGCCGTACTCCCGGTCGGTCTGATCCTGCAGCGCACGCAGCTTCGCTTCCACCTCGCGGCGCAGCCTTTCGAAGGCGGCGGGTTCCAGGGAAGCGGGGACAGCAATCCGCGGCCCCCAGCGGACGCAAACCGTGCTGAAGGGCTTCGGGATCAGGAAACGGTCCCAACTGTTGAGCACCCAGGCCCGGTTGACGGAAATGGCGACCGGCACGATCGGCGTTCCTGAAAGCTGGGCCATGCTGATGAGACCCGCCTTGATGACCCCCCGGGGCCCTCGCGGTCCATCCACGGCGTGGACGGCAAAGGGGTGTTCCGCGAGGTCCGCGATGATCGTTGCCAGGGCCTCGCGGCCGCCGCGCGAACTCGATCCGCGCACCGGGCGGAAGTTGAGCAGACGGGCGACGTCCGCGATCATATCCCCGTCCCGGCTTTGGCTGATCATCACAGCGGGGGCGTATTCACCGAAGCGGCGTGCGTAGGTGAGAACGAGGAATATCCGCTGATGCCAGATGGCGGCAATCGCTTTCCCGCCCTGCCGGAGGTAGTTGCGAAATTCCTCCTCGCCGAGGGAGCGGACACGGATCAGGCAGAAATACAGGCGGATGACCGCGTACAGGACGGGGATCAAGCCGTGTTTGATGGCGAATCCGGAAAGGCGTTTGAGCATGGGGCGGCCCGGGGTTCGGGAATGCCCCCTGACGACAGAGGCGTACCGGAAAAGTACGCCTCTGTCGGTCGGAGGAAGCTACGCTACGCCGCGTCGATCGGCCGCGGGCATTATTTCCCCTTGACCTCGGCGGGGGGTTTGACATTGTCCGGCATCGGTTCGATGCCGTATTTCCACTTCAGGTACTGCTCGCCCGTGGAGGGGTACAGGGCGTACACCAGCAGGTCTTCGTCGGTCTTGGCCAGATCGCCGATCTTCTTCTTGGCGTCCGCGAGCTCCGGCTCGATGTGATCGGCGGGTCTGCCGGTGATCGGGGTCTGCCCTTTTCTGCGCTTCAGGACGAGCTTCTGCACCTCCGGATCGACCGGGGTGGGCGTCTGGCCGTACAATCCGACCATCAGGTCGCTGAACTGGTTGCTGATCATCTTGTACCGGCCGGCAACAACGTTCATCACCGACTGGACGCCCACGATCTGGGAGGTCGGGGTGACCAGGGGCGGCGTTCCCGCCTCCTTCCGCGTCCGCGGGATCTCCGCATACACCTCATCGAGGCGATCCAGGGCGTTCATCTCCTTAAGCTGGCTGATCAGGTTGGAGATCATCCCGCCGGGGATCTGGTGGGCCAAAACGCCCGCATCGATCAGCGAGAGCTTGGCCGAGGCGAGGTGCTTCTGGTATTTGGGGGCGATCTTCTCGAGATGCTCGCCCAGTTTGATCAGTCTGCGGACGTCCATCCCGGTGTCGCGCTTCGTCCCCTGGAGGGTCACGACGAGCGGTTCGACGGCGGGCATCGCCGTGCGGAGGGCATAGGGGGCCAGGCAGGTATCGACGATGTCGACGCCGGCCTCGATCGCCTTGAGGTAGGTCATCGACGCCATGCCGCTGGTGTAGTGGGTGTGCAGGTGGACGGGGAGCTTCGTGAACTTCTTGAGCTCGCTGATCAGGTCGAAGATGTCGTACGGCGACACGATCCCGGCCATGTCCTTGATGCAGATGCTGTCGGCTCCCATCGCTTCGAGGGCCTTGCACTTATCGACGAAATACTTCAGGTTGAACACGTCGCCACCGAGGCGGGGCTGGGTAAGCGAGTAGCAGATGGCGCCCTGGAAGTGCTTTCCGTTGGCCTTGATCCGCTCGACGCAGGTCTGGAAGTTCCTCAGGTCGTTCAGGGCGTCGAAGACCCGGAAGATGTCGATTCCGACCTCGCAGGACTTGTCCACAAAGGCCCGCACCACATCGTCGGCGTAGTTCCGGTACCCGACAAGGTTCTGTCCGCGGAGCAGCATGGTGAACGGGGTCTTCTTGATGTACTTTTTCAGAGTCTTCGGCCGTTCCCAGGGGTCCTCACCGAGGAAGCGGTGCATCGTATCGAAGGTCGCCCCTCCCCACACCTCCATCGCCCAGAAGCCCATGTCGTCCATCTGTTCGGCGATGGGGAGCATGTCCTCGGTCCGCATACGGGTCGCGTAGATGGACTGATGACCGTCCCGGAACGTGTTGTCCTGGATCTTAACGGGATTGATCGGTCCCTCCTTCATGATGTCTGCCATTGTATTCTCCTTCCTGATGCGTCATTGATGGGTATATCAGTCTATTTATGAAGTTAGCGCGTTGGCCGTTTATATAGTATCGGTATGGGCCTGTCAAGCGCAATATGGCCTGATCACAGCAATAATGGTGCCAGTGGAGCCGTGGGGATGCGTGCCGGCGGCTAGCCGCCGATTGAAAAACAAATAATTAATGCAGATGGTTATGTTCGTGGGCCCGACGACGGGCGCACCTCCTGCGGCAGCGGCAGCGTGTCAGGGAATGAAACATTCTGTGCGGTCAACGCACGAAAAATAGGGCGGCACCGGGAAAAACCTCCCAGGTCGCCGGTTCTCCCCGCTGTGCAATAAGCACACGGCGTGCATAACGGGCACGGGAGATCTCACGATCCTGTGACATGGACCGGATTGGAAAAGATCCAGGGGCGCCAGCGGCCGTAGGCCCGCAAATCGGCCTCAATCCGGTAGATCCCGGGTTCCGTAACCGGGAGCGAGAGCTCGGTCCCGGTGATCTGGCGGAGAAGGGCTCCGTTCCTGACGAGGCGGATCCTGGCTTTTGCAGGAACGGTGGCTGTGAGCGCGGCAGAGCGGTGGAGGGCGAGGGTATCGCCCATCGTGGCGCTCCGGTTGTCCTCCCGCAGGAGCAGAGAGAAGCCGGCCGGGTTGCAGAAGCTGTCGAGCGAGACGTAGGCATGCCCTTTCCCCAGGGCGTCGAGGATGAGGGCGATGTCGCGCGGGCTGTCTCCGGAAAGGGGGGAGGCCGTCAGCAGATGCGTCCGGATCAGGCGAAATACCCGCGAGAAGGGGAAGGCGGAGAGGGAGAGTCCCCCGATCCGGATCACCGTATCATGGTTGTCCAGTTCGCCGATCCCCACGACCGAACGTTCCCGGGAGAGGCGATCCCAGCGGGCAAGCGTCTGCGGGGAGGGGCCGCGGAGAAAAAGGGCGGGCCAGGCGTAGCTGAGGGCGGCGCGGAGGTACCCGGTCAGGCTGTTCTGCCAGTCGGTCATGAAATCCCAGACACCCATCCCGGTGTACCCCGTGACGGACCAGTCGGTCCAGGGGTAATGTTTCACGTGAAACAAAGGGCATCCCTGATGGTCGGGATGGGCGATGAAGCTGAGCCCCCCCCGGCTGCGGATTCGGTCCAGGTAGGCCTGGGGGGGGAGACATTTCGGAGGGTCTTCCGGAGAAATCAGGGATCGGGGAAGCCGGAAGGCAAGCAAATGGTTGAACCGCGGTGCAACCTCCTCGCCGACGATTACCAATGTGCGGCCCTGCCACCCCTCCCAGCCGTCGGCGCGCGCCTGGAGCGTTGCGTGATCCGTCAGGAGCAGGAAATCGACCCCGCTGGCGCCGGCCGCGGCGACGATTTCGGCGACCGGTGCGCGTCCGTCGAAGGAGTATCCAGAGTGCAGGTGGATGACGCCCGCGTAGTCGTTCAGGTTCATCGGGAATCCCGTCTCTGTCCGGGGCGGCGGCCCCGGACCGCCCCCAGCTCCCGCAGCGGACAGGGGGCACAGTTCGGCGCCGTTCGGCAGAACGCCTTGCCCGTGTTCACGATCAGGGCATGGAACTGGTTGAACAGGGCGACATCGGGGGCAAGATCGCGCATGAACATCTCCTGGATCAGACGGTAATCCGCGTGATCGCCGATCATGCCATGCCGTAGGAGTATCCTGCGGGTGTAGGCGTCGCAGACGAAGGTCGGTTTTCCGCAGGCGTACAGGAGGATGCTGTCGGCTGTTTCCGGGCCGATGCCCCGCACACCGAGGAGCTTGTCCCGCAGGACCGGCAACGGTTCGGCGGCCATGCGCTCCATGTCTCCCCCGTATCCCTCCCGGAGGAAGCGGACGAAGGACTGGAGCCGCTCCGCCTTGACGTTGAAATATCCCGCTGGTCGGATGACCCCTGCCAGCTGTTGCGTGTCGATCCGGAAGAGCGCCTCAGGGGCGAGAAGCCCCTTCGCCTTAAGCGCCGCGATGGCCTTCTCCACGTTCGTCCAGGCGGTGTTCTGCGTCAGGATCGCCCCAACCGCCACCTCGAACGGTTCCTCGGCCGGCCACCAGTGGAGCGCGCCGAAGTGCCCGTCCAGGAGTGCATACATTCTCGCGAGGTCCGCCCGGCTGCCCATCCGTCTCTCCTGCAATCACGGCCCCCTGACGCGGCAGCCGTTCCTGCGCTCCGTGCTGTTCTGAAAAAAGCGGCGTACCGAAGTACGCCGCTTTTTCGATACGCTCCAGGGCGAATGCGCTTTCTATTTCGTCAGCGGCACGAAGAAGGTCGCTTTCCCCCGCTTGATCAACAGGAGGATCCCCTTGTCGCCGGCTTTGCCCATCTCCGCTACATAATCCTTCATGCTACTGATCTTCGCCTTGTTCACCTGGAGGATGATGTCCTGCGGCTGGATACCCACGTCGTCGGCGGTGCTCCCCTCCTGGACCTCGACGACGATCACCCCCTTCTTGGTTGACAGTCCGAGGTGCTTGGAGATCTCCGGGGTGATCTCCTGGACTACCATGCCGAAGGCCTTGCCGGTGTCACCGGCCGCGGCCAGCTCCGCCTGCTCCTTCCGCTCGGCCACGACGATGCTGCTCTCCTTTTCCTGGCCGTCGCGGATGAACTTGACCTTGATCGTTTCGCCGACCCGGAAGGCCGCGATCATCATCAGCAGTTCGTGCGTGTCCTTCACCCGCTTGCCGTTGATTTCGGTGATGATGTCACCCGATTTCAGCCCGGCCTTGTCTGCCGGGTCCCCCTTGAACACGTCGGAGATCAGCGCCCCGCTGCGCTCCTTGATCTTCATGTTCTTGGCGAGTTCTTCGGTTATGTCCTGAACCGATATCCCCAGCCAGCCGCGGGTCACCTTCCCCTTCGCCTTCAGGTCGGGGAGGATCGATTTCGCCATGCCGATCGGGATGGCAAAGCCTATCCCCTGGCCCTGGGCTACGATGGCAGTGTTGATGCCGATGACCTTTCCCTCCATGTTGAACAGCGGCCCGCCGCTGTTGCCCGGGTTGATGGAGGCATCGGTCTGGATGAAGTTGTCGTACGGCCCCGCCCCGATCACGCGCCCCTTTGCGCTGACGATGCCCGCGGTGACGGTCTGCTCGAGTCCAAAGGGATTGCCGATGGCCATCACCCAGTCGCCCACGCGGAGTTTGTCGGAATCGCCGATCTCAGCAACGGGCAGATTTTCGTTCGGTTTGATCTTGATCAGGGCGATGTCCGTCTTTGCGTCCTTGCCGATGACCTTCGCCTCGTATTCCTTGCCGTCGGAGAGTTTCACCAGGATCTTGTCCGCCTGTTCCACCACGTGGTTATTGGTGAAGATGTACCCATCGGCGCTGATGATGAATCCCGAGCCGAGGCTCCTCTGCTTGAATTCCCGTTGCGGGATGTCACCGAAGAACCTCTCGAAGAAATCATCCCTGCCGAAGTAGCGCTCGAAGGGCGAACCCTGGCCGAAGGGGGAACGGAATCCGCCGCCCCGTACCGTCTTGGTGGTGCCGATGTTGACGACACAGGGTTTAAGCTTCTCCGCTAGATCGGCGAAGGAGAGGGGGGTACGCGACAGCTCCCCTGCCGCGCCTGCCGCAGCCACCTGCTGGACATCGGGCCCCGGCGTCGAGGGGGCCAGGGAAGAACGCAACACCTCGACGACGGAGACCACAAAGAATCCGATCAGGAAGGCCAACAAGAACATGATAAAGGTTTTTCTACTGCTCTGCTCCGCTTTCATACACTCCTCCCGGGTACAATCGCTTCGGTTCACAAGGGCAACCCGCTGGACAGCCCCGTGCCCACCCTGTCTGCTGCCGGGCGTGCCGTTGATGCCCTCCTCGGGATAAGCCTTGAAAATACCGGGAGTAATATAAACGCCAAAAAAGTTTTGTCAATGGTTTTGATCATTCCTGTGTAATCCCCTTTACGCCACTTGCCCGGTGTGCTACTAAACAATGCAGTTCCCCAGTCAAGGTGATGGTGTACGCCATGATTTCCGTCATCGAAACCGTCGGACGGAGTGCGCTCAACTCATCCCGCTCTTTTCGGCAGACGGCGACGTTTACGGCGCGGATCCTGCTCCGCCTGTTTGCCCTGAGGACGTACAACAGCGCTTCCCGGACGGTCTTCATCAACCAGTTCTATTTCACTGCGGTGCAGATTCTGCCCCTATTCCTGATCGTGGCCGTCATCTTCGGGTCGCTGGTCAACGGGATGGCCTTTCAGGCGATCAAGGACCTCGGGTTGAGCGATTATCTAGGGCGCCTGCTGATGGGGTTCGTAGTGACCGAGGTGTCGCCCTTTGTGACGGTTCTGCTCATCGCGCTGCGTTCCAGCTCCGCAATCAACGCGGAGATCGCCGTGATGAAGGTCAACCATGAACTGTACACGCTCGAATCCTTCGGCATCGATACCCTCGACTATCTCTTCGTTCCCCGCATCCTCAGCGGGATGCTCACCATGGTCTTCCTCAGCAGTCTCTTCGCGCTGGTCGTCCTTGCCGTCGGCCTGCTCGTCTCCAGCGTGATCTTCGGTACCGGGGTCGATGCCTACCTCGACACCTTGCTGCGCTCCGCATCGGTGCTGGACATGATCCTCGTACTGTTGAAGAGTGCCACCTTCGGGTTCTTCATCACCCTGATTCCCATCGGTCAGGGGTTGAACGCCTCGGAGGATCTGACAAGTGTCCCCGTCGCGGTACTCAACGGGATGGTAAAAGTGTTTCTCGCCATCGTGATTATCGAGGTGCTGTCATCGGTCGTACGGTTCATCTAGCGCTCTTCGGATCGGACGAGGAGTTGCAGCAGGGGCTGGGGGAGTTCATCGCCGCTCACCGGGGCCGGGTAGGGCTCGTCTCCCTGACCGCACCGCTGATCTCCAACCTGTCCGTCTGGGGCAACATCGCCCTGGTCCCGCAGTACCACCAGAACAAGCCGGAACGCGAGGCCCGGGCGGAGACTCTCGGCCTGCTGGGGCGGTTCGGAATGGAACAGGTCGCTGAGCGCAGAAACGCCGGCCTGACGGCGGAGGAGCGCTTCTGCACCATGCTCCTGCGGGCGGCCATGGTGGCGAATGCCGTTTTAGTCCTGGATCGGCCCTTCAGCATCCTGACCACGGTCCGGGCCGGCCACTCGCTCGCCGATGCATTGCGGAAGGTAGACGATTTGATTGCAGAAACCCATATATTCGACTATAGTTGGGAAACAGAACGCTACGGGGGGCTGGATGTCGCAGCGGATTGAATTCAAGGTGGGCCTCTTCATCACGATCACCACCGTTTTGATCATGGCCTCCATCGGGTATGTCTTCTACCAGAAGGGGATCTTTGCCCGGGTCCACACCTACACCCTCTCCTCGAAGACCGGGGAGACCCTGGCGGAGGGGATGCCCGTCGTGTACGGCGGGTTCACTATCGGCCGGGTCAGTTCTCTGGAGCTCGATGAACACGGGACGGTCCTGATCCGGTTCAAGATCCCGGAGCGGTACAACCGGGTGGTCCGGGCCGACAGCACCTTCATCCTCGAAAAGCCCCTGATCGGGTCTCCGCGGATTGTGGTCACTACGGTCAACCTCACGGGGCCGCCCCTCTCGCCCGCCGCAGTCCCGGAGATCACGGTTTCCAGCGACATCAACGAAATCATCAAGCGGGCGCAGCCGATCGTGGACAAGGCGGACCGCATCATGGGCAGTGTGGCGCAGATTACCGAGAACCTCGCCGACCCGCAGGGGGAGATGCGGCGAATCCTGCGGGATGCGCAGAAGGTGACCTCCCGGCTCTCCAAGCAGGAATCGCTCCTGGAAATGGCCGTCGGCGATCCGCACAGCGTCCGGGCGATCCATGAAACCCTCGGGAAACTCAGAGACATCGCGACGCGGGCCGATACGCTGCTCGTCGCTGCCGAGACGCTCACCGGCAGGACCGGCGAGCAGATATACGGACAAGACGGCGTCCTGCCCCTTGTCCGGGCGATTCTCCACGACCTGCAGGGGAAGCTGGCGAAGCTGAACGTCGCCCTGGACAACATCAACCGGATCAGCGGCGACGTCGCCGGCTCCACAAGGGACCTTCAGGTGCTCCGGAGCGAGCTGGATGCCGTGATCATTGCGGTGGGCGACCTGGTGGCCGAAGTGGACCGGAAGATTCCCTTTAAGGACAAACCGGAGATCAAGCTGCCATGAGCAAAATCCTCTGCCTGCTGGTTCTGCTGCTTTCTCTGTCCGGCTGTGGCCCCAAAGCGGCACCCTGGCTGAGCGAGGGGTATCAGCGCCTGGAAAACTTCAAGACGGACTTCCTGACCGGCCGGCCCGCGGCCGTCACGGAGGCGCAGTTCCGCAAGGCCGCCGAGGAGATCAAGAAAAGCGGGGACCTCGACCTGCTGGGGAAGGTCTGGCTGACGCGGATGGCCCTGCAGATTGCCGTGCTCGCGGAGCCCGAAGAAGGCGAGTTTTCCCGGGTCGACGCGGCGGAGCCGGTTCCGGCAAACCGGAATTTCCTCCGCTTCCTGAGGGGCGACCCGGCCGCGGAGGAAGCCCTCCTGCCGGAGCGGTACCGCGGTGTTCTCCCGTCCCTGCGCGGCGGCACTACATCAGAACTTTCTGTTATAATTGAAAAATTAGACGACCATCTCTCGCGGCTGATCGTAGCCGGCATTGCCGTACGCGGGAATCGGGAGAGCGAGCCGCTCTTCCTCCTGGCCGTCGAGACCGCCTCCCGAAACGGCTGGAAACGGGCCCTCCTCGCCTGGCTGAAACGGCTGGAGTCCTTCTACGGCGCTTCGGGAGAGGCCGCCAAGGCAGCGTCTGTCCGCAGGCGGATCGAGGTGATCGCCCCGTGACCCGGCCCCTTCCTCAGGTATTCCGGGGACGGCTGCGGTGCCCGGGAATGCGGGCTGTCCCGCCCGCCGGCCTCGCCCCCCTAGGCTTCCCGGGCGGGAACGGCGATCCGCCGCCTCTCCGGGTCGGCCTGCATCCGGTAGAGGATCACCGTATGGCCGATCATGCCGACCTGAACGCTTCCGGTCTTGGCGACGATATCGGCGGCAATTGCCTCTTTTAATCCTCTCTCTTTGATATCATTGAACTTAATCTTTATCAGCTCGTGGCTGAACAACCCCTCGTCGACGGCGCGGATGATCCCCGCGGTCAGCCCCTCCCTGCCGACCTGCACGACCGGCTTCAGGCCATGGGCCAGGCCCCGCAGGTGCTTCTTCTGATACCCCTTCAGTTCTTCCATGATGCTGCTCTCCGTTCTCCGCAGCGGCACGGTCCGATCGATCAGACAATCCGCGCCAACCGCGTCCAGCTCGTGGTCTCCCAGGAGTGGTCGAGGGCTGTCTCCTCCCCGCGGGGCGCCAGGCCGCACTTGCGGGCGAAATAGCGGTGGAAGGCCAGGCTGGGGGTCAGCTCGGGGTGAAAAACAGTCACCAGGACAGCGGACGATTCTGCGGCCGCGATGAAATCACCGATCCTGAGGAGCACCGCCACCCCCGTTCCCGTGCGGACGATCTTGGGAGCGCGGATGAAGGTGAGCGGCACCGGATCGGGCGAGACCTGCGGGACCGAGGCCTCGCAGGTGAAACTGTCGAGCTGGCTTCCGAAGCTGTTCCGCTCCACCTCGATGTCGATCAGACCCAGGTGCGGCGCTTCTCCGGTGAGCGAGCCGGCAAGCAGGATCGCCCCGGCGCAGGTTCCCCAGAGCTTCATCCCCTGGCGGAACCGGGCGACGATCAGCTCCTCGAGTCCGAAGATCTTCAGCAGACGCGCGAGGCAGGTGCTCTCGCCACCGGGCAGGATCAGCCCCGCCAACCCGCCGAAATCTCCGGGCTGCTTGACCGCCCGGGCGTCGATGCCGAGGCGGCGGAGGTGATCGAGGTGTTCGCAGACCCCCCCCTGAAGGTCCAGGACGCCGAGCGTAGTGTCAGCGGCGGGCGCGGTCCGTCCGTTCTGAGAACTCATGGAATCCGTCCCGGGGCAGCTACCATCCCCGTCCCGCCAGGAGCTGTTCCTTGGGAATGCTCCCGATCTCCAGGCCGTGCATCGCCTCGCCGAGACCCAGCGAGGCTTCGAGGACCTTGGCGGGATCGTTGAAGAAGGCCGTGGCCTTCACGATCGCCCGGGCGCGGAGCGCCGGGGTCGCCGATTTGAATACCCCGGAGCCGACAAAGATCCCGTCGCAGCCGAGCTGCATCATCAGCGCCGCGTCGGCCGGTGTGGCGATCCCGCCGGCGGCGAAGTTGACCACCGGCAGCCGCCCGAGTTCCTTCACGCGCAGGGCCAGCTCGTAGGGGATGCCGTTCGTCTTGGCGAAGCCGGTCACCTCCTCAAGCGGCATAGCGGCGAGCTGCCGGATCTCGCGGTTCATCGTCCGCATGTGGCGGACCGCCTCGACGACGTTGCCCGTCCCCGCTTCCCCCTTCGTGCGGATCATGGCCGCCCCTTCGGCGACCCGCCGCAGGGCTTCGCCCAGGTTCCTGGCGCCGCAGACGAAGGGGATCGCGAAGCGGGTCTTATCGATATGGCACTCCTCGTCGGCGGGGGTGAGGACCTCGCTCTCGTCGATGTAGTCGATCTTCAGCGCCTCGAGGACCTGCGCTTCCACGAAATGGCCGATCCTGGCCTTGGCCATCACCGGAATCGTGACGGCCTGCTTGATCGCGGCGATCATCGACGGGTCGGACATCCGGGCCACCCCGCCGTCCCGCCGGATATCCGCCGGGACCCGTTCGAGCGCCATCACCGCCACCGCACCCGCCTCCTCGGCGATCTTTGCCTGTTCCACCGTCGTTACGTCCATGATCACGCCCCCCTTGAGCATCTGGGCCAGCTGGACGTTCAGTTCGTACCGTTTTGCATCCACGCGCTTCATCCCTCCCTGCGGGTGTATTCTGTTATTTTCCCTCACTCTTACGGCATTTTCGCCGCCAACGTCAAGCACAATTATCTCTGCCGGCGGCGGGCGCGGCCATTCCCGCGCTATCCGACCAAGGCTGCCGTTACCACCGCATCCGGGTCTTCACCCCGCGGTCCTGGAGGTAGGTCTTGATCTGCGTGATCGTGTAGGTCCGGTAGTGGACCATCGAGGCGACGAGCGCCGCATCGGCCTGCCCCCGGGTAAGGACGTCGTACAGATGCTCGGGCCTTCCGGCGCCGCCGGAGGCGATCACCGGGATCCGGACGCGGCCGGATATCAGCGCCGTCAGATCGATTTCGTAGCCGTCCTGCGTCCCGTCAGCGTCGATGGAGTTCAGACAGATCTCCCCCGCACCGAGACGCTCGGCCTCCGCAGCCCACCAGAGGGCATCGATGCCGGTCGCGGTCCTCCCGCCGTGGATGACCATCTCGTATCCTGAGGGAGTGTTCTGCGTCTCCCCAACCTTCCTCACATCCATCCCGAGGACGATGCACTGACTGCCGAAGGCCCGCGCCCCCTCGGTTATGATCCCCGGGTTGAGCACCGCCTCGGTGTTGACGCTCACCTTCTCCGCGCCGGCGAGGATCACCTGGCGCATGTCCTCCACGGTCCGGATGCCGCCCCCGACCGAGAAGGGGATGAAGATCCGTTCGGCCACCCGCCTGACCACGTCGATCATGATCGCGCGCCCCTCCGCGGAGGCCGTGATGTCGTAAAAGACGATTTCGTCGGCCCCCTGCTCGTAATACTCCCGCGCGGCCTCGACGGGATCGCCGATGTCGATGTTGCCCAGGAACTTTATCCCCTTGGTCAGCTTGCCCGCGCGCACGTCGAGGCAGGGAATGATCCGTTTACTGAGCATATGTCCCTCCCCAGCGGCAGAAGTTCTCCAGAATGGTCAGACCGGGTCGGCCGCTCTTTTCCGGATGGAACTGGACGGCGACGAGGTTTCCGCGCGCCACCGCTGCGGAAAAGCGGATCCCGTACTCCGTCCATCCAGCCACCCATCCCTCAGCGGAAGGCGCCGGGTAGTAGGAATGGACGAAATAGAACTCGGCCCCTTCCGCGAGGCCGGAAAAAACCGGGTGGTCGATGCAAAACGCGACACTGTTCCATCCCATGTGGGGGACCTTCAACCGTTGCCCGCCCGCCTGGAGCTCCCCCGGGAAGCGCCTGACCGTACCGGGTACGATGCCGAGGCACCCCGCATCATCCTCCTCGCTGTATTCGAAGATCACCTGGGTGCCGAGACAGATCCCCAACAGCGGTTTCCCTTCCGCCGCCCACTGCCGCAACCAGACGTCGAGGCCCTGTTCCCGCAGGTTTGCCATGGCGGTCCCGGCGGCGCCGACACCGGGAAAGATGATGTGGCTCGCCCCATCCAGGATCCGGGGGTCGCTCGTTACGATGCACTCCCGCCCCAGGTAGGCAAGGGCGCGGGCGACGCTGGTCAGATTTCCCGCCCGGTAATCGACGACACCGATCATGCTGTTCCTCCGTAGTGCTTTCCCTGCCAAGAGTCGCGCCGCTCCAGTTCGCGCTCGATCGCCCCCAGGACTGCCAGTTTATGCTGCGCCCAGGCCGGCGCGAGAAATATCTCCCGGTACCCCTCGGCAGTGAGCCGCTGGATCACCATCTCCGGCGGCATGAGCTCCAGGATGTCGCAGACGGTTTCCACGTACCCCGCCTGGTCCATCAGCGATACCTCCCCGCGGGTGTACCGTTCACCCAGCAGGGTCCCTGCCAGGGCCAGCAGCGAATGGATCTTAATCCCCGCCACCGGCAGCCCCGCCACTACTCGCGCTGTCTGCAGGATATCGGCGCGCGACTCTCCCGGCAGCCCTACGATGACGTGCACGCAGATCATCAGTCTGCCGCCGCTTGCCCGCCGAACGGCGTCGAGGAAGGTGGCCGCGTCATGGCCCCGGTTGATCGCCCTGAGGGTCCGGTCATGGATCGACTGGAGGCCGAACTCCAGCCAGACGTGGGATCGCTCCGCATAGGATTCCAGCAGAGAGAGTGTCTCGTCGGGGAGGCAGTCCGGCCGGGTCCCGATCGAGAGCCCGACCACGTCCTCGTCGGCGAGGGCCTCATCGTACCGGGTCCGCAGCGTCCCCACCGGGGCATAGGTGTTGGTGAATGTCTGAAAATAGGCGATGAACTTCTCCGGTCGCCCGCGCCTTCGGTAGAAATCCTTCCCCCGGCGGAGCTGTTCCTCCACGCCGGGAAGCGCCCCTGCCTGCCTGAGCGCCGAACCCCGCGAGTCGCAGTAGATGCACCCCCCCGTTCCAGCGGAACCGTCGCGGTTCGGGCAGGTGAACCCGGCGTCCAGCGGGAGCTTGTGGACCCGACAACCGAAGCGGTTCCGCCAGTAGCTCTTCAGGTCGTAGTACCGCTTGGTGTTGTTCCAGAAAGAGGGTTTCGCCACAGGGCCTCTCTTTTCGATTGAGTTTAATTTGTAATAATATTAAATTGCCACCGGAACTGCAAGAATTTCCCGCGCTAACCCGGGGCAGGAAACCCTTCTTGCAACATTTCTTGCTGCGTTCTCGGTGCTGCAAGGCCGAGTTTCACCGGGGTTCGGGATCTTTTTCCGGCCATGCGCGCTTCGCTGCGGTGACATGGCGCCCGGAAACATCTCCAATCGCCCCCGCATGAAACCCGGCCTTTTGCCTCTGCCGGGAACAGTGTGTTGCCCGCAATCGGATAGGATGATCCCTTTCGGGGAGGTCTCAGATTGAGTAGGGAGTATGATGTCATCGTCGTGGGCGGCGGGCATGCGGGCTGCGAGGCGGCCCTTGCCGCGGCGCGGATGGGCTGTGAGACGCTCCTGGTCAACATCAACCTCGATTCGATCGCGCTGATGTCCTGCAACCCGGCGATCGGGGGGCTCGCCAAGAGCCAGCTCGTTAAGGAGATCGATGCCTTGGGTGGCGAGATGGGGAAGATTGCCGATCAGACCGCCGTCCACTACCGGCTGTTGAACGCCTCCAAGGGACCTGCCGTCCAATCCACCCGCCTGCAGTGCGACAAGCAGCGCTACCGCCTGGCCATGAAGGCGGCCGTCGAGCGGCAGCCGCGCCTCCACCTGCGACAGTCGCTGGTGGTGGACCTCCTTGTGGAGGACGGCCGCATCCGCGGCGTGGCCGATCAAACCGGTGTGGTGTTCGGCTGCCGGGCAACGGTCATCACGACGGGGACCTTCTTGGGGGGGCTGATCCACATCGGCGCTGTGCGGTATCCGGCGGGCCGGGCCGGCGAGATCGCCGCGGGTGAGCTGTCCGCAGCGCTCAAGGGGCTCGGGTTCACCATGGGGCGGCTGAAGACCGGGACCCCCCCGCGCCTTCGCGCCTCGACGATCGATTTCTCGACCCTCCTGCGGCAGGACAGCGACCCCGATCCCGCCCCCTTCTCCTTTACCTCCGCAGGGCTCCCCGAGGTGCGTCTCCCCTCGTTTTTTTCGGAGACAACGGCGCAGACCCACCGCCTGATCCGTGACAACATCCGCTTTTCCCCGCTGTACGCCGGGGCGATTACCGGGATCGGCGCCCGCTACTGCCCCTCCCTCGAAGACAAGGTGATGCGCTTCCCCCATCGGGAGAGCCACCCCGTCGTCCTCGAGCACGAGGGGCTCGACACCGAGGAGATCTATGCCAAGGGGTTGGGGAACTGCCTGCCTCCGGAGCTCCAGGAGCGGGTGGTGCGCAGCGTACCGGGCCTGGAGCGGGCCGAGATCATGCGTCTGGCCTATGCCATCGAGTACGACTTCATTCAGCCCACGGAGCTGCGTCTCACGCTGGAGACAAAGCGGGTCGGCGGGCTGTACCTGGCCGGACAGATCAACGGGACATCCGGGTACGAAGAGGCCGCGGCGCAGGGGCTCTGGGCGGGTGTGAACGCCGCCCTCGCCGTGCAGGGGAGACCTCCCTTTATTCTGGACCGGTCGCAGGCCTACATGGGGGTGATGGTGGACGATCTGGTGACCCGCGGGGTCGACGAGCCCTACCGGATGTTCACCTCCCGGGCCGAGTACCGGCTGATCCTCAGGGAGGACAATGCCGCGGTCCGCTTGATGGCGAAGGGCAGAGAGCTCGGCCTGATCGCACCGGAGCAGCAGGGACGGCTCGCGGATCAGGTCCGCCGGGTGGAGGCTGGCATCCGGCGGCTTACGTCCGTTACGCTCTATCCCGTTGCGGCGACAAACGCGCTTCTCACCGAGCTGGGCACGCCGCCGATCAAGAACCCTGCCACCCTGTTCCAGCTCCTCAAACGGGAGGAACTGGCCTACGACGATCTCGCCCGGTTCGAGGGGTGGGAGGCAGTGGCCGACCGCTGGGTCAAACGGGAGATCGAGATCGAGGCGAAGTACGAGGGGTACATCCTCAGGCAGCGGGAAGCGGTCACGCGGATGAAGGAGCTCGAAGGGGTGAAGATACCGGCCGGGTTCGATTACGCCACCGTCCCGGGCCTGTCCAACGAGCTCAAGGGAAAGCTCGCCTGCGTCGGGCCGGTCACGGTCGGTCAGGCCGAACGGATCCCCGGGATGACCCAGGCCGCCCTTACGGCGATCCTCATCGTGATCAAGAAACAGGAGCTGGAGGCCGCCCGGGCTCGCGGGGAAGGAGACTGGACCTAACCGTGGAAGCGGCGCTGCAGAACGTCTTTGCCATGTTCCTGATCATGATGGCGTCCTACGTCCTGATGAAAAGGGCGCCCTTTCCCGTGCAGGTGGTCAACGGCCTCGTCTTCCATTTCTTCCTGCCGGTGACCACGTTTTTTTCCATCGCCCGCCTGCCGGAACTTCAGGCCGGGGGGCTTTTGCTCATGACGGCAGGAGGATTCGCCGCCCTCTCGACCACCTACCTCTGCGCCATCGGTGCGTGCCGGCTCTTGGCCCTCGGGGATCGATTCCGCCGGACCTTCCTGCTCGGGGCGTCCTACGGCAACCACATCTTCCTGGGGGTCCCCATCTGCTATGGCTTCCTGGGCGAGGCCGGGACGGTCCCGGCACTGTTCTTCGCCCTGGGAGGATACCTCTTTCTGTACAGCGTAGGGGTGTACATCATGACCGGCCGCGCCACGCCGGAGGCCGTCATCAAAAACCCGCTCATCCTGGCAATCGCGGCGGGCATCGTCTTCGCCGCGCTCAGGATACCGCTGCCGTCGCTGGTGACGCACACCTTCTCGCTGATGAACGCGGCCACGTTTCCGCTCTCGATGGTCGGCGTTGGCGGCGGATTGAAGCTGCGGTTCTTCGTCGACTCGACGCGGCTAATCCACACCCTGTGCGCGGCGGGGATCAAACTGATCCTCTCGCCCCTGATTGCCTGGGGGATCTGCCGGGCGCTGGGGCTCAGCGGGGACGAGCGGGTAATCTGCGTCCTGCAGGCGGCGATGCCGGCCGCCGTACTGGTGACGATCTTTTCGGTCAAGTACGAAGCCGATCCCGTATTCAGCAGCGCCATCGTCTCGCTCACGACGATTGCCGGGGTTGCCACGATTCCGGCGCTGTTCCTGTTCATCGCCTGAGGAATTTCCCCGTCCCGCATCCCTTCCTGCGGGGCAGGCTTTCCTCTGCGGCGCCGGCGCATCCGGATCAGGGCACGCGCGGGGTGAGCCTGCGCGCAGCGGCGATCACCTGAACGGCACCGCCTGCTTGACTCGATTCTCCACCACATGGACGCCGGCCACCTGTGCGGCTACCTCGGTGAGCGTGGCGAGCGCTATGTCGAAGGTAACAACCCCGGCGAGCGTTACGTGGCCGGCATCGGATTCGATCAGGATATCCACCTTCCGGGTCCGCGTATCGGTGCGCAGGGCAGCGCGCACCTGTGCGGCCAGCGAGAGATTGTCCAGGGTGGCCTGGGATTGGGGGGTCGGGGCAAAGGAGGCCTTCCGGACCAGGCTGAGGATCTCCTCGATGCATCCGTCGACGGGGACGCGCTCGCTGTTGAGGGCCAAATCGTACAGCTCGGATTCCTGCCAGTTTACGCCGAAGTGCCGGCGGATGATGGCCCCGTGCGCCTCGTCGGAATATTCCACTTCCCGGCGCACGAATTCCTCATCGTCCGTGTTGAGTCTCTCCATGACCCGCTTCACCCGCAGCTCCACCGGCGCGCACCCGCACACAGAGGGCGTGGCCCACCTGGCGCAGCAGATGGGTCGCCCCCCAGCCGTGGATCACCACGCCGTCGTTCCGCTGCGCAATGCGATAGATCTCGTCTGCCGTGTAGATCGACAGGCTGATCCGGTCAGGGGAGAGCCGTCGAGAACCGTTGCCTTGTTGTCGAGGAAACGGATCACATGGCTCTTGCGCACCCGCATTTTGTCGGCAAGGTGCCCGATGATCTCATGATGAACCACTGCCCGTCCCAGTTCCCTGGCGACACCCTGCGCAACCTCATCACCGAGGGAACCCATTTCGAGCGTCATGGCAATCAGCGACATTCTCCTCTCTCCTCCTCTTCCGCATGAATTATTGTCCGGTGGTTCCCGATGTCCTCCGCGTCCCTACCGGTATCACTGAATCGGGAAAGCGGCTCGCCTCTGATGCGGCAATAGGTATGCCACAATCGGCACCCGCAGGCGCTAGGAACGTAACTGAGCAAAACTACGTAATGAACCAATTTCCGCACGGACTGCGCAGGGGACGCGTGCCGACGAAATCGGTGTTGCACCCCACCTTCTATCCGGCCCGGGTGGACGAAATCCGGCGGTTCCGGACTTTGTCCGGCGCAATCGGACAGGCGCCGCCGTACCTGCGCTCATCCTGCACCGCAGCCGATTTTGCCGTCCCGCCGGCAGCCCCGCGGACAATCCGCCCTGCGATCGAGCGGCGCTCAGCATGCCCGTATCCAGCAGCGGCGAAATATGGTACAAATAATATTGGTACCGTACTCCCCGTGGCCTGTAGCGGGGAGGTTCAAGAGCCACGCGAACGGGGTAGACACGATGCGGGACGAGGACAAAACGAAGGAACAGCTTATCGAAGAACTCGCTCAGGTGCGTCGGCGTGTCGCCGAACTCGAGCAGGCGGACGGTGAGTGCAGGCGCATGGAAGCGGTATTGAAGCAGAAAAATCAAACCTGCCAGGAACTTACGGCGGAGCTGGAAGGGAAGTACCGGACCATCCAGCGGCACGAGTCGCTGCTCACGCAGAACCTGGAGGAGTTGAATGAAAAGAATATTCGTCTGGACGAATACAATCGGCAGCTGAAGAGAAAGCGGGTTACGGTCCGCGTCCTGGCGGTTCTGATCGCTATCATGCTCGCGACACTGGTGGTGGCCGCCTCGCTCGGCAAGGTCGGTCACCTGTTCCGGGTCATCTACGGGTACGATGACGCTTCCTATCGGCCGATGGACCTGGAGCGGGCGGGAAGACCGCATGCCCTCGATACCGGCACCGGGCCCGCCACCGACCGGGAGAAGAGGGAGCGCCCGGGCAGGAGATGAGGGCGGCGGCACCGGTCCGCTCCTGAGGAACGGGTTCCGAGCTGCGCTCAGATCCTCGTCAGCTGGCGGTATTTGATCCGGTGGGGCTGCGACGCCGCGGCGCCCAGACGGGCCTTGCGGTCGGCCTCGTACTCGGAGTAATTGCCGTCGAACCAGAGGACCGTGCTCTCCCCCTCGAAGGCCAAGATGTGCGTGGCGATCCTGTCGAGGAACCACCGGTCATGGCTGATGACGACGGCGCAGCCGGCGAAGTTCTCCAGGGCCTCCTCGAGGGCCCGCATCGTGTTCACGTCCAGGTCGTTGGTCGGCTCGTCCAGAAGCAGGACGTTTGCCCCCTCCTTGAGCATCCGGGCCAGATGGACCCGGTTCCGCTCCCCTCCCGAGAGCTGCCCCACCTTCTTCTGCTGGTCGGTCCCCGAGAAGTTGAACCGCGAGACGTAGGCGCGGGAGTTCATCTCCCTGTTCCCGAGCCGGATGACATCCTGCCCTGCGGAGATCATCTCCCAGATCGTCTTAGCGGGGTCAAGGACGTCGCGGCTCTGGTCGACATAGGCGAGTTTTACCGTCTCGCCGACCCGGATCGTTCCGGTATCGGGCTTCTCCCGGCCGGTGATCATCCGGAACAGGGTCGTCTTCCCGGCGCCGTTGGGACCGATGACCCCGACGATCCCGCCGGGGGGGAGGGCGAAGTTCATGTTCTCCACCAGGAGCTTCTCGCCGTAGCCCTTCCCGACCCCCTCGGCCTCGATGACGAGCCTTCCCAGGCGGGGTCCGGGCGGGATGTAGATCTCCAGGTCTTTCGCGTGCTCCTCGGATTCACGGGCCAGGAGATTCTCGTACGAGTTGATCCGGGCCTTTGACTTGGCGTGGCGCCCCTTGGGCGACATGCGGATCCATTCCAGCTCCCGCTCGAGGGTCTTCTGCCGCTCCGTCTCCGATTTTTCCTCCTGATGCAGACGGTTCTGCTTCTGCTCCAGCCAGGAGGAGTAGTTCCCCTTCCAGGGGATCCCCTGGCCCCGGTCCAGCTCCAGGATCCAGCCCGCGACGTTGTCGAGAAAGTAGCGGTCGTGGGTCACGGCGATCACGGTCCCCGGGTAGGCCTGGAGGTGGTGCTCCAGCCAGGCTACCGACTCGGCGTCGAGGTGGTTCGTCGGCTCGTCCAGAAGCAGGATGTCGGGATTCTGCAGGAGGAGCCGGCAAAGGGCGACGCGCCGCCGCTCGCCGCCGGAGAGGACCTTCACCGGGGTCTCGCCGGCGGGGCAGCGCAGGGCGTCCATCGCCATCTCCAGGCGGGAATCGAGGTCCCAGGCGTCGAGGGCGTCGAGTCTCTCCTGGACCTTCGCTTGCCGGTCGAGCAACTTGGTCATCGCCGCATCGTCCATCGGCTCGGCGAATTTTTCGTTGATCTGATTGAATTCGTCCAGCAGATCGACTGTCTCCTGAACCCCCTGCTCGACGATCTCGCGGACCGTCCGGTCGTCGTCGAGCTGGGGCTCCTGCTCCAGAAACCCCACGGTGTGACCGGGGGAGAGGATCGTCTTGCCGATGAAGTCCGTATCCACACCCGCAAGGATCCTGAGGAGCGAGCTCTTGCCCGAACCGTTCAGCCCCAGGACGCCGATCTTGGCCCCATAGAAATAGGAGAGGCAGATGTCCTTCAGGACCGGCTTCTTATCATAGACCTTGCTCACCCCGATCATGGAGTAGATCACTTTATTCGGGTCGATGGCCATACGCGTACCTCCTTGCAGTCTCCTTACAGCACGATCTGAATCGACGGGTGGCCGCAGAGCCGGCGGTACAGGTCGAGGCGGCTGGCTTCGCAATCGACGGTCAGCGTAACGTTCAGGCAGTGGTAGGCCCCGCCTGCGCTGCTCCGCGATAAATCGACGGTGTGCTCGCTCGCCCCGATCACCTCGGCGACCGCCCGCCGCAGATCCTCCCGGCTGCGGCCGATTACCTTGTAGGTCCAGCGGCAGGGGTACTCGATGTGCGGTTTGCAGCCCTCGGCGTCCATGCGCTTCTCCGTCCTCATCCCTCGGCCAGGAACCGCTCGACCTTGAGCGCCGTCTCGGCGATCAGTCGCTCGCCCCTGTCCTCCCCGGCCTGGTCTTCCGCAAGGGCGAAAGGGATGATCTCCACATTCGCCCGAAACACTTTCCGGAGGGTCGCCCGGGTTTGTTCCTGCCGTGCGGCAATCCTTGCGGGCTCTCCGCCGTAGCCGTCGCCGGCCGTCTCGTTGGCCCCGAAATCGTCCACCAGCAGGAGCCGCCGGACTCGCTCTGCGGGGAGCCTCGCCCGCAGGGCCTCCCAGAACGCCCGATCGGTCTTCCAGGATCCCAGGTCCGCCGAGTTGGCCACGATGACCGGGCGGCGAACCGGGGCTCCGCCACCGCGGGGGGGCGCGCATGCCTCCCCGACCGGCTCCGCCGGGATGCCCCATGTCTCCAGCGCGGCAATGATCATCCCCGTCGCTTCGGCGTAGTGGTCCGTGGCGATGATCACGCCGATGTCTTGCCGCTCGCTCAGGCGCGCCAGCAGCGGGCGCCAGCCGGGCGCGATCCGTGCCGTCTCGAGGTAGCGCGCGACGAACCGGGCTGCGGCGGCCGCCACTTCCCCGGAGGAGGCGCCCTGTGCCATGCCGAGGACCAAGATCCTCTCCGCCATCACCCGTCCGTAGCCCGCCTGCGTTGTGCTTCCCTCGACCCAGGTGGGGTTCACGATTCCTTCCCAGAACTGCGCAGGGGTGGCGACGCCGAGTGCCGCCAGGCCGCTCTCGGCAAGCGCCCGCCGGAGGCTTGCCGGCCGGGCGAAGCGGGGCATCTCCAGGCTGAGCGTACCCGAGTAGTCGAATAGGAGCAGCGTATCCGGGTGCGGCATCGTCCCTTCCCCCCTCCGGCACTCCTCCGCGGTTTCCGCAAACAGTAGGGCCCTCGGCTCAGCGGCCTCCGTGTCTCTCTGCGCGGGCCAGCCGGATGACCTCTGCCAGTTCCCGCGCCGCCGTCGCCGGATCCGGGGAGGCGCAGATCGCGGAAACCACGGCAACGCCGTCCGCCCCCGCAGCGACGACCGCAGCGGCATTGGAGGCGTTGAGTCCTCCAATCGCGACCAGGGGGTGACGCGAGAACGCTTTGATCCGGGCGAGTCCGTCGATTCCCCAGGGCGCCTTCGTGTCCGTCTTGGTCGGTGTCGCGAAGATGGGGCTCACGCCGAGGTAATCCACGGCCAGCGTCTCCGCCCGCTCCACATCCGCCCAGGTCTCCACGGAAAGACCGATGATCGCGTCGGGCCCCAGCAGCCTCCGGGCGATCTCGTAGGGCATGTCGTCCTGTCCCACGTGGACGCCGTCGGCCCCGACGGCCAGGGCTACGTCGAGGCGGTCGTTGATGATCAGGGGGATCCGAAAGGGCGCCACCATCTCTTTGATCATCCGAGCCTCCTCGACGAAGGCCCGCGTTGCGGCGTCCTTCTCCCGCAGCTGGACGCAGGCGGCGCCTCCCCGGATCGCCGCGAGGACAACGTCTGCAACGGGCCGGCTACCGCAGAGGCCGCTGTCGGTGACGAAATACAATCCCCGCATCGGAACTACCCTTCCGTTTCGATCTTCAGGTACCCTTCGACATCCTCGGGATTGAGGAGGTACAGGGCGTCGAGCAGGTGGACCTGGAGCGTACCCGGTCCGAGCGCGCGGGTGACGGCGATCTCTCCGGCGATCCCCAGGGCGGCCATCGCCGCCGCGGCCGCGACGGCGGGTTCGGCCACGACCGCGGCAAAGGCGCCGCAGAGCGCCGACGCCGTGCAGCCGAGCCCCGTCACGCGGGTCATCATTACATGGCCGTTGCGACCCCGGATCACGCCGCCGCGGCCGATGGTATAGTCCGTCTCGCCGCTGATGCAGACGGCAGCGCCGCACTGGGCGTGCAGGCTGCGGCCGGCCTCCAGGGCGGCATCCGAGGAGGCGCTGCTGTCTACCCCCTTGGTCTTCGCCCTGCTGTCCAAGAGCGCCATCACCTCCGAGGCGTTTCCGCGGATGATATCCGGGGGGACGGCCGCGATCAGTTCGCGCGCCGTTCGCGTCCGGTAGGAGGTCGCGCCCGCACCGACCGGGTCGAGGACGATCGGGATGCGGCGCTTCCTGGCCGCTTCGGCCGCCCGGTGCATCGCCCGGACCCAGGCGGGGCTCAGGGTGCCGATGTTGATCACCAGGCTGGAGGCGATCCCGACCATCTCCTCCATCTCCTCCTCGGCGTGGGCCATGACCGGTGAAGCGCCGAGGGCGAGCAGGGCGTTGGCCGTGCTGTTCATGACGACGTAGTTGGTGATGTTATGGACGACCGGTGCCTTTTCCCGGATTGCCCCGAGGGCCGTCCAGATCTCTTTCGCCGTGATCTGCATCGCGTTCTCTCCTCAGTGTGTTGGCCCGATACTACCGCCCTCTCGGGGGAGTTTCAAGGGGGCGAACCATCACCGGGCCGAATACAGGAACCCCCGCTCGCGCATCCGGATCAGCAGCGCTTCGGCGCGGGCAGGGTTGAAGGCGCCGCATTCGCAGCACTTGGCCATCATCCGGGCTGCCTGCTTCGGCGACATCCGCCGCAGGCGGACCTGCTCGATCATCTTCCTGACCAGGTTGAACGAGACCATCCCGTGGCCGCACATCGTGTTGAACTCCAAGATCTCCCGCTCCGGCAGGCGATCCCTCGCCCCCCAGACGCCAAGGGAGTGCTCGGCGCTGTGGCGGGAAATTCCGGCCTTCTTACAGCACGCCTGCACCTCGTCGAGCAGGCCGCTGATGTTGATGCAGATGCCCAGGTCCGCCTGGATCAGTTCCTCCACTACCTGCTGGAGCGTGTCCAGGTCCGTGAAGGTGGCGGCGCCCACCGTTCCGTCTCCCTGGGCCGCGATCAACTCTTCGATAAGGATGTCGTCCTGGTGCATGCTCCCGAGCTTCACGTCGCCCATGTTTACGGGCCCGTATTTGAGGCAGATCTTCATGAACTGGCGGATCTTCTCGGCCGATCCTTCGCGGTTGATCCCTCTGGCCGTATGGACGAAGATGATGTAATCGTGTTTCAGATCCTCGGGGAGGCCTTGGCGGTGCAACGTGTTGGTCATGGCTGATCCTCCCTGAAGAGCGGCCGCCCCAGGCCGAGATTCGTCTTGCCGTTGAGCGAGAGCCGATACCCGCTCTTGCGCACCCATTCTTCATGGGGGAGCGTCCCGTCGGGCAGGCACCGGGAGGCCACACCGACACTGATCACCGTGTCGATCCCGTGCTGGGCGCGCTCCAGCGCCTCCAGAAAGGCCGGGAGCTTCTCCATCGAGCTCTTGAGTTCGATGATGGCCGACAGAACCTTCTCGTCTAGGACGTCCTGTTTCATCCGCCCCGTCTTCGGGTCCTCGATGAGCAGGGTGACCGGGTTTTCCGGTTCGAAGATCGGGTCAAGCGGCGCGAGGGCCATCGCTACCGTCTGGACATCCCGGAAATGAGCGCCGATCCCGGGCCGGCCGATCTCGACGACGAGCCCCACCTCGCCGTGCCGAAGCCGCCCGGTAACGTCGTTGCTTTTGATCTCGTCGGTCCCCCGGCCGGGAACGCCCGTCCCTGGATGGACCACGGTGGGGTTACTGAACTGGGCCCGCAGGACGCGGGGCCAGGATAGCTCCGGGGGGGTGAGCGCCCCGGTCGGGCAGAGGTCCGCGTCGGCCAGGTACCCCAGATTGACAAGCGAGAGGCCCTTCCTGATCACCCGGACGAACCAGGGGGGATAGCCCTCGTTGCGGAGCACCCGGTGGCACGTCCCGCACTCGACGCATTCTTCCTGATTGACGATCGATTTGCCGTCCTCGCCCAGGGAGATCGCTCCCATGGTACAGATGATGTGGCAGTTGCCGCAGCCGACGCATTTATCCTTGTCGATGTCCATCGTTCCCTCGTGTCCTTTGAAGCAGCCCGTTCTTGCGGGACCTTTCGGGCCGCTCTCCGCTGCCCGCCTCCGGCCGCGCCTGCCGGCGAATCGGAGGGATACGGGGCGTTCCTAACACAGTGTTCCCTCTTTTACAACATCCATTCGCCGAGCGCAAAAGGGCTTGAAAATATTTTTTTCCCCGGTATAGTTCTATCTGAATGTACCACAATGGGCTGGATCGGTGAACATCCTCTTCGTCTGCAGCGCCAACATCGTGCGGAGCTTCATGGCTGAGCGCCTCCTCAGGAACCTGCTGCGGAGCCGCGGCCGGCAGGATGTGGAGGTTTCTTCCGCCGGCCTGCTGGACATGCAGGGGGCGCCCGCCGATGAGGTGGCACGGCAGATACTGGCGGAGAACGGCATCGACGATGAAGACCACGTCTCCCGCCTGGTAACTGAAGAGATGGTCGGAGAGGCGGACCTGATCGTCACCATGGAGAAGCGGCAGCTGCTGAGTATCGGGGACCGATATCCCGGGGCTGTCCCCAAATTGCGGCTGCTGAAGTCCTATCTGGATGGGGGCACCGCGGAAACCGCGGACGACGTCTCTGATCCCTATCGGCGATCCCTGTTCTATTACCGGCTGTGCTTTGCCGAAATTTCGTTGGCTGTGGGAGCGATGATGAAATGTATTTAGAGTACTGGGGGCTCAGCAAGTTTCCTTTCGAGAACGTTCCCGACCCGGAGTTCATGTACTATTCCTCCGAGCATGAGGAGGCCCTGGCGAGGCTCATCTATGCGGTGAAGCGGAACAAGGGGGCCGTCCTGCTGACCGGGGAGATCGGCTGCGGAAAAACGACCCTGAGCCGGGTGTTCATCCAGCAATTGCCCGACGCCGAATACGACATCGGCCTGGTCACCAACCCTTCGCTGGATCCGGCGGATTTTGTCAAGGAGGCGCTCTACCAGATCGGACTCGATCCCCAGGCGCATACAAAGACGGAACTGCTGAAGATGTTGAACGAGCGGATGCTCGCCAACATGAAGAGCAACCGCTCGACCCTGCTGATCATCGACGAGGCGCAGCTGATCTACAAGGACACCTTCGAAGAGATCAGGCTGCTCTCGAATTTCCAGCTCAACGATCGCTATCTTTTGACCCTGGTCCTCATCGGGCAGCCGGAGCTCAGGGACATCATCCGCGGGTACAAGCAGCTCGATCAGCGGATCGCCATCCGCTACCATTTGAACCCGCTCAACAGCGCCAACACGGCAGAATACATCGCCTTTCGCCTGGAGAAGGCCGGGCGGACCGGCGTCGTCTTCACCCCCGCCGCGGTTGAGGAAATCTACGGCTATTCCGAGGGAGTTCCCCGCAAGATCAACAACATCTGCGATCTTGCCCTGCTGATCGGATTCAGCGCGAAGGCCGAGAAGGTCGATGTGGACATCGTCAAGAAGGTGATCAAGGAATCGCTCTAAGAGCCCGCCTCCCCGGGGCGCAGCCGCGTGTTCGGGAACAGCCCCCGCAGGTGCGCCTCCTCGCAGTACCAGAAGGGGGCCCAGAGGTCCCGCCGGCGGTAATAATTCTGGGCAAGACAGCTTCCCATACAGACATGCTTCAGCAGGCACTCCGCACAGATCCCCCGCAGCCGCCCGGGGAGCCCGCTGCGAATCTCGTTCAGTACGGGCGAGTTCAGCCAGATCTCCCGCAGAGCGGTGCGGCCGGCATGACCGAAGATCATCTCCGGGACAGTTTCGCCGATGCCGCAGAGGGCGTAGGAGCCGTCCGCCAGAACGCCCAGGATGCCCAGGACACCGCAGGAATGGCAGCCGTCCCCCGGCGCTGCCCCGAACAGTCTCCCCAGCCTGCGGAAGGACGGCGGTTGATGGAAATACAACGGCAGCGCCGTCGCTGCGGAAAGCTCCCCGTCCACCCACGCGCCCAGCGCGATCAGCTCATCGATCGCGATCGTCTCCCCGGCGGCATGCATCCGTTCGCCCCGGGCAGTCGGCTGCAGGATGTTGAACTTGACCGAACCGGCCCCGAGGGATTCGGCCAGCCGGACGAGCGCCTCAATCTGTTCCCTGTTGCGCTTCATCAGCGTCATGATGATCTGCGGTTTGAGCCCGGCCGCGACCAGATTGCCGATCCCGGTTACGGCGGAGGCAAAACTACCCTCTTTCCCCCTGATCCAGTCGTGGGTTTCGGCTGCGGCCGCATCCAGGCTGACGGCGACGAAGGCGTTCTCGCAGGCGGCCATCTTCTCCACGAGCGCCCCTGAACAGAGCGTCCCGTTCGTTTCCACGGTAAGGCTGAGGCGCCTGCGCCGGATGGCAGCGAGCAATTCGTCGATCCGGGGATGGAGCAGCGGCTCTCCCCCGGTCAGTTTCACCCCCTTTGTTCCCAGCGCTTCGGCCTGGTCGAGGATCGCCGCGAACAGGTCAGGATCGAGCGCGGTCGGCCCGCTGCCCGCCCGGGGCCGGGAGGGTTCGATCCAGCAGTGCCGGCAGGAGAGGTTGCAGGCGTCGGTGAGATAAAAATAGAGCTGCCGCAGAGGGTAACGAATGATCTCGTCCACCGGATCGTCCGTCATAGCATCAACCTGCGGTTCGCCGGGCGGCGCGCCCGGGGAGCCTGCCCCCCTGCTCCAGGAACAGACGGAGGCAGGCGTCGGGGCTGGGATGGTTGACCTCTCCCCGCAGCGTGTACGCGATTGCCGGGCAATTGCCCGTGCAGAAATCCCGGTAGGTACAGTCGCGGCAGAAGGCGAAGGAGGCCAGCGGGATCTCCGGGCGTGCCCGGAGCGTGCGCAGGTCGGGATGGTTGCGCCAGACGTCGCCGAGGTCATCAGCGGTTATGGTTCCCAGCACCATGTGCCCCAGCTGCAGGCAGGGCACGATGGCGCCATCGGCCCGGACGGCGATGGTCTGTCGGGGGCCGTTGCAGCCCGTGAGAAAACCGCGGTCCGCCATCCGCTCCCCCTTCCGGTGCGCCTCGACCATTTCGCGCCACGCATGCCCCTCCGCCAGGGGACCCGCAGTGGCGCTTATCCTGCCGCCGTAGCGTTCATCCAGGCGCAACAGCGTCTCCATGGCCAGCGAGCGCTCGGCGACGGTGAGCTGCGTCTGGGCAGCATTCTTCCGGCAGAGTCCCAGCGGCGAGGCGGAATTGGTGGAAAACGAGGGCAATCCAATCTCTTCCAGCAGCAGTCTGGCAACGGCTTCGAGTTCGCGGACGTTTTTCCGGTGGATGGTGACGCGGACGGTGACGGGCACGTTGCACTGCCGCAGGTTCCTGATCCCCTGAATCGCCTTGCGGAAATTGCCCTCCCCGCGAAAGGCGTCGTGGGTGATATCGATTGCGCCGTCGATGGAGACCTGGACGTGGTTGCAGCGGCCAGTCGACGCCAGGAAGGCGGCCGTGTCGGGATCGATCAGCGTGCCGTTGCTGAGGACCGAGAAGCGCATCCGGTTGGTCACGATGCCGTGGATTACCTCGCGCAGATCGGGACGATGGAACGGTTCACCCCCGGAGAGGGTGACCGTCATGACGGCGAGGCGCCGCAATTCCGCGAAGAACCGCAGCCAGGCGGCCAGCGGCAGGTCCGCTTCCACGTCTCCCGGCCCCGAGAAATGGCTGCAATAGGCGCACCGGAGGTTGCAGGACGTGGTGATCTCCACGTCGACGGAACGGGGCGACTTCATAACCGCCGAAGCCATCCTATCCTCTCTCGCCCCCGTAACCGACCAATCCGTACGCGGCGGCGTTCCGGATGAAATTCCGCACATGGGCGGTCACGTCTGCCGGGACCGCCTCGGCCGCTTCCCTGACCTGCGCCACGATCGCGTCGAGAGTGTGACCGCCGTCCAGCAGCTTCCAGATCAGGACGCCGACGGGGTTCAGGCTGAAGGTATTGCCCGTCTCCGGATCGAACAGCATCGCCCAATCGTCGAACTCCTCCCGAAGAACGATCTGCGGGTTGGCAATGGGGGCTCTCTCTTCCGTGTCGACCATCTGGCGGTCCTTTCGACCGGTATTGCGCTACGTTCGGTAACTGCTCAATTAGTATTAACCTTTTTCCGATATATGTATCGGGTCCCGGGGGGAAAAGCAAGGCGTATTTTATCGGGGGCGGACCTTCGCTCCGAAACATTATGCTGTTGAACAGCGCTAATGTATGGTATAAACGCCCAACAAGAGAAGAAAAGGACGCGGTATGATCAAATCGAAAAGGAATTTTCTCGGCGCACTGCTGGGGACCGCAGCCCTGGTGCCGACGCTCAAGTTTCCCGCACCCGCGAACGCTTACGACAGTCTGAAGTGCTGCTGGTGCTGGTACGAAAGCAGGGATATTCTGAACGGGCGGCCGATCAGGAAAAAGGGGATTGCGGCGAACAGCGAGGCTTCCTTCACGGTCCTGTCCGATTCTTCCGGCTGCGAGTTGCTCCGGCTGAACCCGACGGCGGCGCGGATCTGGGAGCTCTGTGACGGGCGCAACAGCTTGGAGGACATGGTCGCGGCGATCGTGGCGCGGTATGAGGTACTGCCCCGCACCTGTGCGACCGATGTGGTTACGACGCTCGCGGTGCTCAGGCGGAACGGCTTGATCGCGTGCTGACGCACGCGGCGGCGGTTCGCGTTCCTGGCTGGGATGAACGCCCGAACGGGGATGCGCCGACGTCGGGTGCGCAGCGGCAGCGAAAACGGCCCAGCGCCGACCCGGCCGGGCCCGGCGACATGAGGAACGAACGGCGATGACGAAAAGCAAATTGCCCTATGAACCGCCCCTGATCGTCAATCTCAGCGGCGGAGAAGCCTTTGCCCAGGATTTCAGCGCCTCCGGGAAACTGTGTAAAGCCGGTTCCTTGGCGGATGCGGCGCAGTGTCAAAGCGGCGGGTCGCCGCAGTTCAGCTGCTCGCCCGGCGCCACTGCCTCGGGCGACAAATGCACGAGCGGGAGCGTTGCAGGGGCACAGTGTTTTTCGGGCAGCGTGGCCGAGGCGAATAAATGCAATCCCGGCGCCGTTGCCACCACGCAGTGCAAGGCCGGCGCCGTCGCGGGGAGCGACTGCAGGGCCGGCAGCGCCGTCAGCGGCTAGCCTCGGCACGCGGAGGGTCCGCGAATTGCCTCGCTCCACGCCGAAGGGGAGCCGGCAGCGGGCTCAGGCAGGATGGGATCGCTCGGGCAGGATCACATTCAGGGTTCGGTTCGCGAGTCCTGCCCCTCGAAGAGGGTAAGGAAGTGAGCGTCGTTCTGAAAAAAGAGGTCGAACCCCGGAACCGCCGCGCATAGGTCGCAGCAAAACGCGAACGCCCGCCCTCTCAACTCCCCGCCCATGACGGCAATGCCATGGATGTGTTCCCGTAACAGTTCCGCAACCACCGACCGCTTGTCCCGGGGCTCAAGGGCGAGGCGGTCCGCCTGCCGAAGAAAAACCAATCGCGTGAGGGGAGCCTCTCTGCGGTGGTGGTCCGCTGCCTTCCTGTCGAAAAGATCGACCTGGCTGAACGGCGAGGCGTGGATCGCGAATGACCTCCCGTTGCGCGTGATCATCGGCGCGTCGTCGGAGAGAAGATCGTTCCGGGCTGCATATCCGGCCACGGTGCTTTTCCCCGCACCCGAAACCCCCAGAAAGAGCGTACCCTCCGACCCGAGCCGCAGCCCCGCGCCGTGGACCATCAGCCGGTCCCGCTCGACCATGACGACCGCCAGAAACAGAAAGAGCAGCTTGAGCAGGCTCCCCACGAGGATATTCCTCTCCTCCGACCTGAACAGATACAGAAGGGCTTCCTGCGCGCCGACCCGGTAGGCCAGGATACCGTTTCGGAATCCTATCACCAGGGGCCGGTCGAAGGGGTACAGTTCCGCCACACGGCGAAGCAACGGCACGCTGTCTTCCGTCTGTGTGATCAGGGCGGGGTTCGCGGCGAATTGGTTGAAGGCTGTGCGGTGGTCGTAGGACACGATCAACCGGACGGCTGCGCTGCCCGCCGGCGCGAGGAACCCGCGAAAAATATCGCGCAACTGGCTCTGCAGGGCCGCCATGGCCCCGTCCAGTTGGACCGCAACCAACGTTCCGGCGATGACGAGGTCCAATCGGCTCATGACGGCTCGGCTATTTGATTCCTCCTCTCCGGTGCCCGCGGAAGGGGCACGATAGTTTCGCGGCGGTTACCGTGGCCCGGTCCATTCCGGGGAAGATCCCCAGCAGCTGCTGCTGCGAGACTCCCGGCGTGGCCGACTGCCTTGGTAGTTACCGCTGTTTCCTTTCCCGCGAACTTATACTATAGAAGGGCAAAACACAAATCGAGAAGTCGATACGCGGGAGCTACATGCCAACGTGCCGAGAAGACCGGTTCATCGTGGATATCATCGCCGAACTGACACGCCCGGACGGGCGGGCTTCAGCGGAGCGGAGGATCGCCGAGCAGGGCCTCTCCCTCGACTGGCAGTATCTGGTGCGGCAAATGTCCGCAGAAGGGGTGTTGTTTCTCTTCTTCTATCACGTGAAACAATTCCATCTGCTGGACCTTCTCCCGCCGGGCCTCGCTGCCATGCTTTCCGCACGGTATCACGCCAATCTGCGGCGGAACCTGATCGCCGCTGCCGTGCTCAAACCGATTTTTGCGGCGTTGAACGAACGGCGGGTTCCGTTCATCCTCCTCAAGGGGCTCGCCCTGGCGGAACTGGTCTATCCGGGCCTGGGTACGCGGGGCGTGTCCGACACCGATATCCTGGTGCACCGAGGCGACCTGCGCAGGGTTGAATCCTGCCTGCGTGCGTTCGCGTATTCCCCCCGGGACAGTTCGGTGGAGCGAGCGCTCGACAATCCCGCGGGTTACCTGGCGAGCCTGGATTTTTGGAAGGAGGATGGATCGCTTCCGAATCTGCACGTCCACTGGCACCCGGTCAACACGTCGGTTCCGGCCTACATGTTCGCCGGTAGCTTCGACCCGGACCGGCTTTGGGACAGGGCGCTTGCTGCGAGAGTGGCGCAGGCGAACGTTCGCGTTCTCTGCCCGGAACACCTGGTCATCTATCTCTGCGAGCATGCCCTGAGGATCAACCATTCTTTCGACCGCCTGATCCTGATGTACGATCTTCTGTACGTCCTCAAGGCACATGGGGATACCTTGCGGTGGGACGTCGTCGCCGAGGATGCGGCGAGGTTCCAGGTGGCGAATCTCGTCTACCTGGGGCTGACCGTAGTCCAGCACTATACGTCGCAGGCCATTCCCGAATCTGCGCTGCGCGCACTGCACCCCGGAAGGCTGCGGTTGGGCGAAAAGCTGTTCCTCAACCTCCAAACCGGCAATCGCCGGTTCCGCGGCAGCGGCATATTCGTCTACCTGGGCATGAACGAGGGGTTCGGCGAGAAGTGCCGTTTCCTGTACCGGACGTTTTTCCCGCCCGCTCAGATACTGCTGCAGAGGCGGTATGCAGCGCAGGGCAAGATCCGGGCTTCCTTCTACCTGCGCCGGATAGGTGAGGTCGTGTCCCATCTGTTCCGGATGCGCCGGCGCACCCGGTGAGCGGGATCAAAGGGGAACTTCTTCCGGAGAGACGCCGGAGACAATCGTGAGGATGGTGTTTCCCGACAGGTCGATCAGCTTCTCTTCCATCGTCTTTTTGCCGTGTCCGTCCACGGCGATGCGGATGACGGGCTTCAGCGGCTTCCCAGGGTTTGTCTCGACAACCAGGCCGATGGCCTGATTGTTCAGCCGAACGTAGCTTCCGATCGGGTACAGGGTGATTTCGTCGAGAAAAATCTTCACGATGTGGGGGGCAAACAGCTGGTCCTTCGATCCGGCCAGCTGCAGGACGGAACTGTACTGCGCCGTCGCCTTCTTGTGGGGACGATCGTGGGTCATCGCCTCGTAGGAGTCGCAGATCCCGATGATCTTCGCGTACTCGCAGATTGCATCTCCCCGCAGTCCCAAGGGATATCCCTGGCCGCTTTCCCGCTCGTGATGCTCATAGATCGCCCGAGCGACGGTGGGGTAGCCGAGCGAGATGAAGAGATCGCGACCCGTTGAGGTGTGTCTCTTTATCGCGGCGAATTCGGAATCGGTCAGTTTGCCGTCCTTGTGGACGATCGACTCGGGTATCAGGAACATTCCCACATCGTGATGCAGGGCGGCCAGGGAGATATCGGTCAGCATCGCCGGGGTGTACCCCATCCGCACGCCGATCTTGTACGAGTAGATCATGCTGTTGAGGGGTGCGGCGATGTACATGTCGCAGCTGCGCCCGCATGCCAAGGTCAACTGATACAGCTCGTCGAGGAGCGACGGATCTGCGATTATCCGTCCGATCATGGCCAGGGGAAGCTGCAGGTCGATCGGTTTTTCCGTGCCGAGTCTCTCTCGCAGGTCCTGCATGTGGCTCAGGCAGGTCAGATAGATCCCTCTGCTGTCGGAGGAGGTCGAGCCGCTGGAAGGGGGTGGCTCCGGGTTCTCCGAGGGCGCATCCGCTTCGCCCCTGCGCGCCGGGACATTCTCGGACAAAATTGCCGCGGGTGCCCGCGCCGTCCCGGCGTTGCCGATCCCGGAGATATCCCGTATCCGCATCGTATCCTCCCGGGCCTCCCGGGCCTGCTCAGCCGGCGTCGCTGCCGGCGCCGGCAGCTTGCCCTTGATCAAATCAGAAATGCGAACCATCGTCTGCTCTAGCCTCTGCATTCCCCCGACAGGAGGAAATAGCAATAAATTCCCCTCTCATTTCACTACAATGCATTCTGCGCAAATGCAAGGTCAATTTACTGCTGAACGAGGCCGTCTTTGAAGAAAATGT
Source organism: uncultured Syntrophobacterales bacterium (assembly GCA_903928915.1). Taxonomy (GTDB): domain Bacteria; phylum Desulfobacterota; class Syntrophia; order Syntrophales; family UBA5619; genus JAKAFS01. The sequence continues at coordinate 144,901 of CAIYSL010000033.1, read as the reverse complement.
CTTGACAATCTTTAGGCTTTTCCTTGATATTGCACGCAGAAACGAATGGATATCTTTACCGCGGGTGACTGACGATGACCTCCGTGAAAAAAGCTGCTCTTTCTGTATTGATTCTAAATGCTTCGCTATTTTTTGCCACTTCCTGCACCGTAGAGTCACCCGGTATCTCCGTCAAGACATACCGGGAGCCTGCCGTCGTAATCGAAGCGGCGGAAAAACAGCAGCAGGAATTGACCCAAGCGATTCAGCAAATGGGTCAGGTCGCGGAGAACGCAGTGTTTACGGAAAAGGCGGGTTTCCCCGAGTATAAGGTCGGCCCGTTGGATGTGCTTTCGATTACCTACTGGACCCCCTCGCGTGAAGAGGGATTCAAGCAGAACGTCTACACGACCACCGTCCGCCCCGATGGGAGGATATCCTTTATTTTTGGCGACGACATCACCGCCGGTGGACAGACTACCCGGGAAATCGATGACATCCTGACCGAATTGGCCCGGAAATACATGCGGGACCCCCGGATCGAGGTCATCGTCAAGGAATTCAAGAGCAAAAGCGCCCTCCTGTCCGGTCAGATCAACGTGAACACGCTGATGCAGGGGCAAAACGGACCCGGCAAGTATCCGCTCTTCGGCAAGACGAGGGTCCTCGACCTGATTTCAACCGCCGGGGGGATCATCTCCGGCAAGGTAGACGGAAATGGGGATCTGCGCCGGGTGGAACTCGTCCGGAAGGGGAAGCGGTATACACTCAACCTGTACAACGCCATGTTCCGGGGGGACCTCAGCGAAAACGTCGTTCTCGACGACGGCGATGTTGTCACCGTGCCGGAACTGCCGATTTACGCCGAACGGGTGTATATCTTCGGGCAGGTGAACCAGCAGGGCGTCCGGAGGCTGCGGGAGGCGCATGACCTCCTCAATGCGATCGCCATCTCCGGCGGGACGACCCCCACAGCTGTAAAGACGGATGTCAAGATCATCAGGGAATACGTGGAACGCAAGGGCCAGCCGGTTATTCTGTCCGCCAACCTCGACGAGATTCTCTATCAGGGTGATCTTTCCCAGAACATCGGCTTGAAGGACGGAGACGTCATCTACGTGCCGAGAAGAGTCATCGGGGATATCAACGAGTTCATCGCGAACATAACCCCGTCGCTCGATTTTCTCCTGACCCGTCCGGCGCAATTCCGGACTAATTACATGCTCGATCAGAACGCGCTCAGATGGTAACCGAAGGAGATTCCCCCTCATGCCGATGGCCTATGACCTGAACCTGCGCGAGTACTGGCGGACGATTCGCAAGCGCAAGGGCATCATCATCTTCACGGTCATCATGATGACCGTGTCGAGCCTGGTCTTTTCCATCATCGGCCGTCCGACGCCGATCTTCAAGACCAACGCCAGCGTGAAGGTCGAACGGTCCGGGTCGATCACGGGGCTGTACATCCAGGCGGTTTCCTTTTCCTCGACGAACTACATGGAAACCCAGATGGCCATGATCAAGAGCTACTTCATCATGGAACTTGTCGCGAAGAAGATGGGGCTGATCCCCGCCGAACTGTCTTCCGATGAGGTGCGCACCAACCCCGGCTACCTGTCGACGATTCTCGCGTTGAAGGGCAAGATCGACACGGAGCAGGAGGGAAACAGCGACATCATCAGCATCACCGCCACTTCGGAAGACCCCAAGCAGGCCCAGCGCCTGGCCAACACGGTCGCTGCGGTCTACAAGGAACAGCACGCCCTGGACCTGAACCGGCGCGCCATCGAGGCGAAGAAGTTCATCGAGCAGCAGGTGGGCATCACCCGGGAGCGGCTGCAGAGGGCGGAAAATGCGGTCAGGGAGTACCGGGAGGCCAATCGCATGGTGACGCTGGATGCCGCCTCTTCCGGCCTCCTCGGCCGGTTTACGGAATTGAAGACTCGGCTCGAACGCGATCAGGCGGTGGTCGGCAGGATCGGCGAGATCGAGGCCCTCCTTGCCGAGGCCGAGAACAAGCCACTGTCGTCGGAGACGGTCTTCTACTTCGAGGAGGCGTCGACGCTGTACAAGAACCTCAACGACCGCCTCGTCCAGCTGATGCTCGACCGGGACACCCTCCTGATCAACTACACGGAGAATTATCCGCAGGTCGTCGAGATCAAGAAAAAGATCAACGAGATGACGGCGTCCATGCGGTCCCAGCTGCGCGCCCAGAAGAGGACCCTCTCCTTGGCCGTCGCACTCCTCCAGAAGCAGCTCAAAGAACTGGACGATCAGCTCAAATCGCTGCCGCACAAGGGGCTGGAGCTGGTCCGCCTGGAGCGGGAGGCGGCGGTCAACCGGGAGATCTACATCCTGCTGGAAAAGCAGTATCAGGAGTCGCTCATCAAGAACGCCGAGAAGATCGAGGAGGTTCAGGTCGTCAAACCTGCGCTCGAGCCCGTCATCCCCATCAACCCCCCCAAGACGGGGGCAACGACCGGGCTGGGCTTTGTCCTGGGGACCATCCTGGGGATCATCTTCGCCTTTGTGATCGAGACCTTCGACACCTCCATCGGCGCGGTGGAGGAGGTCGAAGAGTTCCTCGGCGTCCGTGTCCTCGGCGTCGTTCCCCATGTGGATTTCGAGGAGCTGAAGGCCACCCTCGCAGAGAAGCCGGACAAGGAAGTCGACGAAGACAAATTGTGGCGAATCACCCGGCTGATCACCCACTTTGCCCCGAAGACCACCTCGGCGGAGAGCTATCGCGCCCTGCGCACCAACATCAACTTCGTCAAACTGGAAAAGGACATCAAGACGCTCGTCTTCACCAGCTCCTCGCCCCAGGAAGGGAAGACCACCGTTTCCTGCAACCTGGCGATCGCCATGGCCCAGGCGGGGAAAAAGGTACTGCTCGTGGACGGCGACTTTCGCCGGCCGGTCATCTCCAAGATCTTCGGCATCCAGTCCATACCGGGTCTGACGGATGTGATCCTCGGCAACTATGAGTGGCGCAGCGTGGTCCGTTCGATCACGGACCTGATGATGGGAAAGATGACGATGGAGGATATCATGGCCAACCCGGGCCTCGACAACCTCTATGTCATGACCTGCGGGACGATCGCCCCCAACCCGGCGGAACTGGTCAGCACCCAGGTGAATGAGAACTTTCTCAAAGAGGCGCATCAGGAGTATGACTTCGTGATCGTCGACGCACCGCCCGTCCTGGCGGCGACCGATGCGGCGATCTGGGGGACGCGGACCGACGGGGTCATCATCGTCTACCAGGTCGGCAAGGTGGCGCGCGGAGCCCTGAAGCGCGCCAAGGCGCAGATCGATAACGTCAAGGCGCGGATCATCGGGATCGTCCTCAACGGACTGAAGGCGGAAATCAGTCCTGATTTCGAGTACCACGACAAATACTATTACTACGGCAGCGTCGAACAGAGGAAGAATCTCACCCTCGGCGAGCGGATCGTCTCCTGGACCGATCAAGCCAGGGCATCCGTGCGATCCCTGCCGGAAAAGATGCGAGGCTACCTCAAGGGAGAGGGGCGGCAAGGTGTGAAGTCGGGCCTGATGAAGATCAGCCTGCTGTTACTTGCCGGGGCGCTGTTCAGCGCCGGCCTCTGGTTTCAGCAAGCGGCCACGGCCCCTCCGCAGAGGGCTGTCAGGCTGGGTCAAAGTGTTCCGGTTGCCCCCCCTCCAATACCCCGGGCCGAAGCACAGGCCGGGGCCGTAGTCGTGACGCCGCCTGCTGCGGACCGGGAACAGCAGCCGGAAGCATCACCCACTGGGGCGGCGAAGGAGCCGCAACCCGAACTGATCGTCACCGAACGGGCGAACATCAGAGACACGCCTGATGTGAAGGCCAACAGAGTACACCTGGCTGAAAAGGGGGAAAAGGTCTTCAACCTCGGCAGTTCCGGGGAATGGTATCACGTAAAAGTATCATCAGGAGTGACCGGCTGGATTCGCGGGGATCTGGTAAGAGAGGCTGAGCAGTAGCATGACTGTCCTATGAGTCGCCACCGGCACAGCACAAGGAAATTCCGCAGCTCCAGGCGAATGCTCGTCTGGTTTCTTATCATATCGTTCGTGGTCATCGTCGTCGGAGCGCTCCTTGGACTCGGTGGCGGGTTGATCAATCTCCTCGAGAAGAACGCCGATGTGCTGGACAGCCAGTACGTTCCGCAGAACCTGGATCGGCATGCGGTAGACCGGCTGAAGGAAAAGATGAAGGAGATCGACCCGGACAAGCTGGAGCAGCTCAAACGGAAATTTTTCGACCGACAATCAAAGTGATGGGATAAGAAAAGCCGGCATGCTGCAAAAGACCGCACTGGACACCAGGATCCTTTTACCGTTTTTAGCGCTCATCATCCTGACCGTGCTGGGGGGGATGTTCGTTGCACATATAACCCCCGGGGTGGCAGTGCTGCTGGTCGGCGGGGTCATCCTGGCCGTGATCTGCTTCGTAAACCCTGAGATCGGCCTGTATGTCCTTCTCTGCGCCATGCTCCTGGGGCCCCAGTTCGGTGTGGGTGAGGCGACCGGGGAGAGCGTCCGCGGACGGGGCGTCACGCTCCGCTTGGATGACTTTCTCCTGGTCGTCATCGGATTCAGCTGGTTCCTCAGCACCGCCATCAACAAAGAGCGGGGGCTCTTCCTCAAGACGCCGCTCAACCGGTACATCGCCTACTATTTTATTGCCTGCCTCGTTTCGACGCTGCTCGGGTACATGATGGAGCGGGTGAAGGGCGTTGCGGGGATCATGTTCGTCCTGAAGTACTTCGAGTATTTTATCGTCTATTTCATGGCCGTGAACTACTTGAAGGAAAAAAAGCAGATGGAGCGCTATGTATTGACGATGCTGATCGTCTGCATGATCGTCTGTCTTGTTGCGATCGCGCAGATTCCTTCTGGCGCACGCGTCTCGGCGCCCTTTGAAGGAAAGACGGGCGAGCCGAATACTCTGGGCGGCTATCTGGTGCTCATCCTTTCCCTGGTCGTGGGGCTTTGGACCAGTAATTACGGGACAACCAAGGTTAAGATGCTTTTCGGCGTATTAGTTTTTCTCATCCTGATAACCTTGGCGGCGACCCTCTCCCGGAGCTCCTGGCTCGCTCTGATCCCGATGCTGGCGGCCCTCATCTATTTCACCAAGCGGAAGCTGGTCATCATCGTGCCGTTGATCTTCGTCATATCCGTTACCGCCTTTTTGGTCCCCCCGGGGGTCAAGGCGCGGATCATGTTCACCTTTGCCCAACCGGTCGAGCAGGGGCAATTGAAAGTGGGGGGGATGCGGATCGATACCTCCACATCCGCCCGCCTGCAGTCGTGGAGGAATGTTCTAGAACGGGATTTTCTCCAGGAACCTCTCCTGGGATATGGCATTACGGGGTACACGTTTCTTGACGCGCAATACCCGCGCGTCCTGGCGGAAACAGGGTTGATAGGGTTCATTTCTTTTGCCGCCCTCCTCGTTGCCGTTTACCGAAACGCACTGATGACCCGGAGGCGGTACGGCGACGATCCGTTTTATCTGGGAATCTCCACGGGGTTCATGGCTGGCTATTTTGCCATGCTCACCCACGCGATCGGGGCCAACACCTTCATCATCGTCCGCATTATGGAGCCCTTCTGGTTCCTCACGGCTGTTGTAATCATGATCCCCCAGATAGAGCCCCTTGCAGCAGGGGATACGTTGGTCATGCGGAAAAGACTCAGGGAACCGATATGAATACGAGAAGAGTGTAGAGTGATTGTCGAAGCGCAGTACATCCTGCGATTTGCGGTCCCCTTTGTTCTGCGCGCAGTTTGTTGAATTGTGACAATAACGATTGATAACCAAAATAAATTTCCGGATTATCGCCCCACCGGTAATCCACGGAGCGGAGCTATTTCTCCAATATGCTTCGCTCATGAACATCGATGTTACCGGGTGTGGGTGTGAAGCCCCATGCCCTCCTCCCAGCAGATGGGACATAGCCACAATCGCATCAGGAGCATACAATTCTTTCCTGCCAGCTCCTTATAATCGGATCGGAGAGATGAATCGATCATGATGAAGCCTCACCCGGTGAAGCGGGTTCTCAAGGTTATTGCGCAAAAAATCGATTTCTTCGGGGCGAAACCCACGGAAAGGCCGCAGGGGATCAGCGCTCTCTTCAGAGTCTGGAACGAAGCTGCCTATGTCGAGCCCTCGATCAGGTCAATAGCTGATTTAGTTGATGAGATCGTCGTAGTTGACTCCTATTCAACAGATGGTTCTTGGGAGATAGCCACAAGGCTCGCCACACAATGTCCGAAAATAAAACTTCTTCGCTATCAAGGAAACAACTGGTGGGTGAGCGGAAACTTGGGGCTGTGCGCTGCCAGTTATCGCTGGGTTCTGAAATGGGATGCCGATTTTGTCGCCATACGGAACGGCGGCTTCGAGGAATTCCGGCATTACCTGTATTCACTCGACCCCCGAAAGCATTATTACATTAACCCAACGCTGATTGAAGTGACGGGCGATATGTATCATCAGAATCCTTATATGCGCATCCGTCAAGACATTGAAACCTACACATATTCTAGGAATTTGTATTACGTGCCCGTCCATCGGGTTGTCAGAAAGGACACCCGGCCTGACTGGAAATCGGTGGAAATAAACGAGCTGGAGCCGGATTCCTATGACATTCTTTTTGATGCGCCTAAGATACCGTTGGTCCATAAAATACTTATGTACGAAAAACCCATGGGCTTCCATCTGAACGTTAAGACGGCGAGGAAACATCTCATAGGGCGCTTCTTTGCGCGGTGGCTTGCCAGGGTGCGCGAAGAAAAGAATTTGTCTTTGGATGCATTTATTGACCGGTGTGTAACAAAAGAGTGGGGATTCCCCGATATCCTCAGCGCAGAGAAGCACTACATGAACCTGTACTGCAAGCAGCTTGTCAGATACGAAGGCATTCTTCCCGATGCCATTGCTGACCTCGCCGCGAGATCGCCGTACAGGATTGTTTATGAAAATGGCAAGATAATAGGCAGAAACGACACCATAGAAGTGAGATAAATTGGTAAGCAGAAGCGCTGAATACGTAAACATACATAAATACAGCGATGTGCTGTTTGAAGCGGGAAGATCGAAAGTCATAGGGGGGATAATTCACCGCTACAGGCCCGAGGGGCAGGCGCTCGATGTGGGATCCGGTCCGGGGTGGTTTACGAAAGTGCTAATCGAAAATGGTTGGATCGTGACCGCCGTTGATGGGGAGTCGGCGCACGAAGCTCAGTTGAAGCAATTGAAGGCAACTGTTCGCATCGGGGATGCGAGGAATATTGTTGCGAGCATGGAGGAAGGGCAGTTCAACATGATACTTGCCCTTGAAATAATTGAGCACATGGACGTTGCCAGTGCAAGATCATTTCTTCAGAATTTGAGAAAGCTGCTATCTCCCGCGGGTGTATTGCTTGTTTCAACTCCTAACAGAATGTCCCCCGTTGGCCTTAAGGACTACTACATCAGAGAAGTGTTGCTGCGAGGGGAGCGTTGGACGGCGTGGCATCCGAATCATGTACATGTTTACAACACCTGGGAATTTAAGAGGATGCTGAAAGCATGCGGCTATTCGGTTGAAAGGCTCACGGGATACTGGTATAATTTTATATCATCATTCAAAGTCCCTTTTTCTTCTTCATCCCTTTTTCCGGTTAATCATTTTGGATTCAACATTGTGCTGGAATGCAAACTCCAGCAGATGCAATGACCGAGTCGCTTGACAGCTCAGAGAATTCCTCCAATGGGAAACGTATGTCCTTGACGGATCAAGGTAGAACATATCGTTCAAACATAATCGTCACTTCGCTCATTGAAATAGCCACAATACTGGTCCGTACGTTAATAGGGATAATCGTAGCGAGAATGCTCGGTCCAGCCGGGCGAGGCGAATATGCGCTGGCATTACTCATTCCCGGATTCTTTATTATTTTCACCGCACTGGGATTCGGAGAGGCATCAGCAGCACTCATTGGGAAGGCAAAATACGATAAAGAAGAAGTCCTGGGATGCCTGATGACCTACGTTGCATCCGTAACGGTTGTTGTCGGGATAGTCTATTATGCTTTTCAAGGGCCGATATTGAATCTTGTACACCAGGGCATATCAACGCACGTCTACTATTCTTCGTTTCTTCTTGTTCCTTTACAATTAGTGTGGGGCAGTCTTTCCTCGATACTTCTCGGAATCGGAATCATAAAGAAAATCTCCTACGGGCGGTTTCTCAATAACCTGATATTCCTCTGCACAATTGTGTTGGTCAGCTCCCTCTATCGATTGACCCCGTTCATTGCTCTCTTTTTCTTCCTCTGTTCCTGGACAGCAGAAGTCTTGTATCTGTATCACTGCCTGAATAGACATATCCCTCTGAGTTTCCGTTTTAACCGAGACATACTCAAAGAACAGTCTAGTTTTGGTGTCAAACTGTTCTGGCACAGCATCTTTCTCCAGCTGAACAGAAGACTCGATTCGTACATCCTCGCATACTTCAGGGGGAATTACAGCCTTGGAATATATACCGTCGCCGTTGGGCTTTGCGAATTTGTTCTCACCATTCCAACCGTGTTTACCCGAGTTGCCTTTTCGCTGTCGGTGCGGGCGCAGACCACGGAAAGTTTGCGTATTACTACGATATCCATCCGGCAGATTACTTTCCTGCTGGTCATGTCCACACTGATATTGGCCGTCTGTATGAACCCGCTGATTCTGCTTTTTTACAGCAGCAAATACATCGAAGCATTCAGACCAGCACTGCTCTTGCTGCCGGGCATCATATCTCTAGCCTTGTCCGACATGCTGGGAGTTATACTCGTTGGTCAATCTAAGCCGCGGCAGCAAACGATCGCTTCGGGAGTCTCATGCGCGGTTACCGTTATTCTTGACCTGATCCTTATTCCAAGATTTGGCATATCGGGCGCCTCGGTGGCATCTACGATAGCGTACACGACCAGTGCTGTATATCTTATTTGGGTGTATAAGAATCTCTCGCAGGCTACCTTGAAAGAAATGTTTGTCATCAGGAATGAAGACGTAGGGGGTTATTATCGAGATATCAAACGCAGTATTCTTGCCGCGCTCGGAAGACGTAATGCTGCGTGACCTTCTCGCATCCGATTCCGCCTTCGCTGACCAATGATTCTTTAAGATCGACAGATCTCTAACAGAAAGAGAGGGTTTATTTACTTCCGACCTTCCGAACGGTAAATGGCCATGAAGATACTCTTCCTCACGCCGTTATTGCCCTTTCCGCCCAGCGGCGGAGACAGAATACGGACCTATCATCTATTGAAGTATCTGGGGACAAGACATGAGATATGGCTTCTCTCATTCATTGGATCACCGGAAGAGCTACGGTACATTCCCGAGCTAGAAAGGTACTGCCGAAATATTCGGACCGTCGTTCTTAACGGCAGGCACGGTTTCAGACATCGTCTCTTCAATTTATTCGAGAGCAGGCCTTATTTTGCGGGGAAGTATTTCGTATCGGCCGAGATGACGAGGGAAATTGACTCGTTGCTGAACGCGCATCGGTTTGATGTGATACACACCAGCACTCTTGCCATGGCTCAATACACATTCGATCGTCGCGGGGCTGTAAAGATACTGGACGGCATAGATTCGGTTTCCCGAAACTATCTACAGCAGTGGATGATGCCCACGGGTTTACGAAACAGAGTTCTTTCCTTCATTGACTGGCTCAAGACAGTGAACTATGAGCCTTCTCTGTACAGCCGATTTGATCGTTGCCTGCTGGTGAGTTCGGTCGACCGAGCCTATTTGCACAAGAAGCATCCACAGCTGCCAATAGAAATAGCGACCATAGCGGTAGACCATGACTATTATCGGCCCGGGTTTACTAAAGAATTGCCAAATCGGTTGGTCTTTTCGGGCGACATGAGCTACGTACCAAATAATGATGCCATGATATTCTTTTGCTCTCGCATATTGCCGCTCATCGTGCATGCAAATCCGGCTGTTCTTCTGTACATTGTCGGGAAGAATGTATCACCCAAGCTTGCCACGATTGCGAGGCAAAAATCGAATGTCGTATTGACGGGCTTTGTTGAAGACTACCGCCGCACTATAGGTGACGCCACCGTGTTTGTTTGCCCCCTGAGAATAGGAACCGGGGTGAAGAACAAGGTTCTGGAGGCAATGGCCATGGGCAAGGCAATCGTCTCGACAAGCGTCGGAGCCGAAGGTATACCGGTTGTTAGCGGGCGAGAAATGTTTATTGCCGACAAACCCGATGCATTTGCACGGGCGGTGCTGCGATTGCTGGAGGATGCAGACACCCGCAAGGAATACGGTCACTGGGCGCGGGAGCTCGTTGTCCGTGAGTTCGACATGGAGAATATCGCCCCACGCATAGAAGCTATCTATGACCAAGAATTCGATAAGGTAAGGTTATCTAGAATGTGAGGGGAAATGAATGAAGCATGCATACATGCTATTGCTGAATCTCGTAAGAATATTTTCCCAAGTGATTCCCCTGGATTGGCTGAGAAGGATACCAGTCACGGGCATTGTTACGATAACACTCCCCCAAGGAATGCGCCTTCAATTGGATAGCAATAGCGAAGATTATATTTCCACAGTTCTATTTTGGCGTGGTATCAAGGCATTTGAACCCGAGACAATTGAAGTTTTCATGCATTTCGCTTCCGTATCAGCTTGTGTTTTCGATATTGGCGCGAACATCGGCATATATTCATTGTTAGCAAGTTCGATAAACCCGAAGTCAAGGGTATTCGCATTCGAGCCAGTTCCTCGTGTTTTTGAGCATTTACGGAAGAATAGTGCCATTAATCGCATGGATGGCATCGAATGTATTCCGAGCGCAGTAACTGACCGTAACGGATCTGTTGCCATGTATGTGCCATTGGGCGCAGTCCCATCGGCGGCGTCTCTTGTGATTCAAACAGAGACAGAATATGAGATGATAAACGTCGAAGCAACTACGGTTGATGACTTCGTTGCGTTGAAGAAGATTCCTGCTATAGATCTTGTCAAAATCGATACGGAGGGCAATGAGGCGGCAGCGCTAAGAGGAGCGACAGATACTCTCAAACGAGACAAACCGATTATTTTTGCCGAGGTTCTGACTGATGAGATAGGCAATAACATCGAGAAGATTCTGGAGCCTCTTGGTTATCATTTCTATTGGATCACTCAAAAAGGATTGATTAACATGGTGCATATTACAGCTGATACGCATACAAGAGAACGGAACTATCTATTTGTTGCCTCCGACAAACTGGCTCGAGTAGAAGAATTGTTGCACAGACGCGTCGCATCCACCTGAAATAGTTTGCGCAGCCAATGATTCGGATATGCGATGTCGCTTCCGATCCGCCCTACGAAGGTGGCTGATGACACATAGCACGTACCACCGCGGAACTTCTCGAAATTGGCGAACGCTGATCGAGCCTATTAGAATCCTTTTTGTCATCGACGGCATGGAATTCGGTGGAGGTGAGCGGGTCTTTGCGCAAATCATTAACGCACTCCCCCAAGGCCGTTTCCGGCCCTTTCTCGCGAGCGTCCCAAGCGAAGCATTTGCCAAGGCAATAAGGCGCGAGGATTTGACTACATTCAAAGTAGATTTTTCGAATCGTTATAATGCAGCTGTACCCTTGCGCTTGATGAGAATCATTGCCAAGGAGCGCATTGATATCGTTCATGGCCAGGGGATGCGTGCCGAATTCTTCGCTCGCCTTGCTGCAAGGTTGGCTGGTCGAAAGCCCTATGTATCGACTCTAGCAATGCCTGTTGAGGGCTATGATGTTGGTCCCTTACGGAAGCTTCTTTACCAGGCTCTTGACCGCTTCTCCGAGCATTATGTCAACCGATTTATTGTGGTCTCAGATAGGCTCGTAAGAACCATGACCGAAGACCACAGAGTGGAGGGAAACAAGGTTATCAAGATATATAATGGCATTGAGATCGATGTTTTCCAATCAGTCGGCCAATCCGAAAATCGACAGCGGATAAGGGCCGAATTCCAGATACCTGAAACGGCCCTTCTCATTGGTGCTATTGGACGTGTTGTGTGGCAAAAAGGGTTCGATTGCTTCATTAGAGCCATACCGCATATTGCTCAGTCATTGCCGAACAGTCGGTTCATGCTCGTGGGCGATGGCGCTTTGCGCAATGACCTGGAAGCGCGGACAGAATCCTTGGGTATTCAGGACAGAGTCCTCTTTACCGGCCAAAGAACGGATGTCCGAGACGTCCTCGCTGCTCTCGACATCGTCGTAGTCCCTTCTCTTCAGGAAGGGTTTCCCGTCTTGACCCTTGAAGCGATGGCTATGGAGAAACCCATTGTGGCTTCAGAGATCGACGGGATAACGGAGCAGATCGTCAACGGCAAAGAAGGCCTGCTCGTCCCACCGAAAGACCCGCAGGCCATCGCCCAAGCTGTAAGACGTCTCGCCGAAAATCCGGAGCAGGCGTCCTTACTGGGGAAGAATGCCAGAGCGCGTGTCCTGCGGGAATTCTCGGTGGACAAGATGATTGCTGAGACGATAGGGGTATACGAATCGCTATGAGGCTGCCAGCACGCGACGCATGCGCTGAGGTCGTCTCTTGCCCTTATTGTACTACCAGCAGCCCGTTATATTTTTCTTTCCACAGCCGCATGTTTCACCGTTGCCACTCCTGCGGCTTAATCTTTGATGGACAGTGGTCAGAAAAAGATGAGAGTTATATTACGTACTACCAGAATTCGTATTTCGATGACCACGCCAGAGCCCAGCTTTCGGGGCAACGGACGGCGATCTATCGCCATGCGCTGCGGTTGCTGCAACGACACAAGAAGCCCGGCTCGCTGCTGGACGTAGGCTGCGGGTGCGGCTTCTTTCTGCAGGAGGCACAGGAATGCGGTTGGCAAGTCTTCGGTGTCGATCCGTCTGAAAAATCGGTTGCCCAGGCGCGGGCATTGGTTGGCGAGAATGTGCTCTGCGGAACGCTGCACGATGTTCCTTCCGATCAGCGGTTTGACGCCATCACCTTGATCAATGTTTTAGATGATATGGTCAATGCCTGGATCCAATTAGAGAAGCTCCATGATCTGCTCGCGCCCGAAGGAATCATCTATCTGCGCTTTCCGAACGGATCTTTCCATTCCTCTGTGGTGCGCATGGCGCGGATGCTGTTTCGCACACAGCTGATGAACCCTTTCGTGGTGTTCCACGTATATGCGATTACGCCACGTACGATCGGCCGCTGGCTCGGTGACAAGGGGTTTTCCCCTATCAGAATCTCTAACGCGCCACTCACCGGAGGGACTGAATTGCAGGATCAGGGAGCGGTCGTCAGGGGCGCCAGAAGAGCTGTTTCCCTCGTTACAGAGACTGTCTTCAAAGGGGTAGAAAGACTCACTTGTGGGAGGTGGGTTTGGGGGCCTTCCGTAGAGGTAATAGCCGGAAAGGGAAGGGGATGCCATAGGCCGTGAATATTATCTTTATTACCGATGTCTCCATTCAAGACGAAATCAGCGGAGCGGAACGGGTCCTCTATGAGCAAACCACCAGACTGGCCGCACGGGGTCACCAAGTCCATGTCTTGACCCGCAGGCTAAAGAGCCATTCAGCAGATGAGGCCGTCGTTGAAGGCGTCCATGAGTGGCGATACCCCGTAGACCAGAGCAGTGCCGCTACTTTTTTCACCTCCACTCTTCGGAACGGAAGAAGCCTTTTTGAAAAACTTCACAGCACCTATCGATTCGAGTGCATCAACTTTCACCAACCATTTTCAGCATTTGCTGCCCTGCGATCGGCTTCCTGCGCCACAATCCGTACAATTTATACCTGCCACTCCCTTTCGTTTGAAGAGTATGTATCCAGAAACCCAAGACCGCATTCGGTTGGTCGGAGAATGATCTATCTTTTCAACCGTGCCGCAAGAAAATGGATCGAGAAACGGGTGCTGAACAAATCCGACCGCATTGTGGTTCTGAGTAAGTACACCCTTGAGAAATTGACAACCGTTCACCGTATTCCCACCGAAAAGGTCGCCGTCATCCCTGGCGGCATCGATCTTGCCCGATTCCATCCCGCGGATGATAGAACAGCTATACGGGATCGGCTGAGACTTCCCCAGGGGAAGACGATTCTCCTGACGGTACGGGACCTCGAGCCACGAATGGGGATCGAGAATCTGATTCATGCCCTTCAACAGGTGGTTAAATCAGTACCGGATGTTTATCTGGTTATCGGTGGTTCCGGCCCCTTGAAAGAGCACCTTGCACTGACGAGCCGCCGCCTGGGACTCGACCCTTTCCTTCAATTCACGGGCTTCATTCCTGAAGAGACTTTGCCCCTGTACTACCAAGCTGCAGATATCTTTGTGCTGCCGACCGTTGAACTGGAGGGATTCGGGCTGGTCACACTCGAGGCATTGGCTTCCGGCACCCCCGTGCTGGGGACGCCCGTGGGAGGCACCCAAGAGATCCTGAGTCGATTAGATAATAACTTCTTGTTCAATGACAGCTCCTCTGAATCCATTTCCCGATTGCTGACGGAGCTCTGTCAGGAATACCGGAGCAAGCCTGATAAATGGCAAGAAGCTTCTCAGCGGTGTCGTCATTTTGCGGAAGATCATTATTCATGGGAAAGAAACATTGCCGCGACGGAGCGTCTTTTTGTGGGTAAGGTCCTTCCGTAAACAACAGGCAAATTTCGTGACTATTCACAATTCCGATTCGATGATCGTCTTTCAGGCCTGGTATGAATCCGCAATCGCCTAGAATCAAGGTCCTCCATGTCATCACCCGCTTCGACAAGGGGGGCTCGGCGGAAAACACCTTCCTCACCGTCCGCGGCCTCGACAAGGGCCGCTACGAGGTGCTGCTGATCACGGGACCCCTCCCTGACGGCGGCACATCCGCGGATGCGGAGGTGCGGGCCGCTCAGTCAAACGTCATTGCAGCCCGCGACACAGGGGTCCGGGTGATCGCTATCCGTCGGCTCGTCCGGGAGCTCCGGCCGCTCTCCGACCTGGTCACCCTTTTCAGCCTCCTGCGCATTATCGGGCTGGAACAGCCCGCCATCGTCCATACCCATACCTCCAAGGCGGGCATCCTGGGAAGATGGGCCGCGCTCCTCTGCCGGGTCCCCGTCATCGTCCACACCCCGCACGGCCATGTGTTTTGGGGATATTTCGGCCCGCTGAAGACCCGGCTGTTCATCTGGCTGGAGAGAGTCACGGCCTGGTTCACCGATGTGATCATCACGCTCACCCCGCAGGAGCGCGAGGATCATCTGAAGCTCCGCATAGCCCCGGAGCGGAAATTTGCCGTCATCCACAGCGGCATCGACCTGGGGAAGTTCCGTGCCGTTGGCTTCGCTCAGGCGGAAGCGAAGCGGGCCCTCGGCATCGAACCCGCGACGGTCGTCGTCGGCACCGCGGGCCGTCTGACCGCGATCAAGGGGCAGGATACGCTCATCCGGGCGGTCTCCGAACTCGTCCGGGGCGGCGGCGATGTCGCCCTCGTTCTTCTGGGTGAGGGCGAGCTGCGCGGCGAGCTGGAAGAGCTTGCCCGCCGGTTGGGAATCGGACCGCAGGTCCGCTTCCTGGGCTGGCGCAGCGATGTCGCCGACGTCATGGCCGCCTTCGACATCTTCTGCCTCCCCTCGCTCAACGAGGGGATGGGCAAGGTCCTGGTGGAGGCGATGGCGCTGGCAAAGCCGATCGTGGCCAGCGATATCGGCGGGATACGGGACCTCGTGCGTCCGGGTGAAAACGGCATCCTCGTCCCGGTCGGGGACCCTGCGGCCTGGGTCGCGGCGATCACCCGTCTGACGGGCGATCCGCAAGAGCGCCGCCGCATGGGAGAGGCGGGAAGGGGGCTGGCCCCGCTCTACAGTGCCGAAGAAATGATAAAAAAGATTGACCGATTATACGGAAACTTGTTAGCAATGAGCCGATGAGACCGATGGAGGCACGCTGGGGGATTCAGGTACGCATATGAGCGGAGATCGGACGATGAACGGTTCGGCTGCACAGACTCACGGAATGCACCTTCTGCCCAGGGCTTTCACGCTGCTCGTCCTGCTGACCCTTGCCCTGACGGCGGGGGGATTGTCTTGCACGCCTCCGGCCGCTGCCGCCGAGCAGGTACCGGCCCTGATCGACCTGCGCACAACCTTCAGCGACGGCGCCTACGACCCGGAAACCCTCGTGAAGATGGCCCTCAAGAAGGGCATCCGGGTGATCTTCCTCAACGACCATGACCGGATGGCCATCGAATACGGCCTGCCCCCGTTCAGGAACATCATCAAGAAGCGGGAAGAGCGAAACTCGCTGATGCTCTCGGGGGGCCATAGCTACCTCCAGACGATTGCCTCCCTGAGAAAGGCCCATCCCGACGCGGTCATCATCCCGGGTACGGAGAGCGCTCCCTTCTATTACTGGACGGGCAGTCTGCTTACCGGGAGCCTCACCGCCAACGATCACGAGCGGCGGCTCCTGACGATCGGGCTGGAGCGGCCGGAAGACTACCTGGCTCTGCCCGTGCCGCACAACGATACGGCCGGATTCGATCCGGGAAGGTCGCTCCCGGCCCTTGCGGCCTTCGGCGGGGTCTTCCTGATCGGCCTGTACTTCCTGTTCGTATCCGGCTGGTGGCGCCTGTTCGGCGTGCTGCTGACCCTCGCCGGGGCGGCGTTTACTACCAACCTGCTGCTTGCCAGGCCGGCTCCCTTCGACGCGTACCACGGCGATCAGGGGGCGGCGCCGTATCAGCTCTTCATCGATGCGGTCAACCAGCAGGGAGGGCTTACCTTCTGGAACTATCCGGAAACCCGCTCGGGGGTGAGGACGCTCGGACCGATCCAGGTCAAGACCCTCCCCTATCCGCAGATGCTGCTCGAAACGAAGGACTATACGGGGTTCGCGGCACTGTACGGCGATACGATCACCGTCACGGAACCGGGGAACGTCTGGGATACGGCCCTCAAGGAGTATTGCCGGGGGCTGCGCGGATCCCCTCCCTGGGGGATCGCCGCGGCGGACTTCCACCGGGAGGGTGAGGGTGGGCAGAGCCTGGGAGACTTCCAGACCGTCCTGCTGCTCGAAGAGCAATCCCCGCAAGCCGTCCTCGCGGCCCTGAAGCGCGGCAAGATGTACGCCAGCCGGGGAAAATACCCCCACGTGCCGCGGCTCGACGAGTTCTCCGTCTCGGCTGCCGCACCGGATGCGGCGCCTCCTGCGGCCTCGGGTGATGAGGTGGTGCTCGACGGCGCCGCCCGCATCCGGATCGCCGTCTCCGGTTCCGCCGGGCAGAGGGAGGAGGTGCGGGTGCGGCTGATCCGTTCCGGGACCCTCATCGCCGAGTTCAAGGGAACGCTGCCCCTCAAGATCGACCATACCGACCCGCTGGAGAAACCCGGGGAAAAGGTCTACTACCGCATGGACATGACCGGGGCCGGGGCCATCGTCTCGAACCCGATCTTTGTCACCCGCGCGCAGAAATGATCGTTGCCGTCCATCAGCCCCAGTACCTGCCGTGGCTCGGCTACTTCGACAAGATTGACCGCGCCGACGTCTTCGTCCTGCTCGATACGGTCCAGTACAAGAAGAACGAGTGGCAGAACCGCAATCGGATCAAGGCGGCGGAGGGTTGGCAGTGGATCACCGTCCCGGTGAACTACCGCTTTCCGCAGCGGATCGACGAGGTGGCTGTCAACAACCGGGAGCGCTGGCAGCATAGACAGCGGCAGGCGATCGTGTCGAATTACCGGAAGGCCCCTTTCTGGGACGATGTCGCGCCGTTCGTGGAGGAGATCCTGGCCCCGGGCTGGGAGATGCTGGCCCCGCTCAACATCTTCGGGGTAAAGCGGCTGGCCGCGATCCTGGGGATAGAAACCCCCCTGTACGTGGCCTCGGAGCTCGGTGAGTTTCCCGACGATCCGGACGGCCGGCTGATCGCCATCACGAAGCATTTCGGGGCGGATACGTACCTGGCCGGCAGCGGCGGCCGGGGGTACATGGACCTTGCCCGGTACGGGCGAAGCGGCGTAACCGTGCTCTTCCAGGAGTTTGCCCATCCGGTGTACGAACAGAGGTTCGGCGCCTTCGAACCCTGTCTTTCGGTCCTCGACCTGCTGTTCAACCAGGGGGGGGAGAGCCTCGACATTCTGAGGGGGAAGCGATGAAAATCTTGGCCATCGGCGCCCATCCGGACGACATCGAGGTCGGCTGCGGCGGTACTCTCGCCAAGTACGCCCAGGCCGGCAACGACATTTATCTGCTCGTCATGACGGACGGCCACCGGGGAGGCAACAGGACGGTGAGAAAAAGGGAACAGCGGAATTCGGCGAAGATCCTCAAGCCCCGGCAACTGTTCTGGGGAGGGTGCGAGGACACCCTGCTGTCGCACTCCATGAACAAGATGATCCAGGACATCGAAGCCGTTCTGAAGAAGACCTGTCCCGATTTCATTTTCATCCAGTACGACGACGATACCCACCAGGACCACCGCTCCCTGGCCAAGGCCACGATCTCTGCGACCCGCTACGTCCGGAACGTCCTATTCTACGAGGGGCCAACAACCCAGAATTTCTCCCCCACCGTGTTCGTGGACATCAAGGAGACCATGGACACGAAATTCGCCACGCTCCTGGCGCACCAGTCCCAGGTCCAAAAAACCAACATCGAGGGGCTGTCGATCACGGACATCGTCCGCTCCACCGCGGTGTTTCGCGGCATCCAGGGGAGGGTGCAGTTCGCGGAGGGCTTCGTGCCGCTGCGGTTGTTCATCAACGTCGGCGGACTGACATGATCCCCCACTCCCGCCCCACCCTCGGTCCTGAAGAGGCCGCCGCCGCCACCCGCGTCCTGCTGTCAGGGCAGGTTGCCCAGGGTGAGGAGGTCGGGAGCTTCGAAGAGGCGGTGGCCTCGCTGGCCGGCGTCAGAAACGCCGCGGCGGTCGGCTCCGGCACGGCGGCCCTGCACCTGGCCCTGCTGGCCCTGGACATCGGGGCCGGCGATGAGGTGGTACTCCCCAGCTTCGTCTGCACCGCACTGCTGAACGCGGTCCGCTACGTACGCGCAACCCCTGTACTGGCCGACATCAACGGGGAGACCTTCAACATCGATCCCCGGGACGTGAAGCGGCGCCTGACGAAGAAGACGAGGGCCGTGATCGTCCCCCACATGTTCGGCCTTCCGGCGGATATCGCGGAGATCGTTGCCTTGGGAATCCCCGTTGTCGAGGACTGCGCCCAGTCGCTGGGAAGCAGCCGGCAGGGGGCGCCGACCGGCGGCCTCGGCGCGCTGTCCGTTTTTTCTTTCTACGCGACAAAGGTGATCTGTACCGGCGAGGGGGGGATGGTGGCGGGCAATGATCGCAGACTCATTGATAAAGTAAAAGATTTGCGCGATTATGACGGCAAGGAGGACGGCGCTCTGCGGTACAACTACAAACTCACGGACCTGCAGGCGGCCCTGGGTTCGGTACAACTCCGGAAGCTCCCCGGATTCATCGCCCGCCGCCGGGCGATCGCCCGGCGGTACGATGAATCCTTCCGCGGATACGGCTTGGCTCTGCCCGTCTGTCCTCGGGAGAGCGAGTCCATCCCCTACCGGTACGTGGTCCGGACCGAGCGGATCGAGGAACTGCTCGCCGCCGGCCAGGCTGCCGGCATCGCCTATCGCCGTCCGGTCTTCAAACCGCTCCATCGCTACCTCGGGGTTACCGGCTATCCGCGGAGCGAAGAGGCGTTTCGCACGGCCCTGTCCGTCCCCCTGTATCCCTCCCTGGAGGACGGGGATGTGCAAACCATCGTCCAGCATGTGCAGACTGTCCTGAGATGAGGTAAACGAATGTCCCCCGAGGAAAAGGTACGGACGATCTCCCCGCTGCGGGTATTTTGGATATTATCCTTTGTCCTGTTTTTTTCGCTGTTGATACCCCTCATCCGCGAGCTCTTCTTCGCCCGGCTGGGCCGCTGGCTGTACATACTGCTGTTCGCCCTGTCCACCGCCGCGCTGCTCACGCCGATCATGCGCACCATCGCCGCCACGACGGGCATTGTCGACGCCCCGGGCGGCCGGAAGATCCACGGCCGGGTAACCCCGCTGCTCGGCGGCGCGGCCATCATCATCTCCTTCATTTCCGGGCTGCTGGCCAACATGATTCTCGACGAACGGGACGTGGTGCTGATCGCGGGCGGAACGGTGGTGGCGATCGTCGGTCTGATCGACGACTGGAAGAGCATCCCGGCCCGGTACAAGCTGATCATCCAGGTCTTGGTTGTCATCTTCCTGATCCGATCCGGCATCATCCTCAACCTCTTCCCCTCGCATACAGCGTGGGGTTATGGGCTCAACGCCCTGCTCTCCATCGTCTGGATCGTAGGGCTGACCAACGCCATGAACTTCATCGACGGCATGGACGGCCTGGCCGCGGGGGTGAGCGCGATCATCTCCCTGTTTCTCGGGCTGGTGGCATTCCAGACCGATCAGCCCTTCATGGGCTGGATCGCCATCGCGATGCTGGGGAGCTGTCTCGGCTTCCTCCCGTTCAACTTCCGGATTCACAAGCAGGCTGCGATCTTCCTGGGCGATGCCGGGAGCACCTTCTTCGGTTTCGTCCTCTCGGCCCTGGCCATCAAGGCCGACTGGGCGGACAACAACCCGATCGTCTCCTTTGCCACCCCGGTCCTGATCTTCTGGGTCCTGATCTATGACATGGCCTACATCTCCGTCGAGCGGATCGTCAGCGGCAAGGTGAAGAGTTTTCAGGACTGGATCGATTATGTGGGCACCGACCATATCCACCACCGGCTGTTCGCGATTTTCGGCGATCGGCAGAAAACGGTCTGGTTCATCTATGTCCTCTGCGCCACCCTCGGCATCAGCGCCATCATCCTGCGGAACGCCCGTCCGATCGACGGCATACTGACCGTACTGCAGGCCCTCCTGATCACCATCATCGTCTCCATCCTCGAGTACACCGGCCGGAATCGCAGGTCATGAAGTAGGCGGGCAGCGAACCGGCAGGGACGATTTCACCTGAACGGACCGAGAATCGGCGAAGCGGGGCGCAGGGCGCCCCGCTTTCTTTTCCCATGGGCACGGATCAGCCCTCCGGGCTTGACATGCCCTCCGATTGATTGAATAATGAATCTGCGCCGGGCGGTTTCCGGCCGATTATCCGGGGAGGGGGGTTCATGCTGCGGGTGAAACAGTTTCGCTATGGCGCCGACAACCTCGGCTACCTTGTGTTCGGTGCCACGAGTGCGATGGCCGTCGACGGCGGGGCCGCGGAGGCGATCCTCGCGTTTCTCGCGGAGCATCGCCTCAGCCTGCGGTACGTGGCCAATACCCACGGCCATTCCGACCATACAAGCGGCAACCGCACGCTCCTGGCGTCCTCGCACGCCGCCTGCCTGCTCGCCGGAGCGGATCTCGCCGGGGACGCGGCAATCGAGCTGGACGGCGCTGCGATCCGGGTCATCCCGACACCCGGCCATACGGAAGATTCCCGCTGTCTTTACACCGGCAGGGCCCTGATCGCCGGCGATACCCTTTTCAACGGGACGATCGGGAACTGCTTCTCCGGGGACCAGGAGGGGTTCTACCGGTCGCTCAAGAGGCTGAGGGAGCTTCCCGACGAGACGCTGGTCTACGCGGGCCACGACTATGTCCGGGATTCCCTGGCCTTCGCGCGCCGCCTCGAGCCGGGCAACCGGGACCTCGACGATTTTTGGGGGCGGTACGATCCGGAACATGTCTTCTCCACGCTGGCCGATGAGAAGCGGATCAACCCCTATCTCCGGTTCAACGAGCCGGGGATCGTCGCCCTGCTGGAGAAGCGGGACCTGCCGCGGCGGACCGAGTGGGAGCGCTGGCAGTCCCTGATGACAATCGAATGATACCACCGAGAGGAGAAGAAACATGAAATTTCGTTTCGCGCACAACAATTTCAATGTCCTCGACCTGGAAAAGAGCCTTCGCTTCTACCAGGAGGCGCTCCAACTCAAGGAAGTGCGGAGGAAGGAGGCCGCCGACGGGAGCTTTATCCTCGTCTTCCTCGGCGACGGGGAGACCGGCCATCAGCTCGAGCTCACCTGGCTTCGGGACCGGAAGGAGCCCTACAACCTCGGGGACAACGAGTTTCACCTGGCCCTGATAGTCGACGATTTTGCCGCGGCCCATGCCCACCATGCGAAGATGGGCTGCATCTGCTATGAAAACGAAAAGATGGGGATTTATTTCATCAACGACCCCGACGATTACTGGGTGGAGATCATCCCCGCCCGGCGGTGACTCCTGAATGAAGCTGATCTACGCGGCCGATATCCACGGCGCCTTCGAGCGGGTCAAAACGCTCCTGAACGAAACGGCCGCCGACGCCTATGTCATCGCCGGCGATCTGATCGATATCCCCTTCTACAACATGGGGATGGCCGTCCGTTACCACGAGCTCCAGACCTACTTCCACGGGTTGCGCAGCCGGATGAACAAGCGCAGCCTGGTCATCGAGGATTTCGTCGATGAACTCCTCGACGATCCTGACTGTGCGGAGGAGGTCCGGCTGAAGGGATCGGCCTACCGGCGCCATACGATCCGGGCGCGGCGGGTGATGCAGCAGAAATACAAAGTTCTGGAGAGCATCGTCTCGTTGAAGCAAGATGCGCGTGTCTTCTGTATCCCCGGCAATTACGACATGGACCTCAAGTACACCTCGCTGCATGAGCAGGACCTTCACCTCCACTGGTGCCAGCTGGCCCAGATGCGCATCGCCGGTTACGGCGGGGCCGATGTCTGGACCGCCGGGATCCCCGAGCGGTACATCGTGGAATACCGCGGCGGAATCGGCATGGATGAACGGCACAACGAGATGTACGCCTTTTTCAAGGCGGTGAAACCCGACATCATCGTGACCCATCAGCCCCCCTACGGCATCCACGACGGCGTCCCCTCCACCGGACCCTCCGGTTCACCCGCACTGCGCTCCTTTTGCGAAACCAATCCCGTCATCCTCGCTCTTTCCGGCCATATCCATGCGGCCTGCGGTTTTCAGGCCAGGGAAGATACTCTGTTCCTCAACCCGTCCAATTTCGGCGAGGTGACGGACATCACCGCCAGGGTGTACGAAGGCGGATTCTTCTATGAGATCGGGATGGACGGCAACCGGGTCTGCACCGTGGCGCTGAAGAAACTGGTCGATCAGCGGATCTTCGCGATCGCCGACTACGTCCTGTGCGACGGCCGCTGGGCAGAGCGGCTCGGCGATCCGGAGCGGTACAGCGCCTTTCGTCGACGGGAGAATTTCGACACGAAAGCGGTGAAGCATTCCCACATTCCGGAAATCCAGCTCTACAATGAGCTCAAGCAGTTCTACCAGATGTTCCAAACCCAGGAGACGGACGAGCGACTGGACATGCTCGAGCAGGTGGCGATCCTGATGGAGGACAAGATCGGCGACGACATCGCCATGGACGTGGTGGGCTCGGTGAATGTGGGGCTTTCCGAGGAGAGTTCCGACATCGATTTTGTCCTGTACCGCAGATGCGATTCGAGCTGCACGTTCGGTTTTGCACAGTGCGAACGCTACCGGAACGCGGAAGCGATGATCAGGGAAAATCTCGGAACGCGGTATAAGGCCGAAATCCTCGACTGCGTCGATTTGAACCTGGTGGAGAAGAGCATCCGCGACAAGAATTACGAGTGCGAGACGACCCAGCGATTCGTGAGCTATCGGGCGCTCGGCCGCCCCATCAATCACCGGGTCATCGCCCCGCTCGAGGAGCTCCTCAACCAGGACATGGACTTCCGGCAGGAGCTGGAGGGGAGTATTCGCGCCTATTTCAAGATCTTTGTAACCACTTCCCAGCAGGTGCGGTCGTTCCAGAAGTACGAAGCGCGCCTGAACGCCATCGGGATCAAGCTTCCCGATTCGATCCGGGGAAAGGTCCAGCAGTACCTTCGCGGGGGCGACGAGCCCCTGACGTAGGCAACCGGCCGCGGGGCTGAGGCGGCCCGGCGGTTTCAGGGTATGAAGGCCAGGAGGAGCCGAAGCGATGACGACGGGGAAAAACAGCAATGTGCCGTTCTATCTGATCCTGGCAGCGGTGACGCTCCTGTTCCTGTATCTGCTCAAGCCCTTCTTCTTCCCCATCTTCTGGGCCGCCGTCATCGCCGGGATCTTTCAGTCCCTGTACCGGCGGATCGACCGCCGCCTGCACCGGCCCAGCCTGAGCACCGCTGTCGTTTTCGTCGTCATCGCACTGCTCATCCTCCTGCCGGCGGCTGTGGTGGGTACGCTCGTCTTCAACGAGTCGGTCCGGCTGTACGCCGCATTGAAGCCCGGTACCGATCAGTTCGGCACCAGATTCGACGACGTGATCGGGCTGATCACCAACCATCCCTATGCCGAGCTGTTCCACGTCAACAAGGAGCTGTTGATCACGAAGACGGCGGAAATCGCGCGGGGCATCACGAACTACATCTTCGTCAATCTGAAGGCATTGACCCAGAACACCTTGGGGTTTCTCGTCCAGTTCGCGATCATGCTCTACACGCTGTTCTTCTTCATCCGGGACGGGGGAACATTCCTCGCGATGGCGATGCGGGTCCTCCCCCTCGGGGAAGGCCGGGAGAAGCTGCTCTTCGAGCGGTTTTTCGTGACGGCGCGCTCCACCCTCAAGGTAACCCTGATCATCGGCGGCATCCAGGGGGCGGTGGGGGGGATCGTTTTTTTCATCGCGAACGTGGAGGGGGCGTTGATCTGGGGGCTCTTGATGATCATCATGGCGGTCGTTCCCGTGGTCGGCTGCTCCATCATCTGGGCGCCTGCCGGGATCATCATGCTCCTCACCGGGCACCTCTGGGAGGGGGGGCTGATCCTTGCGACCGGCATCTTCGTGATTAGCACGATTGACAACGTGCTTCGTCCCATCCTGATCGGAAAGGATGTGGAGATGCACCCCCTGCTGATCTTCCTGTCCACGCTGGGCGGGATCGTCGTCTTCGGTTTTTCGGGGTTTGTGATCGGTCCGATCATCGCGTCGCTGCTGCTGGCGATCTGGGCGATGCACGGAGAGTTCTTCCGGAACGAGCACGGCGCCGGCCAGCAGCGGGCAGGAGGATGACCTGCGCACACCCCGGGTGAGGCCTCAGGCGGCGATGCTCAAAACGGCATAGATGGTGGCGGCGATCAGACCGGAGAGCGGGATCGTCAGGACCCAGGCCCAGATGATCGTTCCCGCCACACCCCAGCGCACCGCGGTGAGGCGGTGCGTCGCGCCCACCCCCACGATGGCGCCGGTGATCGTGTGGGTGGTGCTGACGGGGATGCCCAGGAGCGAGGCGCCGATGATCGTGGTGGCGCCCGCCGTCTCGGCGGCGAAACCTCCGATCGGGGCGAGCTTCGTAAGGCGGATCCCCATGGTCTTGACGATCCGCCACCCGCCGAACATCGTCCCCAGGGCGATGGCGCCGTGGCAGGAAAGGATGATCCACCAGGGGGCGTGCTGGCTCAGTTCGGCCGTGGTCATGTGCCCGGTCGAGACGAGGATCAGCATGATGATCCCCATCGTCTTTTGCGCGTCGTTCAGGCCGTGGGCAAGCGAATAAGCCCCCGCGGAGACAAGCTGGAGCCTCCGGAAGAGCCCATCGATCTTTGTCGGGGTCTTCCGCTGCACGCCCCAATGCACCGCGACCGTGTAGAGAAACCCCAACAGGAACCCGATCAGCGGCGACAGGACGATGAAAATCGTAATCTTGAGGATCCCGGCCCCCTGCAGGATCCCCCAGCCGGCATGGACCACCGCGGCCCCGGCAAGCCCGCCGATCAGGGCGTGCGACGAAGACGAGGGGAGCCCCAGCCACCAGGTGATGAGGTTCCAGGCGATCGCCCCGCCAAGGCCGGCCGCCACGACCGCCAGGGTGATCGCCCCGGGGTCGACGACCCCCTTCCCGATGGTGGAGGCGACCTTGGTCTCGAAGAAGAAGGCAGCGATGAAGTTGAAGAATGCGGCCCAGAGGACGGCGTGCTGGGGCTTGAGGACGCGGGTCGAAACGACGGTGGCGATGGAGTTCGCGGCGTCGTGGAAGCCGTTGATGAAGTCGAATACCAGCGCGATCAGGACGAGGAGAATGACCAGAGCCAGGTCAGCCATTTTTCAGGACGATCCCTTCCACGATGTTGGAGACGTCTTCACAGACGTCGATCGCCTCTTCGATCCGCTCGTAGATCTCCTTCCACTTGATCAGTTCGCGGACATCCTGTTCGTTCTCGAACAGGTGCGCCATCGCCGTCCGGAGGATCACGTCCCCGGCGTTCTCCAGGGTGTTGATCTCGACGCTCGTCTGGAGGATCAGCGGGGCGTTTTTCATGTCCCTGAGGGCATGGATGATTATCTTGACCTTTCCGATCGACTCGTTGAGCACCCTGGCCTGTTCGATCAGCTCCGCGGACGGTTTTTTCACCCGGTACAGGAAGATCCGGGCGGCCGTCGCCTCGGTCATGTCGAGGATGCTGTCCATCTTGTTGATGAGGCTGTGGATGTCCTCACGGTCGAGGGGGGTGAGGAAGGTCGTGTGCATCTTCTCGTAGGTCCGGTGGGTGATGCCGTCCGCCTCATGTTCGATCTCCTTCAGCCTGGTCACCTGGGGCTCGCTGAAGACGCCGCTCTCCGCCATCTCCAGGAAGAGCCTGCCGCCTGCCTCGATCTTTTCGGCCAGCTCTTCAAAGAGGTCGAAGAACCGCACTTCTCTGGGAATGAATCTCATCGGATGATTCTTCCTCCATCAGGACTGTAGTATCCAATATACTGGAATAATTGGTAAAATTATTATTGCAGGATAGTGGTTTCTCTCCGCGGTCCGGGGGCAGTACACCAATGCTCATCTGACCTGAGGTAATGGTCTCAATTACCATTTTTCATGATAAGAAGCAAGGCTGAATTCGGTAGCACGTGCATTCCGTGCAGCCGTGCTATGGGGTAAGCGAACGAATGGTCGATAGTATCAGCTCGTACGCGGTGAAGCTCCCCGCGGAGAGCTTCACCGCACGGAGAGGTCAAGCCGCGGGGAGAATCTTTACGAAGATCGCCTTCCCGTCGCCCGGGGCGTAGAAGTCGACGAGCAGCGCCTCCTGCGTATACCCGCAGGAACGGTAGAAGGCACGGGTCGGTTCGTACTGCGGGCGGGCAGAGGTGTCCGCGTAGACGCGTCTGGCCCCGCAGACCGCCATGATCCGTTCCGACTCGGCCATCAGGTTCTTCCCGAGCCCCCTGCCCTGCGCACCCGGAAGCACAGCGATCCAGTAGAGGTCGAAGCTGTGGACCGAACCGGCGATCGGGCCGAAGCAGGTGTACCCCAGGAGGTTCCCCTCGGCTTCGGCAAACAGGAAGGAGTAACCGCTCGCCTCGCCTCGTGCCATCCTCTCGTCGACGAGTTCCTGGGCTATTGCGGCCTCCTCCGCGGAGAAGAACCCCGTCGCGCGCACGACCCTGCCCACCGCTTCCCGGTCACCGGGGAGCAGGTCCCGGCGGTAAACGATTCCGCTCGGTTCAGGCATGGGGCAGCTCTCCCCGAAACATGAAGTAGGCCGCGCCGACCAGGCAGAGCCCTGCCCAGAGGAAATCCAACTTCAGCGGGATCCGCATGTAGAAGAAGGCAAAGCCGGCGAAGACGACCATTGCGATGATTTCCTGGATGACCTTCAACTGGGCGAGGTTGAAGTAGTGGATGCCGATCCTGTTGGCCGGCACCTGGAGCAGATACTCGAAAAAAGCGATCCCCCAGCTCAGCAGTATGATCAGAACGAGGGGCTGTCCATTCATGCTCTTGAGATGTCCGTACCAGGCATAGGTCATGAACACGTTTGACAGGGTGAGTAATATCAATGGCTTTAACACGTATAGGGTCCTCGAACCGTATATGCGGCTGTCTGCGTTGTTGGCTCTGCCCCCTGCCTCTCAGGGGGGGACGTCGCGGATGATCCGCCGGAGCACCTCCGCAAACGGCAGTCCGGCCCGCTCGGTCGCCGCGGAGAAGCCCGCATCCGGCGAGAGGCAGGGGTTCGCGTTCACCTCGAGGATCCAGGGGAGTCCTGCCCGATCGATCCGGAAATCGACCCGGGCGTACCCGCGGAGGTTGAAGCACCGCCAGCAGTTGAGCGCCAGCTCTTGCAGCTGCGCGATCAGCGCCGCGTCCTCACCGGGGAAGTCGAAGGAGCGGGGGGTGTTGTTGAACTCGAAGGAGCCCTCCTCCCACTTGGAACGATATCCGACGACGCGGATCTTGCCCGGCGGGTACGCATCGAACCGGATCTCCGCCGGGGGAAGCACCTCGGGACCCTCCGCGCCCGCCAGCAGGGAGAGGTTGAACTCCCGGCCGTCGACGAAGGCCTCGGCCAGACATGCGCCGCCCAGTGCTTCCCGCCGCGCCGTCATCTCCGCGCGCAGCCTTTCGCCGGTTGCCTCCGGTATGACCGAGTCCTCGTCGAGACCGACGGAGGCGTGTTCCCATACCGATTTTACGACCCAGGGCCCCGCGATCGGAAAGTCTTCGTCCCGTGACGCGGTGGTAACCCAGGGGGGGGTGGGGAGTCCGGAGGCAGCCAGCCATTTCTTGGCGAGGACCTTGTTCGAGGTCAGGAGCATGGCCTCGCTCCCGGCACCGGTGTAGGGCAGCCGCAGGGTGTCGAGAACCGCCGGGACGAGGTGGATCAGACTGCCCCGGCCCGTGAGCGTTTCGACGAGGTTGAAGGCGATCGCCGGGCGGATCTCGGCGATCGTTCGGACGAGCCGCGCCAGGTCGAGCGAGACGGGCACGCTGAGAGGATCGTGGCCGAGGCCGGCGAGGCCGTTCGAGACACACTCAACCTGGGTGAGAACATCCAGCTCGTCCCGTGCCGCGCCCGCGGCCACTTCCCCGTGGATGACGGCGATCTTCATCGCTCGTCCCGGATGCGCTCGAGCGCGGAGTGCATGATCCCGGCGATCAGTTCGCGGTACGGCATCCCGGCCAGCTCGCAGAGGATCGGCAGGTCGGAGTGCCCGGGGCGAAGACCCGCCAGCGGGTTGACCTCCATGAACTGGGGGATCCCCGCGGCGTCGGTGCGCAGGTCGATTCGTCCCCCGTCGCGGCAGCCGAGCCCCCGCCAGGCTGCGAGGGCCGTTCTTTCCGCCAGCCGCGCCAGCGGATCGTGGGCCAGGCGGTAGGAGATCCGTTCGTCGCACTCCTCTTTGTTAAGGTAGGAGTATACCTCCCGCTCCGCCGTCTCCAGAAAGTGGACTTCCATCACCCCCGGGGCGATGGCCTCGGCGCCGGTCCCGATGATGCCGACGGTGAATTCCCTCCCTGGGAGAAAGGTCTCCACGAGGACGGGCTGCCGGAATACGCTCAGCAGGGTCAGGCATACCTGCTCCAGTTCCGCCGGGTCGGCTATCTTCGAAGCCGCGGTCACCCCTTTCCCGGTTCCCTCGGCGACGGGTTTGGCGAACAGCGGGAAGGGAAGGCGGATCCCCGCGATCTCGGCGGGGGACTCGACGAGGGCGAAGGCGGGGGTCGGGATCCCGAGGTCGCGGATCACCCGTTTCGTCATTCCCTTGTGGAGGGTGAGGGCCAGGACCAGGGGATCGGAGAAGGTATAGGGGATATCGTAGGCGTCCAGGAGCGCCGGCACCTGTGCCTCGCGGCCGAATCCGCGGAGCCCTTCGGCGATGTTGAAGACCAGGTCCCACCGCTCACCGGCGACGAGCCGCTTTGCCAGGGCGCGGATATGGCCGATCCGGTCGGTGGTATACCCGAGAGCGATCAGCGTCTCCTCGATCGCCGCGATCGTCTTCGGGTGATCGAATTCCGCTGTCTCTTCTTCTCCGTATCCCTCGGCGAGATAATCGTCCCGAAGGTCGTAGGTGATGCCGATGTTCATGCTTCTACTCTGTGCACCAATCAACGGATGCATCGGGCAAGGAGGCGCTCCCCGCGTGCCCGAACGGGGAGCGCGATCTCAGTGGATGACACTTTCCGTCGCGGGGCAGTCCGGATACCGAAAGATGTCTCCCTCGTAGTTGCGCAGCAGGAGATCTCCGTCCTCCTGTCCTACCACGTATTCAGGCAGGAGCGGGATCTTTCCGCCGCCGCCGGGGGCGTCGACAACATAGGTCGGCACGGCGTAGCCGGTGGTAAATCCCCTGAGCCCCCGGATGACTTCGAGCCCCGTGCTCACCGGGGTCCGGAAGTGGGAGGAGCCGGGGATCGGGTCGCATTGGTACAGATAGTAGGGCTTGACCCGGATCTTCAGCAGGCCGTGGACGAGGCGACGCATCGTCTCCACATCGTCGTTGATCCCGGATAGCAGCACCGTCTGGCTTCCCAGGGGGATCCCCGCGTCGGCGAGGCGCCTGCATGCCTGCGACATCTCGGGCGTCAGCTCGTCGGGGTGGGCCGCATGGATGCTGATCCACAGGGGGTGGTAGCGCCTGAGCATCCGCACCAGCGCCGGGGTGATCCGCTGCGGCAGCACGGCCGGCGCCTTTGTCCCGATCCTGATGAGCTCCACATGCGGGATCATCCGCAGCCGGGCGAGCAGCCACTCGATCTGTTCGTCGGCCATGGTCAGCGGATCGCCGCCGGACAGCAGTACGTCCCGCACCTCCGGATGCGCCGCGATGTACTCGATTCCCTTTTCCCACTGCCCCGTGTCCAGGCAGTGGTTGCCGTGGTGTCCCACCATCCGCGAACGGGTGCAGTACCGGCAGTAGGTCGAGCAGATCCCGGTCACCAGGAAGAGAACGCGGTCCGGATACCGGTGGACGATGCCGGGGACGGGGCTGTCCTCATCTTCATGGAGCGGATCATCCGCTTCGCCGCTGCCGCGGAAGTGTTCATGCACCGTCGGCACGACCGTTCGCCGCAGGGCCTGCTTCGGGTTCCAGGGATCGATGAGGCTGGCGTAGTAGGGGGTGATCGCAAGCGGGATCGCGCCCGCTGCTCCGCTCATGGCGTGACGCTCATCCTCGGAAAGGCGGATCATCCGGCCCAGGGTAGCCACATCGCGGATGCGATTGCGGAGCTGCCAGTGCCAATCCTGCCAATCCTTGAGGGTAACGTCCGGGAAGTAACGCTTGCGGAAACTCCGGGACCGACTGACATCCACACCAGCCGGGCGGGAAGCCGGCCTGCGGGCAACGGCGGCCGGCGCGTAAAGGGTGTCCAGAGACGTACAAACCTGTTCGCTGTACCGATTCAGACCGACAACGTCGGTCAATCTACCTGGAGGTTCTGCCTCCTCCACGAAAAGTGGCTCACTTTCCATCCACTGCCTCCTCGATCGCCGTCAGTAATTTCCCGCACCCGCGGGCCGGCGGCTTCTCCGAACACCGCTCACGTAACGCGCGAAAAGAGAGGATTCATCCTCTCTTTTCCGGAGAAACAACCACTGCCTCCGCGCTGCCTCTCTGTTGTCCGCACAGAGGATCTGCGCTTCAGCTCCGTTGCATTGGGCCGCGCTGTACTCTTTTTGTCCAGTACTGTCAACGGATTATTTTGTGTCATCCCATCCCCTAACCGTCATGTACTCTTGACGATGTACCGCCTGACGGTAATGACCTCCCTGCCTCTTTCGTCCCCGCCGAGCGAGCCGGTTACCTCTACTTGCAGTTGGAGATGATCCAGCAGCTCCTTCCCTTTGCGGTTGCCGTCGATACGGTATTCCTTTTCGTCGGCCGTGGCCAAGGCCGCGCCCACCACTTCTTGATCGTCGTTCCAGTCCGCCGGGATGACAATTCCCGTCAGGGTGACAGACTTCTTCTTGAGAGCCATAACGCGTTTCCCTTTGCGCCTGTACAATGAGAACCCCATGCCACACTTGTTACTATCTGTTATTATTGATTAATATGAGAAGCGCCCGGCAATAAGCCGGTGAACAATGGGAACAATTTATTCCGATACGCAGGTTAGCAGTCTGTCGAATGCATGCATCATATGGCAAGTATATTTGTAACTAGCTGATTTATTGTATATATGGTATATGGAACTGCAAGTTCCGATTATTTTCATTTAGGAACATAATGTTCCTGTTGTTTTCGCTTGACAGGGGATTCCCGGTCGGCTTAAACAAAACACCCACGCCGCAAAGGATTACCGATGCCGGAACTGCCCGAAGTCGAGACGCTCTGTCGTCAGTTACAGGAGATTCTCCCCGGTGGAAAGGTCCGTCGCGTCGACATCGTCGACCCCCGCCTGGGGACGGTGCCGCCGCTGGCGGGAGGACGGGTTGTGTCTGTGCGGCGCCGGGGCAAGTACCTCCGGATTGAGATGGAGCACGGACTGACGGCTGAACTCCATCTGCGCATGACCGGCCGTCTCCTCTGGCTGGAGGAGAAGGGGCCCGTTCCCCGCTACACCCGGATGGTGATCGCCGTCGGCAACGGCAGGCTTGTCCTGATCGATCCGCGGCGATTCGCCACCTTCTCCGTCGGACCGGCGGATTCCGCCCCGGCACCACTGGAGAATCCGCTGGAGCAGTTTCCGGCGTCCCGCCTCCGCGCAATCGCGGGAAAACGCCGGCTGCCGGTGAAATCATTGCTGATGGACCAGCGGCTGATCGCCGGAATCGGCAATATCTACGCCTGCGAGATACTGTACGGGGCGGCCGTCGATCCCCGCCGGCCCGCGGGCAGCCTGACCGCCGCCGAATGGCGGCGCGTGGAGAAGGCCGCCGCAGTCGTCCTGAGCCGGGCAGTGGCGTGCCGCGGGACGAGCATCTCCGATTGGCGGGACCTCTTTGGCAAGAGCGGGACGAATCAGCACAACCTGGCGGTCTACGCGCGGCACGGGGAGCTGTGCCGCCGCTGCGGCGGCACGATCGAGCGGATGACGATGGGTGGACGGGGGACGTGGTTCTGCCCCTCCTGCCAGCACTAGCTGTAGGCTGCTGACCGGAGGCGCACTCCCGCAGGGCGATGACGACGAATTGAACTGATCTCCGCTATGCGGAGACGATTCGTCGAATTCGGGAACAGTGCATCTGGAGGCGGTTCAACAGCCTGCGACAGGGGCGTATTCGGAATGGCCGCCGAGCTTTTGGGAAGGAGCGGATGGTGGACGAAGCACGATTCGACGACCTGATGCACAAGCCCTACCGGCTGTGGATCGATCATTATCTCACGACCAGGGAAATCCCCGAGCTCGAGCGGGAGCTCGGCGACATGATCGGGGAGCTTCCCGAGGCGGTCTACGACTGCATGCCCGCCTTCATGGACGCGGCGATGCGCTTTCTGGTCGGTGAGTCCCGGAGCTGGGATCTGCCGGGCACGAGGATCGCCGCCCTGATTGCCCTTATGGCCGATGAAACGATTCCGGTGGCGACCGAGTTCAGCGGCGACGAACGGGACACCCTCTACGGGACCCTGTTCGATGTGGTCACGCTCTTCTTTGCGACTCAGGCCGCCGGTTCGGAGGAGATCCGCCGCATCGTCGGCCTCTAGAGCTTCTCCTCCACCGATTTGATCTTGCCCTCGATGCGGTTTACCGCCCCTGCGCGGTAATCCATCTGGAGGGTCATGTAGATCCGGCTGCTGTCCTTCTTCAGCTCCCGGAAGCAACGCTCCACCACCGCCATTACCTCTTCCCATTCCCCCTCGAGCGCCGTGCTCATCGGCCCCAGCTTGTAGGGAAGCCCGCTTTCCCGGATAATCCGCAGCGACCGTGCCACGTAGGGGCTGACACTCGTCCCCTTGTCGGTGGGGAACAGGGAAAAATGGATCAGTACGCTCATGCTGCCTCCTTGCTATTTTGTGTGCATCACCCACCCGCCGTCCCAGTCGTCGCCGGGCGGATTCGCCCGGAACTCGGCGCACCGGTCGACGTACATCCGGGCGAGCTGGTCCTGCGGGTTGATCCTGAGTGTCTCGGTGAACATCGCCACCGCCCGATCCCATTGCCGGCCTCGGTAGCGGGCCAACCCGTCCCGGAAGTGGTTCATCCCCTCGGGCAGGTTGGGGTAACTCGCCTCGGTATGGTAATCCAGGACCTCGTACACCCCTACGCTCTGCGTCTTTCCCTTTACCCGGACGCGGTCGACTTCGCGCACCCGGTAGGTCCCTTTCAGCCGGCGAAGGGTATTCTCGCTGATCAGGATGCACGCGTGGTATTGCTTACAGAGCCCCTCCAGGCGGGAGGCCAGGTTGACCCCGTCGCCGATCAGGGTGTAATCCATCCGCTTCGGCGAGCCGATGTTCCCGGAGACGACCGTGTCGGTGTTGAGCCCGATTCCCATGCCCACCGGCCGTTTCCCGTCGGCGGCCCGCCGGGCGTTCCAGAGTTGGAGCGCCCGGATCATGGCGATCGCCGTCCGCACGGCCCGGTCTTCGTCGTCGTCGTGCGGGATGGGGACCCCGAAGGCGGCCATGATCGCATCCCCGATGAACTTGTCCAGCATCCCGCCTTCCTTCTGGATGCAGTCCACCATGAGCGTGAAGTACTCGTTGAGGAGCGATACCGTTCCCTGCGGCCCGAGCTCTTCGGTGAGGGTAGTAAACCCCCGAATGTCCGAAAACAGGACCGTGGCCGTCGTGCTCGTCCCGCCCAGGATTTCTTCCGACCCGCCGAGGATCTGGTCGGCAAGTCCGGGGTCCATATACCGGGACATGGTCGATTTCATCCGCTTTTCGCTGGTGATGTCGTCGAAGACCAGCAGCGAGCCCAGCCTCTTCTGCGCCGTGCTGACCAGCGGAAGGATCGTCAGGTTTACCGAGGTCGCGCTCTCCCCCGTCGCCACCTCCGCGTCCATGATGATGTCGGGTTTTCCCGCAGCCTCCACGTTCAGGATTTTCTCGCTAATCCAGGCGTTCGGGCCGGCGAAGAAGTCAGCGGCCATGCGGCGAAGCAGCTCCCCGGGCGACGTCCGTAAGATCCGCAGGCCCGCGGTGTTGCAGGTGAGGATCATGCCTTCCTCGTTGATGGTGAGTACGCCGTTGGACATGCTCTCCAGCATGCTTTCGCTGTAATTCTTCATGTTCTGCACGTCGTCGAACAGCTTGGCGTTTTCGAGCGCGATGGAAACCTGAGCGGTGAAGGCCCTGAGCCGCGACTCATCCTCAGCCGTGAAGGGGCCGCTTCGCTTGTTCAGGACCTGGGTCACCCCGATGATCTTTCCGTCCTTGTTGACGACGGGCACGCAGAGGATCGAGCGGGTGAAAAACCCGGTCTTCCGGTCGAAGGAGGGGTTGAACCGCAAATCGGCGTAGGCGAAGGGGATGTTGATCGTCTGCCGGGAGGTGAAAACCGCACCGGCGATCCCGAGGTGGTTGGGAAGTCGGATCTCGGTCGCCTGCAATCCCAGTCCGACTTTGGAGAAGAGCTCGCCCGTCTTCTCGTCGTTTAAAAAAAGCGTTGCCCGCTCGGCGTTCAGCATCCTCGTTGCCTCGGACATCACCTTCTGGAGGAGCGCCCCGAGGTCGATCTCGGCGGTGATATCGGAGACGATGTCGAAGAACTCCATCTCCTTTTGCCGGAACTGCTTCATCCGCTCCACGTACTGGGTGCTCTGCAGGGCGATGGATGCTTGCGTCGTCATCGACTCGAGAAACCGCAGGTCGGCCTTCGTGAACCGGCCCTTCCGCTTGTTGAGTGCCTGGGCCACACCGATGATCTCCCCCTTGGTCGTCCGGATGGGGACGCAGAGGATCGACCTGGTGGTGTAGCCGGTCCGTTCGTCGATTGCCCGGTTGAACCGCCGGTCCCGGTAGGCATCATGGACGATCACCCCGCTGCCGGTAGTGAATACGTGGCCGGCCACGCCCGAGTCGTTCAGCATCCTGATCTCCCGGTGGATATCGCCCTGGGCGACGCGGGAGTAGAGTTCGCCCGCCTCGGGGTCGTTGAGGAAGATGGTGGCCCTGTCGGCATTGAGTTCGCGGGCGGTGATCTCGACCATGCCCGTGAGGATCCCGTCGAGGGTTTCGAACGCCGCGATCGTCCGGGAGATGCCGAGCAGCATCTCCGCTTCGCCGGCCTTCGCGTACCGCACCTGCTTCGGGGCCGGCTCTTTCGGAGGGCTATCTTTTTTCATGTCGCTCCAGCTGCTCCCGCAGCCTCAGGATCATCTCCTGGAGCTGTCTTGCCTGGTCCCGTGCGGCTTGTTCGACGGCGCAAAGCCTTCGGTCGTCCTCGACCTTGAGCTGCTCCAGCTTCTCGCGCAGGGCCGCGACTGTCCCCCTGAGCTGGGCGATCTCGTCGCGCGCCGCGGCAAGGGCATGCTGTCGGCGTTCCTGTTCCTCGCCGCGCATCCTGTCCATCGCTTCCCGGAGAGCGGCCACCGTCTCCCGGAGGTGGCGGTTTTCGCTCTGGAGGCGGGAGGGGTCATCTTGGGGATGCGGTGATCGGGCAGCCACGGGAAGGCATCACCTCACTGCTTCATGAGCGAAGGCAGGACGGAGTCCACACTGCGGCACTGGCGGCAGACGATCATGCCGTCCCTGTCGACGAGTACCATCGTCGGGACCCCCCGGATTTCGTACACACCACTGACGGCGCCGCTCTCGTCCAACAGTACGCGGTAGGGAAGTTGATTCTGGGCGGCGAACTTGGCAACCTTCTCCTTCGATTCCTGGATGTCGATGTTGACGATCTCCAGCCCCTGTTTGGCGTAGGTGGTGTGGAGGGTCTTGAAATGGGGGATTTCGGCCTTGCAGAAGGTACACCAGGTTGTGCTGAATATGAGCAGGACCGGCCGCTTTCCCCGGTGGTCGCTCAGTCTGAATTTCTGGCCCTTCAGGTCCGTCAGCACGAAGTCCGGCGCCTTCTCCTCCGCGGGCGGCTTTGTGATGTCGAAGGATTTCTGGCCCGCGGCCCGGCTGGCGGAGGGGAGGGTGAAGATGCAGGCGATTGCCAGCGCCGCGGCGATCCCCCTGACCCGCGACGAGAAGCCGCTGCTCGATACGCTGCCCCGCCCCTCCGGATCTGCGTGCCGGGCAGGCACCTCCGCGGCGTGTAGGTGGGGTTGCGCGGGGCACCCCGCCGTTTCCCGATGATCGAAATGGGTCATGCGTGTTTCTCCTTTCGGTATTCCCTCACACCCAGAGCATCCCGGCGGCGATCAGGAAATACTCGCCCGTCCCGAGCAGCATCCAACCGAAGGCATGGCTGATCCGGACCATCCAGGCCCCCGATTTGGGGATGCCGGCCAAGAGTCCGACAAATGTGCCGGCGAGGATGAGCAGGGTCCCCATCCCGACGGCGAAGACGAACATCAGGCTGGCGGCGAAGGTCAGGTTCTCGCGCGTCGCCGCGTATCCCAGAACCACCGCGAGCGCCGGCGCTGTGCAGGGGCCGATGACGAGTCCCGAGGCGGCCCCGACGAGGAAACTGCCCGCCGCCCCGGCCGTCTTCTTCCGGGGTTGCGCCCGCAGGACGAACTCGGGCAGACGGATGGGCAGGGTAAACACCCCCAGCATCGATAATCCCATCAGAATACAGAGGTTGCCGATGAATAAGGAGGTCCAGGGGCTGGCCTGGATCTGGCCGAAGAGTCTGCCCGATAGCGCCGCGACGGCGCCGAGGAGCATGTAGGTGACGGCCATACCTAGGACGTAGATCAGCGACAGGAGGAATCCCCGGCTGCGCGACGCGCTGCCGTGCGCGCCGATGAACGCGACCGTGATGGGAAGCACTGGGTAGATGCAGGGGGTGAAACTGACCAGGACTCCCCCGAGGTACACGGCAAGATAGGCCAGAAGAAACGATCCTTCCAGATAACCGGTGAGGCCGGCGATGAAATTATCCACCATGCATCCTGCCATTCGGGGCCGACTCCGCGGCAATGTGCTGATTCAGGCGCGGTGCCGTTGCGTGGGGGCGGGGTCGACCGGGGTTTGGGTGACGATCATGACACGTGGCGTATGACTAACACAAAGATCGGGAAAGGTAAAAATCTTTTTTCCGGGCGCGCCGCCGGCGGTGCAATCCCGGAGGGGAGCGGAGGGGGCCTGTCCGGGACGACGCGCATTTCATTGACAAGATCCGGTGAGTATGGAAGAAGGTACTCTGGCGCCTCTTCCGGGGATGATCGGTACGCCGGGGAGGATCGGCGGGCGGACAATGGCCCGCACGGCGACCGTTCGCGGTCCGGCACCGCGGCAGTTATGCCCGTGAATAATAGGGAAAGATGCACGAGTGAGCGAAAGGAGAGAGGAAATGCAATTCAACGGAAGGATTATCGACCTCAGTCAGGAGATCTACCAGGATATGCCCGTCTACCCCGGCCATTTGAAGACGGTCGTCTGGACGCACCTCTCCCACGAGGACTGCAAGCGCCAGCTCGGGACCGGGTTTTCCTACGAGACCCGCGGGATCATGTTCTGCGACCACGGGCCGACCCACATCGACGCCGTCAGCCACCTCTCGCCGGCGCCCGGGGCCCCCTCGGTGGACATGATCCCGCTGGAGAACTGCATCACCTCGGCGATCTGTCTGGACGTGAGCGACATCCCCCAGAAGACCCAGTTCGGCCGGAAAAAGATCGAGTCGGAGCTGAAGCGGTGGGGGCTCGACATTAAGCAGGGAGATACGATCTTGTTCTACACGGCGCAGTACGACCGCTACTACGGGAAGCCCGAATACATGACCGACTACCCCGGCCTCGACCGCGAGGCCACGGAGTACATCATCGACAAGGGGTGCGTGAACTTCGGCGTCGATTCGGCGAGCCCGGACATGTGGTACGACAAGTCCTACCCCTGCCACAGCGTCTGCCGGGAACGGAACGTCACCCACGTGGAGAACCTCTGCAATCTCGATAAGCTGATCGGCAAGCGGTTCACCTTCATCGGACTTCCGCTGAAGATCCGCAAGGGAACGGGCTCGCCGCTGCGTCCCGTGGCCATCCTCGCAGAGTGATACTACCGGGGCGCCGCATTTTCGTTGACAGGCTAGGGTGTCGTGGCATATCTACAGCCATCCGCCACCGTATGACCGGTTGCGGCCCGACTGAGGAGGATACCATGGACCGCACGTTGATCATGTTCAAATCGCCGAACCTCATCCTCGCCGGGTTCGGCGCGCTCGCGAAGATGGGCGAAGAGGCGGAAAACCTCGAAGCGAAGAAGGCGCTCCTGGTGACCGACAAGGGGATCGTCGCCTCGGGGATCGCCGCCACGGTCCAGAAGGTCCTGACCGACCGCAAGATCGGCGTGGACCTGTTCGATCAGGTCATCCCCGATCCCGACATCGCCTGCTGCCAGCTGTGCATCGAGAAGGCCAAGGCCGGCAGGTACGACCTGATCGTCGGCGTGGGCGGCGGCAGCTCCATGGATATCGCCTCCGTCACCTCGGCCCTCTGCACCAACCCCGGCGGGATCAACGACTATTTCGGCGTCAACTTGCTGAAGAAGCAGGGGATCCCTACCTTCCTGGTGGCGACCACCGCCGGCACCGGCGCCGAGGTAACCCCGAACGCCATCCTGACGGACACCGAGGCTAAACTCAAGAAGGGGATCGTCAGCCCCTACATTCTGCCCCGCGCGGCGGTGGTCGATCCGGAGCTGACCCTCTCCATGCCCTCCCGGGTGACTTCTTTTACCGGGATGGATGCCCTGACCCACGCCATCGAATCCTACACGTCGCTGAACGCCACGCCGCTGACCGACATGTACGCCCGCGAGGCGATCCGGCTGATCGGCCACAGTCTCCGGACCGCGGTGGCCCGGGGTGACCGGCGGAACGCGCGGTACGACATGTCGATCGCGAGCCTGTATGCGGGGATCTCCCTGGCCAACGCCGGGGTGGGGGCGGTCCATGCCCTGGCCTATCCGCTCGGCGGCCAGTTCAACGTCCCCCACGGGATCGCCAACGGAATCCTCCTGCCCCATGTCATGGAGTTCAACGCCCCCGGCGACGTCTGCAAGTTCGCGGAAGTGGCCAGGCTCCTGGGCGAGCGGGTGGAGCACCTGGCGCCGGTGGAGGCGGCGTTTCGTTCCGTGTCGGCGGTGAAAAACCTAATGCGGGATATCGACATGCCGCTGACCTTGACCGAGTTGGGCGTCCCCCCGTCGGCCATCCCCGAAATGGCGGCCGCCTCGATTAACGTCACGCGCCTGATGGCCAACAACCCGCGCCGGATGACGGCGAAGGATTCCGAGGCCGCGTACGCGAAGGCCTTCTAACGGGGGACGGGATGCGGTTTGTGTTTTCTGACCCGTTTCGGAAAGTAGTGGGCAGCGAACTGGAAATCGCGCTCACCGAGCCCGTTTCGCTCCGGCAGTTGATCGGCCGATTTCCCCCCGACCTGATCGCCATGATCCCCCACGGCGATGCGGTCACCGATGTGGAGCTCTGGGCGCAGGTGATGTTCTTCAACCGGGTCCGGCTCCTCCGGCTCGACGACTTGATTGCTGACGATGAAGAAGTAAAGGTCCTGCTGCCGGCAACGGGCGGCTGACCGGAAAGAGGGTGTTCCCATGTTCGCCTACCACAAAAAGATACTCCGGGTCGACCTGACCCGGCGCAAGGCCGAGGTCCAGGACCTGGACGATTCCCTGTTGGAGCAATACGTGGGCGGCGCCGGCATCGGGGTGCGGCTCTTGTACGACGAGACAGCCCCCGCCTGCGACCCGCTCGGGCCGGAGAACGTCCTTGCCGCCATGACCGGCCCCTTCACCGACAGCCGAATCCCCTCTTCGAGCCGGCATCACGTGATGGCGCGTTCGCCGCTCACGGGGCTCCTGGGCGAGTCGAACGTAGGGGGGTCCTGGGCGGTGCACTTCAAGAAGGCCGGGTACGACGGGATCGTGGTTACCGGGAAGGCCGATTCGCCCGTCTACCTCTGGATCCACGACGGGGAGGTGGAGATCCGGGATGCAACGCCCATCGTGGGTAAAGACTCGCTGGAGTCTGCCCAATGGCTCAAGGGGCAGACCACGGACAAGGCCAGCGCCGCGGTGATCGGGCCAGCGGGCGAACGGATGGTCCGGATCGCGGGGGTGCCGCACGTGGGCACCATCGTCCGACAGGCGGCCCGGTGCGGCCTGGGCGCGGTCATGGGTTCGAAGAACCTCAAGGCCATGGTGGCCTACGGGACCCAAAAAGTCCCGCAGGCCCGAGAGGAGGAGCTGAAGGAGCAGATGAAGTCAATCCTCCCCCACGTCCGGAAGGCGACCGAGACCTTCGGAAAATTCGGGACCTCGGGCGGGCTGGAGAATTACGAAAAAATAGGGAACTTTCCCCTCCAGAACTGGCGGGGGAGCCGCTGGGCCGGCGCCGTCAAGATCACCGGGTCCACGATGCACGATACGATCCTGAAGGGAAGGACGGCCTGCCTGCAGTGCCCGATCGCCTGCGGCCGCCATATCCGCATCGACGAGGGGCCGTACGGCCCCCTGGAGGGAGAAGGCCCTGAATACGAGACCCTCGGCACGATGGGCGGCGAATGCCTGGTCGACGACCTGGCCGCCATCTGCAAGGCCAACGACCTGTGCAACCGCTTCGGTCTCGACACCATGTCCACCGGCTCGGTGATCGCCTTCGCCATGGAGGCCTTCGAGCGGGGGCTGATCACCACCGCGGATACCGACGGGGTAGAACTCTGCTGGGGGAGCGGCGAGGCGCTGGTGGAGATGACCAGGAGGATCGGTCTGCGGCAGGGGATCGGGGAGCTGATGGGCGAAGGGGTGATGCGGATGGCCAAGACTCTGGGACGGGGCGCCGAGGAGTTCGCCGTCCACGTCAAGGGGCTGGAGCCCTCGGCCCATGACCCGCGGCGCTTCTGGACCCAGGCCGTCTCCTACGGGACCGCGGCGCGCGGCGCCTGCCACAACGCGAGCTGGAGCCACCCCTACGAGCTGGCGCTGTCCATGCCCGAGCTCGGCATCGACCAGCCCCACCCCTCCTACCGAAGGGAGCAGACGGCCGAGGTGGCTGCCAAACTGCAGAATTACCAGTGCCTGGGCGACGCCCTGATCATCTGCCGGTTCACCCAGGTGGGGAAGG
Source organism: uncultured Syntrophobacterales bacterium (assembly GCA_903928915.1). Lineage (GTDB taxonomy): Bacteria > Desulfobacterota > Syntrophia > Syntrophales > UBA5619 > JAKAFS01. Next base: position 102,942 of record CAIYSL010000033.1, on the reverse strand, counting down.
CCGTGACGGCGACGAACATTGCCGACTGGTACGGGATGATCACCGGCCGCAACGCCGACATCGCAGAGCTGATGATGGTGGGGGAGCGGATCTTCACGCTCAAGAGGCTGTTCAACGCCCGCCTGGGGGTCAGCCGGAAGGACGATTTCCTCCCCCCGCGGTTCCTCACGCTCAACCGCTCGGGCGAGGGGATCACCACCCAGCTGCCGCCGATGGGGCAGCTCCTGGCCGACTACTACCAGTACCGGGGCTGGAGCGAAGAGGGGCTGCCGACGCCGGAAAAGACCCGGCAGCTGGGTCTGTAAGGGGCACTGCGAGGAGGGGCCATGGGGGAGAGGGTTTCTTGTCCCGAATTCGACCTGACCGGCAAGGTGGCCGTCGTCACCGGCGCCGGCAGGGGCATGGGCCGCTCCATGGCCCTGGACCTTGCCCGCTACGGGGCGGACGTGGTGCTCTGCAGCCGGACGAAGGCTGAACTGGAAGAGGTCGGCGGCCAGGTCGAGGCAATGGGGAGGACGGCCCTGGTGGTGACCGCCGACGTGTGCCGCGTCGCCGAGATCGAGCGGATGACCGCCGCCGCCTTGGAGCGCTTCGGGAAGATCGATATCCTCCTCAACAACGCCGGGATGAACATCCCCCAGTGGGCCGAGGAGGTGACCGAGGAGGCCTGGGACCGGATCATGGCGGTCAACCTGAAGGGGGTTTTCTTCTGCGCCCAGTCCGTCGGCAAGGTGATGATCCGGCAGAAGCGGGGGAAGATCATCAACGTCTCCTCCCAGGCCGGCAGCGTCGGCCTGATCAAACGGGCGGCCTACGGTTCGAGCAAAGGGGCCGTCAACAATCTCACCCGCGTCCTCGCCCTGGAATGGGGCAAACACAACATCTGCGTGAACGCCCTGGCGCCGACCTTCGTCGAGACGCCCATGACCCGTCCGATGCTGAGCGAGAAATCCTTCCACGACTACGTCATGGGCAACATCCTCCTGGGCAGGCTCTGCAAACCCGGCGACCTGACCGGGGCGCTGATCTACCTGGCCTCCGCCGCTTCGGACATGGTCACGGGCCACATCCTGCACATCGACGGCGGCTGGACCGCCCATTAGGTTAGGACCCGGACAGGGTCTTGCGACACCATTTTCCCCGATCGACTGACCATTCGACCTCCGGAAACGCGACGGCTCTGAGGAGAGGGTTCACGAACCTCCGGTGCATACGGGAGAGCGGCGGCTGAAGCTGAGCGGCCCCGGCCCCGAGAGCGATGGACGAAGCAGAACCAGCGGCAGAGGGCCACGGGCGGCCGGTTGCGCAGCCTGCGGCCGAATCATCCGACAGGGAGATACGACACGCAAAAAGGAGGAGAAACCCATGTTGAAACGTTTGGCTTCTTTTTTCACACACCTGATGCGAAACTACCTTCCCGATGCCTATCTCTTCGCGATCCTGCTCACGTTCCTTTCCGCCATCCTGGCCCTTATCTTCACCCAAGCCGGGTTCACGAAGCTGATCACGACCTGGGGCGGCGGCGTCTACGGCATCGTTGCCTTCGCCTTCCAGATGATCCTGATCCTGGTCACGGGCCACTGTCTGGCCTTGACCCCGGCGATAAACCGGATTCTGGTGTGGATTGCCGGGATTGGGAACACCCCGGTCAAGGGGGGGATGATCGTCGCCTTCGTTACCAGCATCTGCTCTTTGATCAACTGGGGGTTCGGCCTGATCGTAGGCGGGCTTTTGGCGCTCCAGGTCGCCAAGCGGACCCGGAATGCCGACTTCCCCTTCCTGATCGCCTCCGCCTACAGCGGGTATGTGGTCTGGCACCAGGGGCTCTCGGGGTCAATCCCCCTGGCCATCGCCACGGCGAAGCTCCCTCAGAACTTCATCGAGCAGATGACCGGGGCCGTGGTGCCCGTCTCTCAGAGCATCTTCCAGCCGTTCAATTACCTTCCGGCCGTCATCCTGACCTTCACGATTCCGATCCTGATGGCCCTGATCCACCCCAAGCAGGACGAGATCCAGACCATCCCGGAAGACAAGCTCGCCGAGCTCTGCGGCGACTGCCCGCACGAAGCGTTGCCGCAGAACCCCACCCTGGCGGAGCGGATCGACCACAGCTATCTGATCAACATGATCTTCGGCCTGATGGGGCTCATCTACCTGTACTTCCATTTCTCCACCAAGGGGTTTGACCTGAACCTCAACATCGTCATCTTCATATTCTTCATCACCGGGGTCATCCTCCACGGCAAACCGGTCAACTACATCAAGGCGGTGAACACGGCCATCAAGGGGGCCGGGGGGATCGCCCTGCAGTTTCCGCTGTACGGCGGCATCCAGGGGATCATGGTCGGCACGGGGCTGGCAAAAGTCATCGCTGGCTGGTTCGTGGTCATCTCGTCGCCCGAGACGTTCTACATGTTTCAGTTCTGGGCCGCCGGGATCATCAACATGTTCATCCCCTCCGGCGGCGGGCAGTGGGCCGCCCAGGGGCCGATCACGATGGAGGCGGCCAAGATGATGGGAATCGATCCGGTCCGGTCGGCCATGATGGTGGCCTGGGGGGACCAGTGGACGAACATGATCCAGCCCTTCTGGGCGCTCCCGCTTCTCGGGCTGGCGGGCCTGTCGGCCCGGGACATCATGGGCTACACCACGATGACCGTTATTTACAGCGGTATCGTCCTGAGCGCCTTTGCCCTGCTGATCGGGTTCAAGGTGTTCTAACGCGCGACAGTACATTAGGGAACGGGGGAGGGCGGTTCTTGCCGCCCCCCCTCCTTCCACAACAATTCTCCCCGCATTTCCTGCCTTACCAAGACCCATCCCCTCAGTTCTTCAAGGCTTCAGCGATGCTTGTATCTCCCGCCAGTTGTGATAGGATACGCCCGCTTTTTCGGTAAGCTGACCGGCAGGGCTGACGCGCTTCCGGCAGACAGGACCAGGGCGCCGCACGGAGCGGGTGAGATGATGAAGGAAGCCATAAACGGGATGCTCGTGCCCGTAGCCGGCGGGAAAGAGCCGAACCGTTGCCTCTCCTGTGGAACGACGGAGCACATCGGCCGGCGCAGGTACTGCTCGATCGACTGCCGGCAGCGACTCCGGCAGCGGCTCGACATGCGCTGCGGCCTTCTCCAGGCGCTCAACACGCGATACGCCACCTTCTACTTTTCGGACCTCCTGGTGGTCATGGACGTCCTGCCCAGCGGCTACAAGGAGATCCACAGCTTCTTCTTCCCCCGCACTCCGGGAAAGACGCCGGGGGAGGATTTCGGCCGGATGGCCGATATCCTGGGCGAGACCTGGTGGGCCGAACAGCGGCGGACGAAGAGGCGGTATTACGCTACACTCCACGTCCTGGAGATGGCGGTCCGGAACCACGTGCCGCCCCAGTCGGTGAAGCCACCGGTCATCCACACGCCGTCCGTCACGTCGGCCTCCCTGGTCTACCTGAACCTGGAAAAATCAAACCTCAACTCCCCTGAGCTGCGGAAGATCATCCGGGACGCCTACCGGCGACAGGTGATGATCCACCACCCCGACCTCGGAGGCGATGCCCAGATGTTCCGGCAGATCCACCAGGCCTACGAGGACCTGATCCGCTGGGCCGAAAATCCGAACTTCATCCGCCATCGCGGCTTTCCCGACAAGTGGTTCTACGAGGGGGATAAGAACCACTGGGTCCAGCCGACGCCGCTGCAGCCCAAGGGCCGGTGACGGTGCGCGGCGATATGCCTTGACGCCCGGCCGCCAGCCCATTATAATCCGCCAATATTCTATCCGGTTTGGTACTCCCGCAGGGAGTCGCTGGGCGACGCAGGGGGGAGGGAATCTGCCATGAATGAGCGGAAGAAGATAGCGATCAATACCGGCGGTGGAGATGCACCCGGGCTAAACGCAGTCATCTATGCGGTGACGATGGCTGCCGAACGCCGCGGCTGGGAGGTGTACGGCATCCACACCGGGTACGCGGGCCTCCTCGACACGGACGAGATCACCCGGCTGACCCCCGAAAAGGTCGCGGGGATCGTCTCGCTGGGGGGCACGATTCTCGGCACCACCAACAAGGGCGACCCCTTCCACATGCCCGTCAAGAACGCCGTCGGCGACGTGGAGTTCCGCGACGTCTCGGCGAAGATCCTCACCAACTTCAAGCGCCTCGGGCTGGACGTCCTGATCGCCGTGGGCGGAGACGGCTCGCTCAGGCTGGCCGACCGCTTCGCCCAGATGGGGATGCCCGTCATCGGGGTGCCCAAGACGATCGACAACGACCTGGCCAGCACGATGATCACCTTCGGATTCGATACCGCAGTGACCACCTCGACCGAGGCGATCGACAAACTCCATTCCACCGCCAGCGCCCACGAGCGGGTGATGGTGGTGGAGCTGATGGGGCGCTGCGCCGGCTGGATAGCCCTCAACAGCGGTATCTCCGGGTCGGCAGACGTAATCCTGATCCCCGAGATCCCCTTCAAGATAGACAGCGTCTGTAGCAAGATCATGGAAAACGAGCTCCACGGGAAGCGCTACGGCATCGTCGTCGTCGCCGAAGGGGCGACGACTGAAGGCGGCGAGGTGATCCACAAAGGGCGCGAGGAAGGCCGCCAGGAGGTGGTCCTGGGGGGGATGGGCGAATGGGTGGGCCGGGAGATCAGCAAGCGGACCGGGAAGGACACCCGCACCCTGGTGCTGGGCCACCTCCAGCGCGGCGGTTCGCCCACGACCTTCGACCGTCTGCTCGCCCTGCGCTTCGGCGCCGCGGCCGTCCGGTTCATCGCGGAAGGCAAACGCAACGTGATGGTGGCAAATCATCCACCGAACATGGTCCCCGTGCCGATCCAGGAGGCCGTGGAGAGGATGAAATCGGTTCCCACGGACTCCGATTCGATCCTCACGGCCCGTGACATGGGGATCAGCTTCGGCGACGAGTGACGGGTGCACCCCGCCCTTGCCTCCCCACCCTGTATCCCTCCCCCGCGCGGGGGAGGGATACAGGGTGGGGAGGGGATGCAGGGAGGGGCGTTCTACAACGAGGGAAGAGATCCGTCTGGGAGGGGAGCGATGCACAGCATTGCCTATGGTCTCGAGGATAAGGTTGTCGTCGTGACGGGGGGAAGCAGGGGAATCGGTCTGGAGCTGGCACGCAACCTGCTCGCCCAGGGTGCGAGGGTCGTCATCTGCGGCCGGAAGCAGGAGAACCTCACCGCCGCGGTTGACCGGCTCGGCGGAGGCGCGCGGCTGCATGCCCTGGCTTGTCACGTCGCCCGCGAGGGGGATGTGGATGCGCTCTTCGCTGCGGCCATCGAGCGCTTCGGCGGTCTGGACATCCTGATCAACAACGTGGGGATGAACCTGCTGACGGCCTCGGTGGTCGACGCGGAACTCGCGGCCTGGAACAAGATCATCGAGGGAAACCTGACCGGCGCCTTCCTCTGCTCGCGCGCGGCCGCCCGGATCATGCGGGAGAAGAAACAGGGGAAGATCGTCAGCATTTCGTCGCTCGCCGCTGCCAAGGCCTCGCCGGGGATGGGGATCTACGGGATCGCCAAGGCCGGGCTGGAGATGCTCACCCAGGTCCTCGCCGCCGAGCTCGCCTCGTGCAACATCCAGGTCAACGCCATCGCCCCCGGCGTGGTGCGGACCGATTTCAGCAAACCCTTCTGGTCCACGCCGGCGATCTGCGAGCAGATCGTGAAGACCATCCCGGCGGGCCGCATCGCCGAGACGGCCGACCTGGTCCCGATCTGCCTGTTTCTCGCCTCCGGCCAGAGCGACTACATCACCGGCCAGACGATCATGGTCGACGGCGGGGCATCAGTCGTATGAGCTGTACGGCCGGGATCGACATCGGCTCCATCACCGCCAAGGCCGCGGTCCTGGACGACGGCAGGGTCCTGGGGACGCGGGTGATCTTTACCGGGTACAATGCCGAGGCGGCGGGACGCCGCGTCTTCGATGAACTCCTCGGGGAACTGGAGGTGGACCGCAGCCAGATCGTCCGGATCGTGGCCACGGGCTACGGCCGCAAGAGCGTGGCGATCGCCGATCGGGCGGTCACGGAGATCATGTGCCACGCCGCCGGGGCGCGCTGCCTCGACCCCTCCGTCCGGTCGCTCATCGACATCGGCGGGCAGGACAGCAAGGCCGTGGTGATGGATGAAAGTGGCCGGGTTACGAATTTCGCGATGAACGACAAGTGCGCCGCCGGAACGGGCCGGTTCCTCGAGGTGATGGCGCGCGCCCTGGAAGCGGACCTCGACGAATTCGGCGCGCTGTCGCTCAGCGCCGAGCGGCCGGCAAAGATCAGCAGCCTCTGCACGGTCTTTGCCGAGTCGGAGGTGATCTCGCTGATCGCCAAAGGAGAGACCCGGGAAAACATCATCGCCGGTATCCACGAGGCCATCGCCACCCGGGTCTCGGCGATGGCAAGCCGGATCGGGCTGACCGCGCCGGTGATGATGACGGGAGGGGTGGCCCGGAATATCGGCGTCGTCCGGTCGCTCGAGCAGGTCCTCGGGATGCCGGTCGTCGTCTCGCCCCACGCCCAGGTTACCGGCGCGATCGGCGCGGCAGCCATCGCCCGGGAGGGGGAGAAGTGAGCGATGGATGAGGACCTGAAGGGGAAAACGGCGCTCGTCACCGGGGCCGGAAAAAGAAGCGGCATCGGATACGCCGTGGCCGAGCGGCTGGCCGCGCTGGGCTGCAACGTGGCGATCGTCGATCTTGGCCGGTCGTCCGGTGCCGCAGGTCCTGTCCCGACCGGGACGCGCCAGGAGATGGAAGCGATCGCCGCCGACCTCGGCAGACGGTTTCGCGTACAGGCCTGGGCCTGCGAAGCGGACGTCACCGAGTCCGCTTCGGTGGCGGCGATGGCGGCGGCCCTCCGGGAGCGGTGCGGCCATATCCATATCCTCGTGAACAACGCTGGCGCATCCTTCGGCGTCCCGGCCGACATCATCTCCTACGAAGAGGATGCCTGGATCAGGACGGTGGACGTCTGCCTGTTTTCCGTGTTTCGCGTCAGCCGGGCGGTATTGCCGCTGATGCTGGGGGAGCCGGGCGCGATCGTCAACACCGCCTCGCGGGCGGGGAAGGTCCCCCCGCTGTTCAACAGCGCCTACGCCGCGGCCAAGGCCGGGGTGATCATGTTGACCAAGACGATGGCCCGCGAGCTCGCCCCCCATCGCATCCGGGTGAACGCCATCTGCCCGGGACAGATCAAGACCGACCTGGAGAGCTGGCGTTTCGGTCTGGAGGCGGCCTTCTTCGGCAGCACGGTCGAGGAGCGGGAGGCGGAGATGTGTAAGTCGATTCCCCTCGGCCGGATCGGCGCCCCGGAGGATGCGGGCCGGCTCGTCGCATTCCTCGTTTCGTCTGATTCGCGGTACATCACCGGGCAGGCCTTCAACCTTGACGGCGGGCAGTGCATGGAATTGTGATTAGGTATCCCTCCCTTTCAGGGGGAGGGAAGGGTGGGGGTGAGACAAGATGGAGAAGATCATCGGCGGCAGGCTGGCGGCAGAGGCACTGATCGAGCGGGGCGTCGAGTACGTGTTTACCCTGAGTGGAGGGCACATCACGCCGATCTACCAGTACCTCGAAGGATCGCCGGTCAGACTGTTCGACACCCGGCACGAGCAGGCCGCCGTGTTCATGGCCGAGGCCTGGGCGCGGATGACCCGGAAGCCTGCGGTCGCCATGGTCACGGCCGGGCCGGGGTTCACCAACGCCCTCTCGGGGATCGCCAACGCCCGGCTGTCCAACGCCCCGGTGGTGCTGATCGCGGGCTGCGTGGGGCTGGCAAGCGTCGAGAAGCTCGACCTCCAGGACATGAGCCAGCTTCCCGTGATCGCGCCGATGGTCAAGAAGGGGTGGGTCTGCCCCGTGGCCGAACGGATCCCCGAGTTCGTCGACCTCGCCTTTCGGACCGCCGCCTCCGGCCGGCCCGGTCCGGTCTACCTGGAGCTCCCCTGCGACGTCCTGAACGCCGCGGCCGACCCGGCCGGGGTGAAACGGCTCCGGAGCCGTGTGGAGTCCCGACCCCGGGATCTCGCAGGGGCCGCGGAGGCTCTGGCGATGCTCCGGCAGGCCCAGGCGCCGGTCGTTATCGCCGGCAGCGGCGTATGGTACGCCGATGGGGGGGAAGCGCTCGCAGGGTTCGTCGAGCGCGCCGGCGTTCCCGTCTTCACCGGCGGCTCCGGCCGCGGAAGCATCCCGGACACCCACCCGCTCTGTTTCGCCTCGTCGCTGGCGATCCGCCCGGGCGCGGCCTTCTTCACCCTGGCGAGCGCCGACCTGGTCCTGTTCCTCGGGAGCCGGCTCAGCCTCTTCTATCTGTTCGGGGACATCTTCCGGAAGGATGCCCGGTTCATCCAGGCGGACATCGAGGCCGAGGAGATCGGCAGGAACCGCTCCGTGGACCTGGGGATCGCCGGCGACGTCCGGGGGCTGCTCGAGGAGATGAACTCCCGGATCGACGCCGAGGGGATCGGCGCGGAGCTCCGCGGCCGGTTCGCGGGGTGGGTGGAGACCGTCCGAAAGGCCGACCGGGACGGCAAGGCGCCGACACAGCCCCTGTGGGAGAGCGGCGCCGTTCCGATCCATCCGCTCCGCCTCAGCCGCGAGGTGGATGCCTTCATGGACCGCGATGACGACGTGGTCGTGGCCGATGGCGGGGACACCCAGGTCTGGATGGGAATGACCCGGACCGTGAGAAAGGGGGGCCGGTACCTCGATTCCGGGCTGTACGGCTGCCTGGCAGTGGGGCTCCCCTTTGCCAACGCCGCCCAGCTCCGCCATCCCGCCAGCCGGGTGCTGCTCATCACCGGCGACGGGTCGGTGGGGTTCAACTTCCTGGAGTTCCACACGGCGATCCGCCGGGGCCTTCCCATCGTGGCGGTCATCGCCAACGACCAGAGCTGGGGGATGATCGCCCACAGCCAGACGCTGCGCATGGGGCACAGCATCCCCGACGGTACCTGGCTCGGCCGCGTGGAGTACCACCGCCTGGTCGAGGCCCTGGGGGGATTCGGCCTGGCGGTCGAGCGGCCCGAGGAGATCCGGCCGGCCCTGGAGGCGGCCTTTGCCTCGGGCAAGACCGCCTGCGTCAACGTGATGGTCGACCCCGCCGTGATCAGCCCGGGAAGCGTCGCCCTGGCCAACCTCGGCGGCTACTGCGCCGGGAGTTAGAACGCAGACGATCGGTCGGTCAGCTTCCTTCGAACCAGCCGAACAGCCAAGAAAACCAGCCCCGCCGTCAGGACAACGATCAAAAGGCCGATTCCCATCGCCCCGTAGGTGATCGCGTTCCCGCCGCCAACGAGGGCGACCGGGTTCCAGGAGGGGGCCGCGGAAAACCTCCCTGCGGGCTGCCGGTAGCGGGCGGGCAGGTCCGGGACCCCGTTGCCGTCGCGGTCGGGAAAGCTCTTCAGGTATGCGGCCAGGGCTACCCATTCCTTGATCTCCTGGATCCCCGGCGTCAGGAGGTCGGCGTCGATGACGATCCCCTCCTTTGCATCGGTTACGGGGCGGCCGGTGCGATCCCGCGGCTGCACCGCAAGCAGCCCATGCGAAGCCTTCCGCACGTAATCCACCATCTGCGCGGTGTAGTAATTCAGGCCGACCCGGTACAGCTTCTCCGGGTCGAGCGCGGCGAATTGCCCGGCGCTATCCTGGACGGCAACCGCGGTCACGCGGTCGAAGGGGACCCGGCGGGGGTTGTAGGAGAACTTCACCCCGGAGAACTGGAGGTGGGCGTCCTGTTTGAGCTCCGCCACGGTGGTTTCCACCTCCAGGAGGTCCTTCAGGTCCCGCCCGGTGACGTAGTAGGCGACCAGGGGGTAGCCGGGCATGCCGTCGCTCCCCAGACCGAGGGAGAGGACGCGGAAGAGTGCGTCCGCGCTGATCGGCCCCTTCAGGAGCGAGCCCCGGATGTGACCGAGCGGCTGCACCGTCACGTGGACATGCTCGTACCGCGCCCCTTCGGCCCTGCGGATGGCATATCGGAAGGCGTCGGTGATCAGGTCTCCGATCCCCGTCTCCCCGGGGTTAGTGTAGGCGTATTCCAGGGTCTCCATGTCGAAGCCGCTCTCGGCGACGATCTGGTCGAAGCGGTAGCCGGTGGCGGCCAGGTATCCGTGGTCGATGTCCCGCTTGAACCCGGCGATCCGCCGGGCCAGGGACGGGTCGTCCGGGGTCTGAGCGGTAACGGGGATCAGCTCGTACCCTGCGGGGGTTGCCCCGCTTCCCTTTGCATAGGCGAGGGTCAACCGGCCGAGGAAGGCCCCGTAGCTGCCCGCCGCGACGATGATCGTCTTGCCGATGACGATCGGCGCGGGCAGGACGGTGTGGGTGTGGCCGCTGATGATCACGTCGATATCGGGGACCGCGCGGGCGAGGAGTTCATCCTCGGAGTGCTTCTTCACCGGCGAGGTGCCGGTGTGGGACAGGCAGACGATCAGGTCGACCTTCTCCTGCTCCCGGAGCAGAGCCGCCATCCGCTTGCTCGTCTCCACGTGGTCGGCGAAGGCCACCGGTTTGGCGAAGGGGGTGTCGGTCTGGGCGTCCCTGCCGATGATGCCGAACAGCCCGATCCGGATGCCCCGCCGCTCGACCACGGCGTAGGGTGCGACGGGGTACTCCCGAAAGGCCCCGCGAAGGTCGGCGTCCCCCCTGCCGTCGGGGCTGAACAGGACATTGGAGGCGACCAGCAGCGGGAGCCGCTGCTCCGCGGCGCGGGCCGCCCGGAGCGCCTTCGCCAGCCCGGCCGGGTGGAAATCGAAGTCGTGGTTCCCGAGGGTCATCGCGTCGTACCCCATCGCCGCCATCAGCCGCAACTCCGCCGCCTCGGTCATGAAGGCCGTATGGAAGAGGGTGCCCATGCTGAAGTCGCCCGCGTCGACAAGGAGCGTCCGGTCGCCTTCGCGGCTGCGCTCCTCCCGGATCAAGGTCATCAGCCTGGCGTATCCGCCCTGTTCGACGGGCGGGCCGCCGGAGGAAAGCACGGCCTGGGGCAGAAAATAGGAGTGCAGGTCGTGGGTGAACAGGACCACGAGCCGCTCGCCGGCCGGGGGAGTGCCGGCGCCGACTGCGGCCGGGGGGCCCCCCGCCGCGATCAGCAGAATGATGACTATCGTCAGGATCGCCTTCGGTACACAGAAACGGTGCTGCATGCCACGCCTCCTTGAACGGTTCAGCCGCTTTCCCTTATCTCCGCCAGGTCGAGGCGGGTAAGCAGGGGAAGCGCCAGGATGGTGAGCCCGCCGGTGAGGATGAAGGCGAGGCCGAACATCCCCGCATCACCGAACGCCCCGATGGCGATCGGGAAGAGGCCGCCGCCGGTCACGTAGGCGATGAAGATCGCCAGCGACACGGAGAGGTTCCGCATCTGCGGCGGGACAATCCGGGACAGGACGGTGAACCCCGCCGGGAAGAAACAGACCGTCAGTAGCGGCTGGAGGATGACCGTCACGATGACCCAGCGCCCCGGGAGCGCCCCCAGCAGGATCGTCGTCAGGCCGTTGAACAGGAGGACCGCCGCGATCGTCCGCTTCGGGCCGAAGCGGTCCGAAATCCAGCCGGAGACGAGCGCCACCGGGAGGACGGGGAGCCGGGAGAGGCCCAGAAGCGTGTTCGCCAGACTCCGGTCGATCCCCCGTTCGGTCACCAGGTACAGCGGGAGCATGCTGTAGACTCCGACGCTCGCGGTAATGGCGAGGCTGAACAGGATGCCCATAATCCAGACGGCCGGCCTGCCAAACAGCAGCCGGATGGCGCCCAGCGAGGGCGCCTCCCCCTTCAGGCCGCCCGCCGGGGAGATCCGGAAGAAGGACAGCCCCAGCAGCACCGAGACGCCGCCGATCAGGACCACGACCCCCTGCCAGGGGTACCACAGCAGGAGGGCCTCGGCGATCAGCGGGGCGGAAAAAAAGGAAAGGGAAGGGGCGAGCTCGTGGACGGAAAGCGCCCTGCCCCAGCGGGCGGGGGGGAACGAGGCGGTGATCGTCGTTATTCCCGAGGGAAGGTAGATCCCCGTCGAGGCGCCGATCAGAAAAAGCCCCAGACGGATCGTCCAGAGGGTGTGGCTCGCGGCGATTAGAAACAGGGCCGAGCCGCAGGCCACCGCGGCCAGCGCGACCGTCCGGCGGTGGCCGATCCGCGCCGACAGAACCCCCGATCCGATCAGCCCCGTCGCGTAGCCCAGGGCCATCATCATGAACAGGACCCCCGCCGCCGTGTGGCCGAGGCCGAGGTCCTGCTCGACCACCGGCATCAGCGGGGCCATGACGACCCGGGAGAGGAAATTGACGAGGAAGATGCTCGTCAGAAACCCGAGCAGGAAGAGTTGGCCCTTTCGCGAAACAAGGGACGCCGTCATCTGGCGGCCTCCCGGAGGCGGTCCGCCCGGGGTCCGCGCGCCTCTCCCGCGGACGACGCCCCCCGGTCCCGTATGTGCCTTCCGCAGGCGGTCCTGTCCATTCGCGCGGTTTCCTGACGCCCCGTCACCCGGGCTCTCCCGGTGTGGGCTGGCGGTTCATCGCCAGCGTCTTCCGCCCCTCCCGGAATATGACCTCCATGCGGTCTGCGGTGGCGGCCTCCACGAACCCCCTGCCGAACTGGGGGTGGTTGAGTATATCCCCCGTTTCATAGCGTTCCGTGAGCCGGTAATCCCAGACGACCGCGTCAGGCGGGGCAGCGGCGCTGCGCTGCTGCCAGACCCGCGAGTCTGAAGGCCGGACCGGCGGTCGTGGCCGGGGCGCCTCCCGGCTGCGGCGGCGCTCCGCAGCGATGTCCCGGCTCACGCCGGTCCTCGCCCCGCGGTAGCGGTGCTGGGCCCCGCAGGTCTTGCACTGCACCCCCTGCACGGCCCCTCCTACCTCGTACAGGACGACGTGGGCAAGGGTGAACCCACAGCGGCTGCAGAAGGCGTCGATGTTTTTTCCCACCAGCGACACGGGTACGGATCCTTTCTCGGGGATTGTGGAGATGGCTTTACCACGACGGCGGCATTTTTGAAACCGCTGTTTTTTGTGTTCCCGCCCCTGCCCTGCGGGGAGAGGCGGGAATGAAGAGGCGCAGGGTCCGGGGACCCTGCGCCCGACGAGTGCGCCATGCGATGGATGCGGGGCGGGAACGGATCTACTGGACCGTCCCGACGCCGTGCGCGATTCCTGCCGCCGTCCCGGAGAAGGCGCCCGAGACCCCGTTGGGCACGGTGCTGATCCTTCCGGCCGCTCCTCCCTGGAACTGGGTGCCTGCCGCCGGGAACCCGGCTGTTCCGGAAGGCACGTTGCCATTGGTTATCTGCGCGGCCCAGGTCGACCCTACCGTCGCCCCCCAGGTGCCGACGGCGAAGTTCGCCGTGATTCCGTTGGTCGCCGCGGTGCCGCCGGGCGCGTAGCCCGAAAGGGCGACGCTCCCGCCGGTAGGGGCGCCCGTGAAGGCGCCGGTGGTGTTTCCCGATGCCCAGATCTGGGGTGCTCCGCCTGCGGTGGCGGCGAAGAAGGCGGCGCCGAGGATCCCCTTTGTCGCATCCGCCTGACTCCCCAGGTCGATGGTGCCGCCGGTGACGGCGCCGCTCCCCCGGAGGTCCGTAATTCCGACCTGGAAGGCGGGGATCTTCGTGGCCTTCATGAAATTCGCCCGGTCCGTATCGTTCATGGCCGCGACCTTGTCGACGAACGCCTTGGTCTCCATGAAGCTGCCCTGGGAGAGGGTCTTCCAGGTGAAGTCGCCGGGGTTGAACAGCCCCTTGACCTCGCCGCCGGTCACCACGGTGTAGGAACCCGGGGCCGTGATCCCGGCGGGCGGTGTCGGGTCGTTCAGCACCACCCGGGCTCCGGCGACGATCCCCGTGGAGATGCCGTTCACCGCCGGTCCCAGCGTGTAGTGCAGATACTCGCTGCCCCCTGTCCCGCCATGGGCCGAGGCCCCCTGTTGGCGCACCGAAACCCACTCCAGCGGTGTCGTGCTCACATAGGTCCCCGACAGGGCGCTGTTCCAGATCCCCCAGGTCTGGTCCAGGATCCGCGTGGTGGTCGTCTGTTCCTGGGCGACGAGGAATGAGTCGGCGCTCGTCGGGACCCGCGTGAAGACCGGCTTTTCCGGGATGCCGTTGATCTGGGCGGTCTTCACCTTGGCTGCGTCGCCGATTTCCGGCTCCGTGACGGTGGTGGCCCCCATTTCATAGGCATTGAGCGTGCCGCTGTCACTCCTCCACATGTCGAGGGAAGGAAAGACCATGCCTGCAAAGGCGTCGCTGAACAGCAGCCCTGCGGCGCCGCCCTTGATGTACAGGCCCCTCAGCCCCCCCGAGAGGCTGTTCTGGTCATCCTCGGCAAGAAGCAGGGTCCCCCGGTATGCGCCGCCGATTGACGAGAAGTAACCCGCACCGGTGCTGGAAACGCTCCCCGTATGAAGAGTCGACCCGGGTGCCCCTCCGTCGTAGTAGTTTCCCATGAGCCACAGATCGCCCGTCTTGGCCGTCCAGAGGTCGTTGGGGGCGCCGCCCAAGTTGCTGACACCCATCAGTCCGGTCAGGATGGGGAGCCCGCCCGACAGGGTGAGCGCGTTGCTGATCGTCAGGGGTCGGACGTTCTCGTATATCCCCACCCCTGCCGCCTCCCAGGTGCCGGTGCCCGCGACGAGATTACCGTAGGAACCCATGATGCCGCCCTGGGGACCGGTGACCAGTTCACCGGTGAAGCGGTCGGTGAGGAACCGGCTGTTGGTCAGGGCGGCGGACAGCCGGTTGCCGCTCCAGGTAACGTTGAGGTCGCCGATCCAGTATCCGTCTAAACCGACGCTGCCCAACTGGAACGACCCGCTGCCGACCCTGGCCGTGAAGGGCGAGGTCGGGGTGCCGGTGTAGGTGCCGCCCAACCCCATATTCCAGATCCCCCAGCCGGGGTTCTGGTCCCGGAGCCCCAGCAGGGCGCCTTCCACTACGTCCGCCGCGAAGCTGTAGGTCCCGCCCGCCGCCATCGCCTTTCCCCAAAAACCGCCGTGGACGAGGTCGGCACCGCTGGTGCTGTTGGTCGCGTTTCCGCTCGCGATGACCTCGGTGACGGAAAGGTTCCCCGAGGCCTTCCACATCTCGATTTCGCCGTAGTAACTGCCCGTCAGGTTGGCGAAGAGGTAGCCCGCCTTCCCCCCGGTCCTGGTGTAGAGGCTGGCGATCTTTGCCTGCTCGATGCTCCCGCCGTTCCAGAGGCCGACGATGTAGCCGTTGTACGTACCGTCGTCGGTCGTGTCGGCCGGCGTGTTGATGCCGATGTTGCCCGCGACGTACCAGCCCGATCCGTACATCAGCGACGGCTCCCGGTACAGCGCGCCGTCAGGGGAATAACTGCCCATCAGGTTGACCGGCAGACCTCCCAGGAAGGGGTTGCCCACCCCGCCGATCAGGCCGGAGGTTCCCCCTCCGTGTACAAGAGCGCCGCCGCCGGAGTAATACTTGAGGCTGCCGAAGACGTTTCCGTTGAGGGCCAGCCACACCCCCTCGTAGGTCCCCACGCTCTGTCCGATCCAACTGCCGTTTGAGCCCGTTGCGGTGCTGATCCCGTAATAGGGGCCCGAGAAGCCCCCCCACTGGTAAGCGGTCAGGTAGTTGCCCGACGCCTCGCCCCCGAGCTCGCCGGTTGCCGACCAGGTTCCGTTCAGGATCTGTCCGATCCAGACGCCCGAATCTCCGATCTGGAAGGAGTTGGCGCCACCGACGCGGCCCGACCAGGCGACGACCCCTGCCGGCCGCTGCGTATAGGTCCCGCCCAGCGTGAGGTTGTAGATCCCCCAGGGGAGCGCCTCGGTCCCGTTCCGCACAAAGTGGGCGGCAATCCCGCCGTTCCCCGGCACGCTGCCGGTCATCGTCCCGACCTCGCCGAACGCGGCGCCCAGCTTCCCGCTCAGACTGCCCGTCCCGATGGTGACCGTGTCCTGCGGCGCCAGGCCCGCGAACTGGGGCAGGCCCGTGTTCGGGAACCATTCACTGTCACCCATCCATACCGACGGGTCCGTAGTCGCAAGCGGGCCGGTCAGCCACCCCGCCTCGCTGCGGTCGCTCGCCAGGAACAGCAGCGCCAGTGTGCCGGTCTTTGCGCCCGACGCGCCGGCGATCAGCCCGCCGCTGAACCCGTAGACGTATCCCCCGGTGCCGTTGTAGGCGGCGGTCCAGGTGCCCTTGCTGACGTCGTACCCGGCGACCGGTGCGTTCCAGAGGAGATTTGCCCCGCCGTATCCCTGGCCCGGGAGCGCTACCCCGCCGTGGTAGATAAGGGCCACCTCCTGGGTCCAGGGGAGGTCGAGCGCGCCGAGCAGGGCGCTGAACCCGCCCGCGGCCGCCCAGACGCCGGCGTTGTTGGCGTACAGATACTGGGTTCCGCTACCGACCTCGCCGGTAAAGGCCAGTCTCGCCAGCTGGCAACTTCCCGTTCCGGCGATGCTGTAGGGATAGGTGCGCGTGTCCGGGTTGTACCCCGAAAGGTTGTACGTCCCGAGGTAATGGAGGGAAATCGTGCCGAGATAGCGGGTGTCCATGTAATTCATGGACCCGGTCAGAGAGGTGTGGCCCTGGGAGTCGTCCGTCAGGGTGAGCTGCCCCTCCCCGCTCAACCCGTGAATGATGCGCGCTCCCGTAACGTAGTCTGCCCAATTGGGTGCCGCCAGGGTCGGGTGGCCCGGGTTCTTGTACGTCCCGTGGTCCGTCGTCCCCCAGACGCCGATGATGCCGCCGGCGGTGGTCGTGTATCCCTGAATCGTCCCGTTGGTCTGCTGTCCGTAGGTGTACAGGTCGCTGTCGATGGTGTTGAATCGGAAAACCGGAAACGTGAAGGTCTCCAGAGTAGCGCCGCTGGGAATCGTCCCCAGGAAGGCCGTACGGTTGACCGTACCGGATGCGGAGAGGCTGCTTCCCGAAACCGTGCCGGTCAGCGATCCGTACACCAGGCCGACGTCGTCAAAGCCCGTGCCGCCCACCTGCGGCTTGCGGTAGATCCCCTCCACCAGCCCGAGCCAGGAACCGGCGAGGCCGGCAACGAAGGCGGTGTAGGTGCTCCCGTCGCTCATGGCCATGTTGCTCATCAGACCCTGCGACGGTGCGGTCGGACTCGTCAGCGTTCCGGTCAGCGTCACCGCGCCGGTGCCGACATCGATCGGGCCGGCCGCGAGGCCGCCTATCTGGCCGAGCGGCGGGATCGTCGTCGTGGTGGTCGGCTGCACCGTGGTGGTCGGCACCGATGTGGTGGGCAATATCGTCGTCGTGATCACCGTGGTCGACGAGGTGGTGGATGAGCTCGTAGAGGTGGATGTAGATGTAGAGGTGGTCGTGCTTACCGTCGTCGTGGAGGTGGTAGGAACGGTCGTCGGCACGGTCGTGCTCACCGTGGTCGGCGCCGTGGTCGGTACGGTCGTGGGTACGGTGGTGGGCGCCGTGGTCGGCGCCGATGTCGTGGTTGATGAAGACGTGGTCGTGGTCGACGTGGTGGTGCTCGTCGTCGAAACGGTCGTCGAAACGGTCGTCATCGCCGTTGTGGTGACCGGCGGCGGTGGGGGCGGGGGAGGCGGCGGAGGCGGGGGCGGAGGAGGCGGGGGTGTGTCGCCCGCCGTCGTCGCGGTGGTCGTGGGTGCCGTCGTCGGCGCCCCCTCGTCCTTCTTTCCGTCGCCCTGGGGGCCCTGCGGGGTCGTGTCCTGGCCGTGCTTGTTCAGATCGCCGGAGGTTACCGGCTGGATCGAGGGCAGCTGGTTGGCTGCCAGGACCATGATCGAGGCGCCCACCGTCACGACCCGCACCGCGTCGGGCATTGCCCGGTTGTAGCCGTAGATGCTTCCCAATGTGGGGATGAATCCGCTCACCCCGTTCTGGAAAAAGGCGAAGAAATTGGTCCCGCGCACGCCGCAGACCGCCGTGGGGGTGCGGACCTCGTACTTGGCCCCCTTTGCCAGCCCGGAGACGATGTTCTGGGTCTTGCCGCGGAACAGGTCCAGCGTGGTGGTCTTCCCCTCCCCGGCCTGGTAGTCGGTGATCCGGACCCGGGTGCTCTCCGCCAGGCGGAGGATGTTGCCGTCCAGGAAGGTGACCTCGGCCTTGGACCGGCTCTTGGCGCGGAGGATGTCGCCGGCGCTGATGGCATCGCCCAGCCTCGCGTCCCGGGCGGCCCGCTCGCCGGAGGTGATGTCCACGTTCCCCTCGAGCGCGGTGATCTTCCCCACCGGGGCGGCGACGGCCGCAAAGGGCAGCGCCGCGAGCACCGCCAAGGCTAACAAGATCGTCACGGATCGTTTCATAGCTGACCCCCTCACGACAAGGTCGTTCTGCCGAGTTCTAGAACTTCAGCTCCACCCCCAGGGAGAACATGTGGCGCCGGTAATCGTAGGCGTAGATGTTGGAATAGACGTTCTGGTAGAGGTACTGGGCGGTGGCGTCGAGGTATTTCCAGGCCGACCAGGTCACGCCGATCGTCCCGGTATAATTCCGGTCCTTCCGGTTCTTGCGGTAAACGAGATTCTCATTCCGGTAGTCCTGCAGGTACAGCTCGCTGCCGATCTGGAGCCGCAGGGCGTCCGCCAGCGGATAGATCAGGCTGGCCGAGGCGCGGTACCCCTGGTTGTCGTAGTGGATCCCTTCGGCGTCATCCACGCTGTAGCCGAGCTTCAGGTTCAGGAAGGCGTTTTCCCTGAACAGCCAGATCCATCCGAGCGAGCTTTCCAGCCCGCGGGAGGACTGGTCCTCCTGCGCGGGGATAAAGACCGGCTTGAAGAAGTTCTTCCGCGTATAGGAGACGTTCGCCTCGAGGATATGGTCCTTGCGCAGCAGATACCGGAATAGCGGGCCCACGCTGGAAACTTCGGAATACCTGCGGTAGCCGGGGTCGCGCTTCAGGGTGTGGGTGTAGTTGGCGACGAGATTGAAGGCAAAGCCCTCGAAATTCATGCCGGGGGCCAGGGTGAAGGAGTTGGCGAAGGTGTCGTTGTCGGTACCGTACCGCTGGTGCAGCGTGTTGAGGGCCGCGTACCCCGCGGTCAGGGCGAAAGGGGCCGGCAGGTTGGGGACGTAGTCGAGGCGGACGACGTTCTGCATGACGAAGCTGGCCTTGTCGGTTTCCGCCAGATACTCGTTGTAGCCGAAGACGGCATGATCGTAGGGGTCCCCGAGGTTGCGGTAGTTGGTGTCGTACTGTCCCGTGACCCCGATCGTGACCCGCAGCGGCCGCTGGATGAAGCGCCACTGCTCCGCTGCCTCCTGGTATCGGCGGGCGTAGGTGGCCAGGTCGGACAGGGGATCCCGGGTTACCGCCGCCTGGAAGAGGTCCCGGGCCCGCTCGTACTTCTTCTGGTTCATCAGGCAGATCCCGATCTGGAAGTCGGCAGACTGCGCGTAGGTCGGGTCGAGGCGCCTGGAGAGCTCGTAGGCGGTGATCGCCTCGTCGTGCTTCCCCTCCTTTGCCAGCGACGCCCCCTTGAGGAAGGCCACGCGGGCGGGGTAGACCCTGTGCTCCTCGGCCACGGCGATCCATTTCTTTGCCACGTCGAGCCTGTCCAGGAGCGTGGCCGTTTCGATCACCTCGAGGATGGCATTGTCGGAGAGCGGCTTCAGGCCGACCGCCGCCTCGAACTGCCGGTAGGCGCTGGGGATGTCGTTGAGCTGACGGTACGCCATGCCGAGGTAGAACGCCGCCTCGGCCGAGGCAGGGGCCTCCTCCCTGGCACGGGTCAAGGTCACGATCGCCTCTTCGAAATTTTCCTTGTTGTACTGCTCGATCCCCTCCTTCAGGAGGTTCGATCGCTGGGCTACGGCGGCAAGGGGCAGTAACGTGCAGAGGAATAGGGCAACGAAGGCCAGGAGAATGGGGGAGAAGGGGCGCTTATTCATCTCAGGTCCTCTCTGAACCAGCGATCCGGCGGACCGCGCGGAACAAGGAGCGATCAGCTGTCAAGGCATGACGATAGGTTGCAGCCGCGCTCGCCCGGCATGAGCGGGGTTCGCGCCGGCGGGTGAACCCCGAATACGTTTCGATATTCGGACATTTATGTGAAAGAAGTCAAGCGATTTTTTGCCCCCGTTTCCGGGGTTTCGCAGCGTATTTGCTCACATCATTCCGTATTTCCGGAGCTTCTGGTGGAGGGTCCGGCGGGTGATGCCGAGACGGCGGGCGGCCTCGCTCTTGTTGCCCCCGGCCCCCTCCAGCGTCCGGAGGATCGTTTCCCGTTCTACCGCTTCGAGCGAGGGGGAGGCGGCGGAGGCGGGGGCGCCGGGCCTCGCCGCGGTGGCTTCCTGTGCGGAAACCAGTTGCCGCGCCGCTTCCCCACCCGGGGGGAGGGGCGGAGTCCCCTGTGCCGCCGGGAGAAGGGAAAGCTCGGTTTCGTCGAGATACTCCCCACGGGAGAGGACCACCGCCCGCTCTACCGCGTTCATCAGCTCCCGGACGTTCCCCGGCCAGGGGTGTCTGAGGAGACGGTCCATCGCCTGAGGCGTGAACCCCTTGATCGGCTTGCGGTTTTTTTCGGCGAACCGGACGAGAAACTCTTGGGCGAGCAGGGGGATGTCTTCCTGCCGCTCCCTGAGCGGCGGCACGAACAGTGTGACCACGTTCAGCCGGTAGAAGAGGTCTTCCCGGAAACGGCCGGCCGCGACCTCCCGGAGGAGGTCACGGTTCGTGGCGGCGATGAGGCGAACGTCGACACGGATCACCTCCTCGCCGCCGACCCGGGTCAACTCCCGCTCCTGGAGCACCCGGAGGAGTTTCACCTGCATCCCCACGGACATCTCGCTCACCTCGTCCAGGAAGAGGCTTCCCCCGTCGGCCTGGCGGAACTTGCCCTCCTTCCGCCGGTCCGCGCCGGTAAAGGCCCCCTTCTCGTGGCCGAACAGTTCCGATTCGAGGAGGGTTTCGGCGATCGCCGCGCAGTTCAACCTGATGAACGGGCCCTCCTTGCGGAGGCTGTTGGTGTGGATCAGCCCGGCGATCATCTCTTTTCCCGTCCCCGACTCTCCGCTGATCAGGACCGTCGCCTCAGAGGGGGCGACCTGCGATGCGGTCTCGATGAGGCGCGTCATCGCGGCGGAACGTCCGATCAGGTTCGGCCGGTCGAACCGGTCGCCGAGGCTTGCCCTGAGGAGGCGGTTTTCCCGGCGGAGATGGCTGTGGTCGACTGCCCGCTCCAGGGTCAGGCGGAGCTCGTCGAAGTCCAGTGGCTTTGTCAGATAGTCGTAGGCCCCCTTTTTCAGCGCCTCGACGGCCGTCTCCACGGAGGCGTACGCAGTCATGATGACCACGGGGATCGCCGGGTTGAACGCCTTGATCTCGGCCAGGGCGGTGAGGCCGGAGACCTTAATCATGCGGATGTCCATCAGGATCAGGTCGAAGGGGTGCCTGCGGACCGCCTCGACGGCGGTCGCGCCGTCGTCGGCCTCGGTGATCGCGTATCCCCACCCGGAAAGGAGCTTCCGGAGCATAGTCCGGTGCGCCGTATCGTCGTCGACGACCAAAAGGGAGATCTCCTCGTTCATGTTCCGTCACCTCTGTTGTGCCTTTCATCCCCGGCCGCGGTCGGCAGAAGGAGCGTCACCGTCGTCCCCGTTCCCACCTCGCTCGCGATATGTATCGCACCGTCGTGGGCCTCGACGATCTTCTGGACGATGGGAAGCCCCAGGCCGGTGCCGGAGGGTTTGGTCGTAAAGTATGGGTCGAACACCCGGGGAAGGTCCTCGCGCCGGATCCCGGCGCCCGTGTCGGCGATGGCGATCCGGACCGTCCGGTCGTCCTGCTGCGCCAGGGAAATCCTGATCGTCCCCCCTGCGTCCGTAGCCGCGACGGCGTTGAGCAGGAGGTTCAACAGAACCTGACTCATCCGGTCGGCGTCGAGCGGGATCTCGGCGGGAGCAGCCGGGATGTCCGTTTCGATGCGGATCCCCTTCTGAGCGGCCTGCCCCTCTATCGTCCTGAGGACATGGCGGATCACCACCGCAGGCGAGGTGGGGGCGCGCTTCATCGTCATCGGCCGGGCAAATTCGAGCAACTGGGTGATGACGCGGTTCAACCGGTCCACCTCGCTGATCATCGTCTCCGCTGTCTCGCGGTCGTCGGGGTTTTCCCGGTACCGCTCCCGGAAATAGGTGGCAAACCCCTTGATCGAGCTGAGCGGGTTGCGGATCTCGTGGGCGACTCCGGCTGCCAGGCTCCCCAGGGATGCGAGCCGCTGGCTCCGTGCCACCTCCTGCTTGAGGCGCCGTACCTCTGTCATGTCGCGGAAGAGGATAATGTAGCCGACGAAGGCGTCGTCCTCCTCGCGGAGCACCGTCGCGATCACCTCCAGCGGGATCGTCCGCCCTTCGGCAGCGGTGAAGTCGATCTCCCGTTCGCTCGCCCGTCCTTCACCCACAAGCCGGCGGAAGATCTCCCGGAGCCCCTCGGGAAGGACCTCGTCCGCCCTTTTCCCGAGCACATCCGGTGCGCTCCGGCCGAGGATCCCCTCGGCCGTCTGATTGAAGGCGATCAATTGTCCCCGGGGATCGACGGCGATCAGTCCGATGGGCATGTTTTCCACGAGGCTGTCGGAAAAGGCCTTGATCCGGGAGAGGGAACTTCGCGCGGTCCGGTAGCCCTGGGCCAAAAGAAGCGAGATGATTCCGGAGCAGCTGACGAGCAGGAAGATGAGGGCCATCCAGAGGGTGTGGCGCCGGTCCTCCTCCTGGGCGGCGACGATCGGACCCATGTCCAGCCCGACGAAGATCACGAACCCGGAGGCGCCCTCCGCGGACGCGGCGCGGGACGGCGCCGGATCGGCGGGAAAATCGGGGAGCGCTTGGTCCGTCGGTGCGAACCGCCGATATATCTCGAAGGTGTCGGCACCCTCGCTGTGGGGGACCCGTCTCCAGGCAAGGGTCTGCGAGCGGGCAATCGCGGCCAGGTCCAATTCCTGCCCGTGGTTCAACCCGATTCGCGCGGGGTCGCTGTCGGCGACGATCCTTCCTTCCGTATCGGTGACGATCAGGTAATCAATATCGGGCTGCTGGGCCGTTTCCATCAGGAGCTTCTGGAGCTGAAACCCTCCCCAGCGCATCCCGATTCCGGTACGGGCGCCCGCCTCGAAGGAGCGGATGAGGGCGGCCCCTTTCTCCACAAGGAGGCGGGAGGTCTGCTCCCGCTGCCGATTGATGTCTTGCAGCGCCGTGAAGATGAAAAGCGGTGCGATGATCGCCACCGAGCCGATGATCAGCCAGGGGGGGAGCACTGCCCAGAGCCGCTTCCTCTTTTTTCTTCCCGGTTGCTGCTGTTCCATGGCCCCTCGTCGGTTCGGCCCGGCAAAGGCCGGACCGGTCAGCTTCAGGCACGACAATTTGGATACTTACTGATCAACTGGATACCACGGATGGATACTTATCATCCAGAACATTCTTCAAGAGGTGGCAGCATCTTCTACCCTTTCCGGCGAAATATATTTAATATCGTGATGATAGATGTTTTTATCCGGTGATGGCATGCCTATTGCTCAAGGAGAGGGCAAAAGAGGAATGTTACCAAAGCACAAACAAAGGAGAATGAACGATGAAGAAGACAACGAAATGGACTATGACGGCGATGGTGCTGCTCTTTGTGGCAGCAATCGCCAGCTCGGCCTTCGGGTTCGGCTGGGGGAGGGGGCCGGGGTGCGGCGGCGGGTCCTGCGCAGGGTTCCTGGGGTATCCCGGTCTGAACCTGACCGCGGACCAGAAGGCGCAGCTCGAGGCGCTGCGCGCCGAGCAGCTCAAGGCAACAGAGTCGCTCCGGACGCAGATGCTGGCCAAGCGCGACGCCCTGCGAGCGCTCTGGCTCGAGGCGACTCCCGATCAGGCGAAGATCCAGGCGGCGCAGAATGAGATGCGGACCCTGCGGGATCAACTGCAGGAGATCAATACCTCGTTCCGTCTCGAGGGCCTGAAGATTCTGACGCCGGAACAGAAGGAGCAGCTGAAAACGAACGCCGCCGGCCGCGGCGGGTTTGGCCGCGGGCGCGGTTTCGGTCCCGGTGCCGGTCCCGGTACCTGCCCGGGCGGCAACTGCCCCGGGCGGTAATCGGTAACGGTTAATCCCTGACAACAACAGGGGGATCACCCGGGAGGTTCAGGCACCCTCCTCCCCTTCCGGATGGTCCCCCTTCTTGCGCTTCTCCCCCCGCAGTTCCTTCCTCCCGATACCCTGATTTCTCCCAGGTATCCAGCCCGGCCCATGCCTTTTCTCCTGGTTTCTCCTGGGCCGCGTGCCGGCGAAAACGGAGACGCGCGGGCGCTGCTGCGAACGGTTAAAAAACATTTGACAGGTGGTCTGATGAGTATTATGAAGGGCTCTCGAAATCGTCCATTGCCCGCTGAGGAGGTCACGCAATGCCCATCTACCACATCGCCGAGCTGAAGAAAGACAACCCCGCGCTCAATCCCGCCATGATCATCCAGACGGTCGTGGGGGAATTCATGAAAGCCGGTATCGTCACGAAGCCCGCGGGCGAGGGCCCCCCGCTGCACATGCACCCGAACGAGGAGCAGTTCACGCTGGTCCTCGAAGGCAAACTGCACATGATCCTGGGAGACGAAGACCGTATCGTCGAGCGCGGCGATCTCGTCCATATCCCGCGTTTCACCCAGCATCGGAGCCGGGCCGTGGACGGTACGGCCGTTTTCTTTACCGTCAAGTACCCTGCCGGGAGCGGAGACCTCAACCAGGATTACAACAAGGTGGACAACGCCGAGGAGGCTGAAAAGAAATACCCGGGAACAAAAGGGTGACCGGATCGACGCGGGGGGAACAGGAGACCGGAGACTCGCCCCGGTCGGTGTCGCGTCGTCCCGCTGGGGATGAATACGGCATGCGTTGCCGGAGCGGCAGCGCGAAAGGAGCAGTCGATGAAACTGGGGTTTGGCAACAATAAGGATTTTTGGGCCGGGCTTCTGTTCGCCGGGGTCGGCGCCGGGGCGATCCTCATCGCCCAGAGTTACCCCTTCGGCACCACGCTGCGGATGGGGCCCGGATACTTCCCGCGCGTCCTGGGATGGATCCTCGTCGCCTTCGGCCTCTACGTCATGGTTCGGGGGGTGCGCAACAGCGATGCGATCAAAGGGCACTGGTCGATCCGCGCCCTGATCATCCTGCCGCTGTCCATGGTGCTGTTCGGCGTCACGATGGAGGTGGCGGGATTCATCCCGGCGCTGTTCATCCTGATCTTCGTGTCGGCCGCATCGGGACGGGAGTTCAAGGTAAAGGAAGTCCTGCTGTTGACCATCTTTTTGAGTTTCCTGTCGGTAGCCATGTTCATCTGGGGCCTCGGCCTCCCTTACCCCTTGCTTAAGGGATTCTGAAGGAGCGCGCCATGGATCTGTTCCATAACCTGATTTTCGGCTTCAGTGTCGCGTTGTCGTGGCAGAACCTGTTCTACTGCTTCCTGGGGTGCCTCCTGGGGACCCTGATCGGCGTCCTGCCCGGCATCGGACCGCTGGCGACGATCGCCATGCTGATGCCGATCACCTTCACCATTTCGCCGGTCGGGGCGCTGATCATGCTGGCCGGCATCTACTACGGCGCCCAGTACGGCGGGTCCACCACGTCGATCCTGGTCAACCTCCCGGGCGAAACCTCGTCGGTGATCACCTGCATCGACGGCTACCAGATGGCCCGGCAGGGGAAGGCGGGTCCGGCGCTGGCCATCGCGGCCATCGGCTCGTTCTTCGCCGGCACCGTCTGCACGCTGGTCATCGCCTTGTTCGGCCCGCCGATCGCCGAGATGGCGCTGAAGTTCGCCTCCCCCGAGTATTTTTCGTTGATGATGATGGGGCTGATCGTCGCCGCGGTCCTCGCCCCGGGCGACATGGTCAAGTCGCTCGCGATGGTGTTTTTGGGCCTGCTGATCGGCTGCGTGGGCACCGACGTGGATTCGGGCTGGCGGCGGTTCAGCTTCGACATCATCGAGCTGACCGACGGGATCGGGTTTGTGGTGATCGCCATCGGCGTCTTCGCCCTGGGCGAGATCGTCTCCAACCTGGGCGACCCGGAGGAACGGACGGTCTTCACCTCCAAGGTCGGAAGCCTCTTCCCCTCGAAGGACCAGGTGAAGCGGTCCGCCGGCCCGATCGTCCGGGGCACCGTGCTGGGGGCGTTCTTCGGCGTCCTGCCCGGGACCGGTCCGGCGATCGCCTCGTTCTCCTCGTACATGGTCG
Source organism: uncultured Syntrophobacterales bacterium (assembly GCA_903928915.1). GTDB lineage: Bacteria > Desulfobacterota > Syntrophia > Syntrophales > UBA5619 > JAKAFS01. The sequence continues at coordinate 76,769 of CAIYSL010000033.1, read as the reverse complement.
AGAAGAAGATGGCCAAGGACCCGTCGCGCTTCGGCAACGGTGCGATCGAAGGGGTTGCCGGGCCCGAGGCCGCCAACAACGCCGATGCGCAGTGCAAGTTCATCCCCATGCTGACGCTGGGTATCCCCGCGAGCGGGACGATGGCGCTGATGCTCGGGGCCCTGATGATCCACGGGATCGCCCCGGGCCCGACGGTGATGACCCAGCGGCCCGACCTCTTCTGGGGGCTGATCGTGAGCATGTGGATCGGGAACCTGATGCTCGTCATCCTCAACCTGCCGCTGATCGGCCTCTGGGTGAGCCTCCTCAAGGTCCCCTACCGTCTGCTGTTCCCGGCGATCATGACGTTCTCCTGCATCGGGATCTACAGCCTGAACAACAGCCCCTTCGAGCTCTACCTCACGGCCTTCTTCGGCCTGCTCGGGTTTCTGTGGATGAAGCTCGAGTGCAGCCCGGTGCCGCTGATGCTGGGGTTCGTGCTGGGCCCGATGATGGAGGAGAACCTGCGCCGGGCGATGCTGATCTCGCGCGGGGACCCCACGGTGTTCCTCACCCGGCCCCTCAGCCTGGTGTTCGTGATCATCACGGTCCTGATCCTGGTCGTGATGGCACTGCCGGTCCTCAAAAAGCGGCGGGGAGTCATCACCGGGTAGCGTTTGGCCGGAGGGAATCAGTCACCGCCCGCTGCGGCCGCAGTCATACGGACCGGAAGGGGGCGAAGGAGTGTACCAGTGCGTCCCGCAGGGGACAGGGAAAGGAGAGTCTGTGTAATGAAGTCAGTAAAGGCAGTGGCAGCAATCGTTGTTCTTCTCCTGGTAGCGGGCGTGGCCTCCGCCCAGAACTATCCGACAAAACCGGTACGGATGATCGTACCGTTCGCTCCCGGCGGGGCCTCCGACGTGGTGGCCCGCATCCTGTCGCCCGTCCTGGGCAAGGAACTCGGACAGACGATTCTCGTGGACAACCGCAGCGGCGCCTCGGGCAACATCGGCGTGGCGGCGGCGGCGCAGGCCCCGGCCGACGGCTACACCATTCTGCTCGGCAACATCGGCACCATGGCGATCAACCCCGGCCTCTTCCCCAAATTCAACGTCAGCCCGGTGCGCGACTTCGTCGCGGTAACCCAGGTGGTCGACGTACCCACGGCGCTGGCCGTCCATCCGTCGGTTCCGGTCAAGAACGTCAAGGAGTTCATCGAGTATGCGAAGGCCCGCCCGGGCAAGCTCAATTTCGGCACCGCCGGCCCGGGGAGCAACGGCCGGCTGGAAATGGAGATGTTCATGCGCGCCGCCGGGATCGACCTGGTCCAGATTCCCTACAAGGGAGGCGCGGGCGCGGCGGCGATCGGCCTCTTGGGTGGCGAGGTTCACTGCGCTTTTGTCACCCTCGCGTCGATCATGACGCATGTCAACGCGGGCAAGGTGAAGGTGCTCGCCGTGGCGGCGCCCCATCGGATCCCGACCCTCCCCGATGTTCCTTACTTCCCCGAGATCGGCTACAAGGGGATGAAGAGCGGCTCCTGGCAGGGGGTGTACGCCCCGAAGGGGACGCCGGATGCGATCGTCAAGAAGCTCCACGCCGTCTTTGTGAAGGTGATGGCCGATCCCGGGGTGGTCAAGCGCCTCCAGGACAGCGGTGCGGAGGTGGTGACCAGCAAATCGCCCGCGGAATTCGCCGAGTTCATGAAGGAAGAAAACGATAAGTGGACGAAGGTGATCAAAGAGGTCGGCGTGGTGATGGAGTAAATCCCCGGGGAACCGGGTCCGGCCGGCGTGCCGGCCGGGGCAGGGAGGCTGAGCGTGCTGAAAATCGGGATCCTGCCCGGTGACGATATCGGGCCAGAGGTCGTCGCCGAGTGCGTCCGGGTGATGAAGGCCGCGGCCGCGGCCGTGGGGCTGGGCGTGGAATGGCGCGAGCTGCCCATCGGCCGCAGCGGCCATGCGCGGCACGGTCACACCTTCCCCGCCCCCACGGAAGAAGCGCTCCAGAAGCTCCACGGCTGGATCATGGGGCCGATCGGCCACAGCGCCTACCCGCGGAACGATCCGAACTGGATCAATCCCCCGATACGCAGGCGGTTTGAGCTGTACGCCAGCATCAAGCCGGTGCGGTCGTACCCGAATATCCCGTCGGTGCACAAGGAGGTGGACATCCTGTTCGTGCGGGAAACCACCGAGGGGATGCAGTCGGCGATCATCGCGGCTGCCGGTTCGGGGGAGTTCCGACCGAACGATGATATCTCGATCGGGACGCGGGTGATCACGCGGCGCGGCGCCAACCGCGTCGCCCGCGAGGCCTTCGAGATCGCCCGGACGCGCAGCCGCAGGAAGGTCACCGCAGTCCACAAGGAGCCGGTGTTTCGGCTCACCTGCGGCATGTTCGCCGAAGAGTGCCGGCGGGTGGCGGTCGAGTATCCCGACGTGACCTTCGAGGAGATGATGGTCGATACGGCGGCGATGAAACTGGCGATGAGCCCGCAGCAGTTCGACGTGCTGGTCACCACGAATCAGTTCGGCGACATACTCACCGACGAGGGTGCGGGGCTGGTCGGCGGCCTGGGGCTGGCGCCGGGGCTCTGCGCGGGAGCGAGGCAGGCCATGGCGCAGGCGACGCACGGGTCGGCGCCGGACATCGCCGGCAGGGGGATTGCCAACCCCTACGCGCTGATCATGTCGGGAAAGATGCTGTTCGAGTGGCTCGCCCGGAAGCATGCGGAACCGAAAGCGGCTGAGGCGGCCGGGCGGATCGACGGCGCGATGAGCAGGGTGATCGCCGCGGAGAAGACACTCACGTGCGATCTGGGCGGCAGCGCCGGCACCGCCGAGATGGGCGAGGCGGTCGCGGCGGCGATCGGGTGATGCGGCGCGCCTCCCGCGGCGCGCCCGGGAATCGGGTGAGCCGGAGACGCGCCGCAGCGGGGAGGAGAGAGCGATGCCAACGATGAGCAAGGAGATCCTGCACCGGGTGACGGCGGCGATCTTTCGCGCTGCCGGAGCGCCGGAGGACCTCGCCGGCCAGGTGGCGGACGTCCTGGTGGACAACCACCTTGCCGGCCACGACTCCCACGGCATCCTCCGCATTCCGGAGTACGTGCAGAGCGTCCGGCAGGGGGAGATCGTGCCCGCGGCCCGTCCACGCGTGATCGAAGAGACCGCCGTCAGCGCGCTGGTGAGCGGAAACTGGGCCTTCGGGCAGGTAACGGGGCTGTTCGCGGCGGACCTCGCCGCCGAGAAGGCAAAGCGGGAGCGGGTAGCGGTCGTCTCGGTCGTCCAGGCGGGCCATACGGGCAGGCTGGCGGCATTCACCGAGCGCGCGGCCCGGCGGGGCGTGGCCCTGTTCATGGCCATCGGAACCGTCAGCAAGCCCACTACCGCACCCTACGGGGGGGCGGCCCCGGTCCTGGGAACGAATCCCCTCTCCGTTTCGCTGCCCAACCCTGCCGGCGATCCGGTCACGCTCGACTTTGCCACCTCCGCCATCGCCGCGGGAAAGATCAAGCTGGCAAAGGCGCGGCACGAGCAGCTCCCTCCCAATGCCATCCTCGACAGCCGCGGCCGGCCCTCCGTCGATCCGCAGGCATTCTTCGACGGCGGATTCCTGCTGCCCTTCGCCGGGCACAAGGGGTATGCGCTGGCGGTCATCGCCGAGCTCTTGAGCGGACCGCTGGCGGGCGCGGACGCCTACCCAGGCGTGACCAGCCGCAGCGGGATCTTCCTGTTTGCCGTCGATGCAGCCGCCTTTCGGCCGGCCGAGGATTATCGCCGGGCGCTGGAGAGGACACTCGGCCGGATCAAGGCCGTCCCGCCGGCAGCGGGCTTTACCGAGGTGCTGATTCCCGGCGAGCCCGAGGCCCGCAGCCGCGCCCGGCGGGAACGCGACGGGATCCCGATCCCGGAGGACACCTGGCGGGCGGTCTGCGCGGCAGGTGCGACGCTGGGGGTCGATGCAGAGGCGCTGGCGGCTCCTGCCGCGCATTCGATACGGGAGGGGGAAGGATGAGTTCTCAGGGGGCTCCGGTTTCGCAGCCGCGGGACCACCGGATGATCGTGGAAAAGGACGTACGGATCCCGATGCGGGACGGCACGCTCCTCAGCGCCGACCTGTTCCGCCCCGATGCCGGGGAGGAGCGGTTCCCGGCGATCATGAACATCAGCGTCTATCAGAAGGACAAGCTGTGGGTGCCGCCGCCGGACCTGGAGGAGGAGGCCAATCCCTACATGAACTGGGAGACGGCAAACCCCCTGTGGTGGGTCCCCCGCGGGTACGCCTGCGTGCGTGTCGACTCGCGCGGCACGGGGAAATCGCCCGGCAGGTCGGAGCCCAGCTCGTACCAGGAGGGGGTTGACTTTTACGACGCCATCGAGTGGACCGCCAAACGGCCGTGGTGCTCGGGGAGCATCGGCCTGCTGGGCATCTCCTACCATGCCAGCTCGCAATGGCGGGCCGCCAACCTTCAGCCCCCGTCGCTCAAGGCGATCATCCCCTGGGAAGGGCGGGCCGACCAGTACCGCGACCAGGCCTACCACGGCGGCATCTTCGCCCTGGGGTTCATCGGCAACTGGTGGCTCACCCACACCGCGCACCACCTGCTCGGCCGGCCGCGCAGCTACAACCCCGACGCCTTCCAGAACGACATGCTGTGGAACTACATGCGCAACGACCTTGACTCCGAGTACTGGCGTATGCACAGCGCGCGTTGGGACAGGATCACCGTGCCGGTGTACAGCGTGGGCAACTGGGGCGGCTTCTCGATGCACCTGCGCGGCAACACCGAGGCCTTCTTGAACGCCGCCTCCCGGCATAAGAAGCTCCGGATCCATACGGGCACCCATTTTCACCCCTTCCACTCCGAGGAGGGGAGGATGGATCAGCTGCGCTGGTTCGATTACTGGCTGAAAGGGATCGACACCGGGATCATGGACGAGCCCCCGGTGAAGCTGGAGATCCGCACCGGCGGCAGCCCGGAGCGATACCCCTTCCGCTTCGAGCATGAGTGGCCGCTGGCGCGGACGCGATGGACCAAGCTGCATCTGCGGACCGATCGCCGGCCCGCGGACGTTTTGGGCCTGGAGGGGGAACTCGCCGAAACGCCGGATTGCGCCGAGACGCGGCTGAGCTACTCGGCGAGCGGCACGACCGCCGCGGGCGTCGCCTCGGGGTCCTCGCTCGCCACGACGCACGGGAACACCGGCCGCACCGGGGTCTCCTTCGTCACGGCGCCGATGGCCGAGGACACGGAAGTCACCGGGCCGTTGATGCTCAAGGTCTGGGTGTCGAGCACCTCGGAGGACATGGATATCTTCGTGACGATCCGCAACATTACCCCCGACGGGGCGGATGTCTGCGAGGTGGGGCAGCACGGCCAGCCGGTCCCCTGCGTGACCAAGGGGTGGCTTCGGGCCTCGCATCGCAAGCTCGACCCCGCCCGTTCGCTGCCCTACCGGCCGTACCATGCGCACGACGAGCGGTGGTGGCTGAATCCGGACGAACCGGTCGCCTGCGACGTGGAGATCTGGCCGACGTCAATGGTGTTCAGGAAGGGACACCGGCTCCGGCTGGACATCCAGCCGCGCGACGGCGTGGGCAGCGCCCCCTACACCCACTACCATGCCGATTACAACGCCGGCGCCCAGAACAGCATCCATACGGGGGGGGATAGGGCTTCGTACCTGCTACTGCCCGTCATACCGCCGCGGGCGTGGTAGCGGCCCGTGACCGGTACGTGAAAAGGGTTGACAGCTGGTACGATGAGCAGTATGAATGATCCAAATTATCGGCGGCGCAGGAACGGCTGACAACCGGTGCAGTTGTCGCCGGAAGGGGCGGCTGAAACCGGAGAGAGAGGAGAGGGGATGAGTTCGGAAACAAGACAGGAAAAAACGAGGAAGTACTACTACCGCCTTGACGAAGAAGAATCCGTCAATGTGGGGGGAAACTACAGCACCGCCCAGGGTCCCCTCGTCCAGGGGGATCGCATCCAGGTCAGCCTGGCGCACAAGGCCGCGGGAACGGGGGCGAAACCGCATACCCATCCCAACGAGCAGTTCAACTATCTGCTCAAGGGGAAACTCAAGGCCGTAGTCGACGGTGTCGAGCAGCTCGTCACCCCGGGGACGCTGATCCACATCCCCGCGAACGCCGTCCACGCAACTGTCGCCACGACCGATGAGGACGTGGTCTTCCTGGCGATAAAGGACATGTCCTGGGGCATCGCCGGGGTCGCCGTCGACCAGAATGACCCGGGGCCCTATTACGAGCAGGGGTTCGAGCCCGGGAAAAAGGGGAAGTAACCGGCATCGCCGCGGTCCCGGCGGGGGCCGGTTTGCACCCGCACCCGCGGCGGACCCGCTGCTCACCAGCGGGGGCGACGCAGTCGCCGACAGGAAACGGTACAGGGTTATAGAGGGAGGATTGCGGAATGCCCGCTTTGTTTGATTCGCTGACCCTTCAGGGGGTGACGCTGCGAAACCGGATCGGCCTGTCTCCGATGTGCCAGTACAGCTATCCCGACGGCTTCTCGAACGACTGGCAGCTCGTCCACCTGGGTGCGCGGGCGGCCGGCGGCGCGGGGCTAATCCTCACCGAGGCCACTGCGGTGGAGCCGGCCGGCAGGATCACTCCCGACGACCTGGGGATCTGGTCGGACAGCCACGTCGAACCCCTGCGGCGGGTGACGCGCTTCCTCAAGGGGCAGGGGGCGGTGGCGGGCATCCAACTCGCCCATGCGGGCCGCAAGGCAAGCACCCAGCGCGCCTGGGACGGCGGAAAGCCCATCGCCGCCCACATGCCGCGGGGATGGCAGGTCGTGGGGCCGAGCCCGATCCCCTTTACGGCCGCCCACCAGACGCCCCGCGAGCTCACGGCAGAAGAGATCCGGGAACTGCAAGAGGCCTTCCGTGCCGCCGCGGCGCGCGCGCTGGCAGCCGGGTTCGAATGGCTGGAAATCCATGGGGCGCACGGCTATCTGCTCCACAGCTTCTATTCGCCGCTTTCGAACCGCCGCGCCGATGAATACGGCGGCAGCTTCGAGAACCGCGTCCGGTTCCTGCGCGAAACGGTCCGGGCCGTGCGGTCCGTCTGGCCGGAGCGGCTGCCGCTTGCGGTGCGCATCTCGGGGACCGACTGGGCCGAGGGCGGCTGGTGCGTGGAGGAGGCGGTGCAGCTCGCGTGCCGGCTGAAGGCGGAGGGGGTGGACCTGATCGATTGCTCCGCAGGGGGCAACAGTGCCGATGCCGCGGTGCCCGTCGGCGCCGGCTACCAGGTGCCGATCTCCGAGGCCGTCCGGCGGGGGGCGGAGATCCGCACGGCCACGGTCGGGCTGATCACCGCGCCGGCCCAAGCCGATGAGATCATCCGGAACGATCGCGCCGATCTGGTCCTGCTGGGGCGCGAGATGCTGCGCGATCCCCACTGGCCGCTGCACGCGGCGCAGACGCTGAAGCAACCTGCTCCGGTCCCGCCTCAGTATCTGCGGGCGTTCTGACACCGCGCATGCGGACCCGCCGGCCGGCGGACTCCCGGCTGCGGGTCGCGGAAAGGGGGGGCGGCGATGCGTCCCGGGCGGAAGGCAGATGCTCGCTCAATTGGCCCGCAGGGCTTCGCCATCGTGTGAACGAACAGGGGAATACGTCAATGAAACAGGGGAAAACAGAAGGAGGATGAGATGAACAGACAGCGGCACGGTTTCACACAGAAGGTTCTGGCATGTCTCTTGGGGGTTTTCTTCGTTGTCTTCGCGGGGCCTGCCTTTGCCCAGGACTATCCCACGAAGCCCGTGACCCTGGTGTGTGGGATGGACCCCGGGGGAGTGGTCGACGTGGCGTCGCGGGTTCTCGCCGACGGGACGAAGAAGATCCTCGGGCAGGACATCCTGGTGGAGAATAAACCCGGGGCGAGCCACATGGTCGCCGCCAGTGTCGTCGTGAATGCGAAGCCGGACGGGTATACCCTCTTTACCGCAACCGATGCCCCGTTTGTCCGGGGGCCCCACATGATGAAGCTGAAGTTCGATCCCCTTACCGAACTAACGCCGATCATCTTCTACGGGATCTTCACCCACTTCGTCGTGGTCCCGGCCGACAGCCCCTTCAAGACGATGAAAGACCTGCTCGTCTACGCAAAGCAGAATCCGGAGAAACTGACCTTCGGGAATGCCGGGTTCGGTCAGGTACCGCATCTGGCCATGGCGGGAATGGCGAGCGAAACGGGAATGAAGATCACCCACGTCCCCTTTGCCGGCGAGCCCAAGGAGATCGCCGCGCTCCTGGGCGGCCATCTGATGGCAGCCGGGATCGCGATCGAGTCCTGCATTTCCCAGGTGCAGGCGGGAAAGCTCCGCGCCCTGGCGGTCCTGCAGGGTGATAAGCGCCTGAGCGCGTTTCCCGATATTCCGACCTTGAAAGAGGTGGCGAAGGAATTCGGCATGAAGTCGACCGTGAGCTATCCGGGGCTGATGATCGCCGGACCGAAGGGGTTGCCGGAGCCCATCGTGAAGAAGCTTGCCGATGTCTTCGACGCCGGCAGGAAGACCCCCGTTTTCCAGAAATTCGCCAAGGAGAAATTCATCTTCCAGGATGGCATGCCGGTCACCGGCAAGGCGCTCCAGGATCAGCTTGCGAAGGGCAACAAGGAGACCGGGGTTCTGATCGAGGCCCTGGGCATCAAGAAGAAGTAGGTTCGCACCCCGATCGTCGTTCAACGAGGAGAACGGTTCCCCATGGGCAGATGGCTCGCGAAAAAGGGTGCCGACCTGTGGACCAGTCTTTTTCTGGTGGTCTTTTCCGGGGCGGTGATCGTCGAGGCGCTGGACCTCGAAGTGGGAACGCCCAACAGCCCGGGTTCGGGGTTCATGATCTTCGGAGCTGCGGTCGTCCTGGGGGGCCTGGGGGTACTCCAGGTTCTCCATGCGCTACTGACCCGGAGGCAGGAAGGGGAAACGACGGCCTCGCAGGACCTCAGCCGGTGGCGGGTTGCCGCCGTCATCGGGGCGAATGTTCTGTACATCGTCCTGCTGGAGCCGGTGGGGTATCTCCTGTGTACCTTTTTCCTCCTGACCTTCCTGCTGCAGGTCTACCGGAAGGGGAGCTGGGGCTGGGCCGTGGGGGGAGCCGCTGGGGCGGCCCTGGTGACGTATGTGTTTTTTTCGAAGCTGTTGCAGTTGAGTCTGCCGAAGGGGTTGCTCCCCTTCTTTTAGGTGGTGAACGGTATCGCGGTTCCCCTTCCGCCTCTTGCAGAGGGGAACGGGGAACCGCTGCCGCGCTCGTCAGGATGATGCAGCTATGTGGACGGACATACTGTACGGTTTTCAGGTAGCCGTTGCCCCGCTGAACCTCCTCTTCTGTTTTGTGGGGGTTTTTCTCGGCACGCTGATGGGGGTTCTCCCTGGTATCGGTCCGGCAGGCGCGATGGCTATTCTCCTGCCCATCAGCCTACAGATCACCCCCGTCGGTTCGATCATCATGCTGGCGGGGATCTATTACGGATCGATGTACGGCGGTTCGACCACCTCGATTCTGGTCTCCATCCCCGGTGAGCCGGCAAGCGTGATGACCTGCATCGACGGCCACCAGATGGCCCTCAACGGCAAGGCCGGACCGGCACTCGGCATTGCCGCGTTTGCCTCGTTCATCGCCGGCACGTTCAGCGTGGTCGTCCTGATGTTCCTTGCCGGCCCCCTCGCTACGCTGGCGCTGAAATTCGGGCCTCCTGAATTTTTCGCGCTTGTGCTGATGGGGCTCACCCTCGCGACGTACCTTTCCCGGACCTCTCCGGTCAAGGCCTTCATGTCAGCGCTGCTGGGGATGCTCCTTTCCTGGGTCGGCATCGACCTCGTCAACGGGACGTCGCGATTCACCTTCGGCGTGCTCGAACTCAGCGACGGGGTCGGCGTTATCCCGCTGGTGATGGGGCTGTTCGGTTTATCGGAGGTCTTCCTCGAACTGGAAAAAAGCGATGCCGGGACCCTTACCAAGACGCGGATCACCAATCTGCTGCCGAACCGGGAGGAATGGAGGCAGAGTGCATGGCCGATCGCCCGGGGGTCGGTGATGGGCTTCTTCCTGGGGATCCTTCCCGGGGGCGGTGGGATCATCGCGAATTTTATGGCCTACATCATGGAGAAGCGGCTATCCAAACACCCCGAACGGTTCGGAACGGGGGAGATCGCCGGTGTAGCGGGACCCGAAGCGGCCAATAATTCCGCTGCCGGAGGCGCACTCATCCCCCTGCTTTCTTTGGGGATCCCGATGAACGCCACCGTCGCCCTTCTGTTTGCGGCCCTGATGATCCACGGGGTCCGGCCGGGTCCCATGCTGATCACGGAGCATCCCGAGGTCTTCTGGGGCATCGTGGCCTCCATGTACATCGGTAACGTCATGCTCCTCATCCTGAACCTTCCGCTGATCGGGATGTGGGTCAAGGTACTGAAGGTCCCCTATCGGATCGTCTTTCCGATGATCGTCCTGTTCTGCATCATCGGCGTCTACGCCATCAACCTGTCCACGATGGATTTGAAACTGATGCTGGGATTCGGTGTCCTGGGGTACCTGCTCAGGAAATTCGGATACGATCCGGCGCCGCTGTGTCTGGCCTTTATTCTGGGGCCACTCCTTGAGGTCGCGATGCGACAGTCCCTGCTGCTGTCCCAGGGCAGGTTCTCGGTCTTTTTCACCCGGCCCCTTGCGGCCGTCTGTCTGGCGACCGCTGCGGTGCTGCTCGTTATGAATCTGCTGTCTCTCCTGAAACAGCGGCAGGGAGAGCGGAGCGCCAAGGGGGCGTGAGAACCGTCCGCGTGTAAGGATGAAGGTATGGGAGAAATACGATTAGCGAAGATATCCACGGCGGATGCCGTCGTCAACCATATTAAGAAACAGATCGAGGACGGCGTGCTCAAGCCCGGCGAGAAACTCCCGAGCGAGCGGCAGCTGCAGCATGAGCTCGTGGTCAGCCGTTTTACGCTCCGGGAGGCGTTGGCCAGACTGAGCGCACTGGGCATCATCAAGACGATCCACGGCAAGGGGACGATCGTTGCCGGGGAGGTAAACGCCGCCACGCTGGCAGACGTGTTCATCCCGCTGTTCGTCAACCAGAGCGTCAAGGATGTGGTCGATTTTTTCGAGGCCCGTCTGCTGATCGAAGGGGAAGCGGCGGTGTTGAGCGCCAGGAGGAGGTCCGCGGAGGATCTCCGGCGGTTTGAGGAGATCCTTGCGGAGGGCAGGGCGGCGCTCGACGACCCGAACCGGTACGGGGAGCTCGATTTCCATTTTCACATGCAGATCGCCCGCTCTTCGGGAAACGTGTTTCTCCAGAACATGATGGGGTGCGTGAACGAGTATGTGCGGAGGTACACCCAGGTGGTGGCCCAGGCGGAGGTCAACCGAGCCGCGTCGATGACGGCGCACGAGGAGATTTACGAATACATCAAGAACCAGGATGCCGACCATGCCGGCACCGTGACGAGAAGGCACCTGAGCCGGATGCTGGCCATCATGGGGAGGTTGCAGAAGGAACAGCGGAGCGGCGACAACGGCGGCGAATTGCGGACCGTCCTCGATTTGCTCCGGCAGTGGGAGGGGACGCGCGCGAGGAACAAGGCGTAGCTGCGCAAACAGAGCGGTGAAAGGAGAATGGCTATGGAGCAATTGACGCTGGCGGTGGCGGATCGCATCGCCGACAAGGCCCTGGAAAAGGGGCGGGAACTCAAGTTCTGCCCGTTGACCGTCGTTGTGCTCGACGCCGGGGGGCAGATCAAATGCGTGAAGCGCGACGACGGGTCCAGCCTGCTGCGCTTCGAAATCGCCCGCGGAAAGGCCTGGGGGACCCTGGGGATGGGGTTCGGCGGCCGGGAGATCGCACGGCGGGCCGTGAAACAGGTCGGCTTCTACGCGGCCCTTTCGGACATGTCCGGCGGCAACATGGTCCCTGTCCCCGGGGGGGTGTTGATCAAGTCCGGCGCGGGCGCAATCCTCGGGGCGGTGGGCATCTCGGGCGACACCTCCGACAACGACGAGGTCTGCGCCGTATACGGGATACGTTCCGCGGACCTGACGCCGGATACGGGCGATTAGGCGGGCAGGCGGGGCCGAACGTATCGGTATGCCCTGTGCAGGGCGAAGGGGAGAAATAGCTTGACATAGGAGGTCCCCTCCCATATCATCTTTAAGTTTAGGGTACGGCTAAGGCAATTTAACCGAATTATTCCAGATAGTAAGGAGGTATGAAGATGCAGTACGGACAGTACAACGTGGATTATGAGCAGCGCCCGTACAACCCCGAGCGCATGCGGAAGGAACGATGGGCAAAAGCCCAGGCAGGCATGAAGAAGTGGGGCCTGGGGGCCCTGATCCTCTACGATTACGACTATCACCGGTACATGGGGTACTACACGTTCCATCAGTATGCCCGCCGCCGCCTCGGCACCTACGTGCTCGTGGTCCTCGGCGAAGAGGTCCCCTACGTGAACACCGACAAGTATCCGAATGCCTGGGAAGAGCTGCGGATGCCCTGGTTCAAGGACCATTACGTCTTGAAGTCGGCCCGGCCCTACCAGTTGTGCAACGGATGTCCCGAACACCCCACGTTCATGGCCGAATCGTTCCAGAGAAACGTCGACGATATCCTGCCGTTGCTGAAGAAGCACGGCGTCGCCGACATGCCCGTGGGCATCGATGTGGTCAGCCCCAGCATGATGGATGTGCTGACGAAGGGCGGCATCAAGATCGTCGACGGCAACAACTGCATGGTCGACATCATCACCGAGAAGACTCAGGACGAGCTCTTCTGCCTCCAGATGGCCGGCGTCATCACCGAGGCGGCCCACTGGGACGTCTGCCGTGCGTTGCGCCCCGGCATGACGGAGCTGGAGATCGCCGGCGTCGCCGCCCAGAGCTGCTTCAAGCACGGCGCCGAGGAGCTGGAAGGGCCGAGCTTCGTCGTGTGCTCGGGCGAGCGGTCCGGGTACGGCGTGCCCGCCATGCCCACCGACCGCAGGGTACGCCCCGGGGACTTTGTCGTCATCGATATCAACGGCGTGAGCTTCAACGGCTACCGCACCTGCTACTACCGGACCTATCTCTGCGGAGACAAGCCCACCCAGTTCCAGAAAGAAGTCTACAAAGCCGCCTATGACGGCCTGATGGCCATGCAGAGCGTCGTCAAGGAAGGCATCACCACGAAGGACGTCCAGACGGAATGGCTGAAGCTGGGCGATTTCCCGGGCGGCTGGGGCCGCGAGCAGAAATTCCCCGCGCCCGGCCGCTACTACTTCGGCTCCGGTGGCCATCCCATCGGCACGCGTTCCGGCGACCCCGGCTACACGCTCCTCGGCGCCGGCGAGATCTTCGGCAACTTCCCCGGCGGCCAGATCAAGAAGAACCATACCTTCGCCGTCGAGGTCTGTTGCGCGACCTGGGACGGGACGAAGTGGGCGAAGGACGGCGTGAAAATCGAGAACTGCGGTTTCATAAACGCAAACGGCGTCTGGGAGTCCTTCTATCGGATGCCCGCGAAGGACATCATCGTCTGCGGTTTGCCCGGCGAGTACTATCCGACAACCTAGCGGAAGAAACCCTCGCCCCCGAGCCGGGGGCGAGGGTTTCCCCAAACTGACTACAGAAGTGGTGAAGCTATGACGAAGAGACTGGTTGCTGTTACCGATTCACCGTTCCCGAATCTCGATCCTGCCACGCAGGTACTGTCCGAGGTAAACGCGGAGCTCAAGCTGGCGAAAGGGACCACGCCGGAGGATATCCTGGCGATCGCCCGTGAGGCGGACGGGCTGCTCGTCACGTACGCAAAAGTATCCGCTCCGCTCATCGAGCAACTCACGCGCTGCAAGATCATCGCGCGTTTCGGCATCGGCGTGGACAGTGTGGACATCGACGCGGCAACGCGGGCCGGCATCATCGTCACCAACGTGCCCGAGTACTGCGAGGACGAGGTTTCCGATCATGCCATGGCGTTGCTGCTTTCCCTGATCCGCAAGATCCCCTTTGCGAACAAAAAGACGCACGCCGCCGTATGGTCGATGCCCGCCGTCGTCCCGATCCATCGGTTGCGCGGGAGCGTCCTGGGGCTGGCCGGGCTTGGCAAAATTCCGCGCCTGGTGGCGGCCAAGGCGCAGGCGTTCGGGTTGCAGGTGCAAGCCTACGATCCCTACGTCTCCCCGGCGGCGGCGGCAAAGCTGGGCGTCAAACTGGTCAGCCTGCCCGAGCTGCTCGGCACATCCGACTACATCTCGGTCCATGCCCCGCTGACGCCGGAGACCGACCGCATGTTCAACGCGGACGCCTTCCGCCAGATGAAGCCGAGCGCCCTGCTGGTGAACACGGCGCGGGGACAGCTGGTGGACGTGGAGGCGCTCGTCGATGCACTCGACCAAAAGCTGATCGCGGGTGCGGCCCTCGACGTGCTGCCGCAGGAGCCGCCGCCGGCGAATTCCCGCCTGTTCGGGCGCGACGACGTGATCCTGACGCCGCACACGAGTTTTTATTCCGAAGAGTCGCTGGTCGAACTTCAGACGAAGGCCGCCCAGCAGGTTGCCCTGGTCCTCAGCGGGAAAGAGCCCCGGTATCCGGTCAACCTGAAGGCGCTCCAGGCAAAAAAACCGTAACGCCCGGGAAAAGAAACCGCCGGAGCGCTCCCTCGGAAACACGGGGATCGCTCCGGCAGCTCCGGATGGCGTGGCGTATCGGCTGCAACGCGGCATGCGGCACGCGAACAACTGAGGGGATTCAGCGAGAAATCCGTATCATTATTCGATGGGGTGAAAGGAGAAACAAATGACTAAGAAAACGGCTACGCCCTGGCAGACAGAGAACTGGCACGTGAGTTCATGGAACTATCTCCCCGAGGTGACGCAGGGATTCAATCCTCCGAAGAAGGTGAGGATTCACGACGTCACCCTGCGCGACGGGGAACAGCAGGCGGGGATCATCTATACCAAGGACGACAAGATCCGGATTGCGGAGAAACTGGCAGAGGCGGGCGTGCACCGCATCGAGACCGGCATGCCGGCCGTGTCCCCGATGGATGAGGCGGCGATCCGGGAGATCGTGAAGCGCAACCTCGGCCCTGAGATTTTCTGCTTCAGCCGCTGCATCGTGGACGATGTGAAGCGGGCTGCGGACTGCGGGGTTAAGGGGGTCGTCATCGAGATCCCCGTGAGCGGCCACATGGTGAAGCAGGCCTACAAGTGGACCCTCGACAAGGCGGTCGAGCTGTCGATCAAGGCGACGGCCGCGGCCAAGGAGTGCGGGTTGTACACCGTGTTTTTCACTATCGACGGGACCCGGGCCGAAATGGACTTCCTGCTCACCCTGGTGGATCGCGTCGCCACGGAAGGGCACATGGATGCCTTTACCCTCGTCGATACCTTCGGCGTCCTCCATCCCCAGGCCGCGAGCTACTTCACGAAGAAGGTGAAGGAGCGGGTGAAGACGCCGGTCGAGGTCCACTTCCATTCGGACTTCGGTCTGGGAATCGCCAACACGATCATGGCGGTCCTGTCCGGCGCCGAAGTGATCCATTCCACGGTGGGCGGCATCGGCGAGCGGTGCGGAAACGCCCCGATGGAGGAGACGGTGATGGCGCTGCTCACGATGTACGACATCGATTGCGGCCTCAAGTACGACAAACTCAACGAGCTCTCCCAGCTCGTCATGGAGCTTTCCGGTCTGGAAGTGCCCCCCCAGCGTCCCTTCGTGGGCGAGAAGGCCTTTACCGTCGAATCCGGGATCGTGACGGGCTGGTACCGGAATGCCTACAAGGATTACCCGACGACCGTGTTCCCGGTGCGCCCCGAGTTCGTGGGCCATGCGGTGCCCCAGATCGTCATGGGGAAGAAGAGCGGTCTGGACAACATCATGGTCTGGGCGGATCGGCTTGGCCTGGAAGTCAACGAGGAGAAGAAGATGGAAATCCTCACCCAGATCAAGCGGACCTCCCATGACCTGAAGCGCACACTCACGGAGAAGGAGTTCGCGGAGATCGTGCAGAAGGTGCAGGGCCGGAAATAGCCTTCTTCTGAAATCAGTTTTCAAGGGTTATCCGGCGAAGACGGCTGTCTTCGCCGGATAACCCTGTCGTGTTTTCCCCCGCCACCGCTGCAATTCCCGTTTTACGGATGCCTTCTAATCCCCAGAGTTCGCTCCCATCGGAATCTTGTATCCATGCCGCCGATCGTCGGTTTAAGTTGTGCGCAAGAAATACCGATTTCCCTAGAGAGATCAGTGTTTGTTCTCCACGGTGCTCCAGAGGATGATGAGGAAGGGGTATGCGGCATGCATCATGATGCCCCCAATCACCCCGCGCTCCCGGTTAAAAAAGGATGGGATATGAAAAGATTTTCGGCGTTTATGTACGTTCTGTCGGTTCTCCTGGTGCTGCCCCTTTTGTCCGCTGCCGCTCCGGTGGGGACGGTGACCGCCCTCGAGGGGAACGTGGACATCGCCAGTGGCGAAAAGGCCGCTCGGAACGCGAAGCTCGGCGACAGCGTGAGTGTCGGCGACATCCTCCGCGCCAAGAGCAAGTCACGCGCCGAGGTAACCTTCCAGGACGGAAACATCCTCCGCTTGGCGGAAAGCACCCGGGTCCGGATCACCGAGTATCAGGCCCGCGAGGGAAGCACCACCACCCTGGAGCTCTTCCGGGGAAAGACGCAGAACATCGTTTCCGGATTGGCGAGAGACGCCCGGTACGAGGTCCGGACGCCCAACGCCGTCGTCGGAGTCCGAGGGACCAACTTCATCGCCTTCTTCCAGAACGGGGTGAGCGGGTTCCTCCCGCGGGAGGGGACGATCTACGGTTACAACCGGGCGATCCCGCAGGAGGTGCGGGTCGTCACCCCGGGACAGGCGATCATGGTATTCGCGGTTGACAGACCGGCGGTGATCCAACCGGCAACCGCAGCTGACGTGAATCGGCACCTGAAGGACACCACGCCCGGAGAAAAACGGGAGGGAAAGGAGAAAGAGGATGACCCCCCCGGCGCGCAGTCGGCAACGCCTTCCCCGCCGCCGACGGTTCCGGCGATCATTCCGGCGCCGAACGTAACGACGATAAACACCACGACTGTGGCGACCACGGCTCTGCCGACCTTTTCGGCGCCCCTCACCGAAGGCAGGCTGACCAAGATCGTCACCGGTTCGATCAAGGGTTCTCTCTATTCGAGCCTTTACCGGATACCGGCCGGGGCGGCCACGGACGCGGAATTTTACCGCGTGGCCGGGAATGACTTCCTGCGCGTGCGGTACGAATCCGGATACTTCGACGACGGCAGTGGCGGCAACCGGGGTTTTGGCTTTGAGCGGGTACGGTATGTGCCGCCCGGAAGCCCGTCGGTCCATACCCAGGAAATGGCGGCCTGGTACTCACCAGACCGGTACTTCCTTTCGCTCGGCCGTACCGGGGACAGCGAAGGTGTGCGGGGGTGGGGCAGAACCTCCGAGGAGTTCCCGAATCTCAACCTTTCCGCCGCGCCGACCGACGGCGGGGGGGCCACCGGGACGCATCCGCTGTTCACCGGGACGTTGGGGAACGCGGCGAATTTCCCGGCAGATTACTCCCCCGGCTTTCCGGGCACGGGCACCTTCATCAAGACCCTCGACTACACCGTTGAAAATGTTACGAGCCAGACCCAGATCGGAACCTTCGCCGGCTCGCTGGCCTTCCTGGGCTCCGACCCCCTGACTCTCTGGTCGGCCTCGTCGCCTTCGGCGCCCGTGGGTATAGCCCTCCAGGGCGCCCCGACGCCTGAAGCCGGGGGCGAAGGCTCCGCATTCCGGGGAAACGTCGGGTTCAGTTCCCTGTTCCAGAGATACGCGGAGACCGCCCGCGGCTACGGCGCATCCTGCTTCGGCAGGGTAGCGGGCCATCTGCCCGCTCCGGGCGGGACACGGCCGCTGGAGGCAAATCTGTATGCCCTGTACATCTACAATCCCGAGGTCACGCGCAACCGGGTGGGGATCATGACGGGCAGCCTGCTCCAGGGCGCCGGGACGACGGTCGATTCTGACCCCGGGACCTGGCTGGCCGCGGGGACGATGAACCGCCTCCCCGAGCTGGAAATCGACAATGCCACGGGCATCACGGCGGCCAATCTCGCGGAAAACATCGTCGAGGGGCGGGCGGCGGTCGAGGCAACGGCGGGATTGGCCGATCCCACGGGGCCAGCCAAACCGGCGAAGGGCGCCGGTTATGGCTTCATCACCTCGCTCCGGGGGATCGATTCGTTCGGCATTTTCTCCTTCGGCCACAATTTGCCGAACATCGTGGAAAGCACCGTGCCGCAAACGACCTGGGAATCACGCGGCTGGGGTGAGTTCGGCCGGTACCGGAGGACGGACGATCCTTCTCAGGAGTACCGGGACTACGGATTCTGGCACGCCGCGCTCGACGACACCGCCTGGGCCGCGGAGGGGCTATCGGCGGGTTTCCACGGGCGGTTTTTGACGCTCCTGAAGTACGGGACGATGAACGGCAGAACGCTGGGCACCTATGGCGACGGCGGCCTCTGGAGCGCCGATTCCCAGGGCTATTGGCAAAAAAGCGGTGAGCTCGCCTTTGCCAGCGAGATCCGCGGACCGACGTTTCGTCCGCACCGTCAATGGCAGGAATCCTTTTCGCGCGGCAATTCCCTCTACCACTACACGATCGCCGACCCCCAAGGCGGTTCGCCCGGGTGGGGGGGACATTCCACCCATTATGACGCGGTGACCAATACGACCACCATCCAGAATTTCGACTTCACCGGCAAGAATCCGCAACAGGGGTACGTGAAGGAGACCTGGACGACGACCGACAACGGCGCCACCTGGAGCTATACGGCCACC
This sequence comes from uncultured Syntrophobacterales bacterium, assembly GCA_903928915.1. Lineage (GTDB taxonomy): Bacteria > Desulfobacterota > Syntrophia > Syntrophales > UBA5619 > JAKAFS01. The sequence continues at coordinate 57,942 of CAIYSL010000033.1, read as the reverse complement.
CGGTATCCGGACGAGGCCGCCTATCGCGCCGCGATCGCCGGACTTTCCACGCCGCCTCCCGGCGCCTGGACGCCCGACTCTGCGGGAGACCGGTATGCATTGCGGTACGGCACGCTGGAGGGCATCATGGGCGGCCTCAACGCCAATATCTGGACGGACAAGAAGAGCCCCCTCCTGTTTCAGGGGCAGATGGACATTGCCGGCGGCGATACGGGCGCACCGGCACTTTCCTTCGGCGAGATCGTCAGCGTCAACCCGCTGGCCACCGACGACGCCTTTGCCAACTCCGCGCTGAAGATCGGCGGGGCGTTCCGGGGAACGCTCGGCTTCGCAGTCGATTCCGTCCACAAACTCACGGGCTCGCTGCTGGCCCTCTACCAGGATGCGGGCGGAGCCGGTGTCCTGTACAGCAACGACCTCACCGGCTCGGCCTATCCCCGGGTGGGTGGATGGGATGCAAGTGGGACGATTGCGGTCTATCCGCTGACCCCGGGACCCCTCTCCGGTGACCCGAAGCTCTTTGCCCAATCGGTTCGCCGGAGCGAGGGGAAGAACGAGTATGCCAGCGGAGAGGTCCGGGTGGACGTGGTCTCCGGCAGCGGCGGGTATGACAAGCGCAGGGAGGAATTTACCACGCTGGCCATCGCCGGCCAACCCTGGTCGATCTGGAACAGCGTTTCGGTCGGGACCTCCGCCGGGACCATCCCGGGCCAATGGACCGAGCGGCACGAAAACGAGCGGAGTGTGAACGGCGGCATCAGAAGCACCTACGCGAATGTGCGCATGGACGCGCCGCTGAACGGAATCTCCTCGGGGACCACCGCTTCGGCACGGGTCTTTTTCGACGAACCGGATCAACAAACCGGGGCCAAAGAGTCGTACACGGTAGTCCTCGGCGGAGCAGTGAAGGGACTCTTCGATCCGGCAACCACCCCCCAGACCTGGATGAGCATCGCCCAAGGCGGGGCCATGGAGACAGTGCCTTCCTCAAGCGACAGTCTGTGATGGACGACACGACCAAGGCGGGTTTCGAGAAGGCGCTGAAGATTCCCTCCTTCGACGTGGGGGTGGCCAACCTCAGGGGGAGCGATGGCAACCTCGTCGTCAACATGGACGGGATCACGTTCCTCCGTTTCCAAACCGAGGCGGATCCCCGCATCTGGGCAACGAACAATGTCACGGGAACGTACGCCACCGATCCTACCCTCGGGACGAGGGTCCGGCTGACCAGCTCCGGTGCGCTCGCCGGGCTCACCCACACCTTCGAGGTTCGGCAGTGGAACGCAGGCGGCGACAACAATTGGGGCGCCTTCCTCTACCGGGGTAACGGCGATACGGGCGGAACGCTGACGCGCAGCGGCATCGATGCGGCGCGGGCGGGCACGGGGTATCTCCCGGCCGGGGCCGCGGCGACGATCCCGATTACGGAACTCCGCGGCGGCGCGGCGGGCAATCTCAGCCCGGGGAGCAGCAGCGCCAGCCATCCCGGGGGCAATTCCTTCGCCGGCACCGCCGCGGGAACGGTCCGGTAGTTTTTCGAGAAAAAACTTGACAGAGAGCGGGAATTGATCTACAGAAACCTACCCGCCGCGTTTCGGCGGTGTCCGGTCGCGCGCCCCGACGCGCACTGAGACCGGAGACGGGTTGCAGAGGCGTTCACACATGACACAGGCTGCGCGGCGAGTGAATCTCGGTTCCATTCTGCCCATCCTTCTGGGCCTCGCCCTTCTTTGCCTTACAGACAGGAGCCGCCGCCCGTCGTTTTTAGGACTTCCGTAACCCCCGAACAACAGAAAGAACCTAAAGGCCATGGGCGACAAACCCATGGCCTTTTTATTTTTGCGAGAAAGGAGTCGGCAATGGAGGCACAGAAAGAGCGGGTTTTCATCTTCGACACGACGCTCCGGGACGGCGAGCAGTCGCCGGGGGCGAGCATGAACCCGGACGAAAAGCTGCGGGTCGCCCGGCAGCTCGAACGGATGGGGGTGGACGTCATCGAGGCCGGGTTCCCGGTGGCCTCGGACGGGGATTTCGCCTCAGTCCGGCAGATCGCCCTCGAGGTCCGGGGCTGCCAGATCGCGGCGCTCGCCCGGGCGAACGCCGCCGACATCGACCGCGCCTGGGAGGCGGTGGCCGGGGCGGCCAACCCCCGCATCCACACCTTCATCTCCTCGTCGGACATCCATCTGCAGTACCAGCTCCGCAAGTCCCGCGAACAGGTCCTGCAAGAGGCTGTTGCCGCCGTTGCCCACGCCCGCCGGTACACGGAGAACGTGGAGTTCTCCCCGATGGATGCCACGCGCAGCGACCGTGGGTACCTCTGCCAGATGGTCGAAGCGGTCATCGCCGCGGGGGCGACGACGGTCAACATCCCCGACACGGTGGGCTACGCGATCCCGGAGGAGTTCGGCGGCCTGATCGCGCTGCTCATCAGCCGCGTGCCGAACATCGGCAAGGCGATCATCTCGGTCCACTGCCACAACGACCTGGGGCTCGCCACGGCCAACGCCCTGGCCGCCGTGAAGAACGGAGCGCGCCAGGTGGAGTGCACGATCAACGGGATCGGCGAGCGGGCCGGGAACAGCGCGATGGAGGAGATCGTGATGGCCCTCAAGACGCGCAAGGACCTGTTCGGCCTGACCGCGGGGATCAAGAGCGAGTACATCCACCAGTCCTCGCGGCTGCTGACGCAGATCACGGGCATTCCCGTCCAGCCGAACAAGGCGATCGTCGGGGCCAACGCCTTTGCCCATGAATCGGGGATCCACCAGGACGGCCTGATCAAGGAGAAGATCACCTACGAGATCATGACCCCCCAGTCGGTGGGGATCTCGGACACCCACATCGTCCTGGGCAAGCACTCGGGACGCCATGCCGTCTCCCACCGCCTGAAGGAGATGGGCTACGATCTGACCGACGAGGTTCTCAAACAGGTCTACGTCCGCCTGATGGAGCTGGCCGATGTGAAGAAGGAGATCTTCGACGAGGACCTCGAGGCGATCGTGTATGAGGAGACCTCGCGCCACGAGGAGAAGTACCGCCTCCTGTACCTGAACGTGGTCAGCGGCAACGTGGCGGTGCCGACGGCGACGATGCAGATGGAGGTGGACGGGCAGATGGTCCAGGAGGCGGGGTTCGGCGTGGGGCCGGTGGACGCGACGTTCGCGGCGATCCGGAAGATCACGAACACCAACTATCCGCTCTTGAAATTCGCCGTCAACGCCATCACCGGTGGGACCGATGCCCAGGGAGAGGTGACGGTCCAGCTCAAGTTCGACGGCCGTTCGGCCGTCGGCCGCGGCGCACACCCGGACATCCTGGTGGCTTCGGCAAAGGCGTACATCAACGCCCTGAACCGCCTGGTATGGCTGAGCACGGACATCAAGAAGGTCAAGGTTGCATAAAAGGGCAAGTTCCGGTAAGGAAAGAGCGACATCCGGTTACGGAAGATTGCGCATCAACGAAGGAGAGAAAAGAGCATGGGAATGACCATAACGGAAAAGATACTCAGCCGGCATGCGGGGCTTGCCGAGGTGCGCCCCGGGATGCTGATCAACGCCAAGGTGGATATCGCCCTGGGCAACGACATCACGGCCCCGATCGCCATCGACGCCTTCCGGAAGGCGGGCGGCGGGAAGGTGTTCGACCGGGAAAAGGTCGTCCTGGTGGCGGACCATTTCGCCCCGAACAAGGACATCGATTCGGCCGAGCAGTGCAAGCTGATGCGCGACTTCGCCCTCGAACAGAAGCTTACCCACTACTACGACGTGGGCGAGGCAGGGGTCGAGCACGCCCTCTTGCCCGAGAAGGGGATCGTCGTCCCCGGCGACCTCGTGGCCGGCGCCGACAGCCACACCTGTACCTACGGGGCGGTGGGGGCCTTTGCCACGGGCGTCGGGAGCACCGACCTGGCCGCAGCGATGATGACGGGCGAGCTCTGGTTCAAGGTCCCCGAGACGATGAAGTTCGTCTACCAGGGCAGACGCCGCCCCTGGGTTTCCGGAAAGGACCTGATCCTGTACACGATCGGCCGGATCGGCGTGGACGGCGCCCTGTACCGGGCGATGGAGTTTACGGGCGATGCCGTAGCGGGGCTCTCCATGGCCGATCGCCTGACCATGGCCAACATGGCCATCGAGGCGGGGGGGAAGAACGGGATCTTCATCCCCGATGCGGTTACGGAGGACTACTGCCGCAACCGGGCCGAACGAAAGTACACCTTTGACACCTCCGACCCCGACGCCAAATACCACTCGGTTATCGCAATCGACGTGGAGAAGATCGAACCCCAGGTCTCCTTCCCCCATCTCCCCTCGAACGCGAAGGGGATCAGCGAGGTGGGCGACGTCCGGATCGACCAGTCGATCATCGGTTCCTGCACGAACGGCCGGATCGAGGACCTGCGCATCGCGGCGGAGGTCCTCAAGGGGAGGCACATCGCCCCTCACTACCGGCTGATCGTCATTCCCGCGACGCCGGCGGTGTACCGCCAGGCCATGCGCGAGGGGCTGTTCGACATCTTCCTCGACGCGGGAGGGGTGGTCAGCCTGCCCACCTGTGGGCCCTGCCTGGGCGGCTACATGGGGATCCTGGCGAAGGGGGAGCGGTCGGTCTCCACGACGAACCGCAACTTCGTGGGCCGGATGGGACATCCCGGCAGCGAGGTGTACCTCGCCGGTCCCGCGGTGGCCGCGGCGACGGCCGTCGCCGGCCGTCTGGCGGGGCCGGAGCAGTTGTAGGGGAGGGGGCGGAACGGCACCGGGGTTTCACCGGTGCTCAGGATCTTTTTCCGACCATGATCATCCTCGCTTCGCTGCCGGGAAACCAACTCGCGCTTCGCGCTCAAACATGTTTCCCGGCGGCCGCTCTGCTGCGGTGTCATGGTGTCCGGAAAGATCTCCGAATCACCCCCGGTGAAACCCCGGCGCCGTTCCCGCGAGGGGACGGTGGGAAGAAAAGAGGCACAGCGAGCCATACTGAGGAAACGCCAGAAAGGACGTGAGGATATGAAATTTCGAGGGAAAGTCTGGAAATTCGGAGACAACATCGATACCGACGCCATCATCCCGGCCCGGTATCTGAACATCTGGGACCCGCAGGGGCTGGCCGCCCACTGCATGGAGGATGCCGATCCCGATTTCGTCAAGAAGATGAAGCCCGGGGACATCATCGTCGGCGGGGAGAACTTCGGCTGCGGCTCGTCGCGGGAGCACGCCCCGATTGCCATCAAGGCGGCGGGGATCGCCTGTGTCGTGGCCAAGAGCTTCGCCCGGATCTTCTACCGGAACTCCTTCAACATGGGACTTCCCATCTTCGAGTCCCCCGACCTTTGGGGAAAGGTGAAGGAGGGCGATGAAATCGAGGTCGACGCCGACGCCGGGCAGATCCGGCTCATCGGTTCCGCCGCAGCGCGGCTTTCCATCCAGCCGGTGCCGCCCTTCATGCAGGAGCTGATCGCCGACGGCGGGCTGATGAATCACATCACCAAGGGGAGGAAGAAATGAAGACCTACCGCATAGCCGTGCTCCCCGGTGACGGGATCGGGCCGGAGATCATGCAGGAGGCGAAGAAGGTCCTCGCCGTGGTCGCCGAGCGCAGCGGTGTCCGGTTCGTGCTGGAAGAGGGGCTCGTCGGGGGAGCGGGTTACGACGCCTACGGCACCCCGCTGCCCGACGAGGTGATGAAGATGGCCGCGGCGAGCGACGCCGTACTCCTGGGCGCGGTCGGCGGGCCGAAATGGGAGCCCCTCGACTACAGCCTGCGGCCGGAGCGCGGTCTCCTCGGTCTGCGGTCGGGACTGGGGCTGTTCGCCAACCTCCGACCGGTTGTCGTGTTCGACGACCTGATCGCCGCCTCGCCCCTCAAACCTTCGGTCGTCCGCGGGATCGATCTGCTGATCATCCGTGAGCTGTTGGGCGACGCCTACTTCGGAAAACCGCGGGGAGTCCGGGGGGAGAAGGGTCAGCGGGTGGGGATCAACACCATCGTCTACACCGAAGCGGAGATCCGCAGGATCGCGAAGGTGGCCTTCGACATCGCCCGTACCCGGTGCCGGAAGCTGCTGTCCGTGGACAAGGCCAACGTCCTGGAGACGACGGAACTCTGGCGGGACGTGGTCACCGAGGTGGGCCGCGACTATCCGGACGTGGACCTCCAGCACATGTACGTGGACAACTGCGCGATGCAGCTGATTAGGAATCCCGGGCAGTTCGACGTGATCGTCACCACCAACATGTTCGGCGACATCCTGAGCGACGAGGCGTCGATGCTCACCGGTTCGCTCGGGATGCTCCCCTCGGCCAGTCTGGGAGAGAAGGTCGCGATGTACGAGCCGAGCCATGGCTCCGCCCCCGATATCGCCGGCAAGGGCATCGCCAACCCGCTGGCCACGATTCTGTCGGCGGCGATGATGCTCCGCCACTCCTTCGGGATGGCGGACGAGGCGGCGGCGGTCGAGAAGGCTGTCCGGGCCGTGCTGGCGGACGGCGCCCGGACCGAGGATATCCGTCAGGAGGGGGCGCGGATCGTCGGAACGATTCAGATGGGGGACCTGGTAGCCGAAAGGGTACGGGCATTCAAGGCATAAGCCGGAAAAGCGGCGCATGCCCCGCGGTTTTCCGTGGGGCATGCGTGGCAGAAACGAAGCAGCCTGCTGCTGCACAAAGGGGAGGGTGCAGACCCCGCAGCGGGCTGCGGGACGCCGCCGGCCCTCAGAGCTTCTCCGTCTCCGGCGGAACCGGGGCGACGACGCCGCAGAAGACGAAGCGCTTCTTCCCCGTATTCCGCATGCCGTGCGTATCGCCCGGCCGGGCGAGTATGGCCATCCCCTCCCGGATCTTGAACTCTTTTCCCTCCCCGGCGAAATAGGTCCCCTCGTCCCCTTCGAGACAGATCCAGACGTCCTCCGCGTTCGGGTGGCGGTGGAGGAACACCTCCTGTCCCGGCTCCAGGCACCACATGGCGTTCAGGGTCTTTTCGGTGGTGTACAGGAGGATTCTCTGCGGCTCGGAACCGAACCGGGCCAGCTTCTTCAGATCGAACAGCCTTTCTTCCATCACGGACCTCCAGGTGCGTTTTTTCCCGCTCCGCACTGCCGCGGCCCGTATGGCTTGCGGCGGTCCGGAGCGGGGAGGCCCACTGTACCAGGAAGCGGAGAGCGGGACAAGAAGAATCCCAACCAGGAACACCGCGCCCTCCGTCTATGCAAATGCCGTGAACTGTGGTATGAACACCGGCGATCGGCATGCGGACGCGAGGGAGGAATTCCGCCCGGCTGCCGGAACGAAGAGAGGAACAGCCATGAAGTCGAATAGACGAATTGCCGAGCTCTTGCGCGAGAAGGTCCTGATCCTGGACGGTGCGATGGGGACCGAGCTCCAGAAGCGCGGCATGCCGGCAGGGGTCTGTCCGGAGGCTTGGTGTCGGGCGAATCCGGCGGCGGTTGCTGAGATCCACGCGCGCTACCGGGAGGCCGGCGCGGACATTGTCTACAGCGCCACCTTCGGGGCGAACCGCGTCAAGATGGGGATGTACGGCCTGTCGAACATCCGCGAGACGAACCGGGAGCTAGCAGCGATCGCAAAGCGGGCCGTGGGGCCGCAGGGGCTCGTCGCCGGGGACATCGGACCCACCGGCCGGTTCGTCGCCCCCTTCGGCGACCTCCCCTTCGACGAGGCGGTGGCGCTGTTCCGGGAGCAGGCGGAGGGGCTCCTCGAAGGGGGCGCCGACTGTTTCGTCATCGAGACGATGATGGACATCCAGGAGGCGCGGGCCGCCCTGATCGCCGTCCGCGAGCTCACCGACCGGTTTACCATCGTCACCATGACCTACGAGGGGCACGGCCGGACGCTCAACGGCACCGACCCGGTCACGGCGCTCGTTACCCTCCAGGGGCTCGGGGCCGACGCCGTGGGCTGCAACTGCTCGCTGGGGCCGGAGGCGATGCTCGGGATGATCGCCGCGCTGAAGCCCTACGCCCGGGTTCCCCTCGTGGCGAAACCGAACGCCGGTCTGCCGCGGCTGGTGGGCGAGGAGACGATCTTCGCTGCCGATGCCGCGGCGTTCGCCGGCTTCGGTAGCCGCTTTGCCGCCGCCGGTGTAAATTTCATGGGGGGCTGCTGCGGTACGACGCCGGACCACATCGCAGCGCTGAGGGACGCTCTGGCCGCCGAGCGGCCGATCGCATCCCTCTCCGGTATCGGCGCCGCGGTGTGTTCGGCGCGCAGCGCGCGGATGCTGAAGCAGGGTGAGACCCTGACCGTCGGCGGGAGGTTGAACCCGGCCCAGGACGGAGCGCTCAGGCAGGCCCTCTCCGCCGGGGAGGCGGGGCCAGTCCGGCAGGCCTTTCGCGAACAGGAGAAAGAGGGGGCGGCAATCCTCCGTCTGAAGGTCGGGGCTGCCGGCTTGGACGAGCCGGCGATCCTGGGAAGACTCCTCGAAGAGCTCGCCCCCACGACCCGCATCCCCCTGCTGATCGAGTGCGAAGGTCTCGAAACGGCGGAAACGGTGCTGCGCCGCTATCCCGGGTGTCCGCTCCTGGCTGCCGGGGGGGATGCCTGTTCCCTGGCGCGCCGGTACGGGGCCGTGCCGGTCCTGCGGTGTGCGCCCGAGCAGGGGCCGACGATCGGCCGGGCGACGATCCGCGCGCTCATCGCCGCGGCGAGGCGTTCGGGGTTCACCCGGGAAGGGATCGTCATCGACCTTACCGCTGCGGGGGCGGTGCCGGAGACGAAAACGGCCCGGACCCTGCTCGAGCTCATCGACTGGTGCAGCGGCACCGCGGGCTGCCGGACGCTCCTCGACCTGACCGCCGTCGGCCGGGGTCTCCCGGAGCGGCAGTGGCTCCAGGCGGCCCTCCTGGCCGCGGCACAGGCAGCGGGCCTCACCCTGGCCGTGGTCGATCCGGCCTTCCGGGAGCTGACGAACCTCCGGGCGGCGGGCGACCTCCTGGCGGGGCGCGATCCCGATGCCGCGGCCTGGCGCAGCCGGTTCACGTAAGAGGAGGTAAGTGATGGATATTCAGGAGAGGAAAGAGCGGCTCATTGCGATCATCCTCGAGCGCTCCTTCAAGTACAGCGACAACCCGCCATTCAAGCTCGTTTCCGGCCGGACGAGCAACTACTACTTCAACTGCAAGCCCACGACGCTCGACCCCGAGGGGATGAACCTCATCGGGGAGCTCCTGTTCGCCATGCTGGCCGACTCCGCGGCCACGGCGGCCGGCGGCCTGACCCTCGGGGCGGACCCGATCGCCAACGCCCTGGCGGTCATCTCCTTCCAGAAGGGGCGGCCGATCAAGTCCTTCATCGTCCGCAAGGAGGCGAAGGATCACGGGATGATGTACGGGATCGAGGGCAACATCCGGCCCGGCGAGACGGTGGTGATCCTCGACGACGTGATCACCACCGGCGGCTCCACCATCGCGGCCATCGAGCGGGCCGAGACAGCGGGGCTGCGGATCGAGCGGGTCATCGCCCTGATCGACCGTGAGGAGGGGGGACGGGAGAACATCGCCGCCCGCGTCAGCCGGGTTGAGGCCGTGCTCACGCGGACGGAGATCATGGCCCGGTACCGGAAGGGGCAGTGAGGAGCTCTCGGACACGGGCGATGTCCCTCTCGATCTGAGCGATCAGCGCCTCGGGGGTGGCGAATCGGATCTCATCGCGGAGCCGGTCGATGAACAGCAGCTCCAGGGTCCTGCCGTAGATCTCCTCGGCAAAATCCAGGATGTACACCTCGACGGAGCGCTTCTGGTCGGTGAACGTGGGGTTGACGCCGATGCTGAGGGCTCCCCGGTGCATGGCTCCCTCGAGCAGGACCCGGACGGCGTAGACGCCGCGGCCCGGGACCAGCTCCTTCTCGGGGCTGATGTTCGCCGTGGGGAATCCGAGACGGGTGCCGCGCCGGTACCCGGGGATCACCCTGCCGCCCAGGGTGTACGGCCTGCCCAGGAGCGAAGCGGCCAGGCGGACGTCGCCCGCCAGGAGGGCCTCCCGGATCCGCGTACTGCTGACCGTCGTGTCCCCGACCCGGACGGCGTCGATCACCTCGACCGAGAACCCGAGCCGCTTGCCGAAGTCGCGCAGGAAGGCTTCGTTCCCCTCCATTGCCCGGCCGAAGGCGGTATCGTGGCCGATGATGATCTTCCGGATGTGCAGCCGCTCCGCCAGGAGGCCGCGGACGAACTCTTCCGCCGTGGTCCGGGCGTATTCGAGCGAAAAGGGGATCAGCAGAAAGGCATCCACGCCGAGGGACTCCAGCAGGCGGGTCTTCTCCGCAAGCGAGGTGATCAGGTAGAAGGGCCTCCGTTCCGGGTGGATGACCATCTTGGGGTGGGGATCGAAACTGATGACGACGGCCGGACAGTTCTCCCGGCGCGCCTCGGCGACGAGCCTGCGGATGATCAGCTGATGCCCGAGGTGGATGCCGTCGAAGTTGCCGAGGGTGACGACGGCGCACCGCAGATGGTTCGGGATGTTTTCGCTCCCCCGGATGACGTCCATAAGAATGCCTGCAACTCCCCAATATGTGGCTGATACCATAGCATCACTGCCGGCAATTTCAAGGTCAATTGTGCGGGGCGCCTGGGATGAAGCATCTTCACGGCAAGACTGCGTCACGCCCCGTAATGGGGCCGCGCCGTCATTTCGCTTGACAACATCCGGATCCTCAGTGTAGATATGCCCTCGTTCCGGAACGAACGGGACAGTGCCGAAGTGGCGGAATTGGTAGACGCGCTAGGTTCAGGGTCTAGTGGGTGTACGCCTGTCCGGGTTCAAATCCCGGCTTCGGCACCATAAGCAATAAGGGGGGTTGGCCGATTCAGCGGCTAATCCCCTGTTGCTTTTTGGGGCCCCGGGCAGTGGTTTGGCCGGCGCCCGTGCGCAGCGAATCCCGTGGCCGAGCCACAAGAAAACAGCACGACCGCCCCGGGCGGTATCCACCGGCTTCGGGTGGATACCGTGCATTGATCCACGGCCCGTTCCTGCTTTAGAGTCGGTTGCCGGGATAATGGACGAGGCCGGCCGCAGCCAAGTGGATCAGCCACCAGCCCTCCGGGGATAGCGACGGGTGAGGCACTTGCAGATACTCATCCTCATCATGGCGTGCATATTCTGTACGGGGTGCGATATGCAATACGATATGCTGTACTATCCCGATTCGCGCATGCCAGCGGAAGCGGAGCTCGCAACAAAGGGGCTTGCATTCTGGCCCACCGGGCCGGCGGGCTATCGGGGGTATGTCGCCGGCGGGAGAAGCGGGGGCACGAAGGGCACCGTCATGGTCTTTCACGGCAATGCCGGCACCGCAGCGGATCGGGAGTACTATGTGTCGCCGCTGGGGGCGCTGGGGTATCGCGTCATCCTGGCCGAATATCCCGCCTATGGCGGCCGGAAGGGGCGCTTGGGCGAGCAGTCGTTGGTCGGCGATGCCCGGGAATCGGTACGCCTTGCGGCGGAAAAGTACGAAGGGCCGATCTACCTGCTGGGTGAATCCTTGGGCTGCGGCGTGGCCGCCGCAGCGGCGACGGATGCCTCCCCGCGTATCGCCGGCGTCGTGCTCGTTACCCCCTGGAAGACGCTGTTGGCGGTCGCCAAAGACTACTACCCCTACCTGCCCGTCGGCTGGTTCATGAAAGACCGGTACGACAACGCGGACAACCTGCGGTCATTTCAGGGGAGAATCGCGGTGGTGGGGGCGGAGCGGGATGAGATCATCCCGCTCACGCATGCCAGAGAATTGTACGCGCTCCTGCCCGAGAACAAACGGATGTGGATCATCGCCGGGGCGGGCCATAACGATTGGGCGCTGCGGATGGATGCGGCCAACTGGCAGGAGGTGATGGATTTTGTCAGTTCGCAATAGCCCGCGTCATCCCCGCGGTGTCCCTCCCGCCGGTGAGCGACGATTACCCGGATCTCCCCGCGGCTTCGCTGATCCGTGCAGGCCGGGGGGCGTCCGAAAAACAGCGACAATCCCCTTGACTCTGACCTCTCTTTCCCCTATCTTACCCCAAGAGCATAGGCAGCTCGCACCCGCAGGGTGAAGCGCCCCTGTCTGCGGGTGGAAGCTGCACATCCGGGTCCTTGCCACAGCCGAACGCGTTGCTGCAAAACCCAATCCCGAACATACGTGAGAAGAGAGGTAACCCATGAAGAGAATCGCCATTGCCGTCCTTGTCATCCTGCTGGCCCTGCCGGCATTCGCCGCGGATGTCCCCAAGACCGACGAAGAGAAGACCCTCTACGCCATCGGCGTCATCGTCGCCCAGCAGCTCACCCCCTTCAGCCTGACCCCCGCGGAGCTGGAGATGGTCAAACAGGGGATCACCGATGCCGCGACGGGCAAGAAGCCGGTCGTCGAGGCAGACGCCTATCAGCAGAAGGTCCAGGCGCTCGTCAACGCCCGCCGCAAGGCTCAGGGTGAAAAGATGGCCGCCGAGGCAAAGGGGTTTGTCGAAAAGGCGGCCAAGGAAAAGGGTGCCGTGAAGACCGCCTCCGGGTTGATCTACAAGTCGCAGAAGGAGGGGAGCGGCGCCCGCCCCGCCGCAACCGATAACGTGAAGGTGCACTACAGTGGCGCCTTGGTAAACGGGGTGGTTTTCGACAGCTCGTACAAGCGGGGCCAGCCGGCCGAGTTTCCGCTCAACGGCGTCATCAAGTGCTGGACCGAGGGGATGCAGATGATGAAGCAGGGCGGCAAGGCCCGCCTGATCTGTCCGCCCGAGATCGCCTACGGTGAGCGCGGCGCCGGCAACCTGATCCCCCCGCAGGCCACCCTGGTGTTCGACGTGGAGCTGCTCGAGGTGAAGTCCGAAGCGAAACCCGAGGCGAAGCCTGAAGCGAAGCCCGGGGCCAAGAAGTAAAGGAGACGGTGCCATGCCGCTGCGGAAAAACCCAGTAAAACAGGCGCTCGAGAACGGACAGACCGTGTTCGGCATCTACATCGGCGTGCCCTCGCCGACGATGGTGGAGATGGCCGGGTACGCCGGGTTCGATTTCGTCCGCATCGACGTCAGTCACAACGGGTATGACCTGCCGACTATCGTCAATATGATTCGGGCCGCGGAAGCTTCGGGGATCACGCCGATGGTGCGTGTCGACGACGACCCGCGCCTGATCACGAACGTCCTGGAGGCGGGCGCCATGGGACTGTTCATTCCCGATGTGGCCACCCCGGAAAAGGCCCGTGCGGTGGTGAAGGCCGTCCACTTCGCCCCCCGCGGGGACCGCGGCACCTACAGCGCCTCCCGGGTCGCCCGGTACGGAACGATCAGCGGCGGGGAGTACTGCGCCTGGTCGAACGAGGAATTGCTGCTCGGCATCCAGATCGAAAGCAGGGAGGCGGCCGATAACCTGGAACAGACGCTGGGAGTGGACGGAATCGACCTGATCGGCAGCGGACGGGGTGATCTGTCGAACGCCCTGGGTCTCACCGGGCAGAAGAACCACCCTGCGGTCCTTGCCCTGGAGGAGAAGATCTTCGCCGCCGCCCGCAGCCGCGGGAAATATGTCTCCGTAAACCTCGACCCGACGGCGACGACATTTGCCGAAGAGGTGGCTGCGTGGAAGAAGAAGGCGCAGGTGATCACGCTGGGACACGACATCACCCTGGTGCGGAGGTATTTGACCGATGCGATAAGGACGGCACGGGAGAGCTGACGGGTCTTCCGCTTGGCTTAGGTCCGGGCCGGGAATTCATTGCGCTGCGCCGATCGGCAGGAGCGACGCTTCGGTCCCCGTGCGGGGTGAGAAAGGAGATGATCCGCTGAAAACGGTATCGATCGACGATACGTGCATCGCCTGCGGAACCTGCGTGGAGCTCTGTCCCGAGGTGTTCGAACTCGCGGGAGACATCGCCTCGATCAAGAACGGCGCCGACCTCTCCCGCGACGAAGAGGTCATCGCCGCGGCGGAGGCGTGCCCGGTGGATGCCATCCACTATGAAAAATAGACGGCACCACCGGTCGGCAGGCCCCGCCGAATGACCGTGCGGGAGACAACGGACCCGTCTGCGCGGGGACTCAGGCCAGGTTGATGGTATGAGTCTTCAGCAGAAATTCCTTGAACTGCTCCTTCGTCGTTTCCTTGATACCGGAGAGCTGGACGGAGATTTCGTGGTTGTAAAAGCTGTACCCGTCGGTGATCTTGTCCGGATTTTCATCGTCGTCGATGAAATGTTCGATAAACTTCATAGCGAGCTTCTTCGCCTCGCGTTCATCCTTGGCGGTGATCAGATAGTGGTGGTGCCGTAGTTCCTCATTCTCGGTTTCGGTAATCTTTACCCAGTAGTCAGGCATATATGTCCCTTCTTTCCCCGTGTAATCGGTACGGTCCGGTACCGTTGGTTTGTCCCGTTGCGCTCGCTGTCCGGGAGCCAAGGATTCTCCCCGATTCCTTTCCTCATTGATAGTCGAGGAACGGGAAGGCGCTCAAAAACAGGGCGATCAGCTCATCGCCGTCGCGCGTATCCTTCTCTCCGTAGGAAAACAGCAGATCAAAGGCGTACGCTCGCGGGACTTCGCTGAGTGTCAGCGTTATTCCCGTGTCGGCCACCGCGGGTTCGCCATGGACGCGGATATCCGTGTGCCCGAAACGGACCATGCCGTTTCGCACGTGGACATCGCACCGGCCGGCCTGATTGCACGACCGGACCAGCTCCGACCCGGGGTTGAAATAAAAGGCCATGGCCGCGTAACCGGGCTTCGGTGCGCCCGCGGCGTCCTTCTCCTGGAACAGATACAGCCAATAGCGGCCGTTGGGGGATGAGGTAACGCGCGCCAGCGTCGCTTCCCCGCGGTGCACCCGGCGTAACAGCGCGGTGGCGACTTCAAAACCCATCCTGTCCGCCTGAGCCACGACACTGCTGTACCGGGGGAGCAGTTGCTCCCGGGCCGTCTTCTCGTCGATCAGGCGGGGGGTGAGGATCGGCGCCTGCGGCCGTGGTACCGCACAGCCCACGCCCGCCGCCAAACAAAACACCACCGCCGCGGTTCTCCAAATCCTGGTGTCCATCTCCTCCTGCCCCCTTGCACTGCGCCTTCGGCAGCGGTCTGCATCGATCGGCCGACGTGCCGTCCGCGTCCCCCGTTCATACCGGAGCCGTCAGGATCAGGCAACGGCGCAGCGAGCAAACGACCCGCTACCTCACAGACGAGGACGCATTATAAGCGGCAACGGAACAATATGCAATTGAATCTGTGATTCGGATTGCCGCCGGGGGAGGTGTCGCGGGCGCGATTCGCCGATGGCTGTTCTGCCGATCCTTGCCGCACCCCGATTGGCGAGGAAATAATTTGAAAAAGCTTCCGGATTTGCTAAAAGAGGCTCTCCGCCCCGGCGCGTATTCACTTCTGGTCGGGGCAAGGAGGAGGAGAAGAGCGATGAACGGTTCCCGAAGCTGGCATGGGCAGTACGGCCCCGGCGTACCCCCTGATCCCGATTTTGAAAGGATCACCCTGCCCGAGGTCCTGACCCGGACGGCCGGGCGGTTCCCTGACCGCACCGCGCTGATCTTCATGGGGAAGAAGATCCTGTACCGGGAATTGGAGTCGCTGGTGAACCGATGCGCCCGCGCCCTGGCGGCAATCGGGGTGCAGCAGGGAGACCGGGTAGCCCTGCTGCTGCCCAACATGCCCCAATTCGTCATCGCTGCCTACGCGGCCCTCCGGATCGGCGCCGTGGCGGTGCCGTGCGACCCCCTCGCCACGGAGGAGGAGCTCGCCGGGCAGCTCACCGACTCCGCGTCCGCGGTACTCGTCACCCTGGACCTCCTCTATCCCCGGGCCCTCGCCCTGAAGGAGAAGACGGGGGTTCGTTCGATCGTCGTCTGCCACATCACCGACTACCTCCCCTTCCCGGGCAACAAGCTCCTTCCCTTTTTCCAGAAGATGCTGTACCGGAAGATCGCGCCGGAGCCGGGGATACACGAATTCCTCCCGTTCCTCCTGCCCCACGCCGATACGCCCGTGGAAAGCCGCGCCCAGTGGGATCAGGTCGCGACGCTCATCCATACGGAGGGTACGACGGGCGCCGGCAAAGGGGTCCTCCTGACCCACGCGAACATGGCTGCCGGCAGCCAGCAGCTGCGGATCTGGCTTGCCGACCTGCAGGATGGGGCCGAGAGCATCCTGGCCATCTTTCCGTTTTTTCACCCCGCCGGCTGGACAGCGGTGCAGAACCTGGCGATTCGTGCCGGCTGGACCGACATCCTCGTTCCGCACCCCGATCTGCCCGCCATCATCGAGATCATGCAGAAGCACAAGCCGGCGCTCCTGGCGGGGCCTCCCGGCATCTACCGCCTGCTCCTGCTCCAGGACCGGTTTCGGAAGGCGGGCCTCTCCGCGGTCAAGGGGTTCATCACCGGGGCGGCGCCGGTGTCTCCGGGGCTCGCCGGGGAGCTCAGGTCGCTCAGGAATGTCCCCGTGATCAACCTCTACGGCCTGACCGAGACTTGCGCCATTGGTGCGGCCACACCCTGGGGCGGGCCGGAAAAACCGGGGACCGTGGGGCTGCCGCTTCCCGGAACGGACCTCAAGATCGTCGACGCGGACAGGGGAGACCGGGAACTGCCGGCGGATGAGGTGGGCGAGATCTGCCTCAAGGGGCCGCAGGTGATGCAGGGCTACGCCAGCGGACCCGTCACGGCCGCCGCGGCAGCGAATGACGGCTGGTTCAGCACCGGCGACGTCGGGTCGATCGACCCCGAAGGGTATCTTACGGTCCTGGACAGGAAGGAGGACCTGATCGTCACCGCCGGCCGCAGGATCTACCCCGGCGAGATCGACGCAGTCCTGCTCACCCATCCGGAGGTCCTCGACGTCTGCACGATCGGCGTCTCCGACGGCCACGGCGGCATGACCGCAAAGAGCTACGTCGTCCTCAAGCCGGGCCAGACGGCGAAGGTGGGGGAGATGTTCGCCCACTGCCGCGAGCGGCTCCCCGCCGACAAGGTCCCCCAGAGCATCGAGTTCATCGACGCCCTGCCGAAGAGCACCCTGGGCAAGACCCTCCGGCGCGAGGTCAAGGCAAGGCAGCGGAGCTAGGGCGCATTAGGGGGCACCGGTCTTGTTCTCCCGGAGTTCGGGCCGTGAACGTAGGGGGGCAGGAAAATTCTTGCAGTAATATATTCTATATGATATAAAAGGAACAAATACAGAACAATCGGATAGCATAATCCTTTTAATGAAATAGCTCGTTCACGGGGACGGGGTGGTTCTCCGCAGGGAAAGAGCCGTACACAACAACCGGCGCGTAGCGGCCGGGACTTGACCAAAATAGGAAAGGGGTGGCTATGGAAAATCGGCATATTCAGGAAGAGATGTGGTGGGTGAGCCCGTATAATTTCGTCGACGAGGTTCGCACCGGATTGGACCTGCCGAAAAAGGTGGAAATTCATGATGCCACGCTCAGGGATGGTGAGCAGACCCCCGGGGTGGTCTTCCGGAAGGACGATAAGGTCAGGATTGCGCAGAAGCTGGACGAGGTAGGGATCGAACGGATCGAGGCGGGGATGCCGGCAGTCTCGGACGAGGATTTTGCGGCGATCAAGGAGATCACCCGGCTCGGCCTCAACGCCAAGATCTACGCCTTTGCGCGGGCCATGGCGGTCGACATCGACAAGGCCGTCGAATGCGGCTGCCACGGGGTGGTCATCGAAATCCCGATCGGCTATCCGAAGCTGGCCTATCAGTTCAAGTGGACCTGGGAAGATGTGCTGCGCAAGAGCGTCGATTGCATCAACCACGCAAAGAAGCGGAATCTCCATACCGTCTATTTCCCCTACGACACGACCCGCGCCCGAGAGGAGGACTTGACGAACCTCCTGACCGGGCTGATGAACGATGCCCCGCCGGATTCGATCGGGGTCATCGATACGATGGGGTGCGCCCTGCCGGAAGCGGTCAAGTATCTGGTACGGAAGGTGAAGAAACTCACCGGACTTCCCATCGAGATCCATACGCACAACGATTTCGGTATGGGGGTGGCCACGGAACTGGCCGCGGTCGCGGCCGGCGCGGAGGTGGTCCACTCCTGCGTGAACGGCCTGGGCGAGCGGACCGGAAACGCCGCCCTCGAGGAGCTGATGGTCGGGCTCCACATCCTGTTGGGGATGAACAAGCCCTACCGGTTCGACAAACTGATCGAGCTGTCCGAGCTGGTCTCCGGCCTCTCCGGGATGAACCTGGCCAACAACAAGCCCGTCGTCGGCAGAGGCAATTACATCCGTGAATCGGGAATCGGCATCGACCTGGTGATGACCAAGCCGCTGGCCATGTTCGCCACTGCCCCCCGGTTCACCGGACGGGAGGCCGAGATCGTCCTCGGCAAGAAGAGCGGCAAGGCCTCCATCACCTACATGCTCGAGAAGATGGGCATCAAGGACGTCGGCGACGAGCGCGTCACGGAACTCTTGAAGATGGTAAAGGAGAAGGGCACCGAGAAGAAGGGGCTGCTGAGCCCCGCGGAGGTTCGGGAGATCATCAAACCCTAGGTTTCGGAATAATCCGACCGGCTGCCAGACCTTGCCGAACGGTCGATGCGCTCGCAGGATGGCAGAGCAACAGAGGAGCCTGAAGACGATGAACGCAAGGAGAGTGGTGACGGGCCATGACAAGGACGGCAAGAGCGTCGTCAAATGGGATACCGCAATCGCCGGCAAGCCCGGCCGGGACCGGTTCGAGAAGGTGGACCTGTGGGCCACGGACAGCCTGCCGGTTCGTCTGACGGAAGACGATCCGGCCACGTGGGAATTCGGCACCACCCTGGCCAACGGTTCCGTCTTCCGCTTCTGCCGGTACGACCCCGGGGTCGCACAGCGCTGGCACCGAACCGACTCCCTGGATTACGGGATCGTCCTTTCCGGCGAGATCGATATGCAGCTCGACGAGGGGGAGGTCCATCTCAAGGCCGGCGACGTGGTCGTCCAGCGGGGTACCATGCATAACTGGGTCAACCGGGGCACCGAACCGTGCGTAATCGCCTTTATCCTGATCGCCACGGAGGGCGGCGCGGCAACGGGCTGGTAAGACCGCCGGGACAGGCCCATACCGAGAAACAAGATCTGCCGGGTGCAGGAAATGCAGTGAATGCCGGAGGCTGAGCCTTGCGGAGGGGGAGATTCGATGAAGGTCGTTATCGCGCATAAGGTGGAAATGGTTGAGGAAGGGATCTCGCTGCTCCGCGAGTTTGCCGAGGTGGTCATTCCCGGGGACGGCTCGGAGGAGACGCTGCTGGCGGCGGTCCGTGACGCCGACTCTCTGATTGTCGGGATCAACCCGCCCGTGCCCCGGCGGGTCATCGAGGCGGCGCCGCGGCTGAAGCACATCGGACGGATGGGGGTGGGGGTCGACAGCGTCGACCGCCAGGCGGCGACGGAACACGGGGTCATGGTGGCCAACGTCCCGGACGTAACCTCGGACACGGTCGCGGAGTTTACGGTCACACTCCTGCTGTCCCTGGCCCGGAACATCCCCCGCTGCGACCGGGCGGTCCGGGAGCAGCGCTGGCATGACCGGCTCGACCTGATCCGCATCAACACGGAACTGTTCGGCAAGACCCACGGCCTGGTCGGGATGGGGCGGATCGGCAGCCGGGTGGCCGCACGTCTGAAGGCCTTCGGCATGCGGGTCATCTACCATAAGCGCACCCGCGACCGGGAGGTGGAAGAGTCCCTGGGGGTCGAGTACGTCCCTTTCGACGTGCTGTTGCACGAGGCCGACAGCATCAGCCTCCACACCCCGTTGACGGAGGAGACGCGCGATCTGCTGGCCCGGCCGCAGTTCGAGGCGATGAAGCGGACGGTTATGCTGGTCAACCAGTCCCGCGGCAAGGTCGTCAACGAGCAGGCGCTGATCGAGGCGCTGCGCGAAGGGCTGATCGGCGGCTACGCCACGGATGTTTACGACAGCGAACCCCCGGATGCCGGAAGCGAGCTGCTCACCTTCGGGAATGTGGTCCTCTCCCCCCACCTGGCGGGCGGAACCCGGGAGTCCCGCGTCCGGACCGCCATCACCATCGCCCAGGATGCGATCCGCGTCCTGAAGGGGGAAGTGCCGAAGAACCTGGTGAACCGCGAGGTGCTGGACAGGAAACGCGGGTAAGAGGAGGGGGGTATCCTCGGGCGGCCGGTGTGCCGGGGAGGGGAGCCCGGGCGCAACCGCTGCGCGAAGGCGGGAGTGCAGGGTGACGGCGTCGGGCGGTAATCCCGGATGCGTTGCGTTTATCCGAAAGGAGGAGGAAATGTATCTCAGAAAAAGCCATCAGCTTGTCGTTGGTCTCATCGTCTTTGCAGTCGTGTCCTCGGTATTGACCGGTGGCGTCGTCCGGGCCGAATACCCGGAGAAGCCGATCACCCTGATCGTCCCCTGGCCCCCCGGCGGCGCGAGCGACGTGACGCCGCGGTCCCTCCTGAAGACCATGTCCGAAGAACTCAAGCAGCCCGTCGTCATCGTCAACCGCCCCGGCGCCGCCGGCGTGGTCGGAACCCTGGAGATGGAGCGCGCCGCACCGGACGGCTACACGATCGGCACCTATTCCTACTCCCAGACCTTGACCAACTTCACCGCTCCCAACCCCCCCAGCCTGGCCAACGTCGTGCCCGTGGCGAAGGTGATGTACTCCCCGGCCACGCTGACCGTGAACGCCAGCTTTCCGGCCAAGACCCTGGCCGAATTCATCAGCTACGCCAAGGCCAACCCCGGGAAGGTCCGCAGCTCAAATTCCGGGAAGGGGGCGTCCGCCCACATCTTCGGCGAGGCCTTCGACCGGATGACCGGCATCAAGCAGACCCACGTCCCCTTCAACGGGTACGCGCCGGCGATCACCGCCGTGGCGGGGGGGCATATCGAGGCGACCTGCATCCCCGTCGGGGACGTGCACCCCATGGTCAAGGCAGGCAAAATGAGGATCCTCGCCGTGGCCATGCAGGAGCGGCACTATCTGTACCCCAACGTGCCGACCATGAAGGAATTGGGCGTGAACCTGGACACGGGAAACTGGGTCGGGTTCATCGCCCCCAAGGGGGTCCCGGAAGCGATCGTCGCCAAGCTGGACCGGGCGATCGAAAAGGCCCTGAAGAGTCCCGAGGTGGTCAGCGCCTGGAAAGAAATGGGAAACGTCACGACCTACCTGAACCACAAGGATTTTGCCAAATGGCTGGTCCCCCATGCCGCCGAAACCCGCGCCCTGGTGGAAGCCATGGGGCTGTTGGCTGCCCCGAAGAAGTGACCCGGGTCAGCGAAAGGAATCTTCGGCGCTGCGGGCGCCCCGCGTGAGCGGCCGCAGCGCCGGATTTCGCCGGGAAGATGAGGAGGAGGCCATCAAACAGCGTAATGATCGCATCGTAAGCACGGTCTTTCTGGTTTTCTCATGCCTGGTCATGATCGAATCGGTGCGGCTCAAGCTCGACGATGTTCGCGAGCCGGGGCCGGGGTTCCTCCCCTTTGTCCTCGGACTGACACTCGCCGTCCTGTCGGTCATCGCCTTCCTCGTCCCCGACGCGCAGAAGAAGGCGGCGGCCTTCTGGGACGACTGGCAGAAGGGGCGGGGGATCATCGCCATCTTCGCCGGGCTGATCGTTTACCTCGCCCTCGTCAGGGTCCTCGGATTCTACATCGACACGTTTCTGTTGATGGCCTTCCTCCTGAAGATGTCCGGAGAGAAGGGGTTCAAACGGCCCCTGCTCGTGGCGCTGATCACCGTAGGGGTCACCTATCTTCTGTTTCACAGGCTTCTGTTCATCCCGTTCCCGGCAGGGTTTCTGGGAATCTGAAGGCTTCGGGGGAGGGTTGCACCGCATGGACATCCTGCAGGGAATGATCACGGGGTTTGCGGTCTGCCTGGAGCCCACCAAGCTCCTGGCCTGTTTTTTCGGCGTCCTCGTGGGGACGGCCATGGGGGTGCTGCCGGGGATCGGCCCCGCCGGGGCCGTTGCCCTGCTGATCCCGCTTACCTTCCACATGGACGCCGCATCGGCCGTGATCATGATCGCGGGGATCTATTACGGCACCCAGTACGGGGGGTCCACCACCTCCATCCTCGTCAACATCCCCGGGGAGGCCGCCTCGGTCATCACCTGCCTGGACGGGTACCAGATGACGCAGCAGGGCCGGGCCGGGGCCGCGCTCGGCATCTCCGCCTTCGCCTCGTTCATCGCCGGCACCGTCGGGATCGTCGGGTTGATGCTGCTCGCGCCGCCGCTGGCCGAGTTCGCGCTGAGATTCGGCCCTCCCGAGATCTTTGCCCTCGTCTTTCTCGCCTTCACCCTCGTCGCCTTCCTCTCCAGCGGCTCCATGACCCGTTCCCTGATGATGGTGGTCCTGGGTCTGCTGTTGGCCACCGTGGGACAGGAGGCGATCACCGCGATTCCCCGGTTCACCTTCGGCAGCGTGGATCTCCAATCGGGGCTGGACCTGGTCCCGTTGATCATGGGGTTGTTCGGGATCAGCGAAGTCCTGCTTTCCCTGGAGAACATGAGACACGGGGAGGGGGCTCTTACGGTGCGGCCGACGCCCCGGTTCTGGGATCTCCTGCCCGACCGCCGGGACTGGAAGCGGAGCGCGGGTCCGATCGGCAGAGGGTCCCTGCTGGGGTTTCTGATCGGCCTGCTTCCGGGCGGGACCGGGATCATCGCCTCCTTCGGGTCCTACGCCATCGAGAAGCGGATATCCCGGCATCCGGAGCAATTCGGGCAGGGGGCGATCGAAGGGGTGGCCGGGCCGGAGGCGGCCAACAACGGCGCGGCGCAGGGCGCCTTCATCCCGCTTCTGACCCTGGGGATCCCCGGCAACGCCGTCATGGCCCTGACGCTCGGGGCCCTCAAGATCCACGGCATCGTTCCGGGCCCCTTCCTGATCAAAGAACACCCCGGGGTCTTCTGGGGGGTTGTGGCCTCGATGTACGTGGGAAACATCCTGCTTTTGGCGCTGAATCTTCCGCTGATCGGGATCTGGGTCCGGCTCCTGAAGATCCCCAAGTCGATCCTGTACCCGCTGATCATCTTCTTCTGCATCATCGGCACGTACAGCGTCAGCAACAGCGTGTTCGACGTGGGGGCGCTGTTCGTCTTCGGGTTCATGGGGTACCTCCTCAGGCGGTTGAACTTCGACCTGGCCCCGCTGATCCTGGGGTTCATCCTGGGGCCGATCCTGGAGACATCGGCCCGGCAGTCGCTGATCATGTCGGAAGGGTCGTTCGGCATCTTCATCGGGAGCACCATTGCCGCGGTTCTGCTCGGGTTGTCCGCGGTCGTGCTGGGGACGGCCGTCTATTCCGAACTCAGGAAGGGGAGGCTGAGCCGGGGGCTGGAGACGCTGAAGCGGGAAATGGAGGCATCCCAGGATAAACCGTAGCCGCCCGGGACTCCGCCTTGCGAAAGGGAAACGCCCTCTCCCCGGACCGACGCAATTGGAACGATAGGATGAGTGAACAGAGACGCCAATTTGCCCTGAGACTGCTCGGTGAGCAGCTCAACCCCGCCCATCGCCACGCCGCCGTGTCCGGCGGCGATCCGGAAGGCGGGCCGCCGCCCGCTGCGACACCGCGGGGGCGCTCAACGAGCAGGCCGGGCGAACGGATCGTTCGGTCCGCCTGCTACTCCTGCAACATGTGCTGCGAGGTACTGGTCTTCGTCGATACGGCGACCGGGAGGGTCCTTCGGGTGGAGGGAGACCCGGACTCCCCGGTCACCCGGGGGCTGTTGTGCACCAAGGGGCTCGCCTCCCGGGACCTGGTCGACAACTCCGGCCGCCTCCGCCATCCGCTGAAACGGGCGGGGAAGCGGGGGGAAGGGAAGTGGGAGCGGATTTCCTGGGACGAGGCGCTGGACACCATCGCCCAGCAGCTGCTCCGGCACCGGGAGGCGTACGGCCCCCAGGGGGTCGCCTTCCTCCAGGGCACGATCCGGGGGTGGTCCCGGGTCTACAGCCGCCTGGCCAACGCCTTCGGGGCGGTCAACCACGGCGCCGCCGGCTGGGCCCAGTGCCTCTGGCCGCGTCTGGTGGACAATACGGTGACCTTCGGGGCCACCTACACCGAGGTCCCGGACTTCGAGAACACGCGCTGCACGCTGGTCTGGGGGACCAACCCCGCCGCCACCTGGCCCACCTTCGCCAGCCAGATCATGGACGCCCGGCAGCGGGGGGCGGGGCTGATCGTCGTCGACCCCTTTCTCTCGGAGACCGCCGCCAAGGCGGACCTCTGGCTCCAGCTGCGGCCGGGGACCGATACCGCCCTGGCGCTGGCCATGCTCCACGTCATCATCCGCGAAGGGCTGTACGACGGGGATTTCGTCGGGAAGTGGACCACCGGGTTCGACCGGCTGCGGGAGCACGTGGGGACGTACACCTCCGAGTGGGGGGAGGCTGTCACGCGGGTACCCGCCGCACTCATCGGAAAAGCGGCACGGCTGTACGCCGATACCAAACCCGCGGCGATCTACCGCTGCGTATCGCTGGACATGGTCCACGATTCCCTCCAGGCCTGCCGGGCGGTTTCGCTCCTGGCCGCGGTAACGGGAAACATCGGCATCCCCGGGGGAAACGTCACGGTCTCGCAGCGCGGGGAGACCAGCCAGAACAGCCACGCCTTCATCGGGTACGACCTGCTGCCCGCGGACAAGATCCCCCTGCGCAGGGGATTCGACCGGTTCCCGCTCCTCTGCGACAAGCTCTGTCCCGTTCCGACGGCGCACATGCCGACGCTCTGGGAGACGATCGCCACGGACGACCCCTACCCGGTCAAAGCGGCGCTGATCTTCGGGAGCAACGCCGTGGTCAGCTATTCCAACACCCCCCGGGTCGAGGAGGCGATGGCCCGGCTCGAATTCCTCGCGGTCTGCGACCTCTTCATGACCCCGACGGCGGAGCTCGCCGACATCGTGCTGCCCGCCTCGTCCTGGCTGGAGCGGGACAACCTGATCTCCTCCTTCCAGGTCTGCCCGACCACCACGATCGCCCAGCAGAAGGCCGCGGAAGTAGGCGAGGCGCGCTCCGACGTGGACATCTGCTGTCAGCTCGCCCGGAAACTCGGGGTGGGGGAACATTTCTGGAACGATGCGGCAGAACTGTACGATGAGCTGATCAAACCCGCAGGAATGACCTTCGCGGAGTTCAAGGCAAGAAAACGGATCCACGCCCCTTTCGTCTACCGCCTGTATGAAAAGAAGGGGTTCAACACCCCGTCGGGCAAGGTGGAGCTCTACTCCTCGCTCCTGGAACAGAACCGGTGCGCCCCCCTGCCCGCGTACACCGAGCCGGACGCGGGCCCCGCGGCCGCCGCGAAACCGACGCCGGAGTACCCCCTGATCCTGACCACGGGCTGGCGGCAGTCGGTGTATCGCCATACGGAAAACCGGGAGAATCCGCTGCTTCGGGAAATAGCCCCCCGGCCGGGCCTGCTGATCCATCCCGATACGGCGGGCCGGCTGGGGATCGCCGCAGGGGACCCGGTCGTCGTAGAGACGCAGACGGGAAGCGCCGAGTTGTATGCCGCCTTCACGCTGGGAATCCACCCCGACGTGGTCCAGGCCATGCCGGGCTGGTGGGGTCGGGCCAACATCAACCGGGTCACCTCCTGGAAGCACTTCAGCGAGGGGATCGGTTCCGTACCCATGCGGGGGCTTCTCTGCCGGGTCAGAAAAGGTTCGGAACCCCGTGGTAGCCGGGCTGACGAGGTGACGGGATGAGCGGCCGCGTCTTCCTGGTGATCGACCTGGACCGGTGCTGGGGGTGTCGGGCCTGTGAGGTTGCCTGCAAACAGGAGCTGGGGCTGGGCGTGGGGCCCCGGCCGATGCGGGTGGAGGAGACCGGGGCGCGGGTCCTGGCAGGGGCGCTGCACCGTGATTTTGTCCCGACCCTCTGTCAGCACTGCGACCGGCCGGCATGTCTGGCGGCGTGCCCGGCGGAGGCGATCTTCCGGGAGGAGGACGGTACGGTTCAACTCCGGGCCGAGGCCTGCACCGGCTGCGGCGCCTGCGCCGCAGCCTGCCCCTTCGGGGTGGTGGAGGTCGGCCCCGATCCGGGCCTGGCCGTCAAATGCACCCTCTGCCGCGAACGGCGAAGGGGAGGCGGCCTGCCCAGCTGCGCCCAGCACTGCATCGGCAGGGCGATCACGCTGATCGACGAGGAAGCGCTGGAGGCGGCACTTGGCGGCCGCGGCCACTGGAGGACCGGGAGGGTCGTCTATCTGTCGGATAAATACTCGGGGCTCGGGGCGGGGCTGCCGGGGCCGGCATAGCGCGGGCGTTCGATTCTAAATGCGTTGAGGGGCATTGCATGAAACCGCTACTCGGCAGAGAAGGAAATGCGAAACCGCTGTCCGGCGTGGGGCAATTCAAATCAAAGAGTGAAATCGTTTACGATTTTCTGAAATTACACATCCTGAACGGCAGGCTCAAACCCGGGGAGCGGGTCGCCGTCAGCGATGTGGCCAAGATGCTGGGTATCAGCGGGATCCCGATCCGGGAGGCGCTGACCAGGCTCGAAGCGGAAGGGCTCGTCACCATCACCCCGCACATCGGCGCGCGCGTCATCAGCATCGACAAGACAAAGCTCGAGGAGATCCATGTCATCCGCACGGAATTGGAGGGGCTGGCCACAGCGCTTGCCTGCCGGTGCCTGCGGGAGGAGGATTTTACGCGTCTGGAGCAGATCCTCGCGGAGAGCGAGACGGCATTCGCCGCCGCCGACTACAAGGAGCTCACGGAACTCAACGAGCGTTTCCACTTCACCATCTACCGCTCGTGTCCCAACCAGTCGCTGTACAAGATGATCGTCGAGCTCCTCAACAAATCGCGCTTCGCCTCCAGTTCGCTCGTCATCTCCGCCGCCCGCGCGAAGAATTCCATCGAGGAGCACCGGGAGATCGTCCGGGCATTGCGGGTGAACGACGGCGAGCTGGCGAGCCGCATCGTCAAACAGCAGAAGAAGGACTCCTGGGCCACGATTTCCCGCTCAATCGCCGAGACCCTTCCCTGCAGGGGCGTCCCCGCCGCGGGAACGCCCCCTGAACCTCACCCCCCGGAAAAGCCCCGGGAATAGAGAAGCCGCGGCAGCCAGAGGCTGAGCTGTGGGATGTACGTGGTCAAAAGCAGGGCCAGCAGGCTCACCCAGATGAAGGGCATCAAACCCGCCACGATCTTCCGCATCGACGCGTTGAAGATCCCCATGCTGACGAAGATGTTGAACCCGAAGGGCGGGGTGTACATCCCGATCGAGATGTTCAGTACCAGGATGATTCCCAGGTGGATCGGATCGACGCCCAGGCCTACCGCGATCGGATAGAACAGCGGGGTCAGGACGACCAGGGTCGAGTTTGGCTCCAGGAACATCCCCGCGATCAGAAACACGATGTTGATCAAGAGCAGGACCATGAACTGCGAGGCGCCGGCGCCCTTCACCCAGGCGTTGACGGTGTCGGGGACTCCGCCCACCGTGAGCAGCCAGACGAATACCCCCGAGGCCGCGATGATGATCATGATCTTGGCCGTGATCAGCGCCGATTCGATGGCCACCTGAAACAGCTTCTTCAGGTCCATTTCCCGGTAGATGAACAGGGCTACGAACACCGCGTAGACCGCCGAGACGGCGGATGCCTCGGTGGGGGTGAAGATCCCCGAGTAGATCCCCCCCAGGATGAGCACGGGCATCCCGAGGGCCCACCCCGCGGACCTGGTCCGCGTGAGCACGACACGGAGAGCGAACGCCCCGGTCTGCGGGATGTTCTGCCGGTAGACGTAGACGAGGACCCAGCACCCGAAGAGAGTCCCCAGGAGGATCCCCGGAAGGATCCCGCCGATGAACACCGCCCCGGTGGACGCCCCGGTGATCGCCGAATAGACGATCATCCCGATGCTGGGGGGGATGACGCTCGCGATCGCCCCGGTGCAGGTGACCAGCCCCAGCGAAAAGGTCTCGCCGTATTTGTTCCTGATCAGCGGTGGGTAGAGGAGCGTGCCGATGGCCGCCGTGGTGGCCGCGGACGACCCGGAGACCGTCCCGAATACCTCGCAGGAGACGATCGTGGTCATCGCCAGCCCGCCGCGGGCCCAGCCGACCATCGACAACACCCAGTCGACGAGCCGCTGGGACAATCCGCCCTCGCCCATGACCGCGGCGCCGAAGATGAAAAAGGGGATGGCCATCAGGGCGAACTTGTCGATGCTCCCGAACATCTGGCTGGCGATCAGCATGACCGGGGTGTCCGTATGGGCCAGGATGACGATGACCGCCGTCGCCACCATCAGGATGAACATCGGGATGTTGCAGAGCAGCAGTACCGTTCCGAGAAGGCAGAGTGTGGTCAACATGCGCTAATGCCTCCCATGGGCGAATGCGATGTCCGACTCCGTAAGCGGGACGTTGTGCCACTGCCGTAGGGCGGTTTCGCCGTAGCCGAGGATCATCAGGATGCCCCCCACCGGGACGGCCCCGTAGATGATCCACATCGGCAGGAAGGCGGCTTCGCTGATCTGCCCGGTTTCCACCACCAACCGGACCATGTCGATGCCGAAGTAGACGATCACCGCGATTGTGGCGATGCAGAAGAGGTTGATCGCCAGAAACCCGACCCGCTGGAGCCGGCCGGGCCAGAGGTTGAAGAAGGCCTCCATGCTCACGTGCGTCCCCTCGCGGCTGACAACGCCGGCGCCGACAAAGACGGTCCAGAGCATGGTGTAGCGCGTCATCTCCTCGGCCCAGACGATGCCCGAGGCGAACACGTACCTGAGGACCACGTTGAAAAACAGCAGGAATGTGGCGCCGGTCATGATGGCGCCCACCAGGATTTTTCCGCAGAACATCACGCAGCGGTTGAACCGGAAGAACGTTTCCACGTACCCTCCTCGATTGCAGAATCAGGGCCACGCCCTGACAGCCGGGGCAAAACAGACCACGGTACCGCCTTCTACTGCGCAGCCACGATTGCCGCCTTCAGTTTCTCCATGTAGTACCCTGCCTTCTCCCCATTGGCATCGACGAACTTCTTCCAGACCGGCGGAGCGAGCTTCTGAAACTCCTTCCACTCGGCGGGCGTCAGGCGATAGATGGTGTTGCCGTATTTCTCGAACACCTTGAGCGCTTTGGCATCGTCCTCGTCGATCCACTTCGCCTCCTGGTGGGCGATCTCCCGGAAGGCGGCGATCATCTTCTTCTGGATGTCCGCCGGGACCTTGTCCCACCAGAGCTTGCTGACCACGACGATCTCCGGCATCAGGGCATGGTTGCTGATGGTGATGTGCTTCTGCACTTCGTAGTATTTCATCTCCTCGATCCGGTAGAGCATGTTCTCCTGGGAATCGACGGTGCCAAGCTGCAGCGCGTTGTACAGCTCCTTCAGGTCGATCGGGATGGGGTTGGCGCCGTAGGACTTGTACTGCTCGATCAGCACCGGCGAGGGCATGACGCGGGCCTTGCGCCCCTTGAAGTCGGCGGGCATGCGGATGGGAAAATTCGAGGTGAACTGCTTCCAGCCCGCGGTCCAGAAGGCCAGCGTCTCCATCTTTGCCTTCTGCGCCTCACGTCCCAATTCATCACCGACCGGACCGGTCATCACCTTATAGTACGTGTTGATGTCGGGAAAGAGGAAGGGCAGGTCCACGATGGTAAGCAGTTTGTTGAACCCGCCGAAGTAGGAGGTCGGCGTGATCGTGCACTCCAGCGAGCCCATCTGGATCTGCTCGAACATCGACCGCGTGGACCCGAGCTGGGAGGAGGGGTACACCTTGACCTCGACCTGGCCGCTGGTCCGTTCCTTGATCAGCTTTCCGAACAGCTCTCCGCCCTTGACGCGGGGGGAACCCGGTTCGTTGCTCAGGCCGATTTTCATCTTGATGGGTTCAGCGGCAAAGACGCCGGTGACGAAAAACAGGAACAGGACGAGGGAACACGCGAGCGACTTCTTCATGGCTTACCTCCTCTATGTGTCAGTTGATGGGAAAGCGCATTTCCGACAACAGAACGTACATCGAAGGCACCGAGTTGCTACCATGGATGAGGAAAACATGCAAGGGGATCGCCGGGCGGTGGACTACCGCATCCGATCGAACGCGCCCGGGTGACACGGGTCGGGTTCCCGCGGTACATAACAGCGACTACCCGATCCGGTCTCCCGTATCGCGCGGCTTTTCGCCCACAACCTCGGGATTGAGCAGGTCGGGCGGCCGCTCGCCCCGGATCATCGCCGCGATGTTGTCGACCGTCCGCAGGGCCATCTCCTCCCGCGTCTCGACAGCTGCGCTCCCCACATGCGGCGTCACCACCACGTTCGGGAGGGTCAGCAGCTCCGGCAGCGGGCCAGGGTCGGGGTTGGGCAGCTCCCGTGCGAACACGTCCAGCCCGGCTCCGCGGATCCTGCCTTCCCGGAGGGCGGCGGCCAGCGCCCGTTCGTCGACGACGGCGCCGCGCGAGGTGTTGACCAGGATGGCCGTCGGCTTCATCAGGGCCAGCAGCCGTTCCCCTACGAGCCCTTTGCTGTCGGGGGTCAGGGTGGGTGTCAGGGCCACGAAATCCGCCTCCCGGAACAGATCGTCCAGCGGGCGGTATTCGACGTTGACTGCTGCCTCTTCCGCGGTGGAAAGCCGGGTCCGCTTGGTGTAGATCACCCGCATCCCGCACCCTTGCGCTTTCTTGGCCAGCGCTGCCCCGATCTTCCCCAGCCCGACGATCCCCAGGGTCTTGTCGAAGAGCCGGGTCCCGAGCAGGGCCATGGACTGGTACTGCTTCCACCGGTTCTCCCGAAGCATCCGCTCCTGTTCCGGCAGCCGCCAGGCCGTGGCGATCAGCAGCATGAAGGTGAATTCCGCCGTGGTCTCGACCAGCATGTTGGGAACGCCCGTCACCATGACCCCGCGGGCCGTGGCGGCCTTGATGTCCACGAACTTGGGGAAGATGTACATGGCGGCGATCCCCTTCAGGTCGGGCAGCGCCGCCTCGATGACGTCCTGCGTGTAGGGAATTTCGCCGATGGCGAACAGATACTCCTTCCCTTTGACCGCCGCCAGCAGTTCTTCGGAGCCGATCATCCGGTCGAGGTGGGGAAATACCTCGACTTCGGCCATCGTCTGCAGGCGATTCAGGGCGACTTCCGGAATTGGCTGGGGTATGAAGACCTTCGGACGCATGGGGACCTCCTCACCAAAAGGGTTCAGCAACGCTCAGTTATTCCGCACCACAGGGGATACCCAACGGGTACTCCGCTTATCGGAAAACGGCTCTTTTGTAAAGCGCTGATGTGAAGCGCGGCACAATGCTCTTCGGGAAACGGAAACAAGCTCGGGGGGGCTGATCAGGCCTCCGAACCCGGAAAGATCTTTTTGACGGCGGGTTTGATGATCTTGCCCATGGCGTTCCGGGGGAGCTTTTCAACTACCACGAGATCCTTGGGCACCTTGTACGGGGCAAGGCGCTCCTTGCCCCAGGCGCGCAGCGTTTCGATGTCCAGTGTCTTGCCGGGTTCGAGCACCACTGCTACGCTCACCTTCTCTCCCCAGACCGGGTCGGCTACCCCAACTACGGCACATTCCACGACGTCGGGGTGGGTCAGCAGAGTCTCCTCGATTTCCAGCGCCGAGACCTTCTCGCCTCCGGTCTTGATGATATCCACGCTGCTGCGCCCGAGGATGCGGTAGATCCCATTCTCGACCACGGCAACGTCCCCGGTCATGAACCAGCCGTTCCTGAAGGCCTTTTTCGTATCCTCCGGCCTGCCCCAGTACTCGGAAAAGACCACTCCGCCGCGTATCTCGATCTCGCCCGGGGTCCCGGGGGCGACCGGCGTACCGGTATCGTCGACGAGCCTCGCCTCCACGCCCGGCAGCGGCGTCCCGACACAGCCGGGGGACCGCTTTCCGTGCAGCGGGTTCGATATGCCCATGCCGATTTCCGTCATCCCGAACCGCTCGAGGAGGACGTGCCCGGAGACTTCCCGCCACTTCTCCAGCGTGCTCACCGGCAGGGCCGCAGATCCCGATATCATGACCCGCATCCTGCGGCAGGCTTCGGTCATCCGCTTCTGGTCCTCAGGAGACGACTTCTGCCAGGCATCGATGAGCTTCATGTAGATCGTCGGCACCGCCATGAACAAGGTCAGACCGCCCTGAAGGACGCGATCCCAGACCTTCCGGGCGTCGAATTCGGGGACGATTTCGCACACCGCTCCCGCCCAGAGCGCACAGGAGATGACGTTCACGATCCCGTGGATGTGATGGAGCGGCAGAAACTCCAGGATCCGATCGTCTTGCGTCCATTCCCATGCTTCGATCAGACTGGTGATCTGGGCCGTGATGTTGTCATGAGTCGTGACCACCCCCTTTGGCTTGCCCGTGGTGCCGCTGGTGTAGAGGATCATGGCCCGCCGCGAGGTTGCCACCGCGGGCAAGCCGGTCGGAGGGTGGGCCAGTGCATCGGTGCTTTCAGCGAACCTGAGACCGCGATCCGCCGCGATCGGTCTGAGCCGATCGGCAAGATCCGGATGCGCGACCACAGCCGCGGGAGTGGTGTCATCGACCACGTATTCCAATTCCGGGCGTGGATGAAAAAGCGAAAGCGGTACCGCAATCCCACCCGCACGCCATATGCCCCACTGCAGCGCCACGTACGGGAACCCCGGAGGCGCCAGAAAGACGACCGGCCGCTGATCCAAGTCCCGAAATCCGTTCAGGAGAAAAGAGGCAACCCGGCCCGAGGCGTCGAGCAGTTGCCGATAGGAAAAGGTACCCTCCGGAGCGATGATCGCAGTCCGCTCCCCCTGCTGGGCAGCCCGTTCGGTAAGCGTGATCGACATTGTGCCTCCCTGGGTTGTGTGCAATCGGAAGAGCGGCGAGAGTGAGGAGCGGGGAGTGTATGTGCGCCGAAGTATGCTGCGCCTCACCCTGCCTGGGGAAGCCGCTACTCCGCGGCTTCCCCAGGCAGGGCTGTTTCCCTGTGTATTTAGCCTCTTACAGCGATTTCAGATCGACCGCCGATCCCGTCCGGGCGGACTCGATTGCCGCCCGGATAAAGGCAAGGGCCGCGAGCCCTGCTTCACCGTCGGTCTCGGGTCTCTTCCCCGTGCGGATGCAGTCGGCGAATTCGTCCACCTCTTCGAGGATAGGGTCGCCGACCGCCAGCGGGATCGTCTCCAGGTCGTCCCTGCCCTTGCCGAAGAGCTGCAGCAGGGTGTATTTGTCGACCACCGACCAGACCTTCAGGTATTCGTCGAAGGGGAGGTTGGGGAGTCCCAGGGTGCAGATGAGGTGGCCGTCGGTCCCGTAGGCGCGGATCCAGTTTGCCCGCGGCGAGGCGTAGGTGGAGCCGAGGTGACCCAGCACGCCCGAGGCGAACCGGCACGACGTCATCTCCACGTCCTCCACGTCCGCGGTGATGTGCAGCTTGCTGAAGAAGGAGAAGACCTTGTCGACAGGGCCGAAATAGTAGGCCAGCGTATCGGCATGGTGGATCCCCATCGTCATCAGCGCCCCCCCGGGACAGCCGGAGTCGTCGCCGTAGTACCGCCACTTGTCGGAGGTCAGCTCGAACCCCAGCCGCGCGGAAAAGTTGGCCTCCACCATCACGGGCTTCCCGATCACCCCCTGATCGATCATCTCCTTCATCTTGCGGAATCCTGCAAGCCGGCGCATGTCCTGGCCGACCAGGAGCGTCACCCCCGCATCCCGGCAGGCGGCGATCATCCTTCTCCCGTCGGCCATCGTGTTGGCGATCGGCTTTTCCACGTAGACGTGCTTGCCGGCCTTGGCTGCCAGGATACAGTGCTCGGCATGGATGTTGTTGGGCGTGGTCAGCAGGACCCCGTCCACATCGCTGCGCCTCAGGACATCCTCGAAACTCTTCTCCTGATCGCACCCGTACTTTGCGCTGAAGGCCGCCCGCCGCTCCGGATTCCGCGAATAGCAGGTCGCCATTTCCAGTTTGGCGCTCCGGCTGACGGCGTTGGCGATCACACCCGCCCAGCTCCCGATCCCGATCAGCGCTACCCTGACCTTACCTTGCGTGCCCATGATGTCGTCTGCTCCTCTCTGCCGTGTGCTCCGAAGAGTCAGCGGGGCTTTCGGCTGTGCCCCGCACCGTCGCCGCGTTCCCGGGCCTTCAATCGGCCTTGACGAAATCGGATGAAAGCGGCGGACAGGTGAAAAACTCCACGAAACGGAATTCGCGGTCGGCGGAACGGTTGACCGTGGTGTGCTTCTCCCCGGCGGGGATCAGCAGGATGTCGCCGGGCCGCACCACGGTTTCCTTCCCCTCGACGATCTCCACGGCCTCGCCGCTCAGCGGAATCAGGATCGACTCACGGTTGTTGTGGAAATGGTACGGCACCTGGCTTTTCGGGACGAGCAGACCGAACATCCCGCCCAGGTTCTTGAAGCCGTCCCCGTCGAGCTTTATCTCCGGCCGGTGGGGCTGATCGGGGGTCGGGTTTACGATCTTACAGAGGTCCTCCACGTTGATGATCTTCATTGTACCTCCCTGAATGTTGTCGCACAGTTCGATGAGGAACACGGTCTGACATGCCGAGCCCCTCGCTCGGCATCCGGAGTATATGAACAGGGCAGTGGGGTGTCAAGACCATTTATCCGTGCTTCGGGAATAGCGCCTGGTCTTGGCGTGTCGCCCGGGGACGCGACGCAGGGGGCCGCGGCGAAGAAAGACCTTGCCGCCGCTTGCGGATGCTGGTATGAACAACAACGGCTGTCCCGATACGGGCGCAGCCGCCGGCAGTCGTTTCCCCATCCCCTTGCCCTTCCGGAGAGTGGAGTATCGCCGCATAGAACGCGGCGGCGTATTCGCGACGGCCGGCGCGCACCCACGTCAGGTGACCGGGAGGAATCGGCGGATGACGGATATGAACGGCACACCCATCGGACTGATCGCCGACAGCCACGGCAACCTCGCTGCCACCGCGGCGGCGATCCGGGTGCTCCGCCAGCGAGGTGCCCGGACGCTGGTCCATCTGGGTGATTTCTGCGATTCGGCCCGCCAGGATACTGCGGCGGCCATGATCAGCCTCCTGCAGGAATACGACGTCCGGGCCGTCAAGGGGAACAACGACTTCTCCGTGGAACGGACCCTTGCCGATGAGCGGCGCCGCCGCGACCCGGCAGGCGAACGGGCGATCGCCTACCTGAAGAGCGTGCCGTTCACCTTCGCCTGCAACGGGCTGCTGTTCGCCCATTCGTTCCCCTACGACTCGCTGCGCTCCTTCTACGAACCGATCGACACGGGCACCACCCAGCGGGCGGAGCGGCTGTTCAACGAAACCGATTTTCAGCTCCTGTTCTGCGGCCATTCCCACATCCCCGTCCTGTTTCGGATGGCGGGGGGGCAGGTGACCCGCGAGCAGGTGCCCCCCGGTGAAAAACGGCATCGGGATTCCGACGACCGCTTCATCGTGATCGTCGGTGCCGCAGACGACGGGGAGTGCGCCCTGTACGACCCCGGGATGCGGACGTACGAACGGATCAGGATTTCAGCATCGCACTGAGGAGGGAACGATGGCGGAAAAATTCATCAGTCCGAGGAACCTGCGGTTTCTCTTGTACGAGCATCTCGACACGGTCGCTCTGACGGGGTATCCCTACTTCGCGGACCACAGCCGGGAGACCTTCGACATGGCCATCGAGACGGGGATGCGGATGGGAAAGGGGATCCTGTTCCCCGCCCTGGCCGAGATGGACAAGAAACCCCCCGAGTTTCGCGACGGCAAGGTGTTCGTCCATCCCGTGGCGGCTCTCGTCATGAAGGCCTGCGGCGACGGCGGTTGGATCGGCGCCCAGGCCCCCTACGAGCTCGGCGGCCAGCAGATTCCGAACACGGTCATGACTGCCTTCCGGGGGATCTTCTCGGCGGCGAACTACTCTGCCTCGGTCTACCCCTTCCTCACCACCGGCGCGGCGCACCTGCTCATCTCCTTCGGCTCGCCCGAGCTCGTCGAGACCTACGTCCCGAAGATGTTCGCCGGCGTCTGGCAGGGGACGATGGCCCTGACGGAGCCCCAGGCGGGCTCGTCGCTTACCGACATCACCACGACCGCCTTCCCGCAGGCCGACGGCTCGTACCGGATCAAGGGGCAGAAGATCTTCATCTCCTGCGCCGACTACGAATCGACCGAGAACGTCGTCAACCTGCTGTTGGCCCGGATCGACGGGGCGCCCCCGGGCATACGGGGAATCTCGCTGTTCGTCGTCCCGAAGCGGCGTCCGGACGGTGCGGGCGGCCTTGCGGCGAACGACGTGACCTGCATCGGGATCTACCATAAGCTCGGCTACCGCGGCGCCCCGATCACCCAGCTCGCCCTCGGGGACAGCGACGACTGCCGGGGCTGGCTCGTGGGCGAGCCCCACAAGGGGCTGCGCTGCATGTTCCAGATGATGAACGAGGCGCGGATCGACGTGGGGATGGGGGCCGCGGCGATCGCCTCTGCCGCCTACTACGCAGCGCTGGAGTACTGCCGGCAGCGGCTCCAGGGGAGGCCCGTCGCCGGGAAGGACCCCCTGGCACCACAGGTGCCCATCATCGGGCACGCCGACATCAAGCGGATGCTCCTGTTCCAGCGGGCGGTCGTCGAGGGGTCGCTGGCGCTGATCTTCCAGTGCGCATCCTACGTGGACCTTTCCCGGGTCACCGAGGGAGAGGAGAAGGAGCGCTTTGAGCTGCTGCTCGACCTGCTCACCCCGGTCGCCAAGAGCTACCCCTCCGAGATGGGGATCCTCTCGGTGAGCCAGGGGCTCCAGTGCCTGGGCGGCTACGGGTACTGCGACGAGTTCCCCCTGGAGCAGTACTATCGCGACGTCCGGATCCACCCGATCCACGAGGGGACCACGGGGATCCAGGGGATGGACCTCCTCGGCCGGAAGGCGGTGATGAAGGACGGCAAGGCCTTCTTCCTGTACCTCACCGAGATGGAGAAGGCCGTCGCCGCCGGACGGGCGATCCCCGAGTGCGCCCCGGCCGCGGAGGCCCTCGCCGCCGCCGCCGAGACGCTCAAGGAGGTGACCGGTTCGCTCACGGGCCTGGCACTCAAGGGGGAGGTCGAGCTCTTCCTGGCCGACGCCACGCTCTACCTGGAGCTGTTCGGGACCGTGGCGATCGCCTGGCAGTGGCTCCTCCAGGCCGTGGCTGCTGCGAATGCCCTGGCCGGGACGCCCGCGGCCCCGGACATCCCCTTCTACCGGGGCAAGATCCATACCTGCCGCTACTTCTTCGCCTATGAACTCCCGAAGATCCGGGGGCTGGCCGAGCGTCTCAAGGAGAGCGGCGACGGGATCACGGTGGCGATGCAGCCGGAATGGTTCGAATGAGAGAAAGGGAACAGACGCAAAAGGGCGAAGAACATACGACCCGGGACTACGGATCGATCACCCCGCAGCAGGAGTGGCAGGCGCTCCTGATCACGGTCGTGCTGGGGGGATTGTCCATGGCGTTGATGATCGCGCCGCTTCCGGCCGGCCTCTCTCCGGAGGGGCAGCGGGTCCTGGCCGTGGCGGTCCTGGCGATCGGCCTGTGGTGCACCGATGTGATCCCGGCCGCGGTCACGGGGCTCCTGGTAGTCATAGCGCTGACCC
Organism: uncultured Syntrophobacterales bacterium; assembly: GCA_903928915.1. GTDB lineage: Bacteria > Desulfobacterota > Syntrophia > Syntrophales > UBA5619 > JAKAFS01. The sequence continues at coordinate 20,391 of CAIYSL010000033.1, read as the reverse complement.
TCTCGGGCGGCGTCACGGGGCTGGGGGAGGCGCTGGTGGGCTTCGCCGAGCCGGTCGCCTATTTCCTGATCGGCGTCCTGACGCTCGGCCTGGCGGTCTCGCACAGCGGTCTCGCCGAACGGGTGGCGCTGTTCTTCCTCCGCAAGTGTCAGGGGAGCTCGCGCGCCCTGTACCTGCACCTGCTGCTCTCCTTCCCGCTCCTGACGCTTCTGCTTCCCTCTGCCACGACCCGTACCGGCATCCTCGTGCATGTCTACGAGCAGGCGCTCGAAATGGGCGGCGCGCCGCCCGGCGGTCCGCTCGTCAAGGCCGTCATGCTGGCGCTCAGCTCGATCAACCGGCTCGCCTCCACGATCCTGCTGACAGGCGGGATCACCCCGGTCCTGGCGGCATCGCTGATCGGCGGCATCTCCTGGAGCCGGTGGCTGGCACTGATGATCGTCCCGTACGGTGCGCTCCTGGCAGTCGGTGCCTTGCTGATCGCCGGGGTGTACCGCACGGGGTTCCGCACGGCGTTGACCTGTCTGCCGGCCGCCGAAACGCGGCCCTTCTCGGGAAAGGAGATCCGGACCCTCGCCATCACCCTCGGGGCATCGCTCCTCTGGCTGACCGACGCCTGGCACCACTGGAACCCGGCCCTGCCGGCGGTCCTCGCCTGGACCCTCCTGCTTTTGCCCGGAATCGGGGTGCTCACCTGGAAGGATTTCGAGAAGGGGTTCGGTTGGTCCAACTTCTTCGTGATGGCCTCGTCGCTGTCGCTGGCCCGGGCGCTGATGAGCAGCGGCGCCAGCGTCTGGATCGCCGAGGCCACGGTCCGCTCCCTGCCCTTCTTCTCCCGGGAGCCCTTCCTGGTGGTGGTGATGCTGCTGGTGATCGCCGCACTGATCCGGCTCTTGATCCCCAACATCGCCGGGTTTCTCGCCACAACCATCCCGATCGCCATGTCGATCGGCACTGCCACGGGCGTCAACCCCGCCGTCTGTGGGCTGGCGGTGATGATCGCCGGCGACGCCGTCCTGTACTACCCCGCACAGAGCGCCTCGTCGTTGGTGATCGCCGAGCGCGGCCACCTCACCACCGGCGAGATCTTCCGCCTCGGGTTGTGGATGACCCTCGCCGCGGGGCTCGTGGTTCTGTTCGTCGCGCTTCCCTACTGGTCGGCAGTCGGCGAGGCGCTCCGCAGCGTCCGGGGCTGACGTTGCCGCTTCCCACTTGCTGTCCGTGATTCCGGGGAAGGCTGCGCTGCGGGCCGCGTCTCTGCGGCGCAGGAGCGGCGAGGCGGCACAGCGAAGGCGCCTAGGCGCCGGAAGAAGAGGAGCCCCGGCCGGCGAGCTTCCGCTCCAGCCGCTCCCGGCGGCGGGCGAGGTCGGCGCGCTCCTCGCCCGGGAGGTCGTCCGCGACGGCGCAGGCCCGTTCGGTCAACTCCAGGGCCTGGCGGAAGTCGCGCCGTTTGTGCTCATGCCACTTGGCGAGCTCGATCAGCGCGAACCGATCATCCCCGTCCCGCCTTACCATCTCTTGCCAGATCGTTGCCGCGTCGAGCCAGCGGCCCTCGCGCTTGTGATGGAGGGAGAGCTCCCGGCCGGCATCCCGCGCCGCGTCGGGGTTCGCGGAGCCGCAGAGCGGGGCGAGAAGACGGACCGCCTCGGCGGGCAGCTCCCGGCTGAGAAACAGCCGCGCCGCGGCCACGCGATCGCCGGGGTGGGCGTGGGCGGCTGTCCCGGCGGGATCGATCAATTCCGCCAGATGGGCGGCCAGGGCCGCGAGCGACAGGATGTCCAGGCGGTTGTGCTCGAACACGTCGGCCATCAGCCGGCCGTCGCGGCGCCGGAGCCAGTCGAAGTAGCGCTGGGGGATCTCGCTTCCGGGGACATCCCCCTCCCGTTCGAACCCCAGGAGCGCCGCCTCCAGGCTGCCGAGCCGGCGGTCGGCAAGACGATGGCTGAAGAGCCTCCGGCTGGGGTGCAGCAGGTCCACGTGGGGGAGCGCTGCCAGGGGGTTCGGCAAGCGGTTCATGATGAACCGGGAGGCGAGGAGGTTCGCGTCGAAGGCCTTGCCGTTGAAGCTGACCAGGAACCGCCGGTCGCCCAGGGTCGCGGTCAGGTCCAGGAGCGTGGCCCGCTCCTCGGCGTAATCCCGGGCGAACAGTTGCCGGGTGACGAACCCCTCCTCCGCGAACCAGCCCAGGCCGATCAGGAAGGCCACGGTCCCGGTCCCGCCGGCGAGCCCCGTGGTCTCCGTATCGAAGAAGAGGGCCTGGCGATAGTCCAGCGCCTTCAGGAGCGGATCGTTCGCCAGGACGGCCAGACGCTCCATGTCGAGCGGGGCGAGGTCCCGGACGCAGAACCGGCCGTGGCGCGCGGAACCGCCCGCTGTCCGGTGGGCGCAGAAGAACCGTCCCGCCTCGTTCTCCTGTTCGGAACCGGAGACCAGCTCTTCCAGCGGCACGCCCCGCCCCCCCCGCAGGGGGCTCTGCGCTCCTGCCGCGGGTCCCTCCGGTCGCCGGGAGAGGATCGCGTCGATCCGCTCCCGGAGTGCGCGGGTCCGATCGCCGCCCGCCCCCCCGTCGATCCGGGAGACAGCGGAATCGCCGCGATCGCGCGACTTGTCCTCTCCGGTCAGCCGTCCTAAACGGTCTCTCAAGCTCATGGGGCAATGATACCATCCTCCCGGCCAAGTTCAACCGCTATGATGAGAAATCCGGTTGACACCCCCGGCCGTTCCCCCTATACTTTAACAGCAAAAGCAGTGTTGTATCAGTCAATTAAGTGCGGCACCCGCTTGTGCAATCCATTCTGCAAGGAGGAGCATGCGATGAGAAAAATATCCCTATCCCTGGTTCTGCTGTTCCTCGTCCTGTCGTGCGCACCCACACAGCAAACACGCTACCGGGAGGGCAGCAACGTGGGCCAGCAGGTCGGCCTGACGGTACAGGACGAGCGGCGCTTGACCGAAGAAGCGCTCCCGAAGATGAAACAGGAGTATCCCCCGGCCAAGAGCCCGGAGCTGCAGAAATACATTTCCGAGCTGGGCATGAAGATCGTCCGGGCCAACAAGCTGGAGGGCAACCCCTACCAGTATCGTTTCACCGTGGTCGACGTGGAAAATGTCAACGCCTTTGCCCTCCCGGCCGGCACCGTGTTCGTGACCGCGCCGCTGATCGCCATGACAGAGAACGAAGCGGAGCTTGCCGGGGTGATCGGGCATGAAGTCGGCCACGTGGTGGCCCGGCACGCTGCCGAGCGGATGTATGTGATGGAGCAGGAACAGAATAAGACATGGCTCCTGGCCGCCGGTGGGGGGCTTGTGGGCGCGGCCGCCGGGTTCGGGCTCGGGAAGCTGCTCTGCGCCGACGGCGACAGCGCCTGCCTCGCCAAGGCGGCCCTGATCGGCGCCGCCGCGGGCGCCGGAGGGGGGCTTCTCGTGCAGAAGTTCAAGTTCATGGCCAATTCCCGGGAGGACGAGATGGAGGCCGACCGCATCGGGTTCAAGCTGGCCGTGGGCGCCGGATACGACAAGGACAAGGTCGGGAAATTCTATGAACGGCTCCTCCAGATGGAAAAGAATGCCCAGCAGGGCGGGGGCACGATGATGAAGAGTCTCGCCGACGCCCTGAGCACGCATCCGCCCAGCGAGGAGCGGGTGAAGCAGATGAACGAGATGGCCGCCAGCGCGCCGGCCGTCAGGAATCCGCTCGTCTCCTCGGCGGATTACGGCAGGATGAAACAGGTGGCCGCGGGGTTGAAGAAGAAAAAGTAGCAGCGGCAGCAACAGGCAGATCAGCAGAGAGGGCGGCCAGGAATGACGCCCTCTTTTTTCGCGGCCGTCACCCCGAAAGGAGGCCGAGGATCGCCAGGGCCGTATCCTTCGCCCGGGGGCCGACTTCGAGCACCGGACCGACGCAGGAGGGGCAGCCGCAGGTGCAGGGGCAGGTCTTGATCAACTGCCGGGCCGCGTTCAACAGGGCATCGTGGCGATCGAACAGGAGTTCCGAAAACCCGATTCCGCCGGGATAGGCGTCGAAGATGAAGATCGTCGGATCGAAGGCGTCCGTCGTCGGGGCAGCTCCTTCCTCGGCGCCGGGCGAGGTCGTGATCGTCCGCCAATTGCGGTCCTTCCGGACGAACCACTCGCCGCTCTTGTCACCGATCGCCCGGTCGATGTCGTGGAGGTCCGCCATCAGCATCATCGCGGCCAAGTGGTGCAGGGCATAGGCGAGGCCCGCCAGGCCGTCGATGATCTCCTCCTGGTTGCAGGAAAGAGCGGCCAGCCGGTCGCGGGGGATCGTGAACCAATAGCTGGTGGTATGCATGTCCTTCTCGGGGAGGTTCACGTCGCCGTAGCCCAGGTTCTCGGAGGTGTAGAACTTGATCTTCTTGTAGCCCACCACCTTGCTCACCACCTGGACCTCCCCGTGCTCCACGAGGATCTCCCTGCCCGGCTTCTTCGCAAAGGCGTCGATCACCCGGACGTTGGTGTAGGTCATGGCATCGGTGTAGTACTCCGCCTCGACTTTGTGGACGTAGGCGGTCTTCCGCTCCAGGTCGAGCTTGTCCACGTAGTACTGCTGGGACTCCACCATGTAGATCGCGTCGGTGTGCACGGCGGTGAAGGCGCTGTCCCAGTCCACCTCGGCGATCACCCGGTGGTTTCCCGCCTCGGTGGCGTCCACGACCACGATGTTTTCGGGGTTGATGCTGCGGAGGCTCACCTCGTCGGCGGGATAGCTCTCCGCCGACCAGTGCCAGCGGGCATCGACGCGGTGGAGCACCCCCTTGCGCTCCAGGTAGTCCAGGAGCTCCTCGAGGTTCTCGCCGCCGAACGTTTCCCCCTTCTCGAAGGGGAGCTCGAAGGCGGCGCTCTTGATGTGGTGGAGCAGGATCAAGAGGTTGTCCGGGTTGACCCGGCAGTACTCGGGCGACCGGGAGAAAAAGTAATCGGGGTTCTCCACGATGAATTGGTCGAGCGGCGAACTCCGGGCGACCAGGAGCGCCAGGCTCTGCCCCGTCCGCCTGCCCGCCCGGCCCGCCTGCTGCCAGGTGCTGGCGATCGATCCCGGGTAGCCGCAGAGGATCGCCGCCTCCAGGTCGCCGATGTCGATCCCCAGCTCCAGGGCGTTGGTCGCCACGACCCCCATCACTTCGCGGCTCCTGAGGCCCGCCTCGATCTGGCGGCGGAGGTTCGGCAGGTACCCGCCGCGGTAGCCCGTGACGAACTGGGTGTCCACGGGCTTTCCCTTGGCGAACTGGTCCTTCAGGTATTTGGTCAGGACCTCCACGTTCAGGCGGCTCGTGGCGAACACGATCGTCTGGATCCCGTTTTCGATGAACTCCGCGGCAATCTTCCGCACCGGCGTGAGCGCCGACTGCCGGATCCCCAGTTCCCTATTCACGATCGGCGGGTTGTACAGGATAAAGGTCTTGGCCGCCGCCGGGGCCCCGCTCTCGGCGATGAGGGAGACGGAACGCTCCAGGAGCCGTTCCGCGTGCTCCCGGGGGTTGGCGACCGTGGCCGAGCAGCAGATGAACACCGGGTCCTGGCCGTAGAAGCGGCAGATCCGGACCAGGCGCCTGAGTACGTTCGTCAGGTGCGAGCCGAAGACCCCGCGGTAGACGTGGAGCTCGTCGATGACGATGTACTTGAGGTTCGCGAAGAGCTTCTGCCACTTGGTGTGGTGCGGCAGGATCCCGGCGTGGAGCATGTCGGGGTTGGTGACCACCACGTGCCCCTGCCGGCGGATCGCCTGGCGGGCGTCGTCGGGGGTGTCCCCGTCGTAGGTGTACGTCTTGATGTCGGCCTTCATCTCGCCGATCAGGCCGTGGATCTCGTGCATCTGGTCCTGGGCCAGGGCCTTGGTGGGGAACAGGTACAGTGCCCGGGTCTCGGGCTCCTCGAGAATCCGCTGGAGGACCGGCAGATTGTAGCAGAGGGTCTTGCCGCTCGCCGTGGGGGTGACGAGCACCACGCTCTGTCCCTTGCGAACCAGATCCACGGCCCTTGCCTGGTGGCTGTAGAGCCGATCGATCCCGCGGTCTGCCAGGACCCTCTTGAGGGAGGGGTGGATCCAGGCGGGAAACTCGGCGAACTGGCCGGGCCGGGCAGGGATCTTCCGGATCGCCCGGACGTTCTCCATGAACCTCCGGTCCGCCTCGGCCCTTCCGAGCCACTCCTCCAGGGTCAGCTTCGCCATGGCGGCACTGTACCCTTTTTCAGGGCAGGAATCAATCACCGTCCCCAGGGACGTTTCGCACACTCCTTCAGCCGGGCAGAAGGGTCGGCATGATTCCGTCGCTGCTGATAGATGGTTCAGCTCAGGCCAGATACGCCCGCCAGCCGGCGAGGATCGATCCGGGGCGGAGGGCCAGGGCCCCCGAGGCCTCGGCAACGGGGGTGAAGCCGCAGCTGCGGCAGTCGACCGCTCCCCTCCCGTTGACGTAGCAGCCCTGGGTGATCAGGCCGTCGGGGTCCACGTTGATCAGCAGGTCATCGCGGCAGGTCCAATCGTTTTCGATCATCCCCCGCAGGCACCGCTCCGAGTTGATGATGGGGTACGACCGCTTGAGGCAGATCGCCTGTTCCAGGGCCTCTCTTCGCTCTTCGCCGGAGAGGGCCAGCGGAGACTCCCCCTGGCCGTAGGGGTAGAAGAGCTGCAGGGTCATCCCCTTCACCGCCGGGAGTCCGGCGAGCTTTCTCGCCAGCGGTTCGATCTCGCGCCAGTTCATCCGGTTGAGGGTGAAATGGACCAGGACCCGCGCCTTGTTCCCCCCGTGGCCGGCCGTCACCAGGTTCGACCAGGCCGTGGCGAAGGAATCGCCCCGCAGGTCGTCGTGCAGAGCGCCTGCCCCGTCCAGGCTCACCCAGATCAGGTCCGCCGCTACGTCGAGGGGGAAGGTGCCGTTGGTGGTCACGGCGACCCGGAGGAAGCGCTCCCTCGCGTAGGCCACCAGCTCGTGAAGGCCGCGGCTGCCGTCCCGCCAGAGGAAGGGCTCGCCGCCTTCGAAGACAACGATCCGCGTACCGCGCCGCTGGAGCTCGTCCAGTGCGGCCACTGCCCTCTCCCAGGTAATGCTCGCGTGCCTCTCCCCGGCGCGCCGGTGGAAGGGACAGGCCAGGCAGGCGAGGTTGCAGCGGTAGGTGAGCTTGAAGCTGGCGATGAGCGGGATCTTCTGCCGGAGAACCGCCCTGCGCAGATAGAAGGCCAACAGATTCGGCGCCCAATGGAGGCGGCGGAGGGTTCCGTCCATCACTCAGCGACCCAGCAACAGCCCGGGCAAGAAGGTGCTCAGCCAGGGAACGTAGGTCACGACGGCCAGCACGGCCAGCGCGACCAGGAAGGGAAGCCAGAGCGCCCTGCTGAGCCGGGCCAAAGAAAGATTCGCGATGCCGCAGACCGCGAAGAGCACCGCCCCCACCGGTGGCGTGATCAACCCCAGCACGAGGTTCAGGCAGACGACAATCCCCAGGTGCACCGGATCGATCCCCGCGGCGGCGGCGATCGGCACCAGCACCGGCGTGACGATGACCAGGGCGGGGGCAGTCTCCAGCGGGATCCCCAGGAGCAGCAGGAAGACGTTGATGACGAGCAGGACCAGCCAGGGGGAAACGGTCAGGGTGGAGAGCTGTTCGATCAGGAGCTGGGGGATCTGTTCGACGGCGATGATCCAGGCAAAGGGCTCCGACATGGCGATCAGCAGCATGACCATCCCCGATTCCAGGCCGGACTTCAGCAGGATCCCGGGAAGGTTCCCGAAATTCAGTTTCCGGTAGACGAAGGCCCCCACGAAGGCCGCATACACCACCGCCACGCCCGCCGCTTCGGTGGGTGTGAAGATGCCGCTCAGGATTCCGCCGATGATCAGCACCGGCATGGACAGGGCCGGCAACGCCGAGCCGGCGGCCCCGACGATCTCCCGGATCGATTTCTTCGCGTCGCGGGGATAATCGCGATGCGCAGCCACCACGGCCATGTAGACCATCAACGCGGCGCCGAGCAGAAGGCCCGGCAGCACGCCCCCCAGAAACAGCGCCCCGACCGAGACGTTGGCCGCGACCCCGTAGATGATGAAGGGGATGCTCGGCGGGATGATCGGCCCCATGCAGGCGGCGGTGCAGGTCAGCGCGGCCGCCACGTCCTCGTCGTATCCGGCCTTCCGCATCGCCGGGATCATCACCACGCCGACGGCAACGGCCGTGGCCACCGCGGCCCCGGATATGGCGGCGAAGACGGCGCAGGTGAGGATCGTGGCATGGCCCAGACCGCCGCGGATGTGACCCAGGAGCAGGCGCGCGAAGCGCACCAAATCCGGGGTGATGCCCCCTGCGCTCATCAGGTTTCCGGCCAGCATGAACAGCGGGATTGCCAGCAGCGGGAAACTGGCCAGCCCACCGAAGATCGTCTGGATCAGCGTGGTCGGCGGCATCGTGTCCCTGAACAGGGCGTAGACGAGGGAGCAGCCTCCCAGTGCCACGACGATCGGGGCCGAAAGGGCCAGCAGTCCGACGAAGGCGGCCGCAAACAGGATCATCGGCCCATCCCTTTCGGGCCGCGGCCGAGGCTGCCCAGGAACTCCTCTAGCGTCAGGAAGAACATGATGAAGAATCCCGCCGGCAGCGCGGCATAGGGGATGGTCATCATCATGCCGATGGCCGGCGAGGTCTGGTGTGCGTTGTAGGCGGCCTGGAAGAGCCCGTAGCCGAAGAGGGTGCCGAAGAAGAATAGCGCCGAGAGATAGGCGGCCGATTTCAGCAGCCTTGCCGGGGCCGGGGGGAGGACCTCGACGAGCGTGGTTATGCTGATCGCATAGCCCTTTCTGAGCCCCACCGCCCCGCCCAGCATCGAGGCCCAGACGAGCGAGTAGGTGGAAACCTCGCCGGACCAGACGGTCATCCGCTCAAACACATAGCGGCCGACCACCTCGAAGGGAACGACCACGGCGATGATCAGGAGGAACAGCATCGTCCCCCAGCTTCCGGCCTTCACCAGGAATTCGTTGAACCGGTGCAGTGCAGCCATGGAGCAGCCCCCGGCGAGAACGGAACGATCAACCGTCCGGTTACTTCGCGTTGATGATGGCGTCGATCTCGGCCCTGCTGAACTGGCCGCCGAATTCACCGTACACCGCGGCCATCGCCCTGCGGAAACCGTCGCGGTCCACATCGCGCGTCACCTTCACCCCGCGCTTGGCCGCCTCTGCCAGTTTCGCCTCTTCTTCGTCGCGGTTGATCTTGCGCTGGAACTTTGCCACTTCGGAGCCGGTCTTGAGGAACAGCTGCCGCTCCGGGGCGGGCAGGGTGTCGAAGGTCTTCTTGCTCATCAGCAGCGGCGCCGGGGAGTAGACGTGCGCCGTAAACGAGAAATGGAGCTGGCCGGCATCCCAGAGCTTGTTGCTGTACAGGACGGCGATCGGGTTTTCCTGGCCGTCGATGACCCGCTGCTGCAGCGCCGTGAACACCTCGCCCCAGGCCATGGGCGTGGGGTTGAATCCCGCCGCCTTCCACGCCGCCAGGTGGACCTTGTTCTCCATCGTCCGGATCTTCAGCCCCTTGCCGTCCTCGACGCTCTTGACCGGCCGCCGGGAGTTGGTCAGGTGGCGGAACCCGTTTTCCCAGAAGGCGAGCCCCTTGATGTTGGCCTTTTCGAAATCGCCCAGCAGTCTCTGGCCGATCGCCCCGTCCAGGACCAGGTCCACATGCCTGAAATCACGGAAGAGAAAGGGAAAGTCGAGGATGTTGATCGACGGGCTGAACCCGCCGAGGGGGCCGGTGGACGAGACCAGCAGGTCGATAGCACCCTGCTGGATCCCCTCGGTCATCTCCCGTTCCCCCTTGCCGAGCTGGCCGCTCGGATAGAGCTTCACGGTGATGTTCCCCTTGGTGCGCTCTTTGATCAGGTCGGCAAACCGCTGCGCCCCCACCATGTAGGGGTGGTCCATAGCCAGGGCGCTCGCCAGCTTCAGGGTGGCCTTGTGCTCGGCTGTCGCCGATCCTGTCCAGAGAATTGTTGCCAGGACTGCGAAACAAAACGCGATGGTTTTCTTCATGTTGACGCCTCCGTTCGGGTTAGTTCACCGGCAGTAGAAGCCATGCTCGACAGGTCTCCTCTGACAACCGGCGTCATTTAACGGCGGCACTCTACCTTTTTTCGAGGCAATAATCAATCGGCACCCGCAGGCGCGGCAGATTCCGCCGCCGGGGCATGCCGGAGAGGCCCGCGACCCCGCTTCAGTTCCCCGGAAGCATTCCCTCCAGCCGGTCGATGCGGAACCGCTGGAGCAGCTCGATGAAGGGCCGCTGCCGGAGGGGATTGTCGCTGAACCTAAAGAGATGGCCCGGGCAGTGGCAGTCCGAAGAGCCGAAGGAGGCGATGCAATCGTCGGCGATCCCGCCCACCGCTTCCGCCAGTCCGTGCTCCAGCGGCTCCGAGGCCCGAACCGGGATGGCCGTGCAGCGATCGGCAAAGCCTTTCAGGTAATCGATGTGCCAGTGCAGGGTTGTCCGCTTCCGGAGATGGCGCTCCAGCCGCTTGGTCAGGCCGACCTTTGCCGAGCCCACGTACAGGTAATATCCGGCTGCAAAGGCGATCGTCCCCAGGCTCCCCACGGGGATCGCCGCCGCCCGGGGGAGGTGCAGCAGCAGGAGGTAGCTCCCCGAGTCCTTCGCTTCCCGGCTGATCGTTTCCCACGGGATCGCCACCTCCCGGACCTCCGGAGAGAGGCTGAGGTCCGGCCGCCAGGCCAGGGAAACGGCCTTGATCAGGAGGGCTTCCTTCACCGCCAGGAAGGTCCGGCTGAAGGCCAGGTCGGTGTGAAAGTCGGGGAGAAAAAAGCGGGCATGGGGCCAATGGACCAGAAACAGGACGCCGCAGGCGATTCCGCCGCGGCTGAGTTCCGCCAGCTCTTCCAGGTGCCTCTTCCCCCGCAGCGTCACGGCATCGGGGAACATGGCGATCCGGTTCCCCACGAGCGTGCAGGATTTGACCTCCAGATAGAAGGGCCGGCCGCCTCTGGCCAGGAGAAAATCGAACCGGCTGTGTCCGACCCGCACCTCCGGCCGGGTGACCGTTGCGTCCTCCAGGCCCGGGATCTTTCCCGCCGTGATCAATGCGGCGGCCACGGCGTTGTTGATGTGGGTGTGCAGGAGAAGGGGCGTCCCTTCCCGCTCCACCGCCACAGCCGTGTGGGTCAGGACTCCCGAACTGCCCGCCGGTCTCGGGACCAGGTAAACGGTGCAGCCGGGCAGGAGCAGCTCCCAGAGCCGGCCCGGGTTCGGCATATAGGCGTCCACGGTCCGGCCTCGCAGGCGGCAGTGGATCACGAACCGGTTGGGCCGCCGGATGAAGGCGGCCTTGACGAGATCGGGAAACAAAGGCTCCGCGAACAGAGCGGTCGGCGAGAGAGTCGTCTCGGGCATGACATTCATACAGACAGGCATCATAGACCAGATGAGGAGGAAATCAACCCCATTGTGGTATGTCCGCGACCAGGGGCGGCCTCTCCCTTTTTCGGCCGGGCCGCCTGTGCGGTTCTTCTCCACCGGCTGCGGATACGGACGTAGTGCAGCCTCTTCTGCCCCTTCGGGGCGATGCAGTCGCTCACGAACAAGATCAACCCCTTCGACATCCGGGTCGCCCCGGAGAAGTGCCTGAAGTGCAAGCGGTGCCTGAAGGCCTGCCCCACCCTCTCCATGACCGAGGAGAGCATCAAGGCCGGGGGACCGCTTCTCTCCTGCATGAAATGCGGTACCTGCGTGGATGTCTGCCCCACGGGTGCGGCGGCCTTCCACGTCCGCGGGACGCCCCGCGAGGGGGTCCAAAGCGGGAAACGGCTGCTGTTTCTGTACGTCGCCTTCCTCTTTCTGGCGACATTCGCCGCGGGCGAGATCCAGCAGGGTTTGCTGCGGATCATCCGTCTGCTGACGACGGGCAGCATGATTTGATCGGGAGGAACGAACGATGAAACAGGTTCTGAAGATCGCGGGGTACACCTGGGCCGGCGCCTGCCTGGCCGTGGTCCTGGCCATGTTCATCGGGAACGACTTTTTCGGCAGGACCTTTGCCTCGACGACAGGGATCACGGTTTCTCCCCGCTTCTCGGGCGGGGAGATCGTCCGCAGCGTCGATCACGGGGCCTACAAGACCGTGATCCACCGTCCCGTCTTCGACGGGCTGCTCGGCGAACGGCAGGAGGGGTTCATCCAGGTAGAATGGCAGCCTGTCACAGCCTTCCCGCCGGTCATAGAGGAGGGCATCGACGTTACGGCCGACGGCAAGGAGGATTTCACCTTGCGGCTCGACACCGTCGCGGGCACCGGCGTGCTCACGCCCCGCCACCTTTCCGTGATCGCCCTGGAAATGCTTGTCCGGGTGAACCAGGGGTGGCTGGCGCGGGTCCAACTGCGAAAGGGGGCCTCCTGATCCCCTTCGCTGTCGGCGCGGCCGAGGCGGAGCCATCAGGGGAAATCGATACCGGCGGCGGAAGGGAAGCTGTCCCCGGCGTCAGCGCGGCTGGGTGCGCTGCTCCTCCTCGATGTTCTTCAGGACCTGTTCAGGGGTGGGTTCCGGCGCCAGGGGACCCGGGGGGGCGTAACTCTTGCGAAGCAGCTGCGGGGCACCAGCGGCCGTTCCGGCCTTCGCGCCCGCGGCCGGCGCGGCAGTTTCCAGGTACAAGAGGTGTTTCCGGCGTTCAAGGACCAGAGTGATCGAATTCCTGCTCATCTGGGTGATGCGCGCGCCGGACAGCGTATCCCCGATCCGGTACACGCCCTGTTGCCCTGTCTGCAGGGACTCGATGACCGCGAAGCTCCGGGCCTGACTGCCGGGCGGCTCGATCAGGGTGACACCGCAGAGTTTGTAGGCCGCGGGGTTGAATGCGGATGGGGCCTGCGTCTCGCCGGGGGAGAGCCCCGGCAGCCAAGCACAGAGCAGGATACATGCCGCTGCCAGGAGCGGGATGTGTTTGGATGATTCCTCCCGGCGATTTCCGGTTTGGTCCATAGACGTTTCTCGCCGCCTCCGGGGCGGGCCCCAGCCGCCCGCTTTCTATCGCAATCACTGCGACGGCCGATCTCCGCCCGTCACCCGCTGTTCCCCTGCCGCCGGTTCCCGGAGCCCGGGTCGCGGAGGGCGGTATGTCCTGTCGAACATTTCCCGGGTCATGCCCTCGGGAAGCACATCGGCGTCGATCCCCAAAAGGGCGCCCAGGGGCCGGAGGTCGGCCTGCATGGCCCGGAGCAACTCGAGCATCACCTCGGCCTCGAGGCGGTTGCCGTCCCGTTCCCACGCGGCGATCGCCCTTTCCGCCGCTTCTCGCTTGGCCGTGCGTTCGTCGTAGGTCTCCTCCGGCATCCCCCTGAGCTTCGCCAGTGCCTCTTTCGCCCTGCCGGAGAGGTACGGCTCGAGTTCCCCGATTCCGCGCCCCGGCCCGCGTCGTGCCACGACCGCAGTCCGGCTGGGCCGGGGTCGAGCACCACTCTTCATCTGTGCCGACTGCGCTGCGGCCGTCGCCTGGAAAGTGGGATCGGAGAAGGCCGCTGCCGGTAACGGGCTCCGGCCGGGAAACTCGACGCTCCCGGGCTCTTTGATTGCCCGGATGAAATCGCTTTGCGGATTCGTCACGTACTCCTTCATCCGTTCGTAGGTTCGCCGGAGCGCCGCGTAATAGACGGGATCGAATCTCTCCAGCTCCGGCCGGTACCGTTCCATCGTCCGGTCCAGGAGCGTAAAATCGATGCCCTGGTCCGCGGGCCTGCCTGCCTTGATGTTCGCGTACGCCCGGTCGGCGATCAGCCGGTCGATGACGATCACCTCGTTCATGCCGTTCATGGCGAGGGGTAGGACTTCAGGCGGATGCTCCTGGGCCGCACCCAGGCACGGCACAAAGCAGGCAACGATCATCGCGATCCGAAAAAACGTGCGCGCCCTCGGGTTCGCGATCACGATGCTTCTCCCGCGGTGCCGATCATTTCCATCCGCCGAATGCGGTGTACATGGCCACCGAGCAGCTCATGTCAAAGGGGAACCAGTTCTCGTACCCGGCCGAAACCCAGGAGGCTAAAGGCCGGAACACGTCGTTCAGAATGTACAGGGTTGTGCCCCAGCGCCACGAGGTGGACACCAGGCTGCAGTGTTCCCCGAACGAGGGTGTCGCCTTCATCCGGAGGAGTACGACCTCGCCGGTCGTCGAGCAGCCGCTCAGGGAAAAGCCCCGGTACGTGCAGTAGCCGCGGTAGGCCTGATAGTTCTCCCGGTCGCGCAGCAGCGTGAGATAGTAGACGTCCCCATAGCCGTTGGCCAGGATGATGTCGAACGTCTGATCGACCGCCTTAGTCTGGTTGTTCGGTCCAATCACCGCGCTGAACTTCCCCCGCTTGTTGAAGGTGGAGGTCGGCTTGCCCGATCCGCCCCCAGAGGAATTGGCCCAGAAAGAGCAGTTGTCGCCGTCACAGACAGTCTTTGGATACTCCTGCGCCCCGGCGGTGCCGCCCAGGAGCACTGCCAGAACGAGCGCTCCGAGCGCGCCGCATCCAAGCGATCGTGGAACACCCCTCAATAATCTCTTCATCTCCTACCTCCCTGAGTGCGAACCCGAGTGTGATAAAATCCGATGCCCATTGCTCTTCCCCGGCCGAACCGTCCCTAGCGGGTCCGGCCTGAATATGCCTTCACCCAGTGGTAGGCGCCGCCCCAATAGCCCACTGCCCAGAAATCGTAGGCGCAGGCGGAGCGGTCGCCCGCATTGTTGAAGACGAGCGGACCGGTCACCGCACTATACCCTGCGGCCTTGGCAATGAGCGTCGTCTTCAGGACCGCGGGACCTGCGCCGCCGCCCGCCTCCGCGAGCGTCAGGGCCGCGAGCCACAGGGCGTCGTACATGACCGGGGCAAAGGAATAGGCCGATCCCGACTTGGCCTGGATCCGCGCCTTCAACGCCGCATAGGTCGCGGAATTAGCCTCGGCGATCAGCGGCGCGTACAGGCCCACCTGGCTGGCAAAGGCCGCCGCGGCGGCGTCCTGCAGGAGCGCGCTATTCTGGCCGAGCCCGTCGCCGGTGTACCATTTCACCGTGGCGAGCGTCGGATACGCCGCCGCCTTCTGCAGGATTTCGACCCCTTCGTCAAAGGCGAGCAGGACGACGGCTACTTTCGCGGCCGGGGTGCCCCCCAGCGCCAGGGTTATGCTCGCGTCGAGCTGCGCCACCTTTTCGTCCATGTCCACCGGATAGGTCCTGAAGCCGTACACGATGGAATCTGCCACGGCGCCGCCGGCGGCTGTGAAGGCGGACGCGAGCTCCTGCTGGAGCGTTAGGCCCCACGTGTCGTCGCGGTAGTAGAAGACGACCTTTTCGATGCCGTTTTCCCGCAGCAGATCGCTTATGACCCTTGCCGAGTAGCGATCTTCGGGAACCAGCCGGAAGAGATTGTCATCGATGGCCAGGGAAGGCGTGGTGCTGGCCTCGTTCAAGACAATCGCCCCGGTGGCGTCGACCTGACTCTTCAGGAGGCTCAGGGTGTTGCTCGTCGCGCTGAAGACGGCGAAGGGATATTTCTTGTTTCCCACCTCGGTGATCAACCTGAACTCCTCGTCCAGGCTGCTCTGCGTATCGTAGATGACGGCCTCCACGCGGGTGGACGACCCGATGCCCGCCAGATGGGCGTTGACGTCCTCCACCGCCAGTTCGACGGCGGCCCTCTCGGCCTTGCCGTTGATGGGGCCTCCGCCGGTGACCGGCAGGAGGGCTGCGATCTGCACGGTCTGCAGCGGAGTTTGGGCCGGACCCGATGAGCCGCCGCACCCCATGCACAGAGATATCCCGACGATCAAGAGAAGAACCATGTTCCGTTTCACGCTGCCCACCCCCTTCAAGAATTTTGGATCTCCGCGTGCGGGCATGTCTTGCATACCATGCAATACATCAGTCCGCCAGATCGAAACAGCAATCTGCGCGCCACGTGAGAATGTGCTGTATGGCGGGGGCCTTGCCCGGGCTCATCTTCTCCCCACAGCCGCCTCCGCCACTTTCGGAGGCGGTAGCCCCATCCGAATTGGCGCCCCCTTCCGCTTTCCGAGAGAAAACCGCGCTTACACGGGGACGACCAGCACCTCGTCGCAGCTGATCAGTTGCCTGATTTCCCGCTGAAGCGACCGGATCGAGTCCATCACCGCGCCGTGCGGACGATCGGGAGCGAATTCCAGAAAAATTTCTATGTACACCTTGCCGCCTGCGCAGCGCGTCCGGATGTCGCGGATCTGTTCGTACTCGTCGAAATGGAGGACCAGCGCCCGCATGATCAACAGCTGCGACCGCTCCTCCACGGCGCGGTCGAGCAGGTCCCGTACGGAGAATTTGAATGTCTTGCCGGCGCTCGCCAGAAGCAGGCAGGCGATGAAGATCGCGGCGAGGGGGTCTGCGTACAAGGCCCAGCGATGCTCCCGCAGGAAAAATGATATGCCGAGCGTGGTGAACATCAGGATGTTCGCGCTGGCCTTGATCGTGAACACCCGCCGCTGGGCTGCGACCAGCGCTGTCTTTTCGCTCCGTTCGAGCCACAGACTCTTCAGCATCAGGCGCACATTGATGAATCCGAAGATCAGATGCAGCCCGATGCCGATCAGCACTCCCATGCCTTCGATGGGAACGGGATTCTGCATGCGGACAACCGCCGCCGCGGTGATGAACAGGAAGGAAAGGACCTGCAGGGCGGCGATGGCCATACTGGTCAGGCTTTCGAACCGTCCGAAACCGTAGTTGAAGGACTCGGTCTTTCCGGCGTCGGCTTTCTTCAGCCCCCACCAGGCGACGAACACCGCCAGGAAGTCGATCAGCGTCGCGACCCAGTCGGCCCAGAGGGCAAGGGAGTTGGCCGTAATGGCGATGAACAGAGCGAGGCCGACCGCCGCACCGCCGGAGAAGAGCCCGAGTGCGGCGACTGATGACCTTCCCCCGGGTGCGGTCGACGTGTCCTCCGTCCGACGGGCGTGACTTTCCTTTTGGTCAGTATCCTTCATCGCTGGGTACCAGAGGAAGAGGGCACGGAGATCGCCGCATACGCTAGGAGAATCCACCCCGCTCTCGTGACGCGAGTATAGGGAATGTTCCCGAGGGTGTCAATTAAATCGTGATCGAGCAAAGTGTATGGGGAAAAATCCCATGGGGAAAATCCCCCTTGACACCGAAAGGGGGTTTCCCTATCCTCCTAACGATGCGGGACGGCGCCGCGGCCGTCCGCGACTACTACGATCAGGCGAACAGAAAGGGGACACCATGGAAGTCAAGGCGATCGATGGCCATCGACATATCGTCGTGCCGGAGGCGGTTGCGGCCGGCGGCAAGCTGGACAAGACACGGTCCGTCAACATCTACCCCTCGGGGGTCAACCAGCGCTCCGAAGAGGTCAACCGCCAGAAGAGCGGGGGGTGGGACCGCAAGATGGCGGACATGGAAGAGAACCTCGCCGACCTGCGGGCCGCGGGGATGGACATGGGGGTCCTGCAGCCGACCCAGACGATGTTCTTCTACTGGGCCGAGCCCGCAGCCGCGGCCGAGCTGACGCGGATGGTGAACGAATTCACCGCCGGCGAGGTCCGGAAGCGCCCCGAGTCATGGGTCGGGCTGGCAACCGTTCCGCTCCAGGACACGGAGCGCGCCGTCCGGGAGCTGGAGTATGCGGTGAAGACGCTCGGGCTCAGCGGCGTGGTCATGGGGTCGAACGTCAACGGCCGCAGCTTCGACGAGGAGGCCTTCATCCCCTATTTCGCCAAGGTGGAGGAACTGGGGATCCCGATCTTCATCCACCCCAACAACCCCGCGGGACTCGAGCGGATCAACAACTACTACCTGGCCAATTTCCTGGGGCTTCCCCTCGAATCGACCATCACCGCTACCCATCTGGTGTTCAGCGGCCTCCTGGACCGCTTCCCCGGCCTCAAGGTGTGCCTCTCCCACGCGGGGGGCGTGCTGCCCTTCCTGGTGGGCCGGCTGGAGCACGGCCAGGCCGAGCGGCCCGAGGCCCGGGAGCTCTGCGCGCATCCCTTCTCGTACTATCTGAAGAACTTCTACGTCGACACGATCACCTTCCGGCCGGACACCCTCCGGTTCGTCCTGGAATTGATGCCCGCGGGCCATGTCTTTCTGGGGACCGACTATCCCTACGACATGGCCGACATCGACCCGGTGGGGGCCGTGAAGGCCGCCGTGAAGGATAAGGCGCAATGGCCGCCCATCCTGGGCGGGAACCTGGCTGCGGTCCTGGGGCTCTGAGGACCAGGCAGCATCCCGGCTGCGGTTGTCCCGCAGTCTAATCCCCACTAGTTTGCAGACAGAGGGAGGCCTGAAATGATCGACTACCCAAAGTACAAGAAGGTCCTGTTCTGTACCGACTTCTCGAAGAATTCGGATTGCGCCTTCGATTATGCCTTCGGGATCGCGAAGCGGGATGAGGGGATGCTGTACATCTTTCACGTCATACCGGTCACTCCCCAGCAATACCGTTTCGAACGCCATCTGACCAAGAAGAAGCTCGAACAGATCAAGGCTACCCTCGACGAAGACCGCGCCCGCATGTTCGACGAGAAATACCTGTGCCACATCAAGGACAAGACCAAGGTCAAGGTCGTCACCACGACGGGAACCGAGGACGAGAAGATCCTGGAATTTGCCGAGAAGGAAAAGATGGACATCATCGTGCTCGGCACGCACGGCAGGACCGGGATCGAGCACGTCTTCCTCGGCAGCGTGGCCGAGCGGGTCATCAGGCGGAGCCCGATCCCGGTCTTCGTGATCCCCTGCAAGGACAAGAACGTTCCGGGTTGAGCATTCCAGCTTTGACAACAGGTAAGTGAAATGCCCCGCTACGAGCAGCGGGGCATTTCACAACCATCGAAGGCTACTGGATGATGGACATCGTCTCCGAGCCTTCAAGCAGTGCGGCAGCGTGCATATTACCCGATACTGAAGATTAACCTGAACAGTTTCAACGCGGTCTTTGGGAATACCATCGTCAACGCGATTAAGCCGGTTGACCTGGAGAACTACCAGGCAAAGCGGAAAGCCGAGGGTCTGTCCGATTCCTATGTTGATGCACAGATCGGAGCAGCCCGGACGATGATCAACAAGGCGTTCGACAATGACCTCGTCGGTGGTGAGATCGTGAAGGTCTTCCGCCGAGTCGAGAACCTGCTCAAGGGAAACGCAAATGCAAGGGATCGTGTTCTGTCGCAGGAGGAGTTTGACAAACTCATGGCCGCTCTTCCGGTCCATACAAGAGCGATCCTGGCTACGGGGTACTATGCAGGGATGCGGAGAGGCGAGGTCTTGAATCTGACCTGGAGCCACATCAACATGAAGGCTAGAACGATTCGGTTGGATGCCTCGGAAACGAAGGATCGTGAAGACAGGACGATCCCCATATGTGATGCCCTGTACAGCATCTTGAATGATGTTCCCCAGGCCATCCATGACAACCATGTGTTTCTCTACAAGGGAAAGCCCGTGCGAGATATCAGGACAGCCTTAAGGAAGGCTTGCCGTAAGGTGGGAATTCCCTACGGTAGAGGCGAGAAGGACGGGTTCGTCTTTCACGATACCCGCCACTGCTTCAATACGAACATGCGGAAAGCGGGGGTGCCCGAATCGGTCATCATGAAGATCACGGGTCACTCGACCAGGGAGATGTTCTTGAGGTACGACTCGGTTGATGGGTCAGATACCCGGAAGGCTGTTGACCAAATGGAAGGGTTTCTGAAAAGTGTTGACCAAAACGTTGACCAAGCCCTCCAAAATGCTACAAGGGGCTAGCCGATGAATCAGCTAACCCCCTGTTTCTCTTATGGTGCCGAAGCCGGGATTTGAACCCGGACAGGCGTACACCCACTAGACCCTGAACGTAAATTGGGGGAGAAACAGGGTCTTGCAGGGATATGAGAGGATTGTTCATAGTCGCGTGATTATGCATACATCCACTCATAAGTTGTAAAAATTAACCGCTTCCCGGACAGTCAGTCTCTCTTCGGTGGCCATGTTTAAGCCGCCTCTTTGGTCATCACCTGCTCTTTGACAGCCTTGCCAGCCTCAATCGTTTCGATGGGTCGTCTGCCCATATTCCGGTAGCCGCGATGTGGTCGTTCGTAGTTGTAATGTGGATCGGCATTGAATATTGACCCGCTATCAGAATCGAATTTTGACCCACTCTCGCGGAGGTTACGGAATTAGAACTCGTGAAGAAATAATCGATTCAGGCGGGTCAATTTTGGGTGCCGATTCAGCCTAAAAGTGGGTCAATATTCAATGCCGATCGACATCGAGTAGGCTTGAATCACAGCGCGGCGATTGCCGCGGCAGCGTCGAACCCGCTCTTCACGCAATCGCCGATGCCGATGCCGCGGTAGCTGCTGCCGAT
>CAIYSL010000032.1 GCA_903928915.1 uncultured Syntrophobacterales bacterium | reverse complement strand
GGAGTCGACGAGCTCTCCGTCACCAGATACCCCGTCACCCCGGTCGCGTCCGTCGCGGTCAGGGTCGTGATCGCCACGGTGAGCGTGGCCGAGCCTGCCGGGATGGCGAACCCGGTGACCACCGGCGCCGTCGTGTCGGGCAGCGTGATCGTCGTTGCGGCGCTCAGCGGTGCGGAGACGTTCCCCGCGCCGTCCTTGGCCCACCCGTACAGGGTCTTGGCGCCTGCCGAGGCAAAGGTGTAGCTCGCCGGCTGCGTGGCGCTCCAGCCGGCTGCCGAGGCCGACGGAGTCGACGAGCTCTCCGTCACCAGATACCCCGTCACCCCGGTCGCGTCCGTCGCGGTCAGGGTCGTGATCGCCACGGTGAGCGTGGCCGAGCCTGCCGGGATGGCGAACCCGGTGACCACCGGCGCCGTCGTGTCGGCGACGACCGGGAAACTTGCGGCATTGCCCGGGAATGTCCGTGCCGTGATCTCGGCGATGTTCGTGAAGCCGTCGCCGTCGGAATCGAAATCCTGGATATCGGCGAAGCTGCCGTTATAGGCATACCCGTAGCCGTTGAGATTGCCGCCGTTATTTCCGCCGCCCGCCGGGTGGCAGAGGCCGCAGGTGTTGAGGACCGTGGCCGAGGTGCCGTAGGTGCTGTTGAACGAGCTCAGGTAACTCGACAGGGCGAAGGCCGTGCCCGAAAACCCGGCGATCATCGCCAGGAAAAGCATTGTGCCCAAACATGTTCTTCTCATAGCTTTTCATCCTCTTTAGGTTGTTGGCTCTTTAGGTTGTTGCCATTTTTTTCAGAGAGTGTTCCCTCCCGCTTCCGCTCAGGACATCAATCAATCATGACGCATTCCTTCTCCTTTCCGTCTATTCTTGAACCGAGTGTCCAGCTGAGTCCTCAAGACAGGCGAAAAGTGAGAGCTGAGGGTGAGAACTGCCGTTAGTCCGCTCCGCATCCACGCGGCTGAAGCGACGGCATAGTGAATCGCAATCGATATGCCACCTTCTTCGCAATAGTGGCTCCTTTGATATTTATTGTATTAATTCATGCAGTTATTTAACTTGAGGGGGTAAATCCGGGGGGGCGGTCATGAATGGTTTTGCCAGCAGAGGAAATTTGCCAACAAAGGGTTTGCGATACCAAACCGGCGATATTCGTTGGAGTTATCTATTGTCGGGAATTCCCTTCGCTCTTCCCGCAAAACGTCATTGTCCCGTCGCTCTTCTGTGCCCCGGGCCGCCGCAGAACCGGTTCGGCTGCCGGGCGGGCCGTTCTTACCGCCCCGCGTCGAGTATCTCCCGCACGTTCCGCAGCAGGGCATTGATGCGATAGGGCTTCCCGATGAACCCAGCCGCGCCTGCGGCGAGGCTTCGCTGTACCTGGCCGTTGAGCGAGTAGCCGCTGGCGATCAGCACCTTGGCCGAGGGGTTGTTACTCCGGATCTCCTGCAGGCAGCGATGCCCGCCCATGCCGGGCATCCCCAGGTCGAGAATGACAAGGGCGAACTCCCCATCGGACCGGCGGATCGCTTCGATGGCCTCTTCCCCGCTTCCGCAGGTGATGACCCGGTACCCGAACCGCTCCAGGACTGCCGCTGCGAACCTGCGGATCGGTTCTTCATCGTCCACCAGCAGGATGGTTTCGTCGCCGCCCCGCGGTACCGTTTCATCGCCCTCCCCCTCTTCCGCTGCCGCTTGCCGTTGTGCAACGGGCAGATAGATCTTGAAGGTCGTTCCCCGCTCGACTTCGCTGTAGCAGGTGATGTGGCCCCCATAGCTCTTGACGATCCCGTACACCGAGGCAAGCCCGAGGCCCGTTCCCTTGCCGAACTCCTTCGTGGTGAAGAAGGGCTCGAAGATGTGGTCGACGACCTCTTTGGCCATCCCCACTCCCGTATCCGAAACGGACAGCAGGATGTACCCCCCGGCGCTCACCCCGGCATGGGTATCCAGGTAATCGTCGCTCAGCCATATCTGTTCGGTTTCTACGAGGAGCGTTCCCCCGTCTGGCATGGCATCGGCGGCGTTGGTTGCGAGGTTCAACAGGACCTGCTCGACCTGCACCGGGTCGGCAATGACCGGCGCCAGGTCCCTGCCGAGATGAAGGTCGATCGCGATCATCTTGGGCAGGGTCCGTTCGAGGACCTTCCGTACATTGAGGATCTCCCGGTTCAGGTCGAGGGAAACGGGCCGGGCTTCGGCCTTCCGGCTGAAGGCGAGCAGCTGCCGGACGAGCTGCGCCGCATGTTCGACCGCCTTCTCGATCGCGCCGAGCTGCGGGTGGTCCGGATCGGACTCGTCCTTTTCCATCAGCAGCAGCTGGGTATACCCGTTGATCACCTGCAGGATATTGTTGAAATCATGGGCCACCCCCCCGGCGAGGATCCCGATCGCCTCCATCTTGCGGGCCTGCTGCAGCTGATGCTCGGTCACCTTCAGCGCCGTGATGTCCCGGGTCACCGACAGGAGGTGGGATTGGCCGTGGTAGTCGTACAAGGTCGCTGCAATCAGCCCCGTCTTGACGACGCCGCGGTTGTCGGCGAAGCGGACCTCCATGTTGTTCACGACCCCCTTGGCGCGCAACTCCTCAAGGAAGCGCACCCTGTCCTCTGGGTCCTTCCAGATCTTCAGCTCCGCGATCGTCCTTCCGACCACTGCCTCCCGGTGGTACCCCAGCATCGCCGTGAACCCGTCGTTGATGTCCACATACCTGCCGTCGTCGATGCCGGTGATGGCGATCGCATCGGGGCTCGTATGAAAGGCGGCCCGGAACCGCTCCTCGCTCTGCCGGAGGCTCTTTCCCATCTCCAGCTCCTTGGACAGGGCCTTCTGCAGCCCCCCGAGCATCATCGCCGTGGTCAGGGTGACGAAGGTGTTCAGGAGGATGAAACTGAGCGACATCACCATCCACCGCTCGACGGCATTGGTCGGATCGATAAGCCACTCCGGCCGGCCGAAGGCGATGTACAGGCCCACGGCCATCAGGGCAGCGAAATTCATCAGCACCGCGAAGAGCGACTCCCGAAGCCCGATCAGCGCCCCCACCATCACCGATGCGCCGAACAGCCAGAGGTAGCCGGCCCCCACGCTTCCCAGCATGAACAGCAGGCCGACCCCCAGCACGTACAGCAGCAGGCAGGCGAGCCAGGCGCGGAGGTTCAGCGGCAGGCGGCGGCCGAACAGGATGGCCACGGCCGTCCCGTAAGCGAACGAATCCAGGGCGATGACCCCCCACAGCCCCTCCACATAGGCGAGGATGAGCGAGGGGATCAGGGCGACCGGCCCCAGAACGGCGGCGAGGAAGCAGGTGACGAACAGGATCCGTTCGTGCCAGAGGGTGAGCATATCGCTCTCCCAGACGTAGGGGGGCAGGAAGCGTTTCTCCAGGGCAGCGGTCCAGCGCCGGAATCTCCCGGCCGGGTCGGTAAAGATTCTATCGTCGTTCATTTCTCATCCAGCGAGCGGTAATGGCGCCCCTCCTCGTCGTACCGCAGAGGCGCGCCGCCGATAAGCAGCTCCAGGTGAAACCGCGCCGGTCCAAAGCCGGGATTCTTCGCGAGCAGCGCCGACAGGGCCGTCGCGGCCCTGTCGCTTTCCCGCCTGTCCAGCAATTCCAGCGCCCCGCCGAGCTCATGAAAGAGCTCGGTCTCAGCCGCGGCAGCAGCGGGGGTGTAGTAGGATATTGCCTTCTTTTTCCCCTTGGCGCTCACCCGTCCGACCAGTAACATCCCCTCCCGCGCCGCCTCCCCTGCCCGCGCCAAACATGCGTCCGAGACGAGCATCCTCGTCCCGAAGAACTTGTTGATCCCCTCGGTGCGCGACGCCGTGTTCACCGTGTCCCCGATCGCGGTATAGTCGATGTACAGGCTTGACCCCACATTGCCCACCACCGCCTCGCCACTGTGGATGCCGATCCGCAGGCGGAGCGCGGGAAGACCGGTCTTCTCCCGTTCGGCATTCGCCCGTTCCACCCGCTGCAGCATTTCCCGCCCGGCCGCGATCGCCATGTCCGCCTGCCGCTCTTGTGGGTCGGGCGCGCCCCAGAAGGCCATCACGCCGTCGCCCAGGAACTTGTCGAGGGTCCCTTCATGGGTGAATATCGCTTCGGTCATCTCCTTGAGGTGCCCCTGCAGCAGGGTTATCACCGTGTCGGTCGGCAAGGCCTCGGAGAGGGTGGTAAAGCCGGCGAGGTCGGCGAACAGGACCGTAATTTCCGACCGGTCCCCCGCCATGGCCATCCGGAGGGGCCGGGAAATCATGTGCGTTGCCACCCGCTCCGGAAGGTACCGAAACAGCTGTGCCCGGATGAGCAGTTTCGCGTCCCGCTCCCGGATGTACTTCTGGAGTGCTGCTGTGACGAAATAGAGGCTGGAAAAGATCAGCAGAGGCCCCACCTGCAGGACCAAGTCCTGGTGAAGCAGCCAGTAGGCCGCCCCCTCCAGGGCGGCCGCCATTCCGACGAGGGCAAGGAATTCGACCAGCGGCTGCTTGATCCGCCCGAACAGGACCGTGCAGGCGATCGCCCAGGCGATGAACAGCGGCGGATAGACCCATGCCGGCACCAGCCGGATGCTCCGTCCGGCGACGAGCGAGGCGAGGGCGTGGGCGTGGATCTCCACTCCGGCCATGAAATGGGGCCGGTACGGTGTCAGGAAGAGGTCACTCTGCTGACCGGGCGTCAGCGGGGCGTACAGGGCGCGTCCCAACAGCGCGATCCTGCCGGCCAGAAGATCCCGGTGCTGCTGGGCCAGGACGTCGTCGTACAGTTCGAAGTACGATACGGTTCTGAAACTCCCCGGCGGGCCGAAAAAGCGGATCATCCCCGGATCCGGCACGCCCCCGCCGCTCTCCCCGCGGCCGAGGAGTGGCAGTGCGGCCTCGGCGGCGCTGGGCAGCGCCTCCCCGCGGGCGGCGCTCCGCCCTTCGCCGTAGCCCCCCCACCCGCCCAGGAAATAGCCGAGGGAACTCGCGAACCCTTTGGGAAACCCCGGGCCGCCGAAGGTGTCCCGGACGACGCCGTCCGCATCCACCGGCACGATCGCATTGCCGGGCCGGGCCCCGGCGGCGATGAACCGCTCCAGCGGAAGGTTGCGGACGCCCCGTTCCGTCTCGGCCGCCAGCACTGCGGGGAGACGCCGCAGTGCCCGCTCGAGCGCCTCGTCGTCCTTCGCGCCGTACCCGGAAGGAATATCGAACAGGATGTCAAGAAACACGGCCCGTGCCCCGAGTCGGGCGAGATTCTCCACCACCTTTGCGTGCGCCGCCCGCGGGTAGGGCCATTTCATGCCTCCCAGGCGGTCCGCCATCACATTCAGCGTCGCGTCGTCGATGGCGACGATGACGAGGGGTTCGGGAGGTATGAGGCCGATCGCCCCCCGGACGTGCAGGTCGTAGAGGTACCGCTCCAGGGTGCCCCAGAACCCCGTCGAGGCGACGAGCAGGGAAACGGCGGCGATCGCGACGACCGTCCCCGGAGTTCTCAGTCTTGACATCATGCTCCGCACCGACGTGATCAGAAGTATACCGTTGCCGTCAGCCGCGTCCACCAGGCTGAGGAATGCTTCGGCTCGCCCGCGGCGCTCTCCGCGTTCCGGTCCTCGTAGCGGCCCTTCAGCTCCAGCCTGAGGGCGTTGTCCAGCAGGTTCCAGACGACCAGCGGCTCCCAGATCAACACCGCCTCCTTGCCCGTCAACGGCTGTGGCGAGTCGGGACGGCGCTCCGCGTAGCCCGCCTTCAGCTTCAACGCCGGACCGTTGGGGAAAAAATAGGCGAGGCCCGCTTCCGCTGCGTTTTCGTAGCGCTTATCCGGGACCTCGTATTCGGAGAAGCGGTAACTGAGGTTCCCGGCCAGCCGGTCGGTGAGGAGGGTTTCCAGATAGGCGCTCACCCGGCCGGCCGAGTTCTTCCTGACCTCCCGCGCCTCGCCACCTGCGGCCGCGAAGCGCGAGCTCTCGTCCCTGTCCAGGCTTACCTCGACCCCGCTGAACAGAGGGATCCGGGGGAGGGTGAAATCGAGGCCGGCATTCGACGTCTTATGGGTCAGCGTCAACTGCTCCTCGAAGGTATAGGCGTCGAAGATGTTGGCAGAAACGAGCGGAAACGCGGCGAGCATCACCGGCTGCAGCCGCTCCGCCCGATCGCCCACCAGACTTTCGATGTACGCCGCGCGGGCCCGCCAGTTTCCGGTGATATCCCAGCTTACCCCGGCGGACGGGTGGAGTAGGGAGGTGGAATGGCCCCTGCCGTCCGCGAGACGGTAGTGCAGGTCGTAGGCGAACAGGGCCCAGGCCGCCCGCAGATCATCGGTCAGGCGAACCTGGTGATGGAAATAGGCCGAACGGGTTTCATCCCGCATGCCCGCCTCGAAGGTCGTCGTGGTCGCGGTCGGCAGGTAGACGCTCGTGCTGTTCATGCTGTCCTTGCCCTCGGAGTAACGCGCGCCGGCCTGGAAGTCGTGGCGGCCGGCCCGCTTCCACAGGGCAGCCTGCGCGATCCTCCGGAGCGTATTCTGGCCGCCGCTCATGCGGGTCGTTGCCATCCGTTCGATGTCGGTTTCGGCGCCCAGTCGCGTGGAATCGTCCCGCTGGAGGTAGTTGGCCAGGGCCTGGACGTCGCCGGGAAGCTTCAGCCTTCCGCCCAGCCGGTAGCTGGCCGTGTCCCCTTTCGTCCGGGACAGGGTCGTCGTGGTGGTCCCGGGGGTCTCGAACCCGGGGATGGTCATGCCGGACAGGACGGCCGTATCGCTCTTCGTCTCGGTCTGGATGAAGGTCAGATCGGAGTACAGGTCGAGCGACCAGGTGGGACGCCACTTGATGAAGGCGTTGGCGTAACCCGTATCCAGCTGCTGCTTCATGCTCATGTCCGTCGACAGCGCGTATCCGGGGTAGGCCTGGCTGCTGGACGTATTCACGTCGGTGTTCGTCTCGCCCCGCAGACCGAGCACGGAGAAGGCCAGGGGTGCCGCTGCTTTCACGGCCACCGAGGCGGAACCGTTCAGCTGGGTGGTCCGGGTGTCGCCGTTTTCCGAGAAGAAATGCATGCCGCCGGGCGTCACGTCCGCGCCCGCCCTGGCGAACATCTCCTGGTAGGGGCTCACCTTTCCCTCGTCAAAGATGACGCCGCCCCTGGTCGGGCCGGCGACATGCCTGAGCGCCGTCAGCTCCGATTCGGCGGCCTGGTGGTACGCGCGGGGGTCGTTGAGGAGTGCGAAATACAGCATCCGGTGCGCCCCTTCATCGGCCGGGTTGATTTCCAGGGCGCGGCTGGCGGCCAGCGTGGATGCGCGGGGAAACATCAGTTCATGGTAGACCCTGGCCGCGTTGCTCGCCAGCACGGCGCTGTCCTGGTCGAGCAGGAACCGGGAACGGAACACCGCCCGGTTGCCGTTGAGCGACGCCGCCTTTTCCAGCAGCCGTATCGCCTCTCCCGGGCGGTTCTGGGCGTACCTGAGCATCGCTTCGTACAGGTGCGGGGTCGGGTCTTTCGGGTCCAGGCGCTTTGCCCTCTCCAGGCTCTGCGCGGCGTCGTCCCACCGTCGCAGCTCGGAGAAGGCCTTGGCCAGATAGGACTGAAACGAGGAGTTCCGCGGCGCGAGGAGCGCCGCCTTGGACATAGCCTCGACCCCTTCCCGGGGGCGGTTGAGGTTGAACAGGGCTATCCCCTCACCCATGACCGCATCGGCTTCCGCGGGGTCGAGGGTGATTGCCCGCCGGAAGAGATCCAGCGCCTCGACGGGATACCCCTCAGCTAGGCGTGCGTACCCCAGCAGGGTAGTCCTTTCCGCATCGTGCGGCCCGCCCGGCGGCACCGATTCCAGCAGGCGTTCGCAGGCGGCAAGCTCGCCGCTCTCCAGGGCGATCGTGGCCGCGGTCAGGCGGGCGGCGGAAAACCCCGGCGATCGGGCGACCGCGGCGAGACTCGCGGCGTAGGCCTCGTCGAGCTTCAGATCGGCCTTCAGGGCCAGCGCCTTGGCCACCATCGCCAGCGCCGAATCCGGCTCCGCCGCGAGCGCCTTGTCCGCGCGGGAGCGGGCCTCGACGGGGTCGCCTTCGACGATTGCGGCCACGGCCAGCATCGCCTGGGGAAGAGCCCAGTCCGAGGCGCGCTCCGCGACGCCGAGGAACAGCGCCTTGGCCTGTCGGTCCTTGCCCGCGCTCAGCTGCAGGAATCCGGCAAGGGCCTGCCATGAGGGGGTACTGCCGTACTCCGGCTTCGCCTCCTCCAGCGCGGCAGCAGCCGTTGCCGCGTCGTTTGCGTGGTATGCGGCGAGGGTGCGTTCGATAACCCGGCTGAAGGGCTCGCCGTCGCGCCGCATGTCCTCCCGGTCCCAGGGGGGGCGGTAACGCAGAGTCCAGTTGACGGCGTTGTCCGTAACGATCAGCGCCGCCCTCACCGGCGCGGCCCCGGGTTTCACCACCGCCGCTTCCTGCGCGCCGAGCAGGATGCTGCCGAATTGATTGGCCACCCGCACCGATCCGTCGATAATCCCGACGGTGGTCGTGCCGTCGCGCGCAACCTCCATGTACCACTCCGTCCCCCGGATGGTGGCCGTTGCCGTGGGGGAGCTGATGCCGAACTGGGCATCCCTGCTTCTTCCGCGCAGCCATACCTTGCCCTTGCGCAGGACGCCGTTGTTGCCCCCTCCCTCGGGGCCGAGATAGCGGAACTCACTCTCCGCGTCCATCTTCAGGATCATGTAGTCCGGCAGCAGAACGGACAGGCTCCCGAATCGGCCCGTCCGCAGGACGCTCCCGGAGCCGACCTCCATCCCCACCGAGGCGTTGCTGCGCTCGGCCTGGATCAGCCGCAGCGCCTCGGGGCGGAAGGAAACGATCCTTGCCGGGTTCGACGCCTCGCCGGGGGAGGAGAAAAGCGACAGTGCGTGGACCAGAACCAAGGCCCCCGCCCGCACAATCGTCCGCGCCAACCGACCTTCTTCCCTGCGCTGTTCCATGACTGAGCTCCTGTCTGGTTTACCGACCCCGGCAAACGCTGCCGGCGCCTTCCGGACGGGAAGTTCCCGGGACAAAAGGTTTGACGCCCCGTCAACAATCCCCCGCCGTATCGCGGGCAGGCCACCGGGTATCGGGCTAACCGATCCCCCCGGTCGGCGGCTGCGAGCCCGCCGGCGCCTACGGCGCCGGCCGCAGTCGCTTCCGGGGGGATGGCCACCGCGCGGCCTCCCCTAGTCTTCAATTTCGTGATTTTTTGCATTATCCGTGCCAGCTTCCGGGCATCACCGTCCGCGGACGGCAGATCCGCGGAGTGGGGGATGAGGGAGGGCTGCAGTTCAACAGCGGAAAGCCGGGGAGTGCCGGCCGCTGGTTCACGAGCCGGAGGGGCGGGAATCCCGGCAGGCCTCGAACAGGACGCAGGCGTAGGTCCCGCCGAAGGAGGCCCCGCTCAGGAGCGCCCGGCCCAGGGGTCTCTGCACAGCCGCCCCCTTGACCAGCGGCAGCGGGGCAAGCGGCTCATCCAGGCCCACGACGGGAGGAACGAGACCTTCCCTGAGCGAGAGCGCCAGCGCCGCCGCCCGGATGCCTCCCGAGGCGAAGGTCTCCCCGATCGCCCCTTTCAGGCTGGTGATCAGAGTCCCGGCGCCTCTTCCGCCGAAGAGCTCAGCGTAGGCCGCCGCCTCCATGGCGTCGAGGTCGCGGCCGCCGCTGGCCGCGGCCTGGACGAGGTCGATCCCCTCCGGAGTGACCCCGGCCGCGTTCAGGGCCCGCCGAATGGCGAGCAGGAGGCCACGGGGCTCCACGGGCCAGGCCATGGCCGGGGTCGGCGACGCGGCGAGCCCCCACCCCGTCACCTCGGCGTAGGGGGATGCGCCGCGGCCGGCGGCGGTTTCCGCGGCCTCGAGGCAGACGATCCCGCACCCCTCCCCGGCGACCGGGCCGTTCCGCCGGCAATCGAAAGGGCGCGCCCCTTCGGCGCCGCCGCCCTGCGGGGAAAGAGCCGCGAAGCGGGTCAGCGCCTCGTAGAAGAAGGGGGACAGGATGTCGGCCCCGCCGGCGAAGATCACGTCCGCCGCGCCGCGCCGGATCTCCATGGCGCCGTAGACGATGGCCGCTTCGCCCGAGACGGCCTGATGGTTGATCGTCGTGTTGACCCCGCGGAACCCCAGCTCGATCGAGGCGTGACCGGCCGGGGCGTTCATCACCGTGTTGGGCACGTGGATCGGGTTCACCATGGCGGGACCTTCGGTGAACAGCACCCGGGCAGTCAGGACCTTGTGCTCGGTGTTGCCGAAGGCGGTCCCCATGATGATCCCGATCCGATCGCGGCTCGCCGCGTCGATCCTGAGGCCCGCGTCGTCCGCGGCCATCCGGACCGAGGCCGTGGTCATGGCCGAAAGGCGGTCCATCTTCCGCAGGTTCTTCACCGACACGAAGTCCCGCGGCTGAAATCCGCGGACCTCCGCCCCGAGGTGCGAGGTCAACCCGGCCGTGGAAAAGGCAGCAACCTCGCCGATCCCCGCCTCGCCCCGCCGCAGGGCCCGGCCGAATGCCTCCTTCCCCGCCCCGATCGGGGTGACCATGCCGATCCCGGTGATCCAGACCCGTCTATCCATGGGGGCCCTGCCCTTCCCGATAGCGGCCGAAGATCACCGTCGTGTTGTTCCCGCCGAAGGCGAATGAGTTGGACAGGACCACCCCCGGCGCGACGGCACGGGCGCCCTCGGTGACGTAGTCGAGGTCGCACTCCGCGTCCGCAGTCTCCCAGTGGATCGTGGGGGGGATGAACCCCTCGTTGATGGCCAAAAGCGAGACCACCGCCTCCAGCGCCCCGGAGGCTCCCAGGGTGTGGCCGTGCATCGACTTGGTCGAGCTGACCGGAATCTTCCCGGCGCGGCCGCCGAATACCTCCTTGATCGCCCGGGTCTCCATCAGGTCGTTGAGCGGAGTGCCCGTGCCGTGGGCGTTGAGGTAATCCACCGCTTCGGGCGGCAGGCCCGCGTCGGCGAGCGCCGCCCGCATCGCCCGGGCCGCGCCCGAGGCCCCTACGTCCGGCGCGGTCATGTGGTGCGCATCGCAGGTGACGCCGTAGCCCAGCACCTCGCCGAGGATCGGCGCTCCCCGGGCCAGGGCGCCGGCCAGCGATTCGAGGATCAGGATCCCTGCCGCCTCGCCGAGGGTCAGGCCCGCGCGGTTCCCGGAGAAGGGGCGGCAGTACGCGGGGTCCACAGCCTGGAGCGCGTTGAACGAGGCGAAGGTGAGCCGGCTAAGCGGCTCGGTCCCCCCCACGATCATCGCCTCCGCAGCGCCGGTCGCGATCAGGTCCCTGCCCAGGCCGATCGCCGTCGCCCCCGAGGAGCAGGCCGTCATCAGCGTGGTCTTCGGTCCCCAGAGGCCGAAGTGCAGTGCCAGGTGGTTGGCCGAGGAGGCGCAGTTGACCGGGGCGAGGCGGGAGAACCGGGCCTTGCCGGCCCCCCGGCGGAGGTAGTCCTGAAAGAACGCCTCTGCTTCGAGGAGGCCGCCGGCCCCGCCGCCGATCGCGACCCCCATCCCGTCGCGGAGGTGCGCGGGGATCGGGTCGAGCCCCGCCTGCTTCAGCGCCTGCACGGCGGCCGCCAGGGCGAAGAGGTCGGAGCGGGACATCCGCCTGCGGGAAAAGGATCGCGGGATTGCGCTCAGGGGAGCGAAGTCCTTCACCTGGGCGCCCGTGTGGGTGCGGAACCCCTGCGTGTCGAACAGGTCGATCGGGCCGATGCCGCACTCGCCCCGCCTAAGCGCCGCGGCGAAGCTGTCCGTGTCTGCGGCCAGGGCGTTTATGCTTCCCAGCCCGGTCACCACTACCCGCCCCCGCGCACCGTTTCTTTCCATGGAGTTCAGGAAAACCGCTTAATCAGGATGCTGGTGTTGACGCCGCCGAAGGCGAAATTCTGGATCGCGGCCACGTCGATCTGCCGCTCCTGCAGGCCGGGGGTGTGGCGGATCATGGCGCACCGTTCGTCGGGCTCCTCGAGGTTGAGCGTCGGGGCGACAAACCCCTCCCCCATCAGGTACAGGACGAAGATCGTCTCGATGGCCCCGCAGGAGCCCATGGTGTGCCCCATGTGCCCCTTGAACCCCGTCACCAGGGGGTGGCTGCCGTACACGGCGTGGATCGCCTGGGCCTCGATGACGTCTCCCATCTTGGTCCCCGTGGCATGGGCGCTGACGAAGTCCACCTGGTCGGCGCTGAGCTCCGCGTCGCCGAGCCCGAGCCGGAGGGTCTCGCGGATCCCGGCCATGTTCGGCAGGATCAGGTCCCCGCCGTTGTTGTTGCAGGCAAACCCGACCACCTCCCCGAGGATGTTCGCGCCGCGGGCCCGGGCATGCTCGTACTCCTCGAGCAGCAGCGCCCCGGCCCCCTCCCCCACCACCAGCCCGTCGCGGCCGCGGTCGAAGGGCCGCGGGGTGCACGCGGGCCGGTCGTTGTAGGCGGTGGAGCAGGCCAGGAGGTTGTCGAACACCGCGACGGTGGTCGTGTCGTACTCGTCCGCCCCGCCGCAGAGCATGGCGTCCTGCATGCCGAATTTCACCGCCTCGTAGCCGTAGCCGATCGACTGGCTCGCCGTGGTGCAGGCCGTGGAGGAAGAGATCACCCGTCCGGTGATCCCGAACATCTTGGTGATGTTCACCGCCGTGGTGTGGACCATCGATTTGAGGTAGTCGACGGCCCCGATCGTGGAGAATTCGCCCTGAGCGCCGGTGAAGAAGGTCCGGTAGATATCGCGCTGGACCGAGGGGCTCCCGTGGGTCGACCCGAAGGCCACCCCGAGACGTCCCGAGGTGATGAATTCCGGGGAGAGGCCCGACTGTTCGAGGGTCTCCTTGGCCACCTGGCAGGCATAGTAGGCCACCGGCCCCATGGTCTTGCGGTGGGTCCGCTTGAAATCGTACTCCACGGGGTAATCGACCGTCCCGAACACCCGCGAGTGGATGAACCGCGCCAGGAGGTGGTCCTCCTTCAGCGGCTTCACGCCGGAGACGCCCCGCCGGAGACTCTCCACGATCGCCGCGCGGCCGTGGCCGATCGGCGAGATCGCCGCGCAGGCGGTTATGACGACCCTGCGTCCCCTCATGGGCGTTCCGGGGCCTCCTGCCGTGCCGAGGGCGCCGCTGTGGCGGTCCTACCGGTTTCCATTGCCCTGTCCCTTCACCGCCAGCATCTCGACGTAGTCGATGACCTGGCGGATCGTGCGGATCTCCATGGCCATCTGCTTCTCCTCGTGGGTGAGTTCGCGGTTGAGGAGCCGTTCGATCTCCAGCAGGAGTTCGATGGCGTCCACGCTGTCGAATTCGCCGGTCTCGCGCAGGTCGTCGTCGAGGCCGGGGTTTGCCATCTCGAACTCGCGGCGGAATATTTCGAGCACCGCGCCGGTTATCTCATCTCGTGTCATCGGTTTCCTGTCACCCACGGTAGTCTGACGATTCGTTCACCGGAGCGTTATAATCGGTATTTTCGCCCATATCAAGCCTTACTTGTATCTGTCCAGGTCGGGGAAGCGGTTCATCGCCTCCAGGTGGTTCAGGTACCCGCGATACCGCCCCTCCCAGCCGACCCTGCGGGTCTGACCGTCGACGAAATGCTTCATGACCGGCTTGACGATGCGGCTCCAGAAGGGGGTCCAGAGCCTGCCCTGGCCCTCGGCAAAGGCCGAGGGTTTCCACCAGCCCAGGGTGGTCTGCCGCTCGAGCCAGAAGGCGTACTGGAGCCGCTCCGCCGCCAGATGGCGGGTCTTCACGTTCGCCCAGAGGCCGTTGTAGCGCTCGTAACGGTCGGGGTTGGTCACCAGCCCTTCGCTGAGCAGCGATTCGCGGAGCCGGGTCTGGGGATAGGGGGTGAGGAGCTGGCAGTACGCCGCATCCACCCCCAATTCGCCGAGGAAGGCGTAGTTTCGCCGGATGGCCGCCTCGTCGTCGTCGGGCAGCCCGAAGATCAGGCCGCCGATCACCATCATCCCGTGGCGGTGGCAGTTCTCAACGGCCTGCCGCGCCTGAGCGCCCAGGTCAGCCTTGTCCATCGCCCGGAGGTTGTCCGCCGACACGCTCTCGATCCCCAAGAACACCCCCCGGAAGCCGGCCGCGGCCATTTTCGCCACCATCGCCTCGTTCCGGGCGATGGAGAGGCAGTCGGCCTGGACGATCAGCCTGAGACCCCGGTACCCCCGGGAGATGATGGCGTCGCACAGCCGGTCGACCCAGGCGGGGTTCAGGACCATGTTGTCGTCGGCGACGAAGACCAGCCGGGTTCTGCGGTTGAAGTAGATGTCATCGAGGTCGGCGAGGATGCGTTCGACGGGGTAGGTCCGGTACGACCTGCCGTACAGGTGGCTGATGCTGCAGAAATTGCAGTGGCGCGTACAGCCGCGGGACGTCTCCAGCACCTCGATCGGCGAGTACATGAAGTGGTACCCGCCCGTCAGGCGCCGGTGATCGCGGATGGGCAGCCGCAGCGTCGCCAGATCGCACAACCCCCCGCGCTCGTTGTGGACCCAGCCGCCGGAGAGCCGGTAGGAGAGCGACGGGATCGCTGCGAGCCGGTCCGTCCCCGCCAGGGCGTTGACCAGACGCCGGAAGGTCTCCTCCCCCTCGCCCCGGCAGATGAAATCGAGCGAAGCCGCTTCGGGGGAGGCGGCGATCTGATCGCCCATCAGGGTCGCGTGGTACCCCCCGAGGGCGATCTTCACGTCGGGGAGGATGGTCCGGAGGAACCTGATCAGGGCCAGGCAGGTCGGGTACTGCCACGTCATGGCCGACAGTCCGATCAGACCGGGGGCAATCCGTTTCAGGGTCCGGCTGAGATAGGCGGCGATGGCCCGCCGTTTTCGCACCAGGTCGATCAGATACACCTCATGGCCGGCGTCGATGTTTCCCCCGACGCAGGCGATGCCGTGGTTGGGCATGTGGAGCGCCATCTCGTGGATCACGATCGGGATCACATCGGGCATGGAGATCAGGACGACGCGCATGGTCTATGCGTTCCTCTCCAGGAGCGACCGCGCCTCCTCCATCAGCCGAGCGGAGGAGAAGGCTTCGCTTTCGTAGTCCAGCTCGATCGTTCCTGCCAGCTCGACCTCGATCGCCCGTTCAGCGCGGGTGTCAAACAGGAACCTGCCGGGGGGAAACAGGCCGTCGGTCCCCCGGATGCGCACCACCCGGAGGTGGGTGGCGCGGCAGAGCCGGGCGATCTTGAAGGCCCCCGGGTCGCAGGGGCCGAGCCGGCCGTCGCGGGAGCGGTGCCCCTCGGGGAAGATGAACAGGTTCCCGCCCGCGGCAAGGTACTGCCGCATCTTCTTGATCTGCTCGGCCATGTCCGCGGCGAACAGCCCCCCCGCAAGCGACGGGATATACCCCGAGCTCCTCAGGATCCAGCCGAACACCGGGAGGCGGAAATAGTCCCTCTTGACGATCGTCTTTTGCCGTTCGTACAGCGATACGAAGAGGATCGGGTCGAGAAACGAGAGGTGGTTGGCGACGATCAGGGAAGACCGGATCTCCTTCACTTCTCCGGAGATCAGCCATCGTACCCGGGGGGCAAGCCTCCTCAGAAGGGCGAAGAAAGAGCGGTGGAGGCGGTAGTTCCACCGTTGAAAGGCCTCCTCGCGCCCCTCGGCGCGCAGCAGCGTCGCAAGATAGAACGGCGAGAACAGCAGGATGAATCCCATGATGTAGTATGCCCAGAGGATCAGCGTGACGGTGATGTCGCGCAGGCGATCCCAGGGTTTGTGCAGAGCGCTTCGCCCGCTGCCCCGCGCCCCGCCCTT
The DNA here is from genome assembly GCA_903928915.1 of uncultured Syntrophobacterales bacterium. Taxonomy (GTDB): domain Bacteria; phylum Desulfobacterota; class Syntrophia; order Syntrophales; family UBA5619; genus JAKAFS01. The sequence continues at coordinate 49,508 of CAIYSL010000032.1, read as the reverse complement.
CATCGCAGCTCCCGCTTTTTCCGGCTTCCCGCGAGCGGCCCGAACACCTCTGCCGCAAAACGGTGCGGGCCGATCACCTGCCGGACGGCATGCAGCGAACCCAGCAGCGTCCCCAGCACCCCCGGCGACAGGGCACTCTGGCCGGCAAAGGTCAGCCCCGCCGGCGCCAGGCGGGAGAGCGCGGCCAGCGCGGGCAGCTGGCGCATCGAACGCATGATCCCGTACGGCGACCCCTCCGGCGTCCCCACCCAATCCCGCAGGGTGAGCGGCGTGTAGGCGTCCAGGAGCGTCGCGTCGGCCAGGGAGCCGAAGAGCCCCTCCGCCTCCCGAAGCAGCCGGCCGGCCCGGCGGGCCTTCTCTTCGGCGTAGTCCGGCCCGCGGCTGCCCGTGGCCGAACGCTCCCATCGTTGCCATTCCCGGTAGGGGCTCTTCGTGATCAGCACGAGGAGGTTCTTCCCCTTTTCCGCTCGGCGCATCTGGGAGAACACCCCGTCGGTGATCGTCCCCTCCCTGTCCGTCCGGAGCCGGAAGACGTTATGGGGCAGGGCCGGATGGGCTGCGGCATCCACGGCAGCATTCAGCGCGAACAGGCTTTCCGTCTCGGCCAGTTCCGCGACCAGACGGGCATGGCGGGGCTTGACCAGCCCCGCGGGCAGCATCGCGATGACCTGTTTGGGGTGAATGGCGGCCACGATGCGGGCAGCGCTCAGCACCCTTCCCGAGGCCAGCCTCACCCCTGTGACCGCCCCCTCTGCGGCGCTGATCTGGGCGACCGCATCGCCGCAGATCATCTCGCCTCCCAGCGCCTCGACCCGCGCGACAAACGCCTCTGCCAGGTCCGCCCCCGCCCCTGCCAATCGCCACGCCGACAGGAGGTAAGAGGAAAGGGCGAAGTGGTGATAGAAGGCCGGGCAGTCGCGCTCCTGCATCCCCATCCACCGTGCCGCCACCCCCAGGACGCTCCGCAGTCCCGGCGAGCAGTCCATCCCGCTGAGATAGGCGCTCAACGGCGCGTACAGCTTCGCGTCGAACAGGGGGGGCTGCGGAGAGAGGAAGGCGAAGGAATTCTGCATCTCCGCTGCGCTCAGCAGGTCGGCGGTGATCCGCCCGATTGCCTGCCCTTCAGCGGGGAAGGCCTGCCGGAGCGCCGCGGCAAAGGCGTCGATGCCCGCGGGAAGATCGAAGGTAAACTCGTCGAAGTGGTAGCGGTCGATCGGGCTGTCGCGTCCCATCCGTTCCGCCGCCAGCCCGTCGCTCAGCCCCAGATAGTCGCAGATCCGCCGGAGCGGCTCTCCCTCCCCGAAGGCCCCGAAGTAGTGCACCCCCACGGGGCAATCCATCCCGGCACGCCGGTAACCGCGCATCAGGCCGCCGGGAAGGACGTTCTTCTCGACGACGGCGACGCGCTGGCCGAGGAGCAAAAGGCAGATCCCCGCGGAAAGCCCTCCGATCCCGGCACCGATGATCAGCGCATCATAGGGTCGTTCCGATTCCATGGAGACTGCCCCTCCGGGGGTGCGCGTGACGGGCCCGCGTGCCGAGGGGCGCCCGGGGCCGGACATCATTTTCCGCGATTCTTCCCGACAAATTCGGCGAGGGCGCGGACTGAGGCAAAGGCCTGGACACCCATGTCCTTGCTTTCGATCTTGACGCCGTAATCCTTCTCCAGCATCAGGACCAGCTCGAGAACGTCTATCGAGTCGATCCCGAGGTCGCCCCCCACGAGTTGGGTGTCGTCGCCGATATCCTCCGGGGTGACGTCCAGGAGCGACAGGGTGGCGATGATCTTGTCCTTCAGTTCAGCGATTAGGTTTTCCATGGTTTTGTGTTCTCTCTTCCGACGAGGGGTGAGGACGTCCCGTTTCGGGTCCCCCTCCTGGTGACGTATCAGGCGGCCTCCTCCGGGCGCAATACCTGGATCTGCAGGGCAGCGACCTCCTCCGACCCGATGCCGACCGTCCCGGTGAAGACGGCGTACCCTTCCAGGGCGTAGCTCCGGGCGACCTCCGTGACCAGGGTCGCGTTCACCGGGATGGGCGTGCACCGGAATTCGGCCTTCTTGATCCCCACGAGCCAGCCCGTCGTCCCACCCTGCCGGGTCCGGAGGCGCCGCCACCCTTCGAGGAGAGCCGCTGTCTGGGCCACGAGCTCGATCGCAATGAGCGCATCGACGAACCCGCCGGAAACGAGCGGCCAGCTCTCTTTGGCCACGGCTGTAGTAACGGCCTTCTCTTCGTCCACGGCGAGGACCGCGGCGATCAGCCGCATGCGGTCGCGGTGGGGGATGAGGGTCTCGATGTCGATGCTCCTGCAATCCATGCGGCTTCCATAACAGAAATCTCACCCCGCGGCAAGATCGGGTTGGCGATAGTTCCTCCCGCCGCTTGGCCGTGGCGTGCGTAAAAAAATGCCAATCGGCAGGCCACTCCTGCCGGGTCGCTGTTCATGACTGTCGCATCCCCTATGTTATGATTAGGGCTTCGGGCTCCCCGACGCAGGCGCGGGCAATGCCGCAGCTCACCTCTTTCTGCCCGGGCATTTTATCCCATCCCCCTTTTCGATGAATTCGCTTCGCTTGTAGCTGTCGATCTTTTCGAATTATTTCAACTTATCTACGCTGTGACGATCTTCATATTCTTGCTCCATCCGGACCTGTCCGTACTGACATTCCTGCATGACTGGCTGTACTTGAGCTGGAATACGATCCCTCCCTGATATTCGCCCTCCGGGTGTACCCGGTATCCGAGGATCGTTCCTCCATAGAATGAAGGCTCCTGCCGCTTCTTATGAAAATAGATCTCCCCGCCGACCAATTTCTGGGCCTGCCCCTCGTCGAGTCCCCAGGCGCCGCTTTCCCACACATTGTCCCGCAGCTTCACAAAACGATTCACCGGTTCAACCAAATGGATGTTCATCGTACCTCCTTCAGGAGCACGCCGGCCCCCCCCCGTTGCTCGGTTACCCCGCCCTAATCGGCGGGTCAGAAAAAAAAAGCCCTGTCACATCATAAGAGACAGGGCAGAGAGACCTTTTCCATTCCCTCTCTGGGAAGGACAACTATTCAATTTTGCTGAGTCAATCAGTATGTTGATTTAACCGTACGCTCATTCCCGGCAAAGTCAAGGCCTATTATGGCAAAAGGGGCTGCCCCTCACCTTTCCTCCGGGGGTGTTTTGCCCGTTTGTCGGCCATCCCCTTCAGCCGCCGGCTCACCAGGTCGTTGACGGTGCCGGCGGGATACCCCCCGTCAGGCTGCCTCTCGCCTGCAGGGGTATCCGTCAGGACCTCGATTCCGTCGTCGATCCTCCGGGCGGCCCAGATGTGGAAATTTGCCGTCGGAAGGTCTTCTCCCCGGTCGCCAGCGCGACGTGGCGCGCCTCGATCCCCCGGGACTCGTCGCCCCGGGGCTATCCCGCAGCCGCTCAGGCAGCCGGTATTGGGGGAGCGCGCTGCGGTACAGGATCGCCCAGGGCGTACCCCGCCGCTGCTGCTACTGCTGGCCGGACGGGATGAGCGATCCTGGGGCGGAATCGGAGCGGAGGGCGCCGGAGGCATTCCGGTTCCCGCCGATCACGGCCGCCAGATCGTCGATGTAGCCGCGCATGTGCACTGCCTGGGCGCTCATCTCCTCGGCGGAGCTGGCCGATTCCTCGGCATCGGCCGCCGTCTGCTGTGTCACCCGGTCCATCTCCGCCACCGCCGTGTTCAACTGCGCGATGCCGTGCGCCTGTTCCTGCGAGGCTGCGGCGATCTCGTCCACCAGTTGGGCGATCTTTCGGGAGAGGTCTGCATTCGACCGGAAGGCCTCCTGGGTGGAAGCGGTCATTTCGTTTCCGTTCTTCACCTCTTTGATCGTCCGCTCGATCAACTCGCTGGTGTTCCGCGCCGCTTCGGCCGCGCGCAGGGCCAGGTTCCGCACCTCGTCGGCAACGACCGCAAACCCCGCCCCCGCCTCGCCCGCCCGGGCCGCCTCCACCGCCGCATTGAGCGCCAGCAGGTTCGTCTGAAAGGCGATCTCGTCGATCGTCTTGATGATCTTCCCCGTCTCCTCGCTCGACCGGGTGATCTGCCCGATCGCCTCGGCCAGGCGCGTCATCTGGGCGTTTGCCCCCTCGAAGACCTCCTTCGCCTCGGTCATCATCGCTTTGGCCTGACCGGCGTTGTCCGCGTTCTGTTTGGTCATCGAGGACATCTCCTCCAGCGAGGAGGATGTCTCCTCCAGCGACGCCGCCTGCTGCGAGGCCGCCCCGGCCAGCCGCTGGGAAGCCCCCGCCACCTGCGACGCCTACTCCCCCACCTGGTCGGCCGCCCCCATCAACCCGCCGATGGCGCGGTTGATGGGACGGGTGGTGAGCAGGGTCATCAGGAACCCGAAGAGGATCGCGGCGACGACGTTCACGCCCGTGAGCGTCATGCTGACCACGTTGGACTTGACCGCCAGGCTGCTGTTCTTTTCCGAGCTCCTGCCCGCCTCGGCCACGCTCGCATCGAACAGCTTGGAGATCGCCTCGTTGAGCTGCCGTGCCGCGAGCAGACCGTCGGTCTGCAGGACCCCTTTGGCTGCCTCGCCCATACCGGAATTGATCTGCCCGGTCATCTTGTCCATCAGCTTGCTGTACGCCGCCAAACCGCTCTTCAGGTTCTCCAGGAGCTTCTTCTTCTCGGGCGTGTTGACGGCCCCTTCGATCTTCTTCAGGTTCTCGGCGTTTTCCTTCCTGAGCTGGTCGATCTGGGTCATCTTCTCCTTGCGCCGGGTCTCGTCCTGCTCCTCGCTCGCGTCCCGAAAGAGGACCCGGAGCTCCTGAAAGTTGGCGCCGAGCAAGCCGATGCCGGCCAGCGGAACCGTGTTGTAGGTGTACAGTTCCGCATCCGCCTTCGTGATCTGCCGGAGGGAATAGATCCCCACGACGCCGACGATCCCGGAAATCACGGCGATGAACAGAAAACCTGCGACGAGTTTCGTGCTCAGCTTGATGTTTTTCATACCCCACCTCGCTTGTCCGAATTGTCTGCCCGGTAAGATCCCCGCACCCCTGCGCCGCCTCGCCGGCGGGCCGGATCGTTGCCGCGCAACAGGGCCGCCGCGCAGCGGAAAACGGTGTTCAAAACGAAGAGAATCGCGGGAATCTGACAGATTCAATGACTATATCGGTCGAAAGGGCGGGAAACTTTACTATCCGGCCGAATGCTCTCTTACCAACCCTTCCCCTTCACGCCGGCGTCGATGTGGCTCGTGAAGTGGTTGTAGTCGATCAGGCTCTCGCCGTACCCGGCGAAGTACTGGACGTATCCGTTGAGGTGCGCAAGCAGGGGAAAGCTCACCTCGCACTGCAGGGCGCTGCGGTTCCCGTCGCCCCGGAGGTTGTTGCGGAGCATCAGCGCCAGATGGTAGTCCTTCCAGATGGTCCCCAGCTAGAGTTCCCCGTAGCCGAGGTAGGAGGTGATGTTCGGGTTGTCATCCCTGCTTTACCCCTCGGGGATGCGGCTCCAGACCTTGAGGATGAGGTTCAGATCGCCCGCCTTCGGGATACGCGCCGTCCGCGGTTTCTCCGTGGCCGCCGGGAGGCTCCTCATGTTGATTCTTGCGGTGGCTTGTGATATTGTCCTTACTTGAAAAGGATAGCCCGCGGAACCAATTCCGTCCGAAAAAATCATGACGGAGGGCGCGATGGACCGGCCGACCGATACCCCCGTAATCTGGAAAGGAGCGGGGTTTTTTATTGTGGATGAGCAGGCCGCCGGAGGTCGGCGGTCCGGAAGGAAACAGCGAAAGGAGGAATTGCCTATGGAGGAAGGACAGGAAATCAGAGGCTGGAACCCCTACTTGGCGGGCGCTCTTACGGGCTTGCTGCTCGTGTTCTCGGTCTGGTTCACCGGGAAATACGTCGGGGCGTCCACAACGTTCGTCCGCTCGGCCGGGTTCATCGAGACGGCGTTCAACGCGGAACGAGTCGCCGCGATGGAGTATTTCAAGAAAGAACTTCCGAAGATCGACTGGCAGTTCCTGTTCGTGATCGGGATCTTCTTCGGAGCACTGATCGCCTCCACCACATCGAAGAGCTTCCGGATCCAGGCGGTTCCCTCGATGTGGGAAGGTCGTTTCGGTCCGGGGCTCGGCAAACGGGGAATCGCCGCCTTCTGCGGCGGCCTTGTGGCCATGTATGGAGCGCGCCTCGCCGACGGCTGACCGAGCGGTCACGGACTGAGCGGTTCGCTTCAGTTAGCAGTCAGCGGGTACCTATCCCTCATATGTTTCTTTATCGGCGGGATCATCGTCGCACGGATCCTGTATCGGGGAGGCGGCAACCATGAATGAACTCCTCACCGGGTTGATCACCGGCATCATATTCGGGTTCCTCCTCCAGAAAGGGAGGGTGATCCGGTACGACAAGCAGGTCGGCGCACTGCGCCTCGTGGACATGACCATCGTGAAGTTCATGCTGACCTCCATCCTCGTCGCCATGGTGGGGGTCTATCTGCTGGTGGACCTGGGACTGGCAAAGCTTTCCCTGAAGGCCACGATCCTCGGCGGCAACATCATCGGCGGCATCATCTTCGGCATCGGCTGGGGGGTGCTCGGGTATTGCCCGGGGACGCAGATGGGCGCCCTCGGCGAAGGGAGATGGGACGCCCTGTGGGGCATTCTCGGCATGCTTGCCGGGGCGGCGCTGTTTGCGGAAACCTATCCGATCCTGAAGACCACGGTACTCACCTGGGGTGACTTCGGGAAGATTACCATCCCCCAGGTGCTCGGGGTGAACCACTGGATAGTCATCGTCATCTGCCTCGTCGGCGGTGTTCTTCTGTTCCGCTGGTTCGAGAAAAAGGGGCTGTGAAGATAACCACAGAGGCGGACGCCCGCCGCAGTGCGTGCGTCCGCCTCCGAAGATTGTGTCTGTCGACGGAAAGCCCTGCGTCACCGCGTAAACAACGCGGACGACCCGGTTCGAACTCCTCGTGCAGCCTGTCGGTGATCACCTTCGGCGTGCCGGCCGGGGCCCCGGTGCCGATCAACCGGGCCCCTTGGCCGGTTCGAACTGGCGGCGGGCAGCGAGGAAGGCGGGCAGGTGCCGGGCCATGTGCCAGAGGCTGTGGCGGTGCTCCCAGAGGCGGCCCCGGAATCTCCGGCGCCAGGCGGGGTCGGTGTAGAACCGCTTCACGTGCTCGTTGTACAGTTGGTCGAGCCGCTCCCGGGAGGCGATCGCCTTCGGGACGAACACGAAGTTCAGGCAGTTCATCCGGCGCCAGTCCTCCGTAAAGCTCCCCTCGTCGCGGATCGTCTCCCAGAGGGGGGCGCCGGGGAAGGGGGTGAACTTGGCCATGTTCATGTCATCCAGGCCCAGGGACAGGACGAAATTGCTCGTCCGGCGGACCGACTCCTCCGTCTCCCCCGGGAGTCCCATCATGAAGAGCCCCTTTGCCCGCAGCCCCGCGGCCTGGATCATCGCCACGGTTTCCCGGACCTGTTCGAGTGCCACGCCGGCCTTGTGCCTCTTGAGCATCTCCGGATCGGCGGACTCGATCCCCACCGACACCATCAGGCACCCCGCCCCCTTGAGCATTGCCAGGAGCTCCCGGTCGGTGTGGCCGACCCGGACGGCGCAGTTGAACCGCATCCCCAGGGGCCGCCTCGTCAGCATGTCGCAGAGCGCGGCGATCCGCGTGCGGTCGGCGGTGAACAGGTCGTCGTAGATGTTGAGGTGCCGCACCCCGAAGCGTACCGCCAGGTGGCGCATGTGCTCGTAGATGTAGCCCGGAGAGTTGGCGCGGTACCCGCGCTTGAACACCGACCGGTCGCAGTAGGAGCACTGGTAGGGGCACCCCCGGCTGGTGACCATCGTGGCGCCGGGAAACTCCACGTAGCTGAACAAGGGCAGGTTGTACCCCCGGGGGAACCCCGCCAGCTTCTCGTAGGCGGGAAAGGGAAGGCTGTCCAGGTCGGGAATCGGCGACCGCGGCGGGTTGGCGATGACCCGCCCCTGGTCGATCCGGATCAGCCCGTCGATCGTCTCTGGCCGCTCCCCTGCGGCGAGGGCGGCCAGGGTGGCCTCCCCTTCCCCGGGGCAGAGGTAATCGATCCCGGCGAACCGCTCCAGGAGGCTCCCGCCCAGGGCCGAGACGTGGACTCCGCCGAACACGGTCCGGACCGCGGGACGGCAGTCCTTCAGGGCTGCGGCCGTCTCCTGGGCGTCGAGGAACCCCGACGTGGTGGCGGAGAACCCCACCAGATCAGGATCACGCCCCAGGATCAGGGCAACGTTTTTCGCCGTACCGGCAACCGCCCCGGGGCCCAGGCAGTCATGGACGAACACCTCGTGCCCCTCCCGCTCCAGAAAGGCCGCGATCGAGAGGAGCCCCAGCGGGGCCATCCGGTTGGCCGTGGCCGTGATGTCCTTCCGGCCGGGGATCCAGTTGGACCCTGCCGGGTGAACCAGAACGATCCGCATCGAGAATCCCGTCAACTAGGAAACATTCCCCTTACAACGAGGGCCCGTTATCGCCCCGCTCCCGATCGTCGTCGCCCCGCCGTCGCGGTGCAGCGAGGAGGGCGGCGATGTTCCGGCGGTGGCTGAAGACGATCAGCGCCACTGTCGCGGCCGTCCCGCCGACCGGGAGCGGCTCCCAGCCGCCCGCGGCGGCGATCCCGCCCCCGAGGATCAGTACCATGCAGAAGGAGGCGATGAAGGGGAGTCGCACTACCCGGTGGACCGCGACCCAGGCGAGACAGGCCGCGGCCGCTATCCAGGGCGCGATCGGGCAGGTGAACCCCAGAAAACTTGCCACCCCCTTGCCGCCCCGAAACCCGTGGAAGCAGGGGAACCGGTTTCCCGCCACCAGGGCCAGGCCCACCCAGGGGACGAAGGCAGCCGGGAGGAGCGCCAGGGCCAGGACTGCCAACGCCGCCGCGCGCCCCACGTCCAACAGCAGGACCAGGACCGCCCACCCCTTGCCCGCCTGGCGGTAGACGTTGGTCGTCCCGGCGTTGCCGCTGAATCGCGTCCGCGGGTCCTCCTTGCCCAGGAGCGCGAGGACGATGATCGCGAAGTTGACCGACCCGGCCAGGTATGCCGCTGCAATGAAGGCCGCCAGGCGCATCTACAGCCCCTCCTGCACCCAGGCGGGGGGCCTGCGCCTCCCGCCGGAGATGTCGCGCATCGCCACCGCCCGGATCACCTCCGCAGGCCCGCCGCCGGGCCCGGCGATCAGGATGTCGAAGCAAAGCGCCCCCTCCCGGTCCGGCAGGGGGAGGACCCGGCATGAATAGGTTTCCCCCGGCCGAGTGGGCAGAACGATCTCCCGCCGGTCAAAGGACACGGGAAAAGCGACGATGCCGCGGTACCGCTGGCCCCAGGCGCAGGCCGCGTGCAGGGCCGCGTCAAAGGGAAAGGGGGAGCCGAGGGGTCCGGCCGCTTCGGGCTCGCCGCCCCCGGAGAGCTCCGCCCAGGCGCCCGCCGGGGTCAGCCGAAGGTCGCCGACCACGTTCCGGTACGCAGGCCCAAAGGGCACCAGCTCCTCGTACAGCCGCCGGGGCGCTACGGTGAAGACCGGACCCGTCGGTTCGCCGGCAACGACCGCCGGCAGCGCATCCCCCTGCCCCGCCGATTCCCCAGCGGGGCCTGCGACCGAGGCCCTCACTCCCCCGGAGGCTTCCGCGGCGCCGCTTTGCTGCGGCCCCCCGCGCCCCTGCTTCGCTTCCCTGCTGCCGGCAGCGAAGACCACCGAGGCGTGCTCGACCTTGCGCGTCCAGGCTGACTGCCGGCCCGCAAGAACGGTCAGGAGCCGCGAGCGGCAGCGGCCGTCGGCGAAGCGGATGAATTCGTGGAGCGCCGTGATCTCCCGTTGGCGGGGATCCACGGTGAGCAGGTGGCTGAAGCGCCCCTCTTCCTGGCAGAGGACGTCCGCGCCGGAACCGGCGGGCAGCGTATCGGCCAGCACCTGCAGGGCCTCCACGGCCGGCAGCACCACCCGGTCGGAGACGCGGTGGTCGGCCAGGTAGGCCCGCACCGGTATCGCCAGCGGGAGCGTTATCGTTTCGCCGGGCCGGGAAAGGTCTTCCATAGCTGGACGGTCTTGGGATCGACGGCCACGGGGATCCCCCGGGAGTTGAGGGCGCAGTGGCGGGTGAAGCCGCGGCAGACATCGGCCCCGCTCTCCCCATGTGTGATGACGTAGTCGAACCGGAGCCGGACCCGCTGGAGCTCCGCGGGCCGGGTGTAGATCCACATCGGATCGTCGTAGTACAGGGGCTGGTGGAACTGGATCCCCAGGTCGATGATCGGGTAGACAAAGCCGCTCTCCTCGATCTCCCGGTAGGGGTAGGCGGCGTCGCGCATCAGCGAGGCCCGGCCGAACTCGAAAAACCGCAGGTAGTTGGCGTGGTAGACGACTCCGGAGCGGTCCGTGTCGGCGTAGAGCGTCCGCATCGCCGAGCGGTGCCAGCAGAGCCCCGTGGCTGTGTCGCGCCAGTACCGGCCGTCGTCGGCGACAGCCTCCGGACGGAAGGGTTTCGGCTTCATGGCGCCACCCCCCGAAAGACTACGCAGCAGTTCGTGCCGCCGAACCCGAAGGCGTTCGACAAGACCAGCTCGTGGGCATGGCGGCGGGCCTGGTTCGGCACGCAGTCGATGTCCGCGAGCTTGGGATCGGCGAGGTGATTGATCGTGGGCAGGACGATCCCCTGCTGCATCCCCTCGATGGCCAAGGCGCCCTCGATGGCCGCGGCAGCCCCCAGGGTATGGCCGATCTGCGACTTGTTCGAGGAGACGGGAATCCGCTCCAGCTCTTTTCCGAAGACCTCGCGCAGGCAGTCGACCTCGACCTGGTCCCCCTTCGGCGTGGAGGTGCCGTGGGCGTTGATGTACCCGATGTCGCTGGGCGCGATCCCGGCGTCGGCGATCGCCTCCCGGATCCCCCGGACGATCGTGGGGGGGTTCGGCTTGGTGAAATGGTATGCGTCGGAGGTACAGCCCACCCCCAGCACCTCGGCCCGGGCCTGAAGCCCGTACCGATCGAGCATCTCCTCGGCGGCCAGCACGATCACCCCCGCTCCTTCGGAAAGGACGAAGCCCCGCCGGTCGCGGCTGAAGGGACGCGAGGCCAGGCCGGGGTCCGCAGCGGCCCGGTCCCCCGGGAGGACCTTGATCGTGGCGTTCATGTTGGCGAACCCATGGATGATCTCCGGCAGGATCGGGGTGTCGACCCCGCCGGCGAGGACGAAGTCGCAGTCCCCGTCGCGGATCATCCGGGCCCCGATCCCCATGGCGTGGTTCCCCGAGGCGCAGGCCCCCTGGGGGGAGAACACCGGTCCCGTGAACCCCAGGAGCATCCCCGCCTTGCCCGCGGGGAGGTTGGCGCAGAGGTTGGGCAGGAGGTAGGGGCTGATCTTCAGCGGCCCTTTCTCCTGGAAGTGGAGCATGGCCGTGCGGAAGGCGTCGACGCCGTTGATCGCCGAGCCGATCAGGCAGGCCGTCCGCGGGGAGGTCTCCTCGTCCATCGGCAGGCGGGCGTGGGCCAGGGCCTCCCTGCAGACCGCCATGGTGAGGATCACGAAGGCGGCGTCCCAGTTGTACGCCTCCTTGGCATCGACGAACTCCAGGGCCCGCGGGTCCCAGTCCGGGATCTCCCCCACCACGTCGCAGACCGACTCGACCTTGCAGCGGGTCACCTTCCTAAATCCCGCCTCGCCGCGCACGGCCCGCTCCCACGTCCCGGGAAAGGTCCTCCCCAGCGGCGTCGCCGCCCCGTAGCCGATCACGAATACCCGTCGATTCAGTGGTGCCCGCATCCGTACCTCAACAGCAAAATCAACCGCCGTTCACGGCGGTATCATAAATATTATGAATAGTTAGCAACATAGATTATCAAAGCAGCGATGATTGCGAACAGGACAACGGGCTATCGATGCATTTCTAATCTTGTACTTTTCCGAGAGTTCTTCCTCAAACGTTGTCTTGCGCCCCTTTCCTATCCAACAGAGAAATGCGCCGATGCTGTACAAGAGATCTAGAGCGAACTCAAAGACCGTATCCATGGTTCATCCCCTCTTATTATGACAAGGCGCTCTGGAGCCAACGCTTATTTCGGCGCCCTTGGCGCCCGGGCACGTCGATTCCCGGAAGCGCGATTTGGAGCGATTTTCGGGCTACCCTGCCCCACGAGCGCAGCGTCCGCAGCGGCAACTGTCTGAGCGCCGAAGGCGCGAGTTTTGCCGGTGCAACGGAGCGAGGAGGAGCAGGGTCGAAAAAAGATCCTGAGCGCGAAGGGAACGGTGTTCCCATTAAAACCCCTCACCGGTCGAGTGGAGCAGCATATCGCCGTCGATACTCCGAATTCCGGAACCGGTGGTTGTTTCCGATGGGTCCTTCAATATCAGTTGACGCGGCGAAACACAAGGCATGCGTTGCAGCCGCCGAACCCGAAGGCGTTTTTCAGGACGAACTCCTGGGAAAGGGGGCGGGCCCCTTCGCTCACGCAGTCCAGGTCGATCGCCGGGTCGGGACGATGGTTGATCGTAGGCAGGAGCACGCCGCGGCGCATCCCCTCGAGCGCGAAGATCGATTCGATGGCGCTGGTGGCGCCCATGGCGTGCCCCATCAGCGACTTGTTGGCCGAGACCGGCGGGGTGTTCGCGCCGAACACCGCCCGGAGGGCGTCGGCCTCGACCTGGTCGCCCACCTTGGTCGAGGCGGCGTGGGCGTTGACTGCGGCTATGTCGCCAGGGCCGATCCCCGCGTGGCGGACGGCCTCAGCAATGCAGCGGGTGACCGTGGGCAGGTGCGGGGCCACGACATGATGGGCGTCGGCGGTCATGGCCCACCCGGCGAGCTCGGCATTGTACGGCAGGCCGTGCGCACGCGCAACCCCCCGGGAGGCGATCACGATGCAGCCGGCCCCTTCCGATACGACGAACCCCCGCCGGTCAACGGAGAAGGGGCGGCTCGCCTCGCCGGGCGGCAGCGGCTGCTCTCCTTCCTTAGGGCGGTAGGTGCCGTTCATCGTGGCGAACCCGGCCACGATCGGCTCGACCAGCGGAAAGTCCACGGCCCCGCAGACGGCCGCATCGGCCATCCCCTGACTGATGAACAGCGCCCCCAGGATGAGCGAGCTGCACCCGGTGGCGCAGGCGGTGATGATCGAGGCGATCGGGCCGGTTGCTCCGGTCAGGATCGAGACCTTGCCGCTTGCCATGTTGATGCAGGAGTTCGGGTTCATGAAGGGCTGGGGGAGCTTCCCCGTCGCGACCAGCCCCCGGTCCGCGGCGATCAGGGCGTCGAGCCCGCCGATGGCGGTGCCGAAGGTGACGGCGACCCGCGGCGCGAGCTCCGGGGTGATCTCCAGCCCGGCCCGCCGCAGGGCCCGGTGGACCACCAGCAGGCTGTGGGGGAAGATCGGCGATGTCCAGTGGGCGAGCTCGCGGGGCTTGAGAAAAGGATAGGGGGCAGCGTCGAACGCCGGGACCTGTCCGGCGATCCGGACGGGAAACCCCTCCCGGAGCGGGAAGCGGGTCAGCTCCCCCACCCCGCTTTCGCCGGAAGCGGCGCGCCCCCACTGCGTCTCCAGCTCGGTGCCGAGCGGGGAGACGGCGTCGTATCCCAGGATTACCGGTCGCCTATCATCCATGGTCTACATCTCGCAACGGGGAAGGGCCGTTCACCAGGGGAGAAACTTGTACAGCTTGGCGAACATCTCGTACACTTCGATCCAGTTCTGGAGGTCCTCGGTCGAACGCAGGTGGTCCCTTTTATTCACCATCACCCAGCTCATGTGGGCGGCGCCGTCCTTGCAGGTCCGGCAGTCCCGGGTCGCGGAGGTGCAGCAGCGGTGCATCGTCTGGAGGTCGGCGGCCCAGCGGATGAACCGGATCAGCCTCTTGGGCCGCGGGTCGCGGGTGTCGAGGGGTTCCGTCACGGAGGGGCACTCGTTCCAGCCGAAGGGCCGCCCCAGCATCCGGCCGGTGGTGATGACCTCGTGGTAGTACCTGCAGGAGATCACGGTCCGGGGGTACTGCGCGAGCATGGCGTCCATCTCGGCGCGGATGTCGGCCAGCTGGGAGGGCGTCCAGGAGAACCCCTCCACCCCCTCGTCGTTGGACAGAAGCTGCATGTGGACCTTGAGCCCCGCATCGTCGATCCGTTTGATCACGCGCTCGGTCCGGCCGAGCTGGCGCGGGGTGATGGTGTACAGGTAGTAGGTGTAGGGGTCGCCGGCGTAGTTCTTGCTGGAGATCGAGAAGGCGTCCTTACCCCGCAGGAGCTTCTCGTCCTCCTCGTCGCCCCAGAGCGAGATCCCCACCATCATGTCGGGAAACCGGTCGCGGGGGATCTTGATCAGGCCGTTGGTTGCGCAGTAGGTGGGGAGACGCTTGTAGAAGGCCGCGACGCGGTCGAGATACAGGGTCGGCTCGCCGCCGATCAGGATGGCCAGGTTGACCCCCCGGGCCTGTTCCTTCTCCACGAAGGCCTCCCAGCGGCCGATGTCGGTCTCCTCGGGGGCGGCAGTGTGCTCGTCGGAGGAGAAAAAGAAGCACCCCTTGCAGCGGAGGTTGCAGCGGTTGGTTACGTCGTAGATGGAGCTGCGCATGTTCAGGCGGGAGATCGCCCGGTACCGCTCGTACCATTCACCACTCAGAAGCGTGCTGACGGTCTGCATCTACGTCCCTGACCCTCTCCCCTCCGGGGGGTCGATCAACTCCGGACAGAGCGCCTCCCCCGGTTCGTATCCCATCACCCAGACGGCCAGGTAGGTGTCCACGTAATCGAGCCAGGCCTTGAAGGACAGCGGGTCCGTCACGTGCCGGTACAGCCGGGCCGTCACCACGGCGCTCCCGGCCGCGTAGTGGCGGCAGTCGGCGCAATCCGTGTCGGGCACGCAGCAGGCCGCGTCGCGGTCCCAGGTGAGGTCGGCCCTGAACTGACGGAAGGAGCGGCCCAGGCCGATCGCCGTGGAGGCGTTCCGCCGGGGATAGGAGCAGCCGAACAGGTCGTGGAGCCCCCGACCGTGGGTGTGGGCCACGACGTTGTACGGGGAAAACAGCACGTGGCGGGGGTAGCGCTCCCGCATCTCCCCCATCACCTCCCGCGTGCGGAGAAGCGAGGCCGCATCGTGCCGGAGCGGCCCGCTGTAGCCGACCGGCGCGGAGAAGACGTTGAAGGTGACCCGGCAGTCGGCGTCCGCCAGGGTCCCCACGACCGCGGCGGCCTCGCCGATGTTCTCCCGCGTAAAGGTGTAGACGAAGACGGCCCGGGGGTCGCCGCGGTAGTTCTCGATCTGGCGGCCGAGCATGCCCCGGGCCTTGCGGACCCGGAAGCTGGTAGCGTCGTTGCCCCAGACGGAGATGTGGAGACGGTAGCCCACGGCGTCGGCGATGCGGCGGACCCCGTTGGTGGCGATGCACCCCAGCGGCATCTCGGCGAAGCAGACGGCCAGCAGCTCGGGGACGAGCGAGGGTTCGGCCCCGGCCAGGACCACGTAGGTGATCCCACGGGACTTTTCCTGCCGCATCAGCCCGCGCCAGGCCTCGGGGTCATCGTTTTCGCAGGCGAACTGCTTCGCCCCCTCGTAGTAGTAGCAGCCGTCGCACCGGATGTTGCACCGGTTCGTCATGTCGTAGGTGGACTCGCGGAGGAAAAAATACCGCCGGACCTTCTCCCAGCGCTCGCCGACCGCCGGTTCGGCCAGCAGTTCGGAAAACTTCCAGCGGCGGGGGACCGCACCCTCTGCCGGCGCGTCCTGGCGGCGCACGGGCTCCGCGGCGGCGTGATCGCCCTGCCGCCAGCCGCTTGCCGCGTTCACCATCGATGCAGGCTCCATACCGCCGCACCCGCCTTCATTCATCATCCCTGCCCGCCCCGCAGCCGGGCACCGCTACGCATTCTTCCCCGCCGCCATCTTCGCGCTCAGGTATTCGGCAATCAGCCGGACGGTCTTCAACGTGGGGTAGTCGTCCTCGTCGATGAAGACCCCGTATTCGTCCTGCAGGACGAGCGCCACGGTCGCCAGGTCCATGCTGTCCACCCCGAGCTCGTCCACCAGGTCCATGTCCGGATCGAACGTCTCCGGCGTGATCTCTTCGAGCTTCAACTCCCCGATGATAATCTCGGCGATCCGGAGGACCAGCTCCCGGGCCTCTTTGCTCTCCGGCATGTTTATAACCTCCACGGTTTCCCGCATCTTACCCGCGCACCCGACATGGATGCGAAAAGTTTCATCCTTGTGCAAAAAAGCCCGTTTTTTGTCAAGATATTTATTCCGGCCGCGCCGTGAACGTCCCGGTGCAGGCCGCCTCACCGTTCAGGTTGACGGAAACGTGATAGGCCGTCCCGCCGGGCAGTTCCTCCCGGGCGATCGCGAAGGCCATCCGGTCGCCGGGCTTGACGGGCAGGCGGAACCGGACCCTGCCGACCCCGGTGATCGCAACGCGCCGCCCCTGCCTGAGCTCCGCGGTGAGGATCGCCTCCTTTGCCAGGCTGAGGATCGCAATCCCCGGCAGGATCGGATTGCCCGGGAAATGGCCGGCAAACCAGGGAGAATCGCCGTCCACGGCGGCCGCGGCATCGATCCGCTCGGCCGTGGCCGAAAGTTCCGTAACCCCCTGCCGGAATCGCTCCTCCATCTCCCCTCCTCCCGGGACGCCCGACGGGCAGTATCCCGATTCCAGAGCCGCGGCCGCTGGTTGCCCGCCGGTCGCCGCGGGTTCGGCTGCGGCGTCTCCGCACCGTTCAGTAGCGTCAGGGACGGCCGGGTGTCAAGGGAAAATCACCTGCCGGCTGCGGCAGCCGATCCATCACCGCCCGCCCGATCAGGGCGGAAAGAGGGACGATTTCGTATCCCCCTGCCCTGAGCCCGGCGATGATCTCCTCTACCTGCGCCAGCCACTCGGCGACCCTCCCCTGCCCGGGCGGGGAGCAGTCGTGGAGGAGGATGATCGCCCCGGGGCGGACCCGCCTCAGGATCGTCCGGCCCAGCGAGGCGATCCTCCGGTTCCCGAAGTCGCCGGCCCGGCAGCTGAAGGTGACGCACTCCAGCCCCAGCTCCGCCAGGACCCCGGCGAGCCGGGGGCCGGTGACCCCCACGGGGGGACGGAAGAGGCGCGGCCGGATGCCGGCGGCGGCCAGCGCCTCCTGGGTGCGGCCGATCTCGTCGCGCAGCCGCGGCCGCGAGCGGAACATCAAGAGCGGGTCGTGCCGAAAGGAATGGTTTGCCACCTCGTGGCCCCGCCGGAGGGTCTCCCGGACAAGCCCCGGATGGCGCGTTGCCTTTTCCCCGATGACGAAAAAGGCCGCCCCCAGCCGGTGCCGGTCGAGCAGGTCGAGCAGCAGCGGGGTCGCCTCGGGATCGGGGCCGTCGTCGAAGGTGAGCGCCACCGCCCTGGCCTCTCCCCTGCCCCGGCTCGTCACGGCCAGGAAGAACCCGGCCCCGGGGAAGAGAGACGCCGCGAAACAGACTACCACGAAGAGCACCAGCGGGAGGACGGCCAGATCGGCCCAGAGGGGCAGCAGCGCCGCCGAGAGGGCGAAGGCCGCGATCCCGGTGCCGAGGGCCGGCGACAGGGCTTTCTGCGGTGCATCGCCGCGGTTCATCTCAGCAGGAGCTCCCAGAGCGGACCCGGCCTGCCGCGGCGGTGCATCCGCGTCACGATCCGCTCGGTCTCGTCGCCGCCGTCGCCCGTGACCCAGTTCACCCGGCCTGCGGCCTTTTCCTTCACCCGGGCCAGGATCTCCGCAGTCCCGATCCCCCGGGACCGGTAGAACACCGGTGTCAGGAGGTCCTGGCCGGGCGCGATCTGTCCCTCCTCCAGGGCGAGGGGGTACAGCGGGGCGTGGGGGAAGATCCGGATGCCGCAAAAGGCGAAAAACACCGCCTTCTCCAGTCGTTCGGTACGCTCCAGGGTCTCCGCGACGGTGTGGGGGTCCTCGCCGGGCCCCCCCAGCAGGAGGTAGTGGGCGATGTACAGCCCGGCCCGGCGGGCCTGCTCGTGGGCGATGAACACGTCCGCGCTCGTGAAGGGTTTCCCGTACCGCCGCAGCTGGGGGTCGCAGAGCGTCTCCGTCCCGAACTCCACATGGGTCAGCCCCGCCTCGGCCATGCGGTCGTAGAAGCCTCCGGGGGGACGCAGCGGGGCGAAAAAGGCCCCCCAGGGGACCTCCACCCCCGCGCTCCGGAAGGCGCGGGCCACGGCCAGGGCGTGGTCCTCGTCGCCGTTGAAGGCGGAATCGGTGAGAAACAGATACCGGGCGCCCAGCTCCTGGAGCCGGCGGGCCTCACGGGCGACCCCGTCGGGGGGATACAGCCGGAATTGGCGGCCCTCGATATGGGGATAGGTGCAGTAGACACAGTGAAAGGGACAGCCCCGCTTCGTCTGCAGGTTCAGGATGCCCCCCCGCCCGAGGTAGTACCGGAGCTGTGCCTCGTCGGGGCAGGTCTGCCGGGACACATCCCCTCCCCGGGCAGCGGCGCCCCCGGGGGACCGCCCCCGGCAGGTAATCCCGGGCAGGACACAGGGGTCCGTCCCTGCTTCGAGGGCGTCGGCAAGGGGACGGATCGCCTCCCCCGCGCCGACAACGCCGAAATCCGCGCCGAGCCGCGCCATCAGCTCCCCCGGGAAGATGGAAAACCCGCTCCCGCCCAGGACGACCGGGGCGGCCGAACAGCCCCGGACCAGCCGGACGATCCGCTCGTACCCGGGGATGAAGCTCTTCACCGCCAGGGCGTCCACGTTGTCGATGTTCCGGATGGAGATGCCGATCAGCCCCCAGGCCGTCTCCCGGACCGCCGTCTCCAGCTCCCCGGGGCCCGGAGCCAGGTTCATGTCTAGGATCCTGACCTGATGCCGCGGCGCCAGGGCCCCGGCGACGTAGTCGAGGCCCAGCGGGTACACCGGATGCGGGGCGTTGGTCGTGTTGGCGGAGATGAGCAGTACCTTCATGGTTTCGAAACCGTCGGCGGCGCCGTGGCGCCCCCCAGCCTCTCGACGATCCGCCGCGCCGCCCAGCGGAGGATGACCCCCGCGTACCGCGCGCCGGCAAGCCAGGAGCCGGCCCAGAAGACGACGTGGGAAAAGCCGTAGATGGCCGGCCCGCCGGCGACAAGGAGAAGCGGTTCGTCCATCCGGTAGGCGATCAGCGCCAGCAGGCCGACGGCCGGCCAGCCGATGAGATAGCTGACCCCCACCAGCCCCAGACCTACCCACTCCCGGGGGGTCGGCCGCCCCCTGAGCGATGCGAGGTCCGCCCGCTCTGCCATCGCCTCGCGCACGAACCGCACCCGGGCCAGCCGGCCGGCGATCCGTCCTCTGATTGAGCCCTCCATATCGCCTTTTCCTTTCGACTCCCCGCCGAAACGGCCTTCCTGTATAACGCAAAATCACCCCGGACGCCATAAAATTAGCTTCGCTGCGCTGATTCTTCGCATTGAAGGGATGTTGATTTTTCGGCCCCTTCGGGGTAAAGGGATGCGAACAGCGACTCCCGGTATGTTACGCAAATGGACCCGATCGTGAAGACTCTCTCCGTTGCCCTGCTTCTGTTGAGCATCTTTCTGCCGCAACCCGGTCTTTGCGCCGCCGGCGAATTCCCGGCGCAGTACCTCGAGCTGCGGGAACGGGAGATCCGGCAGTTCGGCGCCGAGCTGTTCACCGCCGGCGAGTACTACCGGGCGATCACCGAGGCGAAGCGCTACCTCTCCCTATTCCCGAACGGGGCGCGGGCCGGTCAGATGGCCAAGATGATCGGCGACGCCTACCTGCTCGGCCAGGAATGGGCCGAAGCGATCGCTGCCTACGACGAGATGCTCGCCCGCTATCCCGATCCCCCCCTGGCGAACGAGGCGCTGTTTCACAAGGCAATCGCGCTGGTCAAACAGGGAAACGCGGCGGAGGCGGAGCGCCTGTTTCAGCTCGTCATCAGCTCCCCCGACCGGACGAAGCGGGCAGAGGCGGCGCGCTGGGAGATCCTCCTGCTCATCCGCCAGAACCGTTTCGACGAGGCCGAGCGGCTCCTCAGGGACCGGCTGCGCCACCCGGAGGCCGCACCGGAGACCGGGCAGATAGAGAGGCTTCTGGAGGAGAAACGGACTGTCCGGTACAAATCGCCGCTCACCGCCGGGGTCCTGTCCGCCCTCCTGCCGGGGAGCGGTCAGGTGTATGCGGAACGGTACCAGGACGGGCTCACCTCCTTCTTCCTGAACAGCCTGTTCATCGTTGCCGCCTGGAAGGCCTTCGACTCGGACAACCCCGCCCTCGGCGCGATCCTGACCCTGTTCGAGCTGGGCTGGTATTCGGGCAACGTCTACGGGGCTGTGGGCGGCGTCCACAAGTACAACCGGCAGGTCGACGAGGACCGGTTCCGGAGCGGCCTGCAGCGGCTGAACCTCCGGGAGAGCGAGCTCGGCCGGCCCGCCGGCGCAGCGATCATCTTCACCTACCCGTTCTGAGGGCGAAAATCCCATGCATCCCTTCCCGCTCCTTACGCGCCTTTGCCGTCCCGCAGCCCCCGGCCGCCGGGGTTGCCCCGGGCCGTTGGCCGCGATCCTGCTGGGCGCGGTTCTCCTGCTTTTGTTTCCCCTGCCCGACGCGGCGCAGGCGGACGAGGGGCTCCTGCGCGCTCCCCGGACGCGCCTCCGCGCAGAGGCGTCGGCAGGCGATCCGGCAGGGGTGCACCGGGGGGTCCTGGAGAAGATTGCCAGCGCCCCGGTCCATTTCTACCAGCACTACCTGGGCCCCTTGTGGGGACAGCGCTGCGCCTACCACCCCTCCTGCTCCCACTACGCCCTGGAGGCGATCGAGAAGCACGGCGCCCTGATCGGCGCGGTCATGACCTTCGATCGGCTGCAGCACGAACCCGACGAGGCGCGCTCGGCCCCGCAGGTCGTCGCCGGAGGGGTGCTGAAATTCTACGATCCCCTGGCAAACAACGATTATTGGTGGTATAGGGCTGACCGTTTTCGTCCCCCGGCAGCGGCGGACGCAGAGACGACGAAAGCCCCTTGAACGGGGGAGAGGAGATTCCTATGGGACGACGCAACGGGACCGCGGCGACGCGGCCGGCGCATGCCGGAGTCAAGGCGGACCGCTGAGATGGGGGCGACGGACGACGCAACGGCCGACCGGAAACTGCGGGTCGGGATCATCATGGGGGGGCTCTCCTCGGAGAAGGAGGTCTCGCTCGAGAGCGGCAGGAACATCTTCACCAAGATCGACCGCCGGACCTACGACCCGGTTCCCATCTTCATGGACGGCAGGGGAGCGCTCTGGGAAATCCCGCTCAAACTGCTGATGCGCAACAGCACCAGCGATATCGAGGACGACCTGCGGGAAGAGGCCGTCCGCATCCCCTACGAATCCCTGCCGGAGCGGGTGGACGTGGTCTGCCTGGGTCTCCACGGCAAGTACGGCGAGGACGGCTGCATGCAGGGGCTCCTGGAACTGCTGGGGGTCCCCTACACGGGCTCCGGGGTCCTGGCCTCGGCGATCGGGATGGACAAGTACGTGTCGCGGCGGATACTGGAGATCAACGGCATCGACGTGCCGCGCACCGTGGCCGTCACGCGGCGGCGCTGGGAGGCGGAGCCGGAGGCGGTCGCGGCTGAGATCGGCGGGCTCGGGTTTCCCTGCGTGGTGAAGCCCAACCGGGAGGGGTGCAGCACCGCCGTGGCAAAGGTCGCCGCAGCGGAGGAACTCCCCGCCGCCCTGGCGGATGCCTTCCGCTGGGACAACCTCGCCCTGGCGGAGGAGTTCATCGCGGGGATGGAGGTGACCTGCGGCGTCCTCGGGGTGGATGCCCCGGAAGCCCTGACCCCCTCGGAGACGATCCCCACCACCGGTCTCCTGTCGCTGGAGGATAAATTCCTGTATGGCCAGGGGGAGAACAAGACCCCTGCCCGGCTTCCGGCCGAGCAGCTCGAACGGGTCCGCGAGACAGCCGTCAGGACCTTTCGCAGCCTCGACCTGAAGGGGTACGCCCGGATCGACATGTTCGTGCGACCGGACGGCCGGGTGGCGGTCCTGGAGCCGAACACCCTGCCCGGCATGACCCCCTCCACGGTCCTGTTCCACCAGGCGGCCGCCTCGGGGGTCACCCAGGCGGAGCTGATCGGTCGGATCATCCGGGCGGCCCTGGAAGTCCACGCCGGTAAACGGGGCCCGCTGTAGACAGCCCTTGGGAAGCGTCCCCCGGAACCGCAGGGGGAAAACCGGCAGCCCTGCCCGCATCCGGAAAAAGGGTATTGACAAGGGCGATTCACTGTATATATTACCGCCACTTAGGATACAGCGACGGGGATGGTGGTGATGAGCCGTTACTTTGACGCCAGCCAGATATCGCTTGCGGGTCGGAGCTTTAGCCAGGCCGAGCAGCTGGCGGGCCGCTATTTTCGCGTCACCCCCGGGGAGTGGAAGAAGTGCCGGTACGACGTGAAGACCCTCGCCTACCTGGACAAACAGGAGGTGCGGGAAGGGGCCTTCGCCCATCTGTGCAGGTATGAGTACGGCGAGGAACCCAAGCCCGAGGGACGGCAATTCTACCGGATCTGCCTGCAGGACGATCGGATCCTCAACGCCATCGACCGGGCCCATTCCTTCATCCGGCCGGCGCCGCTCCTGTTGTACATCGCCGCCCACGAACTGGTCCACGTGATCCGGTTCGTCCGGGGCGAGGGGAATTTCGACGCCACCGACGCGGAGAAGGCCAACGAGGAAGAGAAGGTACACCGTATTACCCGGAACCTGCTTAAACCGATCACCGATACTGACCTGAACCTGGTCCTGGAGTGCTTCAGCGACCGCTACCAGCTCGGCGATCTGCTACAGTAATATTTGGTGGAGGTGCTTCACAATGCCAATCTACGAGTACAAATGCAAGAAATGCGGTAAGGAATTCGAACTGTTCCAGGGGATCTCGGACTCCGCGGCGAAATCCTGCAAATTCTGCCGGGGCCCGGTGCACAAGGTCATGTCCCTCTCCTCGTTCCACCTGAAAGGGGGCGGCTGGTACGCGACCGACTACGGCGGAAAGAAGGCGCCCGGCGGGGAGAAGAAGAAAGAAGAGAGCACTACCGCGACTGTGGAGAAGAGCGAATCCCCGGCTAAGACGAAAACCGAGGAGTAACCCTCACCCCTGACCCCTCCCCCGCCCGGGGGAGGGGTCAGCGCAGCTCTCCGCAGGCACCCTGCGGAGATTTTTTGTTCGCCTACCCCGCGGGCGGTCTCTGCCTTCTCAGCCGCTGGACGAGGAACTTGTCCACCGCCTCCTGGGTAATCTCCCCGTCCAGGGCGGTCTTGAGCGTCTCCACCGGGATCTCCACGCGCGCCGCACTCCGGTGCCCGCCGGCGCTGCCGAACTGGCTGAAGCCCTTCCGGGCGATTGCGCCGCAATCCTGCCGGTACCCGTCTCCCCGAAAGATGATGACCATCTTGTCCTTCACGATGCCAGCGGTGATCACGTAGAAGATGTTTATCACCCGGAGGAAGAAATCTGCCACCTGGACGCAGGCGTCGGCGCTCTCCACCGTTCCGAGGAAGATGATCACCCGGTCGCGGTACCGCCGTTTGTTCTGCCAGGCGTAATCGAAGTACTTGAGAAACTTCTCCGGAATCTGGTTGAGCTCGATGCGCCGGACGAGCTGCCGGTTGGCGCGCTGGAAGGTCAGGTAGTAGGCGCCGATGTCCTCGAGACTCACGTCCCGCTCAAAATTCACCGTGTCGCTCTTGATCCCGTACAAGAGGGCCGTGTACAGGCGCTTGGAGATCTTCGCCCGCGCCACGAGCAGATACTCCGTCATGACCGTGCAGAGCGCCCCATACCCCTTGCGCACGTCGGCGAAGGAGGCGTGCCAGACCGTGTTGCAGGGGTGATGGTCGATGACGATCTGGGGCTTTATCT
Organism: uncultured Syntrophobacterales bacterium; assembly: GCA_903928915.1. Classification (GTDB taxonomy): domain Bacteria; phylum Desulfobacterota; class Syntrophia; order Syntrophales; family UBA5619; genus JAKAFS01. The sequence goes on along the minus strand of CAIYSL010000032.1, from coordinate 25,632 downwards.
CCCCCAGTTTGTCCCTGAAAAAGGTCGGCTGGGCATCCACGACGGCGATCAGGCGGAACTCCTTGAGGTCCACCCGGTCGAGCATCTGGATCTCCACCTTCATCTCCTTGATGAACTCGGCATTCTGGTACCTGCTTACCGGCTCCGTGGCAACGAAGACGCATCGTTCAAGGGGTTTCGTCTGGTTGAGGATCTCCCTGAGCGCCATGGCCGAGGCCACGGCGTCCGGATCGGGCGAGCCGTTCATCAGGATCGCCACGGTGTCGTTTTCCCGGAGCATGGACTTGAGCTTGAAGACGTTGAGCACCGTCTCCTCTTTCCGGGCCAGCAGCCATTCGATGCGTTTCATGAATTTCTCTCCCTCACCACAACCCCGCTCCGGAACAACCGGAAACCTGCGGCTAAAACCTCGTGATCACACTGAAATGAAATACCACGTCGGGCGCCGTCTTGCGGGCGAGATCCTCGGATACGGCGATATCCAGGGAGGTCCGCTCCGACAGGCCGAGCGTCCCGCCGATCAGCAGCTGGGCCGAGAAGTCCGCCAGCGGTTGAAAATCGCTGGCCCGGTAGAAGGGGGTGTGGGCGTCCACCTGCAGCTTGAGGGCAAGCCAATCCAGCGGCTTCCAGCCCGCCCCGATGCTACCGAACCCCACGGCGTCGTGGCGCTGTTCGCGCAGGACCTCTCCTCCGGCCATGACCAGCAGCCCCGCGGCCCCGAACAGCCCCCCCGGCCCGAGCGGCAGCGCGAACCCCTCCTCGGCGGCGACCCAGAGGGCGACGTCGGTGCTCCCGCTGCCGAACAGCGAGGAACTGCGCCCCGTGGGGAGCTTGAGGGCCGCCCGCAGCGCCACCGCCCGCTGCCGCGCGGCATCGTCGTACAGCTGCAGGCCCGCGGTCACTGCGACGTCGCCCAGTCCGCCCCCGGAGCTCGCCAGATGCAGCCTGTCCACCCCGTCGCGGCGGTAGCGGTACAGCAGGCGGTCGCGGGGGGCGTCGTCGCGGCCCCCCTGGGGAAACCCGAACAGATCGTGATAGTTGATGAGGAACCCGTCGAGGAATCCGCCGCCGTGGTACACGTAGGGGACCTCCACCCCGATCTCAACCTTCCGGCCGAACCCATACCGGCCGCCCAGGGTCAGGCGGGTCGTTTCCCCGTCCAGGATGAGCTGTTCCCTGCTGCTGCCCCGGTCCACATAGTTGCTGGCGTGGTCGAGGGTGGCGCGAAACTCCGCCTGCCCCTGCGGAGCGACCGTTGCGCCGCCCGCAACGGGCAGGCCGTATATCTGTACCAGGGGGTTCTGGTTTCGCGAGCTGAAGGGGGCGAGGGCAAAGGGATGAGCTGTCCGGGGCCAGAAACCGGCGGAAACCAGGACGGCCAGGACCAGCAGGAGCGCCTTTGCCTGCCCGCCGGAAATCCGGTTCAGCCACGCCCCGCGGCAGGCTGCCGGGAATGGGGACGATAGCCGGACGGGATGGCCCCCCGAGGCCCCGCAGGCTCCGAGCAGCTTGTTGCGTATGATTCCGGTGACAGAAGCTTCCGGAAAGCGCCACGCCATTGTCCCCTCCCCGAGCCGGTCATGGCCGGCGACATCTCCGCTCAGATCCAGTGGGGATTCTATATGTCGAGCAGGGGGAAAAGTCAATCCGCACTCCGCCCCCCGGGGGCAGCCTCGCGGCCGGCCCTGCGGGGGTGGTGCAACCGGCAGCCGGTGCCCGGGGCCGGATAAGATTTCGCTGGCATCAGCGGGGGAGGAACGGTAGAATCGACCCTTCCCGCGGCGCGGACCTGCAGCGGTCCGCAGGGAGAAAATCGAAAGGATACAGCGAAGTATGAAAAGAAGAGTGACCGTGCTGATCGCGCTTCTGGCGCTCGGCGTATCGTTGCCCTTCGCGGCATGCACCGGGGAGCACCGCACCCCCCGGATGGAGCTGCGGCAGGGCTCGGACCACTTTGACGGCGAGAAGTACTTCAACCCCGTCAATCCCGCTGCCCCTCCCCCGGAGGCGGGACAGAGCCGGAGCCGCTACCGGTGGCTCTGGCGCTGGGTCTTCGGCGACTCCTGGCCCGAGTGGCCGGGGGCAAAGACCTTTTCACCGGGACCGCCCCCGCCCGGCCGGGTCCCGCGGGGGACGCTCCGGGTGACCCCGGTCGGCCACGCGACCTTCCTCGTCCAGATGGACGGCCTGAACATCCTGTTCGATCCCATCTGGTCGGAACGCTGCAGCCCGGTCTCCTGGGCCGGCCCCCGGCGGTACAAGCAGCCCGGCATCCGGTTCGAAGACCTGCCGCCGATCGACGTCGTCCTGGTCACCCACAACCACTACGATCATCTCGACCTCCCCACACTGGAGCGTCTCGGCCGGAGGGGGACCCCGGCTGCGATCACCCCGCTGGGCAATGCCGAACTGATCCGGGCGGCCGCAATACCGTCGGTCACCGAGCTCGACTGGTGGGAGTCGGTCCCCCTGTCGCCGGAGGTCACGGTGACCCTCGTCCCGGCGCAGCATTTTTCGGCGCGCACCCCCTGGGACCGCAACCGGACCCTCTGGGGCGCCTTTATCCTGTCCGGTCCGGCGGGCAACCTCTTCCACGCCGGGGATACGGGATACGGCCCCCATTTCAAGGAGATCAGCCGCCGCTTCTCCCCGATCCGGATGGCCCTCCTGCCGATCTCCCCGTTCCGGACGCGGGACTCCCAGGACTCCCCGGCCAGCAACTACGTGAGCGTCCACATGGGGCCGGCGGAGGCCGTCCAGGCTCACGTCGATCTGGGGGCGCAGACGAGCCTGGCCTGCCACTACCAGGTGTTCCAGCTGGGGACCGATGGATTCGACGACGCGGTGAGCGAACTGGCCGCGCAGGTGAAGGAGCGCAATCTTCCCTCCGCAGCCTTCATCGCACCGCAGATCGGCCGGGCCGTTGAGGCGGTTACCGGCGCCGCCGGGGCCGGGGGCCCTGCGGGAGAAGCGCAGGTGAGCCTGAACCGGCCGGGTGGGCGATGAAGACCGCGCTCTTGTTGCTGACGGCGCTCCTCTGTCTGGCAGCTGCCGACTACGCCCCTGCCCAGGATCTCGAAGAGGCCAAGATCCGCCACCTGATCGCCGCGGTGGAAACCCTGGCAGGGGCGCAGTTCATCCGGAACGGCCGCGCCTACGACGCCGAAACGGCGGCGAACCACCTGCGCCTGAAGCTCGCGGTGGCAGGGGACCGGGTGAAGGCGGCGGAGGATTTCATCCGCTACTGCGCCAGCCGCTCCTCGCGCTCGGGGAAACCGTACAAGATCCGGTTCAGCGACGGGACAGCGGTCACGGCGGAGCAGTTCTTCCGCGACCGGCTGCAGTCCTTTACTCCCCCGGACAAACCGTAGCCGCTGCCGGTCAGCCGCCCAGGACCGCTTTGCGGTACAGGTCGTCGAAGGCGCCCCGGGGATCGTACTTCGCCTTCAGCCGGGCGTAGGCCTCGCCGTTGTAGATCCGCCAGAACTCCGCTTCGGGAAAGTAGGACCGCGAATACAGCGACTTGCGTCCGCCGAGCTCCTGGACGGTCCGCTCCACGCGGCGGTTGAAATGGCCGGCGGCCTTCGCCGCGGAGCTGCGGACGCTCCCCCAGAATCCGAAGTTCAGGTACAGCGCACCGGGTTTCATCGCGAACAGGGTCCAGTCCGCGGCCGCGGCCAACGGGCGGAGCGGGCAGACCCAGCAAGGGCGGATGTCGATCTCCCGGAAGTAGAAGTCGAGGAATTCCGGGGCGTGATCGATCGGGATCTCCACGTCCTGGATCACCTGCTCGGACAGCTCCACGGGCCTGCCGAGGGCCCGGCGGAGGGCAGTTACCCGTTCCTCGATCCCCCACCGTTCGTACAGCGCCTTCGCCTTCCCGTAGGAGCTCGACCGGAGCATCCAGCGGCCCAACAGCCGCCGCAGCAGGGGGTTCTGCATCCCAAAGCTCCGCGAGCACCAAAACCAGTCGGGGTCCCACCGCCAGAGGAAGTCCCGCACTGTCAGGCGGTCCTCGCCGCGGCTCCGGAGCGACCGGTAGTAGATCCCCATCCCCGTGTAGTCGCTGACCGGACCCGCCTCGTCGGTGAGCCTGGCCGTGGTGAGGACGAAATCGTCGGGGGCGAAGACGACCCCCTCGACGAAGTCCGGCATTGCGGCCCCTCTGCCGCAGGCGGCGACCAGGGCGGCGAGAAACTGAACGCGGTCGCGGTAGCGCCAATGGGTGAGCGCCGCATAGGGGGGCGCCGCCAAGAGCTTCACCCGCAGCCGGAGGATGTAGCCCAGGGTCCCGTAGGAGTTGGGGATCGCACGGAAGAGGTCCGCATGCTCGTTGTCGGGGCGGCAGAGCCGGACGGTCCCGTCGGCGCAGAGGACCTCCATCTCCTCGACGTTCTCGTGGACGAGCCCGTACCGAAACGAGGAGGACTCGATCCCTGCCCCGGATACGGCCCCGCCGACGGTGATCGTCTTGAGCTCCGGGACCACGGGCGGCCGCAGCCCCCGGGGAAGGGTCGCGTCGACGAACGCCTCGAAGGTCGTCATCCCCTCCACCTCGGCGGTCATCGCCTCCGGATCGACTTCGATCACGCGGTTGAGGCGCCGCATGTCCAGCGTCCCCTCCGCAGCGGTGCGCGGGCGGAAGAGGTTGGAGGTATCCTTGACCAGGCGGAGACGCCCGTCCCCCCGGGCTGCAACCAGCCGCGAGAGCTTCTCGCGGACGCTGCGGTAGGAGTCCCAGTTGTCGAAGCCCTGCCGAGGGTTCATGGTCGTCACCGCACGCCCTTCCAACCGCCGCGGATGCCGTCCCTGGCCAGGACCACCTGCCAGAGCTGATTCTGGCGGCTGCGGAAGGCGCCCGCGCAGGAGAGCAGGTAGTACCGCCACATGCGGAAGAAGCGGTCGCCGTATTCCTCGCGAAACCGCGGCCAGGCCGCTGCGAAGTTGCTGTTCCAGGCCATCAGAGTGCGGTCGTAATCAGCGCCGAAGCTGTGCCAGTCCTCCAGGACGAACAGGTCGTCCAGCGCCTCGCCGAGCTGCGCCACCGAGGGGAGCATGCCGCCCGGGAAGATGTACCGTTCGATCCACGGGTCGGTGTGATGGACCGAGCGGTTCCGGCCGATGGTGTGCAGAAGGAAGACCCCGCCCGGCTTGAGGCAACGGCGGACCAGTTCGAGGAAGCTCCGGTAGTTCTTGTAGCCCACGTGCTCGCACAGCCCGATCGCGGCCACCTTGTCGTACTGACCCGCGGCCTCGCGGTAGTCCTGAAGGCGGAATTCGATCGGCAGGCCCGCGCACTTCTCCCGGGCCCACTGCACCTGCTGCGCGGAGATGTTGTACGCGGTGACCTCGACGCCGCAATGTTCGGCGGCATAGCGCGCGAACCCGCCCCACCCGCACCCCAGTTCGAGGAGCCTCTCGCCGGGGGCGAGGGCGAGCTTCCGGCAGGTGAGCGCCAGCTTAGCCTCCTGGGCGGCGGCGAGGTCCTGCGCGCCCCCCTGCCAGTAGGCGCAGGTGTACTGCATGGTCGGGCCGAGCATCGCCTCGTAGAAGGAATTGCCGATGTCGTAGTGGACCCGGGCGACCTTCTGCGAGCGACGCTTGCTCTGCCGATTGAGCAGTCTCGCCTTGGCCGCTTCGACGAGCATGGCGGGGGTGGGGCGGATCTTGCGGTCGTTGTGGGCCGTCAGCACCCGATCGAAGAACTGATCCAGGGCCTCGCAGTCCCACATCCCGTCCGTGTAGGACTCCCCGAATCCCAGCGACACGTCTTCGGCGATCCGCTCGAAAAGGGCCTCGTCGTGGCATTGCAGGTCCCAGGGCCGGCCGCCGTTGATGCGCACATCCGCCTGGTCAAAGAGAACCGCGATCCAGTCTGGCAGTTTGGACATGGAAACCTCCAATCTGGGAAAACAGACCGATTTCTCCTGGCTGCGACGTGGTGTGCCTCCGGATGCCCCGTATTCTATCGGCGCTCGCACCCCTTTTCAACCATTATCTCTTCTCGGCGCCCGTCGACTCATAGGAAAATGTAACCGGAGTGATCCGAGACGAGGGCTGCCCATATCCCATTGACGGAGCCGGCCCTCCTCCGTATACTGGCGGCCGGCAGGTGTCACGGCCCCCCCTTCATCGCGCGTTGTCGGCCGATTGACCTACTCCCTTGCCGGAGTACTATAACAAGAGAAAGGATGATTCCCCATGGCGGACCAGCAGCAGCTCGAACAGTTGTTCCAGGAGTATGGTTACCGGGACTTTCGCTGGGTCGATCCCCGCGAGGTGGTCATCGCCCAGTGGGTGCGGACGAAATGCACCTTCGGCTGCGGCAACTACGGCCGCAACGCCACCTGCCCCCCGAACGTTCCGTCCGTGGCCGAGGTGCGGCAGCTGTTCAGTGAGTACACCACCGCGGCGATCTTTCATTTCCGCCAGCAGGTGGCCGATCCCGAGGACCGCCACGCCTGGACCCGCGGGGTCAACCAGGGGTTGGTCAAGCTGGAGCGGGGACTCTTCCTGGAAGGGTACTACAAGGCGTTCCTGCTATGCTGCGACAGCTGTTTCCTCTGCGGGGACGACTGCACGGGCGACCGGAAGACCTGCAAGGTCCCGCGGCAGGCCCGCCCCTCCCCCGAATCGATGGCGATCGACGTGTTCGCCACCGTCCGCAAGCTCGGGTTCCCGATCGAGGTCCTCACCGGCTACTCACAGGCTATGAACCGCTACGCCATCCTGCTCGTCGAGTGAGGCCGGCGATCGGCCTGCCCTGCCGGGGCGCCGGCAGGGGGTCAGGGCTTCTGCACATCCGCCCCTAGTTCGTCCATGACCTTAGCCGCGCACTCCGGACAGATGCCATGGGAGAATAACACCTTCGAATGCTTGCTGATGTAGGATTCGATCTGTTCCCAGTAGTTGCTGTCGTTGCGGATCTTCTTGCAGTAGGCGCAGATGGGAAGCAACTCCCGCAACTGTTCGATCTCCGACTCCTGGGCCCGCTTCAGCGCCTCCCGGGCCTCTCTGCGCTCCGTCACGTCGATGCAGCTTCCGATGAACCCCTGGAACGCCCCCGCCTCGTCGGAGAACGGCACGCCCCGGTCGAAGATCCACCGAAAGGCGCCGTCGTACCGGCGGAGGCGGTACTCCATCTCGAACGCCTGCCTCCGGCCGAAGTTTTCCGTGTAGATCTTGAGGCAGCGGTCGAAATCCTCCGGGTGCACCCCTTCCGCCCAGCCGTTTCCGGTCTCCTGCTCCATCGAGCGGCCGGTGAAGGTAAGCCAGACCTCGTTGAAATAGTCGCACTCCGTCGTGAGGTTGGACCGCCAGATCATGATGGGCGCTTTTTCCACGAGGAGCTTGTACTCCTCGCGGCTCAGTTCCTTGCTCATTCAATACCTCCCCGCCTGGGTTTCCCTCTGGAGCGAAACCGTTTGCCGGCCGCCCGTCCCCCGCTGGGCTCTGTCAGAACTTACCCTTTGAGGGACCGCCGGAACGCAATTGCCGCCACGTCGAAGTACTCGATCGTAGCCTGGTTCTTCTTGCGGAATTCCCGCTGGCGCTCCGAGTTGAACCAGGCGTCGGCAGAGGCCCGGTCCTCGAAGTGGTAGACCGACGCCCCGCGGCCCGTCTCGTCGTTGATGCCCCAGGTCTTGTCGATCAGGCCGGGCATGGCCTCGAAAAACGGCAGATCCTTCTGTTTGTCGGCCCGCAGCGCCTCAAGGGTGGGCGCAAGCGCCGGATAGTGCAGGATAACCATGACCATGACAGCAACCTCCTCAGATGTTGATCGTGCCTTCCAGATACAGGACCGCCCTGCCGGAGATCTTCACCCGCTCGCCTGCATCGACGCAGAACAGCTCGCCGCCGCGCTTCGACACCTGCAGGGCATGGAGCTCTTTCTTGCCAAGGACCTTCGCCCAGTAGGGGATCAGGACGCAATGGGCGGAACCCGTCACCGGATCCTCGGGTACGCCGACCCGGGGGGCGAAGAAGCGTGACACGAAGTCGCTCCGGGTTCCTCCGGCCGTAACGATCGCGCCGCGGCAGTCGACCCGCTCCAGGGCGGGGAAGTCCGGTCGAACTTCTCGCACCGCCTTCTCGCTTTCCAGCACCACGAGGATATCCTCCGCAGAGCCCAGGACAGCCACCGGTGATACCTCCAATGCTTCAGCAAGCCCGGCAGGTGCGGTCAGCTCATGCGCGGGTCGGGCGGGGAAATCCATCTCCAGAAGATCGCCGCGCCGGGAAACGATCAACTGCCCGCTCGTGCGGGTTTGAAACCGGATCTCCTCTGCCGGCCAGTTCCGACAGGTGAAAAGGACAAAGGCGCTTGCCAATGTCGCGTGTCCGCAGAGCGCCACCTCGGTCGTGGGGGTGAACCAGCGCAGGTCGAACCCTTCCCCCTGGCGGACAAGGAACGCGGTTTCCGACAGATTGTTCTCCCTGGCAATGGACTGAAGCTGCCGGTCTCCGATCCACGCATCCAGCAGGCACACAGCGGCCGGATTGCCGGAGAAGATCTGCGAGGTAAAGGCATCAACCTGGTACAGGGGGGGGGTCATTGGGTGTCCTTCCTTAATAGAACGTATCGTTCCCGAGGAAAGTTGCCGCGCCGGCACAACGACCGCTTTGCCTCTCAGTAGATACAGGCGTCGAGAATCGACAACACTTCGGCGAGGAGGTCGTCCGCAGCCCTTCCGATGAGTCTCGCCTGCCGCGCCCGGTAATCGACGGCCTTCACCTGCTCAACCATCACAAACCCCTTCACGCACGAGTTGTCGGCGACCGCCACATGGAAGGGGTAGCCGCGATCGGTGGTGGTGAGGGGGCAGACGATGGCAAGACCGGTTTGCTCGTTAAACAGGGTGTTGCTCACAACCAGGGCAGGACGACGCCCTTTCTGCTCATGGCCCGACTGAGGGTCGAAGGTCAGGGCGATGAAATCGCCTTTCTGCGGAATGTGCGCCTTCACCTACCAGACCTCTCTGCCCTGCGGCTTGCCCCAATCCGTTTCTCCGGCTTTGTGGCCTTTGGGTATGCGCGACACCAGCTCCCGCAGGCTCCGTTTACCCCGAATGCGTCGTGCCGGCGCGATGACGATGAGCCCATCCCGTGTGGTCACATCCACGTCTTCGCCAACCGTAAGCTGGGCATCTTCGAGCACCTGCTTCGCAAGCCGCACCCCCTGGCTGTTTCCCCATTTTTGAATTCTTGTCACCATGTTTACCCCTCCGATGGATAGCCGAAGTATAGCCAAGGGGATGAAGGATGTCAAGGAGGTCCGCCGCTGGTTGAGTGGTCTACCCGAAGAATGCCCCATAGGGATCAGCGTCTACCTCGCGCACAAGACTTTCCAGTCCAGTGCTCCTACTTTCAGTCTCATAGGCATGCCACTTCCTGTCCCTGCGCATCCAGTAGAGCTTCCATGTCTGGCGCGTTCTGTTGTATTTGAACTTCGCGCAGTCCATTCTCAACCACTCATCCCGTGCATTGAATCGTGGTCGCTCCTCAAAGACAATGACGTCATGGTTCTTGATCTCGTATCTCGTTCGAATCTTGTCGTGCAAATGGGCAGGTGAGCGACGCCTGCAGAGCCTGCCGACAATCTTGTCGATGTAATCAAACTCAATGTCACTGAATGCCATCGCCTGTGTCTTTCTCACTTCACCTAACGCTCCGCATAACCGGTTGGCAATGGAGCACAGCGTGATTGCCAGTCCGAGTTAATGCGGTTGTTAGATGCTCTCTTCAAAATAATCGCTATCAACCCTTTTGACTGGATACAATGAAACCGTGGATACGCCAACATCATGCTCGATCATCAAACTGGTCAGTTGTTCGCCGTCAATTAAAACGATCTTACTTCCGATTTGGGAAACGTAACTGCGCGCATCATCAGTGAATCTGGAGGTAGTAATAAAGATGCCCTTGTTTGCTCTTTGAGCTTGGAGTGCGCCTGCAAATTGCATGACATCAGGGCTCCCTACCGGATTGCTATCCCAACGCTTTGCCTGAATGTACACAACATCAAGGCCGAGTTTGTCCTCTTTTATGATTCCATCTATTCCGCCGTCGCCGCTCCTACCTATTGCCTTGCCAGCATCTGCACGTGAACCACCGTAGCCCATCTTGACAAGTAGTTCCACAACGACACGCTCGAAAAAGGCAGGCGATATTTTCTTTAGGCGGGAGAGCAATTCATCAGATAATTCGTCACGGAGATTTTCATAAGCTGCTTCCAATGCCTCTGATGGCGTTGCTGTCGAAATGTCTGATGTCCCCTTAGGTTCTGAAGATTTGTCCCCGCTTCTTGTACCCTTGAGTTGTTGAAATTCAAGAAATTCAGGATATTGCTTGAGTAGTTTTACGTTAATGGTCGTGGGCTGTTTCTTAAGGAGGTCTTTCCCACGATCGGTAATGTGGTAGAATCCTCTCCGTGTTGCTTCGAGCAATCCAGCCTTTTTCATGTATGTAGAAGCCCAGCCAATACGATTAACGAAGGTTGCCTGTATGCCACTTGGGAGCATCTCCTTTAGATCGTCTTCAGTGAGGCGCAATTCCTTTGCCAGAGCTTCAACCGCTTCGCTGGTAGAGATTTCAGTTCCCTTTTGTGCCGCAAATCGAAGAAGCGGCAACATCACGCTCTGATAATCTGGAACGGCCATTTATTTATCTCCTTTGTGCATCGGTATAAAACACCTCTCACCTGCTGCGCGTTCAACAAAAAACCCCGCTCTTTTCATCAAAGACGGGGTTGTGTTCAGCCATGCCATGATCCTCCAGTATGGGTACGGGATGGAACAGGGTCAACTGTCGCTCATATGTGCACGGTCTTATAACATGCCTTGTGTTCGGATGCTAAAGTGAAGAAACGCCTTCACCTCAGCTGTGCGCTTCGTCCCAGTTCGCGCCGGCGGCGATCTCCACGCGCAGGGGAACTTCGAGGGTGAGCACCCCTTCCATCTCCTGGCGGACGAGGGCGGTCAAGGCCTCGGTCTCGGCAACGGGCGCCTCGAACACGAGCTCGTCGTGGACCTGCATGATCATGGCCGCGCCGAACTTCTCCGCGCTCAGCCGCCGGTGGATCCGGACCATGGCCACCTTGATCAGGTCCGCGGCCGTCCCCTGGATCGGGGCGTTGATCGCCGTTCGCTCGGCGAACTGCCGGACCGCGGGCTGGGGGCTTGCGATCTCGGGCAGGTAGCGTCGCCGCTTGAGCAGGGTGGTCACGTACCCCTCGCGCCGGGCCTGGTCGAGGAGGCCGTCGAGGTACTGGCGGACCTTCGCGTATTTCTCGAAATAGCCGTCGATGTAGGCCTGGGCGAGCTTCTGGGTGATGCCCAGCTCTTTGGCGAGCCCGAAGGCGCTCATCCCGTACAGGACACCGAAGTTGATGACCTTGGCCTGGCGCCGCATGTCGGCGTTGACCATCTCGGGGAAGACCCCGAAGATGTCCGAGGCGGTCCGGCTGTGGATGTCCTCGCCGGTCTGGAAGGCCTGGAGCAGGGCCTCGTCGCCGGAGAGGTGGGCCAGCACCCGAAGCTCGATCTGGGAGTAGTCCGCCGAGACGATCACCCAGCCGGGCGGGGCGATGAAGGCCTGGCGGATCCGCTTCCCTTCGAGGGTCCGGATCGGGATGTTCTGGAGGTTCGGGTTGCTGCTGGAGAGCCTGCCGGTGGCGGTCACCGTCTGGTTGTAGGAGGTGTGGACCCTCCCCGTCCGGGGATGGATCATCTCGGGCAGGGCGTCGACGTAGGTCGACTTCAGCTTCACCATCCCGCGGTAGGCGAGAATCTCCGCCGGCAGTTCGTGGCTGAGGGCGAGCGCGGAGAGGACCTCCACGTCGGTGGAGTACCCCTCCTTGGTCTTCCGCCCCCGGGGAAGCCCCAGCTTGTCGAAGAGGATCGCCTGGAGCTGCTTCGGGGAGTTGATGTTGAACTTCTCCCCGGCGAGCCGGCAGATCTTCTCCTCGGACATGTTGAGGAGCTGTTCGATTTCCCGCGACATCGCCTTCAATAGCACCCGGTCGAGGAGCACCCCTTTGCGCTCCATCGCGGCCAGGACGCCTACCAGCGGCATCTCCACCTCATGGAAGAGCTCGTCCATCCCCGCAGCGGCGATCTTGGGAAAAAGGTCGGCGGCGAGACCTGCCACCGCATCGACGCGGCGGCAGGCGTAGCCGGCCGCCTTTTCCGCAGTGATCGCGGCAAAGGAGACGGCCTTGGCCCCGCTCCCCACCACCTCCTTTGCCGCCGGGATCTGCCGCCCCAGGTGGTCGAGGACCGTGTCGGCCAGCTCGAACCCATGTTTGGCCGGGTTGAGCAGGTACGAGGCCACCATCGTATCGCACCCCAGCCCCGCAAGGGGGGCGCCGTTTTCCGCTAAGGCGATCAGCGTTGTCTTGAGGTCGTGGCCGTGCTTCACCTTTGCGGGGTCGGCAAGGATGGGGGCGAGCGCCTCCAACGCCGCGGCGGTCGATAGCTGGGGTTCTCCGTCGCTGTGGCCGACAGGGAGGTAATAGGCCTCTCCCGGGGCAGGGCAGAAGGCAAGGCCCACGGCTGCGGCTCGCATCGGCTCCGCCTCGGTCAGGAGGAGGTCGAGGGAGAACTCGCTCGCCCCGCCGAGTCGGGCGACGAGCGCGGCGAGCTCCTCGGGGGTGCTGACGATCCGGTGGTCCGCGCCGGTCTCTCCGCCGACCCGCAGCTCCTGGAGGAGCGTGGAGAACTCGAACTCCTTGAACAGCGCGACCAGCTTCTCCCGGTCGGGCTCCCGCCGGTGGCAGGCGTCGATATCGAAGGCAAACTCCGCGTCGGTCCGGATCTGCGCCAGCTCCCGGCTCAGGCGGGCCTTCTCGGCGTTCTGCAGGATCGCCTCGCGGGTCCGCTGGTTGTAGATCTTCTCCGGGTGGGCGAGGATCCCCTCGACCCCCCCGAACTGCGCGACCAGCCGGCTCGCCCCCTTGGGTCCGATCCCCGGGACGCCGGGGATGTTGTCGGAGAGGTCGCCCGTGAGGGCGAGGATCTCCACGACCTTATCCGGCGGGACACCGAAGCGCTCCTTCACGGCGGCGCGGTCGTAGGTCTTGTCCTTCATCGTGTCGACCATGATGATGCGGTCGGAGACGAGCTGCATCATGTCCTTGTCCCCGGACACGATGATCACATCCATCCCCGCGGCTGCCTGCCGGGAGGCGATCGTGCCGATGATGTCGTCCGCCTCCAGCCCCTGCTGTTCGAGGATGGGGATGTTCAGCCCCCGGACGACCTCCTTGACAAAGGGGATCTGGGGGATGAGCGTCTCCGGAACCGCCCGGCGCGTGGCCTTGTACTCTGCGTAGGCCTCATGGCGGAACGTGGGTCCCTTGACGTCGAAGGCCACGGCGACGCAGTCCGGCGCCTGCTCGCGCAGGAGCTTCATCAGCATCGTCGTGAATCCGTAGATGGCGTTGGTGGGAAATCCCTTCGAATTGGAGAGTTCGCGGATCGCGTAGAAGGCCCGAAAGAGGTAGTTGCTCCCGTCGATGAGGACCAGTTTGGGGCGCTTTGTTTCTTCCGTCATGACCATCCCCCTGAAGACCCCTGATGAATCCGCGCATCTCCGGGTGATGCGTTCCCCTCTCCCGGGGAATCGATAGATGGGTATCTGTCCCTAGTTATTCCCGTCTCGGTCAGAAATAGAAAAAGAGGATCGGGTTCTGGATCGGCTGCCGCAGCTTGCTCCAATCCTGCATGTCGATCCTGCCGTTGCGGTCGGTGTCGACCTGTTTGAACCGTTCGATCGCGGCGCTGCGAAACTCGTCGATGTCCACCCGGCCGTTCTTGTCCTTATCCAGGAACTCGAACCGGGAGCGGGTGCCGCCGGCGGCCTCGAACTCGGCCCGGTCCAGGGAGCCGCTGCCGTCCTTGTCGTATTTTTTCAGCACCTCCGGGGCAGCTCCGCTGATCTCCTTCTCGTCGAGATATCCGTTGTTGTCCCGGTCGAGCCCCCCGAAATCGGGCGCCGCGGCATTGGCGGCGCCGCCGGTGAGGAGAAAAGCCGCAACCACACCCGCAATCCAGATCCGCATCGTCATCGTCTCTTCTCTCCTCCGATAAATAGGTATCTGTCCCCATTTATTTCTTAGGCTCGTAGATGCACAGCGGCTCTTCGGCCATGTAGTTTCCGGTTGCCTCGTAGGCCCGGGCGCGGCACCCGCCGCAGACCCGGATGAACTCGCAGCGACCGCACTTCCCCTCGTAGAGGCTGAGGTCGCGGAAGTCGCGGAACACATTGGCGTTGTTCCAGACCTCCGGAAAGCTCTGCTTGGTGAGCTGGCCGCAGTCGAGCTCCAAATAGCCGCAGGGCTGGACCTGGCCGGTGTGGGAGATGAAGCAGAAGGAGATCCCGCCCAGGCAGCCCCGGGACATGGTGTGGAGCGGGTGCTGGCCCCCGCCCGCCGCCGGCACATGCGCCGGGGCGCCGGGACGCTCCTTCTTCCGCTGGTGGAAGATCCGGAAATAGTGGGGGGCGCAGGTGGCCTTCAGCTGGATCCCGCATTCCATCCCTTCCTCGTAGAACCAGTTGAGCGTCTCTTCGTATTCGAGCGCGGTGATCGCCTGCGAGGCCATCTCCTTGCCCCGCCCCGTCGGGACGAGCAGGAAGATGTGGTGCGCCGCGGCGCCCAGCCGGTGGGCCAGCTCGTGGATCTCCTTGATCTGCGTCAGGTTCTTCTGGGTGATCGTGGTGTTGATCTGGAACTCCAGACCCGCCCGCTTCATCGCCTCGATCCCGGCGAGCGCCTGGTCGAAGGCCCCGGGCACGCAGCGAAAGGCGTCGTGGGAGGCCGCGTCGGGGCCGTCGATGCTCACGCTGACCCGCCGGATCCCCGCGGCGATCAGCTTCTTGACCACCTCGTCGGTCAGGAAGGTCCCGTTCGTGGCCAGGACCATCCGGAGTCCCTTCGAGTCGCCGTAGGCGGCGATCTCGTAGATGTCCGCCCTGAGGAGCGGCTCACCGCCGGTGAGGATGACCACGGGGTTCCCGACCTGGGCGATCTCGTCGATCAGGCGCAGGCATTTCTCCGTGTCCAACTCCCCCGCGTAAGGGCCGCAGAGGGCCGAGGCGCGGCAGTGGACGCAGGCCAGGTTGCAGCTCCGGGTGATCTCCCAGGCGACCATCCTGAGCGTGGCGGGCAATTTGCGCGACTGTTCCGGCTTCATGTTCTCATCCATTTTCTTACTTGGCCGCCAACGCCTGCGCCACGTCGGGTGCGAAATAGGTGATGATCATGTCCGCCCCGGCGCGGCGGATCGACGTCAGCGATTCCCACATCGCCCGCTCGCCGTCCAGCCAGCCCATCTGGGAGGCGGCCTTGATCATCGAGTACTCGCCGCTCACGTTGTAGGCGGCCACGGGCAGGTCGAACTCCTCCTTGGCCCGACGGATCACGTCGAGGTAGGCCAGGGCAGGCTTGACCATGATGACGTCCGCCCCCTCGGCCACGTCGAGGGTGATCTCCCGGATCGCCTCGTCGGAGTTGGCCGGGTCCATCTGGTAGGCCCGCCGGTCGCCGAAGGCGGGGGCGCTCTCCGCGGCCTCTCGGAAGGGGCCGTAGAAGCAGGAGGCATATTTCGCCGAATAGGCCATGATCGGGAGGTTGTCGAACCCGGCTTCGTCGAGCCCCTCGCGGAGCGCGCCGATCTGGCCGTCCATCATCGCCGACGGAGCGACCACGTCCGCCCCGGCCCGCGCGTGGGAGACCGCCGTCTCGGCCAGGACCTCCAGGGTGGCATCGTTGTCCACCTCCCCCTTTTCCAGCATGCCGCAGTGGCCGTGGCTCATGTACTCGCACAGGCAGACATCGGTGATGACCAGGATGTCGGGGACCTTCTCCTTGATCCCCTTGATCGCCCGCTGGACGATCCCGTCGGCGGCCATCGCCCCGGAGGCGACCTCGTCCTTCTCCTCGGGGATCCCGAACAGCAGGACCGCGGGGACCCCCAGCGCCTTCACGCGCTGGGTCTCCTTGACGATGTAGTCGACGGAGAGCTGAAAGATCCCCGGCATCGAGGTGATCGGTTTCTTCACCTTCGTCCCGGGCACGGCAAACATCGGGTAGATCAGGTTATCGACCGAGAGGGTCGTCTCCCGGATCATCCTCCGGAAATTTTCGTTCTGTCGCAGTCTGCGCGGCCGGTACTCGGGGAAATTCATAGCGCCTCCTCATGGGTTGATCGCGTCGCGGATACCCGGTAAATTTAACAGGTATCTCCGGGGAATGCAATCTCCTTATGCGCGGACAGGGGCCCGGAGGAACCAAGGGACGGTGTCCGGACACACCGTCAGCGCGGGACTTCGCTTGACATGGCGGTGAGTTTTTCCTACGCTTCCACCGGACAGGGCCAACCATCACTGAAACAACGGAGGGCAGCGCGATGATCACCACCACAGTTTTTCCCGGGCGCTACGTGCAGGGGTATCAGGCATTCGCCCGGTTGGGCGCGGAGCTGGCGCGGTTCGGCAAGCGGGGGTTGTCCATCCTCGCCCCGTCCGCCCACCGGAACCTGCTGGACGAGCTGCAGGCGCAGTCGGCGGCGGTCCACCTGGAATGGGAGCTGTTCAACCGGGAGTGCTGCGAACCGGAGATCGAGCGTCTCACCGCCCGAGCTGAAGCCCTCCGGTGCGAATTCATCGTGGGCATCGGCGGCGGGAAGACGATCGACACCAGCAAGATCGTCGCCGACCGCCTGGGCGTTCCCGTTGCCGTCGTGCCGACCATCGCCTCGACCGACGCCCCGTGCAGCTCCTGCGCCGTGGTGTATACCGAAGGCGGCGAGGTCGTTTCTTCCCTCTACCAGCGGAAAAATCCCAACCTCGTCCTGGTGGATACCGGGATCATCGCCCATGCCCCCGTCCGTTTTCTCGTTTCCGGGATGGGCGACGCCCTGGCGACCCGGTTCGAGGCCGAATCCTGCCGGCAGTCCCGGTCGAACAACGAAGCGGGCGGAAAAGGCTCCCTGACGGGCTATAGCCTGGCGCAGCTCTGCTACGACACCCTGATCGAATACGGCCTGGCCGCGAAGATCTCCTGCGAGGAGCGGGCCGTCACCCCGGCGCTGGAGCACATCGTCGAAGCCAACACCCTGTTGAGCGGTCTGGGGTTCGAGAGCGGCGGGCTGGCCGCCGCCCATTCCATCCACAACGGCCTGACAGTCCTCGCCCCGACCCACGCGTACTACCATGGGGAAAAGGTGGCAATCGGCGTGCTCGCGTCGCTGTTTCTCACCGATCGACCGAAAGCGCTGATCGACGAAGTGTACGGCTTCTGCGAATCGGTCGGCCTGCCGACCACCCTGGCAGACATCGGCCTTGCCGCTGTTTCGCGGGAGGATCTGCACCGCGTGGCCGACCGCGCCTGCGCCGAGGGCGAGTTCATCCACCACGAACCCGTCGACGTGTCTCCCGACTCGGTCGCGGCCGCGCTACTCGCCGCGGACGGCAACGGTCGCCGCAGGAAGGGCTGACGGGCCCTGCGGGCCGCCTCAGTGCATCAGGCGCGCTTCTCCGTACCGAAATGGGCGGCAAGCGCCTCCACCATCCCGGGGATCGTGTAGCGTTCCTGGAGGATGTCCACGCTGAGCCCCGCCTTCCGGGCCGCCGCGGCCGTGACCGGTCCGATGCAGGCCACCCGGACCCCGGCGGGGATGCGGAACCCTTCGCCCATGATCCCCAGGAAGTGCTTCACCGTCGAGGGGCTCGTGAAGGTGAGCGCGTCCACTTTGGCGTCGGCAAACAGGGGCTCCAGCTCGGAGGCCTTCCGGTCGGAACGGACGGTCCGGTAGGTCGTGGCGATATCGCACCGAGCCCCCAGGCCGGCGAGCCCCTCGGGGATGACGTCGCGCGCCTCCTCGGCCCGCGGCAGGAGGACCCGGCTGCCGCGAAGCTCCTCCCCGGCGAATGCCCTGACCACCCCCTCGGAGATGAACTCCTCGGGGACGAGGTCCACCCGGATTCCCCGGCTGTCGATCGTCGCGGCGGTGGCCGGGCCGATCGCGGCGATCCTCACCCCCTTGAGGTCGCGGAGGTCCCGGCCGCGCTCCCGCAGCCGGCGGAAGAAGAACTCCACGCCGTTGGCGCTGGTGAAGATGATCCAGCGGTACCCCTCGATCCGGTCCAGCGCAGCGTCGAGGCTGTCCCAGTCCTGCGGCGGCGCGACCCGGATCACCGGGAAGGAGATCACCCGCGCCCCGGCCAGCCGGAGCAGCTCCCCGAACCCCTCGGCCTGGGCCTCGGGCCGGGTGATGACGATCCCCCGGCCGAACAGGGGCTTCGTCTCGAACCAGCTGAGGTTTTCCCGGAGGCCGACCACGCCGCCGATGACGAGGATCGACGGCGGGGCGAATCCCCGCTCCTGGGCCTTTTGCGCGATATCGCCGAGGGCGCCCGTGAGCGTCTCCTGGTCGGGCGTGGTCCCGCAACGGATCAGGGCGGCGGGCGTGGCCGCGTCTTTCCCGTGGTCGATCAGATTCCGGGTGATCGAGGCCAGGTTCTTGATCGCCATCAGGACGACCAGCGTCCCCGCCCCGGCGAGTTTCTCCCAGTCGAGGCAGCTTTTTCCCTTGGTCGGGTCCTCGTGGCCCGTGACGAAGGCCACCGAAGCGGTGTGGCCCCGGTGGGTGAGCGGGATCCCCGCGTAGGCGGGCGCCGCGACCGCGGAGCTGACCCCGGGGACGACCTCGAAGGGGATGCCCGCCGCCTTGAGGACCTCCGCCTCCTCGCCGCCCCGGCCGAAGATGAAGGGATCGCCGCCCTTGAGCCGCGCCACGATCGCCCCCTGCCTTGCCTCCGCCACCAGGATCTCGTTGATCTCCCCCTGGGAGAAGGTGTGCCGGCCGCCCTGCTTGCCGGCATAGACCAGACGGGCCTCCGGGCCCGCATAACGGAGAAGCTCCGGGCTGACCAGGTGGTCGTAGACGATCACCCGGGCCTCCCGGATGCACTGCACCCCGCGCAGGGTGATCAGCCCCGGATCGCCCGGTCCCGCACCGATGATCGCCACTCTCCCCGCTTCCGCCATGGATCGCTCCTGAATCACTTCTCCCGGTAGACCTCGTCGAGGATGGCCCGCCCGCCCCGGCCCAGAATCCGCTCGGCCAGCTCCCTGCCCAGCGCGTCGAACTCGGCGGCAGGGCCCTTCACCGCGTCCTGGATCATCACCCGTCCGTCGACGCTGCCGACCAGCCCCTCGACTGCGAGGGTCTCCCCGGTCTTCTTCGCATACGCGGCGATCGGGAGTTGGCAGCCCCCGTCCAGCCGTTTCAGGAAGGCGCGCTCGGCCCCCACCTCAATCCAGGTGACCGGATCGTGGAGGAAGGCGAGCAAGCCCCGGGCCTGAGCGTCGTCCTGCCGGGTCTCGATCCCGAGCACCCCCTGCCCCACCGCCGGGAGCATCAGCTCCACCGGGATGAACTGCGACACTTTGGCGGTCCACCCCATCCGCCGGATCCCCGCCGCTGCCACGATCACCCCGTCGAGCCCCTCGGTCTCCACCTTCTTCAGGCGCGTGTCGAGATTCCCCCGGAGCGAGACGATTTCCAGGTCGGGCATGCGGTTCCTCAGCTGGAGCCCGCGCCGAAGCGAGCAGGTCCCGATCCGCGCGCCGCGCGGCATCTCCTCGAGCTTGCGGTTTCCCGCCGACACCAGGACGTCGCGGGGGTCCTCCCGCGGCGGCGTCACGGCGATCTCCAGCCGCTCCGGCAGTTCGGCCGGGACGTCCTTCATGCTGTGGACGGCCGCGTCGACCTCGTTCCTGAGAAGCGCCTCCTCGATCTCCTTGATGAACAGCCCCTTCCCGCCGAGCTGGACCAGGGAGACGTCCTGCATGATGTCCCCCTTCGTCTTGATGATGACGAGCTCCACCTCGCAGCGGGGGTGCTGCCGTCGGATGCTGTCCGCCACCCACGTGGACTGCGTCAGCGCCAGGGCGCTTCCCCTCGTTCCGATTCGCAGTTTCTGGTTGATACTGTCCTCCTTACAGGTTGAAAAGTCTCCGGATGGCCGCCACGAAGGGCAGCGCATCCTTGTCCTTGCTCTCCTCCTTGAGGCCGGTCATGGGATCGTGGAGGACCTTGTTGATGATCGAGGCGGCCAGGATCTCGACCCGGCTGCGGTCCTCCTCGCTCAGCCCCCGCAGCCAGGAGGCGGCGCGTTCCAGCTCCCCGCTCCTGATCCCCTCCATCTTGTCGCGGAGCGCCACGATCGTCGGGACAACCGCCAGGGTATTGAACCACGACTCGAAGGCCGCGATCTCCTCGGCGATGATCTCCTCGGCCTTCAGGGCCTCGTTCCTGCGCGTCTCCTTGTTGGTGTCGACCACGTCCTGGAGGTGGTCGATGTTGTACAGGTAGACGTTGTCGATCTCCCCGGCCGCGGGGTCGATGTCCCGGGGAACGGCGATGTCGATCAGAAACAGCGGCCGGTTCCGCCGCCTGCCGAAGGCCGCCTTCACCATCGGCGCGTCCATGATGTACCCGGGGGCGCCGGTGGAGGCGATGACGATGTCAACCTCGGGCAGGAGCTCGGGAAACTTCTCGAAGGCCACGGCGGTCCCCTGGAACTGGGCCGCCATATCCTCGGCCCGGCTGAAGGTCCGGTTGGCGATGTAGATGGTGGCTACCCCCTGGCGGATCAGATGGCGGGCGGCCAGCTCCGACATCTCGCCGGCGCCGATCAACAGGACCGACCGCTTCTTGAAATCGCCGAAGATCTTCTTCGCCAGCTCGACCGCCGCGTAGCTGACCGACACGGCGTTGCCGGCGATCCCCGTCTCCGTCCGCACCCGCTTGGCCACCCGGAAGGCGTGGTGGGAGAGCCGGTTGAGGAGGATCCCCGTGGTCCGGCGTTCCACCGCCGCCCGGTAGGCGTCCTTCATCTGCCCGAGGATCTGCGGCTCGCCCATGATCATCGAGTCGAGGCTTGCCGTCACGCGGAAGAGATGGCGGACCGCCTCCAGGTCGCGGTAGAGGTACAGGCACCTGTCCAGCTCCTCCACGCCGAGGTTCCCCTGGCGGAAGATGAAGGACTTGAGCGCCGCGATCGATTCCGCGGAATCGGTGACGCGGGCCACGACCTCGACCCGGTTGCAGGTGGAAAGGTACAGCGCCTCGCGGATGCCCCCCTGGCGCAGCAGCTCCGGGAGGAGACTCTCCGCCTCCCCGCAGGAGAGCTGCAGCCGCTCCCGGATGTCGACCGGGGCCGACTTATGGTTCATGCCGATGAGGACCAGTTGCATAGCGTCACACGAATTTGTGGACCGACGGGAACAACACCTTCTCCAGGATCAGAAGGATAATGAGCGCGCCGAACACCACCAGCGACCAGAGGGCCGCTTTGCGCCCCTGCCAGCCGATGACCAGCCGCTGATACAGGAGAAACCCGTAGGACCCCCAGGCCAGGAGCGTCCAGATCTGCTTGGTGTCCCACTGCCAGTGGCTCCCCCACACGATCCGGGCCCAGCCCGAACCGGCAAGGATGCCGAACGTCAAAAGGGTAAACCCCCAGGCGAGGCAGAGGTGGTTGATCCTGTCCAGGTCGCGGAGCGACGGGAAGAGCCGGATCAGGCTCCCCTCTTTTTTCTTCTTGAGCATGTTGTCCTGCGCCAGGTACATCAGCCCGGCGCAGGAGGCCACCGCGAACAGCGCCTCGCCGGTCACGGAGAAGGTGACGTGAAACATCACCAGCGAACCCTGGAGGGCGGCCGACGCGGCCACGTCCCCCCCCAGTTTCACGGAGGCGACGACCATGATCAGGAATATCACCGGCGAGACAAAGACCCCGAGGACCCGCGTCTTGGTGCGGAGCTGCATGGCAAGGTATGCCGTCGCCATGACCCAGGCAAAAAAGGAGAGGGCATCGTGGATGCCGACAACCGGGCTTACGCCGGCAATGAGCCAGCGGGAGGCGAAGGAAAGGGTGTGGATGACGAGGGCCGCCAGCATCAGCCATGTGGCGATCCGCGCAGTCTGGACCTTCCTGCCCCAGAGCGAGATCCCGTAGACCACCGCCGAGGCCAGATAGACGGCCAGCGCAGTCTTGAACAGCACGATTCCGATCATCGCCCCCTCACCTCCATCGCTACGCCCGTCAGCTCCCGGATCAGCGCCTCCACCCGGTCCCAGCAGCCGGCGCGGATCTGCGCCAGGATGTCCGACGCGACAACCGCCTCGAAAAGCCCCCGGTGCTCGGCCGCGGAACCTCCCCGGGCGATCACCTTTTCCCGCAGCTCACCCAGGATCTCGACCAGGGTCCTGTACTCCGGGCCGTAGGCCGCCTCCAGTTCCAGCCGGAGTTTCTTGGCCAGCGCGGGACTCCTACCGCCGGTCGAGACGGCGATGGCCAGCTCCCCCCGCTCGCAGAGGGCCGGGAGGATGGCGTCGCACCGGTCGGGGTCGTCGACGATGTTCACCAGGATGCCCCGCAGCCGGGCGTCCCGGGAGACCCGCTCGTTCACCGCCGCGTCGTCGGTGGCGCCGATGACGAAGAAGGCGCCGCAGAGGCAGTCCTCGTCATACGCGGTCCCGCAGTGGGCGATCCGCCCTTCGGCCGTGAGCGCCGCGAGCGCCGGCGTCAGCGAACCGGCCACCACCTCCACCGCGGCCCCGCAGGCCAGGAGCCGCGCCACCTTCCGCTCCGCAACGGCCCCGCCGCCGACTACGACGCAGCGCCTTCCGGCTATGTCCAGAAACAGGGGATAATACCGCATCGCCGCTTCCTTATTCCTTGCCCCTCCGGTTTCCGCCGGGATGCGGAGTATCCGGGGACGCCGCCCCGGGACGCGCCCCGAGGCTACCATGAAGACCCTGGAAATTCAAGCAGCTTGAAAAAAAATCTCCGGCGGGGTATACAATACCTCCCGCCACGGCGAGACGAAAGGTGACAGGACCATGCCCGAGCAGACCGGAAGAGACGACAAGAAGGGCGACTGGCTGAAGATCGAGATTTTCGCCCCGCCGGCGATGATCGACGCCCTGACCAACTTCCTGACCGAAATCGGCGCGCAGGGGGCCTTCCAGGAATCCCTGGAACCGCAGAACGGGTTTCCCGAATCGGCGGAGCAGGAGGCGCTGACGGCCTTCCTCCCCCTGGATGTGCGCCGGGAGCAGCGGCTCGCGGCCCTTACGACCTACATCGACAGCCTGGCGGAGATCTTCCCGGAGCTCGCCAAGCCGACCTTCCGGACAGAGATCATCCGCGACCCCGACTGGGGCGAGGCGTGGAAGAAGTATTTCAAACCGCTCCGGGTGAGCCGGAACCTCGTCATCAAACCGACCTGGGAGCGCTTTTCGCCGTCGGGCCGGGACATCGTCATCGAGATCGATCCCGGCATGGCCTTCGGCACCGGCCAGCACGCCTCCACGCGGATGTGCCTCGACGCGATCGAGGAGCTGTTTCTCAAGGGCAGGGCCTTCGACCACTGGCATGTCCTGGACGTGGGCACCGGGACGGGCATCCTCGGCATCGCCTGCGCGAAGCTGGACGCCGAGCGGGTCCTCTGCGTCGACATCGACCAGAAGGCGATCGAGATCGCCCATGAGAACGTCATGATCAACCAGGTCGAGGACCGGGTCGAGGTCGCCGCCCGCGACGTGGCCACGGTCTCGGAGTCCTTCCAGTTGATCGTGGCGAACCTCACGGCAAAGATCCTGCTCAAACTGCGCCCCGCCCTGATGCGCCTGATCGCGCCGGACGGCTACATCGTCATCTCCGGGATCATCGAGCAGAACCGGCCCGACATCGAATCCCGGTTCATCGACGATTCCCTGGCCCTCCACCGTCTGATCACCGAGAAGGAGTGGGTCTGCTACGTCCTGAAGAAAGGGAGCGCCAGGCCGTGACTCTCCCGCGGATCTACCTCCCCCGGCCGCTGGCGACGGGAGACCGCTGCGCCGCCGCCGAGGACCAGGTGCGCTACCTCCAGTCGGTCCTGCGGCTCAGGCCGGGGGACCCGCTCGTCCTGTTCAACGGGAGCGACTGGGAGTACGACGCCGTAATCCGGCAGGGCGGCGAGGAAGGTCTTGTCCTGGAGGTCACCAGCCGGCGCCCCGTCCCCCGCGACGGGATCGAGATCACCCTCTGCCAGGCGATTCCCAAGGCGGACAAGATGGACGGGATCGTCCGGCACGCCACCGAACTGGGGGTCCGGCAGATCGTCCCCTTCCTGGCCTCCCGTTCGATCCCCCGCTGGCCGGCGGCGAAGAGGCCCGAGAAGACGCAGCGCTGGCAGAAGATCGCCGTCGAGGCCAGCCGCCAGTGCGGCAGGGCCGACATCCCCGCGGTCGCGGAGATCGCCTCCTTCAGCGGGATGCTCGCCGCGTCGCCCGGGGGGGCCTTGCGGCTGATTCCCTGGGAGGAGGAGACGGCCCGCGGCGTCCGCGAGGTGCTCCGGGACCCGCGCCAGGCAGGGATGAAGCGCATCCAGGTGGCGATCGGACCGGAGGGGGGATTCACCCGGGACGAAATCGGTCAGGCTGAGGGGGCGGGCTTCCTGCCGGTGGGTCTGGGCAGGCGGGTGCTCCGCGTCGAGACGGCGGCGCTGGCGGTGCTCGCCATCCTTCAGTACGAACGGGGCGCCATCGGCGGCGCCGACAGGGGGAGGCCGCTATGACCGGCAGGCTGTACGCTGGGTTCTGGCGGCGCCTGCTGGCCTATGCCGTCGACAAACTCATCCTGTACGCGATCGCGGTGTTTCTGCTGCTGGTCGCCATCGCCGCGCTGGCGCTCGGCGGGTTTTCCGCCCACCGCATCATCGCCGGCGGCAACCCCCTGAAGGGGATCGGCCCTTTCATCCTTCTGTACCTGGGGGCGCTGTTCGTCACCGACATGCTCTACTTCACCTGGTTCCACGGCAGCGTGGGGCAGACCCCGGGCAAGATGCTGCTGAAGCTCAAGGTCGTCCGGGTCTCGGGAGAGGAGATGACCTTCGGGGCTGCCTTCCTCCGCTGGGCGGCTACCTATGTGTCGAGTTTCTTCCTGTCGCTCGGTTACCTCTGGATCGCCGTAGACGGGAGAAAGCAGGCATGGCACGACAAGATCGCCGCCACCCTCGTCGTCCGGACGGCGGATGGCCTGCAGCCGGATTCCGCGGCGCCCCCGGCTGCCGGCGGGTCCTGCCCGCCGGCAGCTGGCGTAACTATCCTCGGCGCGGTGGATGCACGGCCAGTTGCGGTCATCACGCCGGAGACAGATGCTGCCGGTGCTCCCGGTACCGCGGCCGCGCCAGGATCGGATACCGCCGGTCAACCCGCCCTCCCGGTCGCCGGGCCGAGCCCGGGTGCGGCACCCCCTGCCCCGGAGCCGGCACCCCCCGCCGACGCAAGGAGAGTTGTTCCCCGAAATATACCTTGACAAAGGGGGCTATATTTTATAGAAAACGTTCCGTTTCGGCGGTACTTTTGCCAAAGCAAGGGCCGGTAGCTCAGTCGGTAGAGCATCGGACTGAAAATCCGAGTGTCGACAGTTCAATTCTGTCCTGGCCCACCAGTAAATTCAAGGGGTTACGAGTCGTAAACGCGGTTTGTAACCCTCTTTTTTTGCCGATTGTGATAAATTTGTGATAATCAGCTTGTCAAGCTTGTCTAAGACCTCAATTCCAGGTCGTAAACT
>CAIYSL010000031.1 GCA_903928915.1 uncultured Syntrophobacterales bacterium | reverse complement strand
GGCTTGTTCGCCAGTCCGATCACACCGACAACGCTGCCCTCCAGCGGAAGAGGAGCAAACATAACGTTGTCGAGCGACACATGACCCGATGGGATGAATTGCATCCATTCGCTGCGCGGGAAGTCGTTTTCATAAACAGGCTTGCCCGATTGGTATGCTTTTTCGCGAAGCCCTCTGACGGGCATCGGAAGGTTGGGATCGACAGAACAAGACCGCCCACCGGCATCGAGGAAGAGAACTTCATTTTCACGGCCCTCTGAATCTAGAAGAGCGACATAGCCTCCGGTTGCACCTGTTATTTGCTTACACTGGGCAAATATTCTCCTTGCTGCCGGTTCAAATTTCGTGTTCTCGAGCACGGCCGCGGCGGCATTGAGCAATGCCGTGGACTCTTGCATCCTAAGCTCAGCCTCTCGAAGTGCCTTGATGCGGTTTGCCTCGCCGCGCTTTCGCTCAGTGATGTCGCGGCAGATGCTCATCATTGCCGGCATTCCATTATCCCAGGTAATCCGGCGGGCACTGACGTCCATCTCAATGACAGAACCATCCTTGCACTGGTGTGAGGTCTCAAAGGCATGATAGCCCTGCCGCATCAACCGCAATATTCTTTCAGGCGCGTGAATGCTTTCCGCTGGCGTATCAATCTGGCATATTCTCATTGACAGAAGTTCTTCCCGCGTATACCCATACCGCTTCGCTGCCAGCTCATTTGCGGCCATAATCTGCCCGTTATTATCATGAACAAAGATCGCATCGCCCGCCGAATCGAAGAGGAGCCGGTATCTTTCTTCACTCTTCCGAAATGCCTCCTCCGCATGCTTGCGCTCCGCTATTTCGATTTCCAGATAGTGCGTCCGCTCTGCCACCTTTCTTCTTAGGAATATTGACCAGCCCCCTATAATCAGTCCCAGAACAAATAGGATAGTGATGCCAGCGAGCAGGTATTCAAGCAGGTCTTTCGACAACCCCCTATGGGTCTCAAGCAGACCAAACCATTTATAGTAGATCTCCTGATACGTCCCGGTAGTCTTTACAATCTTGAGCCCCTGGTTCAGCCGTTCGAGAAGCGCGTGATCGCCTTCAACAACTGCGAAGCTGAAGGGCCGATTGTAGCCGTCGATGATTGCAGGGTTGGTATCGATGTTTTTCAGATTCAGTCGTTTGATGATCATCAGTCCGACCAACTTCGGCATCAAAGCGACGTCCCCGCGGCCGGATGCAAGCGCCCGGAGACCCTCTGGCAGGCTGTCAACAAGAATGAAGCGATCTGCTGGAATCAACCCTGTGAACCGCAGGTACTGATGAGCCTGATCCATGTCCATTACTATGATCGATTTGTCCTTGAGTTGCGATTGTGAAGTAATCCTCGGAGAGTCCTTGCGAACAAAGAAAGCGTCGTGAGCAATCGTATGAGGCACGGAGAAATCGAAGCTTTTGTCGCGTTCGGCAGAATAAGCCATCATCGGTAGAAGGTCGATCTCCCCGTCTGCCAAGGCTTTGATCGCATCGTTCCAGTGACCGGGGCTGATTTCGATTTCCATGTCCATCACTCTCGTGACGGCACGAATCAGGTCTATGCTAAAGCCGTCCGGAACCCCTCTCTCGTTCACAAAGCTATAGGGGGCATAGTTTTGAACGATCATCGTCCGCAGAGGCTTCTGCGGATTGTATTCCGTGGCAGGCCGGGGTACGTGGTTTCTTGACCCGTTGCTTCCGGCGGACACCTCGGCGAAAGCAAAGCAGTGCATAAAAATCATCAGTGTCAGAAAAGAAACCGTGAAGATATTTCGATGTGGCTCTGTATTGCCACAGTTCCTCACCAGCAGGGGAATCATCTCCATTCAGTAGTCTCCTGTCCCGAATCGGGTTTTGTGCTCACCGAACCAATCTGAGTTTCAATAGGGAATGATTTATAGAAGAGTGATGACCGATAACATCGGATGGCCAGATTGTCAAGATCATTCCATAGATCCACAGGATGAGATCTCTTGAGTGAAATTGGATGTGAAGCAATGAATATCGTTTTAATGGTTGCATCTACGACGAGCATCGCACGAAAGGAAGCTAGCAAATACCCCGGGGGGCATGTTCGACACGCAGCGTGATGGGCCTCGTTCCGAAGTGTCAGCCCGGCCGGGCATGTCGCTCCTGGGCCAGGATCAGAGCGCTCCCCCGCGGGGAGAGCTTCACGCGCCTTCTGAACAGACCGTATTCTTCGAGATAGCCTTGACGGATCAGATGGACGACGTGCTTGCGGAGCTCTTGGCCTTCCATCCCTGCGGGTGGGGACAGGGTGGATGTACCGGCTGTCCGGTCCTTGCCGAAGGCTGCGAGGACCCGGTAGTCGGCCAGGGTGATCCCTTTGCCGAGGATCGCAGCCTCTTCCGCGGTGAGGACCGGCAGTGCCGCGCTCCCCGCGTCGGTGAGGATGAACACGAGCCGGTCGGCGCCCGCCTCGCCCAAGCGGCGGAGAAGCCCGGCGTCGACCAGTTCGGTGATTGCGCGAAAGGCCTGCTCGCCGTCGATCTCCAGGCTGTCCGCCAGGGCGTCGAGGGTGGCGCGGCCCTCCCGGACGAGGGCCAGGACTCGGCGGTGCCGGTCGGCGAGGTCAAGCGGTCCCGTACTCGGCGCGGTTTGCGGCTGCGTCGCCAGCGAGACCAGGACGGTCACGACCAGGGTCACGGCCAGGGCTACGCAGACCATGTGGGCCACGCTCTGCCACCAGGGGCCGAGCTGCCAGCCGATCGTGGCCACGAGCCCGGTGACGATCCCCCAGAACCCGCCCGCTGGGGTGAGCCGCTTCCAGGAGATGGACAGGACCAGGAGCACCGCCGGGGTCCCGAACCAGGCCCCTGCCACGGCCAGAAGCCAGGCCGCCCCGCCGGGGTAGAAGAGGGCCAGGAGGCAGGTGAGCCCCCCTGCGGCCAGGACCGCGACCCGGCTGGGCAGCACGAGCTGCCGGGAGGTGGCCGTGGGTCGGAAGAAGCGCTGGTAGAAATCGCGGAGGATCGTGGAGGAGGCGCCCATCAGCGCGGTCGAGGCGGTGGACATGCTCCCGCCCAGGACGCCGACCACCATCCAGACGGCCAGGGGCGCCGGCAGGGTGCGGACCAGCCTGCCCCAGGCCTGGTTCGGCGGCCAGTCGCCCGGGATCAGGGTCGCGGCGAACAGGCCGATCAGCCCGAGCGGGGCGAGCAGGAGCCCCATCCCCAGGAATCCGCCGCCGACGGCAGCCCCGACGGCCCCCTTTTCGCTCCGGCTGGAGGCGATGCGGATCCAGTAGTACTGGCTCCCGAACACGAACAGCAGCCAGGTGAGCACGAAGGTGAGGGCGCTGGGGAAGGTGAGGCTGAAGGCCGGCATGTGGCCGCTGAGGCTGTGCAGGCGCCAGGCGGCCCCGGGCAGGCTGGCCAGGAAGTCGGTCTGGACGAGGAGCTTCACGCAGACGAGGTAGTACACCGGCAGCCCGATCAGGATCTGGGCCACGTCCACGATCGTCACGGCCCACATCCCGCCCAGGAAGGTGTACAGCAGAAACCCCGCGGTGATCGCCACGACGTTCACGGCATAGGGGGTACCGGTCAGGGGCTCCAGGATCGTGGAGATCCCCGCCACGTTGGCCGCCATCACGCTCACGGTCCCCAGGACCTGGCAGGCGGCGCAGACGACCCGGGTGCGGGTGTCGAGCCGCATCCCCAGCCACTCGGAGATGGTGTAGGTACCGCTCCTGCGGATGAACCTCCCGGCGATCAGCCCGTACAGGACCACCGACAGGGCCCACATCAGGCCGAAGAGGTAGGCGGGGAAGAACCCGAGGGTCACGGAGAACTGGGACAGCGAGGCGACGAAGGAGGCGGCAAGGCCGATCCCGCCGATGGCGCAGGCGTTGATCGCCAGGCTCACCTCGCGTCCGCCGACGAAGAAATCGGAATGCGAGGCGATCCATCTGCCGGTGATCCGCCCGATGGCCAGGATCAGCGCGAAGAAGGCCAGCACGGCCAGCAGTATCATCCAGGCGGGTAACATGGGGAAACGGACCTTCTCCTATCACTTCGTGCGATGCGCCGGGATGGCCTCCGCATTCCGGCCTCCGCCGGAATGACGAATTCCGCCGGGCAGCACCCGCACCGGTGCCGTGCCGGGGGCGGCCCTCCTTCTCACGATCGCGGGTGGGGTGTCAACGGAAAAAGGCGGGTGGACGGGTCAGGTGTTCATCTCCCATTTCGGGCAGTCGTAGTGGCTGATCTGCGCGGCGTTTTCCGGGTACCTGCCGCAGTTGAAGTAGCGCCAGAAAAAGGAGCCGTAGCTCCGGCAGATGTTCCGTTCAACATCCAGCAGCGGACAGGCCCGGCGGGTGCAGCACTGGACGCAGCCGTTGCAGCCGCCGTGGGATTCCCGCCATTCGGGGCGCACGCGGACGAGCGACAGGTCGGGGCCCTGTTTGGGCGGCGCAGTGAGGGGGATCGCGAACATCTGGCGGTATCCGGGGGTCCGGAGCAATTCGTTCAGCATCCGCCAGCCGCAGAGCGTCATGGAGAAGAAATACCGGTGGTATTTCAAAAAATTGAAGTCGTTGAAAAAATACCAGGAATAGAGCGGGCCCAGGAGATAGCCCAGGACGTTGCCCGTGGCGATGCTGCTGCCTGCCGCAACCATGAACGCGATCCTGGCTGTCGCCCATTTTGCCTTTTCCATCGCTTGCCCTTCGCAAGAACATCCGCTGTTGGCCCTGCTACCGACAGCCGGTGGCAGAGAACCCTGCCGCCGTCCGGACCCGGACCCGAGCCGGTAGTTGTCCGCTCCATCCTCCGTGGGGCCGGCCCTGTGGGAGGTGCTGTCACTGCGGCCGAACGGGCTCCGCCGGGGATGCCGCGGGGTCTCCGGAGAACTTGCCGCTCAACTGGCCGCAGGCGGCAAGGATGTCCCGGCCGCGGCTCTGCCGGAGGATCGCCGTGTAGTTGTTGTCCAGGAGCACCTGCTGGAAGGCGCTCACCGCCTCCGGGCTCGGCGTCTTGTACGGCGATCCCGAAAACTCGTTGAAGGCGATCAGGTTCAGCTTGCACCGGACGTCTTTGAGCAGGCGTGCGACCTTTGCCGCGTCCGACGGCGAATCGTTGACCCCAGCCATCAGGATGTATTCGAAGGTGAGCATGCGCCGTCCCGGCATGGGATAGTCGCGGCAGGCTTCCAGGAGCGCAGCCAGGGGATACTTCCGGTTGATCGGCATCAGCTCGCTCCGCCGCCGGTCGTCCGGGGCGTTGAGCGAGATGGCGAGGTTCACGCAGATATCCTTCCCCAGCCGGGTGATCTCCGGGGCCAGCCCGCAGGTGGAGACGGTGATCTTCCGGGTGGAGAAGCCCAAGCCGTGGTCGGAGGTGAGGATGCCGATCGCCTTGACCGTGTTTTCGTAATTCGCCAGCGGCTCCCCCATCCCCATCATCACGATGTTCAGGATGGCGGGCCCCTCGGGGGTGTGACGCCGAAGCATGGTCATCTGGCCGGTGATCTCCGACGGGAGGAGGTTCCGCTTCAATCCCTGCCGGCCCGTCAGGCAGAACCGGCAGCCCATGGCGCAGCCTGCCTGGGTGGAGATGCAGGCGGTCCAGTGGTTCTTGCCGGGGATCAGGACGCTCTCCACGGCGAGGCCGTCACTGAGGCGGAAGAGGACCTTCTTCGTGCCGTCCTCCGATCGCTGGACGAGCTCGATTTCCGGCTCGCGGATCGCAAACAGCTCCTCCATCCGGGTGCGGAACTCCCGGGCCAGGGTGGTCATCTGGCTGAAGGAGGTGGCCCCTCCCTGGTACAGCCACTTCATGATCTGCCGGGCGCGGTATTTCTCCTTGCCCAACTCCGCGATGCGCTCCTCGATCTCCCCGAGCGACAGGTCGCGGATGTTGGGCCGTCGGACCGCTGCGCGATCGGCCGCAGCGGGCGAAGGGCAGGCTGCGGGGGCGCTCACTTCTCCTCCTTGGGCAGCAGGATGATGGCGATCCGCCGGTTCTTGGCCCTGCCCTCGGCAGTTTCATTGTCGGCTACAGGCTGGTGCTCCCCGAAGGCGGCGGCAGACAGGAGCTTGGGGTCGAGTCCTTCCTTTTCGAGGAACCGGGTGACGGTGAGCGCCCGGGCCGCGGAGAGCTCCCAGTTGGTTGCGTACCGCTTGGTCAGGGCCCCCATGATCGAAACATTGTCCGTGTGACCCTCCACGCGGACGGCCTTGTCCGTGACCGATATCAGGATGTCCACCACCCGTTTCAGCACGGCGAGCCCCTCCGGTTTGATCTCGGCCCGGCCGGAATCGAAGAGGATCTTGTCGACCACGTCGACGGTCAGTTTCCCCTTGAGTTCGGAGATGGCGATCTGCCCCTGTTCGATCTCCTCCTTCATCTCCTTCAGGAGCCCCTCGTAGGTGGAGGATACCTTCTGGACGGACGCCTCTTCCCGCTTCTTCACCAGGGCTATGCTCTCCCGGAGCATCTGGATGTCGCCCTCGAGCTCGCTGTTGCGCCGCGTGAGGTCGTTGATCGTGCTGCGCGACTCCGTCGTAACCTTGGTGAGTTCCTCCGCGCTGGCCGCCAGACGGCGCGTGAGGTCGTCCCGCTCGGCGGCCAGTCGTTCCCGCTGGGCAGTCAGGGAAGCCCGTTCGGCAGTCAGCCGGCCGACCTGCTCCTTGAGGGCGGTGTTTTCGGCCGTTGCGGAGGCCAGGTTCCGGCTCAACGAATCGGCCTCGGCCTGTTTCTGCAGGTAATCGCTCCGTGCGACGCAGCCGCCGCACAGCAGGGCTGCGATGGCGAGCGCGGTGATGAAAAGGGGTTTCCGGTCCATGGGTTTCACTTTCTCCTCGGGCGGTACGGGAAGCCGGGCCGCCGGTCAGGGGTTCCGGCCTCGGGCCGCAGGGGGCAGCACGGTCCGCACCGCCACGCCCTGGTGCCGACCCGCGGTGCGTGGGGAAAATATAGAGGGGAAGGGACGCAAAATCAACCCCAAAATGGCCGGCCCGCCGACAGGACAGGTGTAGTCACCCGCAGGTGGGGCCGCGGAATGATGCGGGGGCGGGGCGGCTTCTGCAGGAACCAGCAGGCCGTTCAGGGCTGGCCGAAGGCCTCCCGCAGGGGAAGGAGCACTGCATCGCGCTGGCGGAAGGTCTCCCGCTGGCGGGTGAAGAATTCCCTGAGGAGACGGATCCCCTCGGGCTCGTTCCCGTTGGCGTGGACCAGAATGATGCTCCCGGGACGCGGCCGCTCGCCCTTGGCGAGCCAGGCGTTGCTGCCGACCGGGACGAGGTTGAGGCTAGCGAGCTCCTCGACCAGCCGCTGGTTCGAGACCAGGCCGGGGAACCGGAAAAAGGGTGAGGGGAGGAGCCCCTCCTCGACGAGCAGCCGCTCCAGGCCGAGGACCTCGGCCTGGAAATCGATGCCCGGGCCGAGCAGGAAGTTCCGCTCCGCGGGGGCTGCCGGGTCGTAGGGATGGGTTAAGGAGTGGTTGACCCAGGTTACCGCGATCGTCTCCGCGGCGGCCTGCCCCTTCAGCCAGGCGAAATCCTCCGGGTGTTGCCGGACCCAGCGGCCGCTCAGAGCCAGGGCGACCGGCAGGGGCTTCTTCAGCGGGAGGGCCGCCAGCTCCGCGAAAAGAACGCGGTCCAGGGGACGCCCGCTGGGGCAGAGGTCCGCGGTGAGGAAGAACCCCGGTACGGGGCGTTCGGCCTCGCGCAGGCCGTTGTTCTGGAGCGGAAAGGGGGGGGAGGTGTGGCGGGCGAGGGCGCGGGCAAAGGGGGTCTCCCGCCAGGCCCCGTCCGGCGCCGGAGGGGCGGCAAGGACTGCCTGGCTGTCCATCTCCCGGAAGGCGAACCGCTCCGGGTCCAGGACGAGGAAGCGGGCCTCGGCGCCGCGCAGAAACCGGCGCGTGGCGGCCAGGACCTTCCCGCCCTCGCCGATGAAGGGGACGAGGGCCGGCCGGTAGTCGGCAATCGGGGCGGCGGGAAGCTCCGCCGCCGTCATACTGATGATCAGGATGAGGAAAAAGGGCAGGGTCCGGGTTCTACAGCCCCTCATCGCATTCCTTGAGGCGGACCGCCTTGACGAACCGCTTGTTGTAGTAGGGGGTGTCCAGGTTATCGACGCGGACCCCCCGCTTGCGCGAGGAGGCGTGGACGAATTCATTGTTGCCGATGTAAATCCCCACGTGGCCGAGCTTGCGCCGTGTGTTGAAGAACAGGAGATCCCCTTCGACGAGCTCGCTGCGCGCCACACCCAGCCCCGTATGGGCCTGCTCGAAGGCGGTCCGGGGAAGGTCGATGTTGAAGAACTGGTAGATCTTCTTGACAAAGGCGGAACAGTCGATCCCCTTCACGGAAGAGCCGCCCAGGCGGTACGGAGCGCCGAGGAATCCCATGGCCACCTTGACGAGCAGCTTCGGGTCTTCCGGGCTGTTCCATGTACCGAGGAGCTCCTCGCGCTCCTTCTGGCGCCGCTCCAGTTCGGCGGCGGCCGTGTCGCCGGCTAGGCCACCGTCATCCTCTTCCTCGTCCGCGTCAAGGAGCGTCAGCTCCTGCGGCGCCTCCGGCTCCGGCTTTCGGCTGAGCGCGAGCCGCTGTCCGATCTTCAGGTTGCTTCCCCGGAGGCTGTTGAGCGAACGGATGTCGGCCACGGAAACGCCGGTCTTCCTGGCGATCGCGGCAAGGGTATCCCCCTTGGCAACCCGGTAGCTCCGCTCGGCCGCAGCGACCGGGGCGGATTTCGCTTTCTTTGCGGTTACGGTCTTGGGGGAAGTGGGTTTCGTCGTTCTTGCGGCTGCGGTTGCGGGGGAGGGGATGGCGAGGACCTGGTTTATCTTGAGACTGCTGCCCCTGAGGCTGTTGGCTGTCATCAGGGAGGAAACCGTGACGCCGGTCTTCTTGGCGATCCCGGCCAGGGTGTCGCCCTTGACCACCCGGTAGGTTTCCCGGGCCAAAGCCTGGCCGGAAAAGGCCAAGGCCACGAACAGGACTCCGAGTCCCATCCAGAGGAAAATCCGCCGTCTCATCATGAAGTACCTCCTCGTGGTTAATCCGGGGGCTCCCCCACTCCTGCTACGGTGCACAGATTTTGCCGGTGGATGACAAGCTGCACACGATAATCGCTCGCCTTTATAGGGGAATTGTCCGGGGATGTCAAACTGAAATTGCAGTGGAGCGTTAAAAGATCATGATAATCGATAGTTGAATCTCAATTTGCCCCCGCATATCGCCCTTTTCACGGGCAGGAAAAAAGGGTATGCTCACCGCCGTCCGGACCCGCCGGACAGCAGAGGTTCGGAGAATGGAACAATGATCAAGAGATGGTCGATCGGGGTCGCCCTTGCCGTCGTAGCCGGCTTGATGCTGAACATCGCCGCCAGCCTTGTCCATCCCGACGTCGCGCGGCTGAAGAGGGAGCGGCCCGGAACGACCGCCTTCATGGAGTACCGTGAGCGGCAGTGGCAGAGCCGGGGGATTCGCCGCGAGATCCGCCAGCACTGGGTGCCGCTGGCAAGGATCTCCCCCTATGCGGTCAAGGCGGTGATCATCGCCGAGGACGACAAGTTCTGGGGCCATGAAGGGTTCGACTTCGAGGCGATCCAGAAGGCCCTGGAGAAGGACCTGAAGGAGCGGAAATTCAAGCGGGGGGGCAGCACGATCAGCCAGCAGCTCGCCAAGAACCTCTACCTGAGCCCGTCGAAAAACCCGCTCAGGAAGATCAAGGAGGCAATTCTGACCTGGCGACTGGAGCACAACCTCTCCAAGCGACGGATCATCGAGATCTACCTGAACGTGGCCGAATGGGGCGACGGGATCTTCGGGATCGAAGCGGCGGCGCGGCATTATTTCGCCAAGGCCGCGGCCGACCTGACGGCGCTGGAGGCAAGCCGGCTGGCCGTGGTCCTGCCCAGCCCGCTCAGGTACGACCCCGTGAAGGGGGGGCGGTACGTGGAGGGGAGGGCGCAGACGATCTACCGGATCATGGTGCGGCGCGGGATCGTCATCCCCGAGTACGAGGCGATGGCGCAGGAGCCCGTACCGGCCGGAGAGGAGCCGGCCGGGCCGGAGGAGCTGGGGCCGCCTGCGCAAGGACCGGAAGGCCGCGGAGGAACCGGGGTGGGGGAATAGGTCGCAGGCCCGGAACGAAAATGGGCGAGCTCGGGCGACGGAGCCGCCCCTCCCGCGGGGCGCAAGGTTGCTGCGGCGCGCGGGAGCGGTTCGGGGAGGCAAGACCGGGCAGGTGAGCGATCCGAGCCGGGGGGAAACCGCTGCGAAACGGTCAGGCCGCGATGGTGCGCACGAACAGCAGCGTTCCGATCATGACCAGGATGATGTGGACGAGCCGATCGAACTGTCCCTGGGGTATCAGGCGGGCGAGCGCGTTCCCGAGCAGGATCGACAGGAGGATGATCGGCAGGGAGAGCAGGAAATACCACCCCACCGTCGGCGTCCAGAGCCCTCCCATGGCGTGCCCGGCGATGATGATGAGGTTGGCCGGAAAGAAATACCCCTGGAGATTCGCACGGAAACGGTCCGGAGACCATCTCCGGATGGTGCCGTAGATCACGATCGGGGGGCCGTTGGAGTTGTAGGCGCTGCCCAGGATGCCGGCGATGAACCCGAAGGGGTAGGCGGCCCACTCCTGGGTGAAGGCAGCAATCCGGGGCCGAAGCAGGCTGTACAGCGAAAACCCCACGATCACGGTTGCCAGGAGGAGCTTGCCCGCCTTTTCAAAGGGGCCGGTCAGCAGGAGCAGCCCCAGGGGTATCCCGAAGACGGTGGCGGCCAGGAGCCGCCAGGTGCCTCTCAGGTCGATGATCCTCCAATCCTTGACGATGATCACGAAGGACATCACCGTGGCGATCAGGGCAACGATCGGGGTGGCCGCCTGCATGCCCAGTGCCGTCATTGCCAAAAGCGGCATGGCGATCAGGGCGTTGCCGAACCCGAAGATGGCGCGCACCAGCGAGGAGACGAACAGGATGGTAAGCACCGTCACCGTGGTGAGGTCGATATCCATGCGCACCCAGTCGGACTTGTCTGAAAGTAACAGTTTAAGAAAACTGTCTAACGATAGAACAATTATAGATTATATAGCAACATCAATGGCAACATTGGCGCTGCCCGGGGCCGCAGCATGCATCCCTTGAACGGGGGCCCGGATGGGGTTTACTGTCTAACCCGGCGGGTTCTCCAGCGCGGCAAGGACCTCGGCGAGGGTGGAGGGTATCTCGCCGCCGAGGCGTTCGCGCAGGCCGAGCCCGGCACACCTGAGGAGCGTCTCCCGGGATGCCCGGGACATGGCCGCAGGCACGGCGAGCTCCTCCAGGGTGGCAACCACCTCCTCCATCTCGTGGGCCATCCGTTCGGCGTTGACGACCCCCTTGGTCATCTGCAGCCGCGCCGTTTCCGTAAAGGGTGTTCCGTCCAGCGATTCGGCGATCGAGGCCAGGACCGTATCATCGACACCCAGGCGGTGCGTCGCCGTCAGCAGCTCGATCAGCAGCGACAGGAGCCCCTTCGTGAAGATGCTGCGGCAGAGCTTTATGGCGGAGGCCTGGCCCGGCTCCTCGCCGATCGCCCGGATGTTCATCCCGTAGGGGGTCAGGGCGTCGCGGAACCGGGAGGCGCCGCTCCCCGAGGCGAGGATCGGCACGCGGTGGAGGAAGGCGGGGATCGCCCCCATCATCGCCGCATCCGTGAAGCTGGCCCCAGCCCGCTCGACGATCGCGGCGGCCTGCTTCTTGACTTGCGGCGAGGCGGTATTCACGTCGGCGTACAGGTGGGCGGGCGTAAGGTGCGGCGCCGCCTCTTCGGCCACGGACACGGCCATGGAACCGGTGACGCAGGAGATGACGCAATCGGTCCGGGCGAGGAGCTCGGCGATCGTGGCTGCCCGCACGGCGCCGAGCTCGGCGCTATGGCGGCCGATCACCTCCGCAAAGGGGGGTGTCTCCTGCATCCGGTCGAAGAAATGGACCTCGGCGAGACCTGCCTGGCGAAGCCCCTTCGCCAGGCCGTACCCCGCGCCTCCGAACCCGATGAACCCCAGTCGCAGCATCCGATCCATTGCCCTACCAGCGGTCGACCGCGTACAGCGGCGCCTTTTCCCTGAGCAGCTCCGCGGAGCGGACGGGGTTGTAAATCCCGCAGGCGCAGGGCTCGGCGATGATGACGCTGCCGTCCCACTCGGTTACCTTCCCCGCGCGGACGCGGCGGATGACGTCGCGGACCAGGTTGGGCGAGACGACGCCGTGGCCGCACATGGTGGTGAATTCCCGGATGTCGGGCGGCGGCAGGAGGTCGGTCCGCCCGTGGACGCCGAGGGAGAGGTTGATCATGTAGGGTTCGATGCCCAGCTCCGCGGAGAGCTCGCGGACGCTGTCGGTGACGCCGCTGACCATGATCGAGATGCCCTCGTCCGCCTGTTTGATCCGGATCAGGGCGTCCTTGACCTTCTCCCGGCTGTCGAAGACGCTGAAAACGCGGGCCCCTTCGACCTTGATGCTCTCCAGCACCTCTTCGGGCTTGACGCCGCTGTACATGTTGCGGCGCAACGTGGTCACGCACATGTTGACCGGTCCGGCCAGGTACAGAAGCTCGACGAGGCGCCGTACCTTCGGGGCGCTTCCCTTGTAGTTGAACCCCCGGGCCGGATAGACGAACAGGACGTAGTCCTTCTCCAGCGATTCCAGAGTTCCTTCCCGGTGCAGACTGTGTGTCATGATGCGCTCCCTCTCCTATTCCCAGGCCCGTCCGAGCCCCATGTTGATCTTGGCGTTCGGCCGCCAGCTCAGGCCTTCCGCGCGGATTTCTTCCAGTACGTCTCCGGGGATCTCGATCCCGGGTTCGACGACCATGAAGCAGTCGATACAGAAGACGCTGTCCACCTCCCGGGCGACCTCCTTGAGGGTCTTGAGGATGCTCCGGATCTGGCCCTTCTCCATCTCGATCTCGATGATCGCCGAGAGGACCCGCTCTCCGAGCAACTCGGGCTTGAGGTCTCCCGTGGCTTCGTCGGCCAGCATCGAGTGGATCGGGTTGCAGGGCTCGATCTTGTGAATGCCGGCGCGGGCGATGGCCCGGGTGATCTTCTGGACGTCCCTAAGCGACATGCCGAGGTTGGGGCGGCCGACCTCGATGGCGATACCCACCTTCCCGGGGGGCAGGCGGCGCGTGACGTCGCCGGACTTGGTCTCCTCGGTCCCGCGGCCCTCGATGCCCGTTGCCACGTGGCGCGAGGCCGGGTCGCTGAAGTGGCGACGCAGGTCGCGCGGGTGGTCGAACACGTTCGGCGATTCGCAGATGGCGTCGACGGGGCAGTGGGCCGCCCTAAGGCAGGTGCTGCATTCGTAGCAGATGTCCTGGTCGATGATGCTCTTCAGGCCGTCGTAGCGGATCGCAACGGTCGGGCAGTAGGGCTGGCAGCGGCCGCAGCCCACGCAGAGTTCTTCTCGGATCATCATAGGCTCGGTAACCTCATCCTTTCAGAATGTATGCTGTTCTTCTCCCCGCCCGTTCCGGGAAGGGGATGACGGTCCGGGACCTCGCTGCCAGCAGCCGGAGTTCGGCTGCGGTCATGGTCCTGCCGGAGGAGAGCAGGGCATGGAGCGTTCCGGCGGCGGAGATGTCGCCGATCAGCGCGCCCCCCACCGGTTTCCCTCCGCGGAGGAAGAGTTCGCGCCTGATCCCGGCTGCGGCGTTTCCGAAGGATATCGTCTCCGCTCCCGCTACCGGCGGCCCGAGGATGACCATGGCAAGACCGTCGAGTTCCATGGCGTTGATTCCCGCCGGGTCGCGCAGGGGAATGGGAGCGGTCCGGTACAGGTTCGCGGCCGCAGTCCTTGCCTGGGAGACCGCCTGCGGCCAGGTGTTCGGACTGAGCCGGCGCTCGCCGATCGCGGCCACGTCGCCCGCGGCGAATACCCGGCGGTCGGAGGTCTGCATCGCCTCGGAAACGACGAGCTGTCCGTCGGTGAGCAGGCCCGTCCCCTCCACGAACGCGGTGTCGGGGACCACCCCCGCGGCGACGATGAGGCTGTTCCCCTCGACCCACTCCCCGCCCGCCTTGATCGCGGCAATGGTGCCCTGCGTGATGCGGATATCCTCCAGGGGCGCGTTCACGACGATCCTGACTCCCTGTCGGCGCAGGTGGTCTTCGACCAGCGCCGCCGACTCAGAAGAGAGGGCGCGCAGGAGGATATGCCCGCGCCGCACCACCAGCGAGACCTCGAACCCCGCCTGGCGGAGGTGGACCGCGGTCTTGACCGCCACGAGGGAGCCGCCGAAGACGATCACCTTCCGGTGGTCGACGAGCCAGGCCTTCGCAGCCCGCGCCGTGGTCAGGTCGCGGACGGGAAAGATGCCCCGGGCCGGCGGACCGGCGAGGATTCCCGGCAGGTATGCCTCGCCGCCGTGGGCGAGGATCAGCCGGTCGTACCCGAGGGACTCTCCCGTGGCGAGCTGGAGCAGTTGCCCCGCGCGGTCGAGGGATTTCACCCGGACCCCGGTCCGCACCGTGAAGAGCGGGTCCGGATCCCCGGGGGGGAAGAAGAGCTTCGTTTCCGGGAGGGTCCCGACCATGAATTGGGGAAGAAGCGTCCGGTAGTACCCGACTTCATTCTCCGCGTCGATCAGGGTCACGGCCCGGTCGGGCCAGGCGTTTCGGCAGGCCGCGGCGGCCGTGAAACCGGCAACGCCGCCGCCGACGATCAGGATGTCCATACAACCCTCTCCTTCGTGCGCTACGCCCGGACGAACCATGCCAGGAGTTCCTCGCCCTGGGCCGGGTGGTCGTAATGCGTCAGGCTCCCCCCCGTGGCGGCCAGGATCGTCCCCAGGGCAGTGCGGACCGCCGCGCTCCCCCAGAGGGGCAGGGGTACGGCCACGGCGACCTTCAGCCCGAGGGCGGCGAGCCCCAACGCGAGGGTCAAATCGCGGCAGGCATTGAGGCCCGTAAAGCAGATGCCCGTGAGGCTGGTCAACGAACCCGTGGCGGCCAGACTGGCGACGGCGGCAAGCGGACCGTCCTGCGGGGCGAGGGTCGTTGCGGGGATCTCCTGTTTTGCCATCCAGAGGGCTGCGTCTCCCCAGGAGGCGATGGCGTGTCCTTCGCCGATGAGCGCCTTGGCCAATTCCACGGGAAGATGGCCGAGGGATTGGAAGAGGGTGTCGGAGCCGCCCAGAAGGGCGATCTTGGACGAGGAGGCGCTCTTCAGGCCGGCCTGGACCTCCGCGCTGCCGAGCGCGGCGCTGCCCGTGCCGACCAGGGCGGCGTCCGGGGCGAAGGAACCCGGATCGCGACGGTCGAAGGCCCTGCGGGCCTGGGCGAAGAGTTCTTCCTCCGCGGACGCCTGTTCCCCCTTCAGCACGGGGATGTTCAGGCTTGCCGCGAGCGTCGCAAGCCCCGGGTCGCAGCCCGGTCCGGCAAGCAGAAGGTCGATCCTGCCCGACGCAACCACGGTCTCCGCCTCGCCGGATGTGCAGACGATCGGGAGAAAGCTCTTCCCGGCGGGGAGCCAGTCCCCGAGCGAAACCAGCCGCACTTTCGGGTTTTTCCTGCCGGCGGCCGCCTTCAGGAGCGCCTTTGCCAGGGTCTCGGGAATCCTGCCCGCGACCGCGATCGTGACCGCCTCCTTGGCCAAAAGGCCGTAGCCCACGCGGTATCCCAGCGTAGCGGCAGACTTCCCCCGTTTGGCGCTGCCAATGGCGAGCAGTCCCAGGCGGATGGCCTGGCGGACGAGGGTCTCCGGGTCCGCCGAGGGGCGGGAGAGGAGCGCGGCGCTCTCGCCGATATCGGCGGCCGCAAGGGGGGCGCCGCCGATTGTGCTCTGGGCCGCAGCGGCCGCCTTTTCGAGGGGGGCGGGCCAGGCAATCTCGATTCCGCGCCGGGGGGAGCCGGAGAGGTCCAACCCTTCCCAGAGTCCCTGCAGGGTAAGCCGCAGGAGGAACGCGGCTGCCATGGCGTCGCGGTCCAACCCGCAGATGCCCCGCTGGGCTCCCCGTCCGTAGGGGTCGATCCGGCAGGGGCCCTGCATGCATCCGTAGGGGCAGGAAAGCCCGAGGCGCAGGAACCCGTCCTGCGGCTGCTGTTTTTCGTACCGCTCCCAGTTGAGCTCGACGCCCCGCCGGGAGGCCCCGCGGAGCAGTTCCTGGCTCACCGGGTCGACTGTCTTGAAATGGATCGTTTCCATAAATTCAACTCCCTGACTGTTTCGCTGATGCGTCCCGGGTTATCTCCCCAGGTCCAGAATTACCATTCCGCCGTTGCCCGCTGCTGTCGCCGCTGCCGCTGCGGTGCGGCGCTTTTCCCGGGCAAGGTCGTCGATTGCCTCGATCTCTACCAATGCGAGGGCCCCGGTCGGACACACGTCCACGCAGGTCGGCTCTTCCCGGTGCAGACAGCGATCGCACTTGATCGCGATCTTTTGCTCCGGGGAAGGCGAGATCACCCCGTAGGGGCAGAAGGCCGTACAGGTCCAGCACCCGATGCAGCGATCCTCCCGGATGATCACCATGCCGCTCGCCTCGTCCCGGCCGAGTGCGCCGGTGAGGCAGGCGTCCAGGCAGGGGGCCTGCAGGCAGTGACGGCACTGGAGCGGGAACGCTGCATCCCGGCTCCCCTCGACGCGGACGCGCGGCTGGGGGGAGGGGGTTTCCTGGACTGCCTTGAGAAGGGTCTTTCCCTCGCTTCCCCTCTCTGCGCCGCAGTACAGCTCGCAGGTCTTGCAGCCCGTGCAGCGGTCCGTATGAACTCCGATGACTTTCATGAACGAAACTCCTGATTGTTTTGAACCCGGGGCGTGACGCCCCCGGGATCGTGCTTCCTGAACCGTATCCGGCCCGCGGCCGGCTCGGCGCTCCGCGACCCGTCTCGGGACCGCGCTCTACGCAAGGCTCTTGCCCGGCGCCTTGTACCTCGACCAGAGGATCCGGAAGAGGGGGGAGAACAGGGAGAGAAGCGCCACGACCGTCAACACCCCGGAGATCGGCCGGGTGAAGAAGATGCTGATGTCACCGTGCGATATCGTCAGCGACTGCCTGAGCGACATCTCCACCAGCCGCCCGATGACCAAGGCCAGCACCATCGGCGCGGCAGGGAAGTCGAGCTTCCGCATCACATACCCGACCATGCCGAAGAAGAACATGACCCACATGTCGAACACGTTGTTGTCCGTGGCGAAGATGCCTGTCGCCGAGATCGTCAGGATCAGCGGCATCAGGACCTTGTAGGGGACCTTCAGCAGCTTCACCCAGAGCCCCACCAGCGGCATGTTCAGGATGACTAGAAAGACGTTCCCGATGTACATGCTCGCGATCAGCCCCCAGACGAACTCGGGGTTGGTGGAAAAGAGCATCGGGCCGGGGCGCAGGCCGTGGATCATCAGCGCGCCCAGCATCACCGCCGTGGCGCCCCCCGAGGGGATGCCCAGGGTGAGCAGCGGCACCATGGCCCCGCCGGCGGCCGCGTTGTTCGCCCCTTCCGGAGCAGCCACCCCCTCGATGACGCCCGTGCCGAACTTCTCGGGATGCGCGCTGAGCTTCTTCTCCACCGCGTAGGCGATGAAGGAGCAGAGCGTCGCCCCGGACCCGGGCAGCGTGCCGATGAAGAACCCGAGCAGCGAGCCGCGCCAGAGGGCCCCGAAGGAGTCCTTCCAGTCCTGAAGGTTCGGAAAGAGGCTCCGGATACCCAGTTTGGCGTCCGAGAAGACCTGCTTGATCGGCTCCTCGATGTTCACCAGGATCTCGGAGATGGCGAACAGACCGATGGCCATGCCGATGAACCCGACGCCGTCGAGCAGGCTCATGCTGCCCATGGTGAACCGGGCGACGCCGCTGATGGCGTCGATGCCCACGCAGGAGATCATCAGTCCCACCACTGCGCTGATGTACGCCTTCAGCGGCTTGTCGCCGCCCAGTGCCGACACCAGGGTGAGGCCCATGAAGGTGAGGGCGAAGTACTCGGGAGGCCCGAAGGAGACGGCATAGCTCGCCAGCGGGGGGGCGATCAGGGTCAGCAGGACGATCGCCACGGTCCCGGCGATGAAGGAGGCCAGCGCGGCCATGCCGAGCGCCGGCCCGGGCCTGCCCTTCTTGGCCATCTGGTAGCCGTCGAGCATGGTCATGACCGAGGCGGACTCGCCGGGCAGGTTGATCAGGATCGACGTAGTCGATCCCCCGTACATGGCGCCGTAGTAGATCCCGGCGAGCGTGATGATCGCCGTGGTCGCGCTCATTCCGAAGGTGATCGGGATCAGGATCGCGATCCCGGTGGTGGGGCCGATCCCGGGAAGCACGCCGATGAGCGTTCCGATCAGCACCCCGATGAAGCAAAACAGGATGTTTTCCCAAGAGGTCGCGACCTGAAACCCAAGAATCAAATTGTCGAATATATTCAGCATATGAGTCCTCGTTCCCCTAAAACCCGAACGTACTCGAGGGTAGTGTTATCTTCAGCAGGACCTGGAAGACCACGTACAGGGTACCGGTCGTGACTACGGAAATGGTCAGCGTGAGCGGCCACTTCTCCCGTTCCACGACCTTCATCAGAAAGACTATGAGCAGGAACGTGTCCACCAGATAGCCGAGCGTATCGATCAGGGAGATGTAGACCGCGACCCCGACCAGGACCGAGGCAATCGCGAACAGCGCCTGCTTTCCCGGGAAAACAGGCTCGGCCTCCTTGTCGTTCGCCGGCCGCTTCCAGGCGCTCACGAAGAGGATCGTGGCCAGCACCGTCAGCAGCACCCCCAGCCAGAAGGGGAGAAATCCCGCGCCCGGGCCGAAGGAAGCCGAAGGAGGCATCTGCAGCGCTCCCCAGATCACCAGGCCGGACAGCACGAGAAGCACTATGCCGGTTATCATTTCTGCCTTTTTCATCAGCCGCCTCGCTTCCTAAAGATCCGCCCGGAAGCGGGCCGGGGACGCTGAGGTCCGCGGCCCGGCTCCCGGACAGGCTTCTGGGACGATTACTTCTTCTTGATCAGGTTCATATCCTTGAGGATGACGGCGTACTTGCCGTTCCACTCCTCGAGGAACTTTCCGAAGGCCGCGGAGT
This sequence comes from uncultured Syntrophobacterales bacterium, assembly GCA_903928915.1. Classification (GTDB taxonomy): domain Bacteria; phylum Desulfobacterota; class Syntrophia; order Syntrophales; family UBA5619; genus JAKAFS01. Next base: position 12,992 of record CAIYSL010000031.1, on the reverse strand, counting down.
CCATGTAGGCCTCGGTTAGCATGTTGTCCTTGCAGTACTTCTTGAAGGCCTCGGTCTTGGTGTATTTCAGGAAGGCCTCCTCCAGGGTCTTGAGCGCGTCGGCGGGAATGCCTGCCGGGGCGCAGAGGCCGCGGTTCTGGACGTAGATCGCGTTAATTCCCTGCTCCTTGAGGGTGGGGATATCGGGGGCGCCGACCAGGCGCTTTTCCTGGAAGACACCAAGGATGCGGACCTTGCCGGACTTGTACAGCTCGAGCGCCTCGCCGGGGTTGGCGACCGCCATGTCGATATGCCCGCCCAGGAGGGCCGCGTTGACCTCGCCGCCGCCGTTGAACACGACGTAGTTGAGCTGGACGCCGGCTGCCTTCTCGATCAGGTAGGTGCAGATGGAATCGGAGGAGCCGAGCTGGGTCCCGCCGACAGTGACCTTCTTCGGGTTGGCCCTGGCGAAGTCGATCGCCTCTTTCGCCGTCTTGAATTTGGACTTTGTATTGACCATCAGCATGTACTCGTCAAAGGCGAAGTTGGCCACCGGGGTGAAGTCCTTGAGTCCCACCGGGGTGAGGCCCATCAGCGGCGTGGTCAGGAAGCTGGTGACCGCGGTGACGAGGAAGTAGGGGTCCTTTTTCTTGCCCGCTACATAGGCAAAGGCAATGCCGCCGCTTCCGCCCGGCTTGTTCTCCACCACCAGCGGCTGCGGAAGGATTCTCTCCTTTTCGATCGCCGCGGCCATGGTCCGCGCGAAGATGTCGCTCCCTCCGCCGGCGCCGGCGTGGATGATGACGGTGATCGGTTTTTCCGGGTATTTGCTGGCAGCGATGGCGTTTGCCGCCCCCAGAGCGATACAGAAAGCGACCGCGAACAACAGTGACAACTTACCGAATCTCTTCATGTGCCTCCTCCAATCGTGGCCGGATCGCCGGCGGAAATCAGCCGCCCGCGGCCGGTCGGGTAAATGATGAATCGCAAACACTCCTCCACTCTTCACCGGAATCCCGTCGCGATCACCTCCTTTGCGGAACGTCGTGCTCCCGATTCGCCCCGCCGCTAGTCTGCTCGGCGGCGCTATCGTCGTTCTGTTCGTAGATCTGCTCGATCTGGATGTCGTAATGGGTCTCCAATTCCCGGATCGCCCGATCCGCATCGCGGCCGCAGATCGCCTGCACGATCCGGTCATGCACGTCGAGCATCAATTCGATCCGGGAGGGGTCTTTCAGAAAATAGTTCCGCCGCATGCTGGTCCAGAGGGGCTGGATCGTCATGTCGAGGAGCTTTTCCATGATCCCCTCGATGACCCGGTTCTTGGTGGCCCGGGCGATGGCCAGATGGAACTCCTTTCCGTAGGCGAGGTACTCGTCGAGGTCCCCCCGGCGTCCCCGCTGGCATTTCTCTTCCCAGGCGCTCCGCAGGGCAGCGAGGTCGGCGTCGGCGGCGACGGAAACGGCGAGACGCACGGAGCCGATCTCCAGGGCCTTGCGCGCCTGCATGTTCTCGAAGGGGCTGTCGCTGTCTTCGAGCACCGAGACGACCCGGTGCCGTATGTCGTCGGTGGCATCGGGGTTCGTGACGTAGGTGCCGTCGCCGGGACGGCTTTCGAGAATGCCGACGATCTGCAAGGCGCTGATCGCTTCGCGCAGGGACGGCCGGCTCACCCCCATCTGTTCCGTGATGATCCGCTCCGACGGGAGTCTGCTGCCGGCCTTGTACCGGCCCGAAGCGATCATCAGCAGGATCTGATCGGCGATGAAGGAGCTCTTCTTCTTGAACTTGGTCTGGCCGACCTTCTCAAAGGGCATTCGTCGCCTTCCGGATGATGTCCGCGCACCGCACCTGGTTGAAGATGCCGCAATAGCAGAAGTTGGCCAGTTTTATGGCCCCTGCCTCCGGCGTGAGCTTTCGCTTCTCCACCTGCTTCATCACGTGCTTGACGAATTTGGGCGGGATCATGTGGTGCCCGCACATCGTGGTGATCGACAGGGTTATGTCGTCGGGGAGGTTGTCCTTCTTTCCCCAAACACCGAGGGAGTAGTTGACCGAATGGGGGGTAACGCCGGCCTCTTTGCAGGCGGGAAGCACCTCGGAGAGGATTCCGGTGATCACCACGGACTGCCCGAGGTCCTTCTCCTTGATCCGTTTCAGGAAGGCCACGACCTGCTCCCGGCGCGTGAACACGCCGCGGATGCGGGATTTGTCCGAGATCTTCTCCCGGATCTCTGCGGAGGGGTACTGAGTGATCGGACCGGTCTTGACGTCCCCCCAGTTTTCCGAACCGACAGCCTCGGCGGCAGCGATGAATTCGAGGGCCTTGTCCTTGATGTTCTTGTCGTTCACGCCCTTGGTCTGGTACATGAACCAGTTGAAATCCCGCTTCTGCGAGTCGATGTCGCCGCTGCGGTGCAGTGAGTGTGTCATCACGTCCCCCTATGCCAGTGATAATGGTTTTCCGAGCCCCACGTTTACCTTGCCGCGATGGGGTTGCGCGATGCCCAGCTCGTCCAGGCAGCCGAGCGTCGGATTCATGCCGTTTTCGTCGACCCGCAGGATCAGTCCGAGCGAAAAGACCGTGTCGATCTCCTTTTCGACCGTTTTGAGGGCCTTCAACACCCCGGAGAGTTCCCCCTCCCGGCACTTGCCCTCGATGATGACCGACAGGAGTCGGAAATTGAGGCAATCATCCGCCAGTTTACCCGTCGCAAGGTCGGTCATCAGAGCCGCGAGCGGGGTATGTTCCGCCGGGGCCAGCTCTACGCCGGCCTTTGCGCAGGCCATGGCCACCTTTTCCGCGTCCCGGAGGTAAACGCCCATCCCGGGTCGGCCCATGTCGATACAGACGCCGACCTCGCCCCTCCTGACCCTGCCGGAGACATCGTTGGTCTTGACCTCCTCGGTCCCGCGTCCGGTAACCCCGGTGACTCCGTGATTCTCCACGGGATCACTGATGACATGCTGAAACTGTTTGTAGAAACTGTCCAATTCTACGGGCTCGATGGCGTCCTTGGGGCAGACCTTCTGCCGCAGACAGACGTAACACTCGACGCAGAGGCCGGGGTCTATCTCACACTTCTCCGCGGAATCGACGTAGCCGATGGCATCGACAGTGCAGTAGGTCTGACAGATCTTGCATCCGACGCATTTCTCCTGATTTATCCTCGCCATGCGATCGCTGAACTCCTTTCTCCGGTGAAACGAAAAATTGGTCTGACCGGTAAGACAGGCAATCCTTATACAGCTTCGATCGGTGATGTCAAGAGAAAATGTTGTGCAGCCCCGAGGGTGTGCGGCGACAGACCGTGGTGGGATGTTCCGGTTCGCACTTCCTTCCGTGAATCGAGGGGATGGGGCCCTTCGGAAACGGTTGCCGTGACGCTCCCTATCCGGCGAACGGGTAGCCGAATGTGCCGCGGCGATCATGCGCAGAGCGATGTTTACGCCATCTCCAGAACCGTTGCCAGAGAAACGCCGCCGCCGCCGCAGAGCGTGGCCATTCCCAGGCTCTTGCCCTGCTTCTTCATGGCGTGCAGAAGGGTGACCATGATCCGGCAGCCCGTCGAGCCTACCGGATGACCGAGGCCGACGCCGGAGCCGTTGACGTTGACGCGCTCGCGGTCGAGTCCGAGCTCCCGTTCGCAGCCGAGGTACTGGGCGGCGAAGGCCTCATTGACTTCGATCAGCTCGAAATCGGCGAGTTTGAACTGAGTCCGGGACAGGAGGTTTCGCACGGCAGGAACGGGGCTCAGCCCCATGACGGAAGGGTGGCAGCCGCCGCGGCCAACCGCCCGGATCCGGGCGAGCGGCTCAACCCCGAGTTCCTTCGCCTTTTCGGCCGACATGATCAGCATGGCGCTCGCCCCGTCGTTTATGCCCGAGGAGTTGCCCGCCGTTACTACTCCCCCCTGCGGGAGGAAGGCTGCTGGCAGCGCCGCGAGTGCAGCCATCGTGAGCCCCGGCCGGAAATGTTCGTCTTGCGCGAAGACGACCGGGGTCTTGCCCCGCTTCTGGGGTATCTCCACGGGGACGATCTCCTCCCGGAAATTGCCGTCGCGGGTCGCCCGCTCGGCGTTGTTGTGGCTGCGGAGCGCCACGGCGTCGATCTCCTCCCGGGTCAGGCCGTACATCTGGGCGATCAGCTCCGCCGTGACGCCCATGATGTAGGGCTTCCCCCGGAAGAGCTCCACCACGCCCCCTTCCTTCACCGGTCCCTTCTCCAGGCCCGGCAGGAGGTGGGAACCGGCGTGGAGCCCATGGACGATGTCGTCCACGAAGGCCTGGTCCTGAAAACGGCACCCCCAGCGCGCAGCCGGGACGGAGTAGGCGACCCCGGACATGTGTTCCATGCCGCCGCAGAGGATCACCTCGGCCATGCCCGCCTGGATCATCGCCACTCCCGAGACGACCGCTTCCATGCCGGAGATGCAGACCCGGTTGACCGTGACGGCGGTGACGGTCTCCGGGATCCCCGCCATCAGGGCGGCGATACGGGTGACGTTGAGGGCATCCACCGGCTCCATGCAGCAGCCGAACCGGACGTCGTCGAGCAGGGCAGGATCGATCCCCGCCCTGGCGACGGCTTCGCGCATCACCACGCTTCCGAGGGCAGCACAGTTCAGGTCACGGAGCGAACCGCCGAAGGTGCCGATGGCGGTCCGGCAGGCGGATACGACGACGCACTCTCGCATGGAATTCCTCCTCTCAGCGTAACGTCTCCAAGGTACGGTGCGGTTCCCGGGCGTCCTCTGCCTCCGGCCGCGCTCGCCAAGAAAGCAACCGGGGCATCCCCGGGGCGCCCGCCGCGGGAGACGAGCGCACGAAACAGGCGATCGAAAACAAGGATGACTGCGATTGGGTGCTCAGGCACCGGAGGGGGTTCCCGGTTCTTCCGGCGCCGTCCGGTCACCGGTGTCGGCGAGAGTGTAGCGGGGAGGGGGGAGGCTGTCAAGGGAATTTGCCGTGTCTGCCCGGTCTGTACGGGCAACGGCACGTTCCGGCTGCGCTCGATGCTTCTGCCGCGGTTTTCTGCTGCTGCTGTGCTTCCCGCACCGCCTGAGGGGACGGGCGGATGCCTGCGGCATCGGCCGTCCAGGGTGCAGACAGGAAGATGCGCCGCGAGCGAGGTCGGTCCGCGTGCCCACTACCCGTGGGTACGCCCCGGGCTCCCCGGGTGCGGCAACGGTCCCTAGGCGTGGATGTATTCCGCCGCCGCACCGCGCTCTTTGGGCAGGAGCAGCACATGACCCGCCCGCATCAACTCCCTGTTCTGCAGGATTACCGGGTCGATCACTTCTCCGCATATCACGCACTTCAATCCCGTGAACTGCTCGGTAGGGCCGAAAAAAATCTCCTGGACCATGTTGCCGCCGCAGCGCGAACAGCGTGAAAAAGGCGATTTTCCCATGTGAGCTCCTTCCTGTGGGTTCCGCAAACGGTGAAGGGCCTCCGCTCGCTGTGCCGGCTGGGCAGGCGAAGCGATGCCCGAGTCTATGGTTAAATGCAGGCTAACGTAATGAATCCATGAATACAATGCGGGTAAAGTAGAGGCTCATTGGTAGGCAATACCTATCAGCGAAAGGGGATGACGGACTCAGGTCTCATTGTACGTTTGGGGAGGCGACTGCGATCGGGAGGCCGCTCCTGCGCCGGGTGCGGCCCTTTGGACAGAGGGGCCGGGGAGTGAAGACGGGGCGCTGCCCGACAGCGCCCCGTCTTGCGGTTCGGCGGCCGGTAGCCTGCCGGGTCCGAGCCGGCCCTACCGTTCCTCACGGTACTTGAACGAGAGGTTGAGCCGCACCCGAAAGGCGGTGATCTTACCCGCTTCCACGGTGACATCCTGCCGGACCACTTCGGCGACCCTCAGCTCTTCAAGCGATTTTGCCGCCGTTGCCAGGGCCCTCTGGGTGGCATCTTCCCAGGACTTCGGGCTCGTTCCCACAATCTCGACGATCTTGTAGATGGACATCGCGTCGCCTCCTTTCGAAATGGCTGGTTCGGTTAGGGGATGATAACGGGTTACGCCGTCGCTGGTGCGTTACCGAAGGGGTGAGCGAACGATGCGCGGTGTGACCTGAATGAAGTTGGACGTGGGGAGATGATGATAGAAAAAGCACCCGGCGCTGTCAAGGCGATTCTGTCGCGGGGTGGCTCAGGCTGGCCGTGACCGTGCTTCAGCGAGCGCGCTTCACCGATTTTTCGGGCGCCCGCACGGTCGCAGCGCAGCAGTCGGTCAATCGGTCCTGATCGGCTTCTTGGCGGCGGATGCGTCTCTTTCGGCGGCTACCGCGTGCGGAGGCAGGAGTTTCATCCGCTCGGGGTTGTAAACCAGAAAGGCAACGCCGCTTCCGTGCCCGGTGCGAACCCCGCCGCCGGGCAGGAATTCATACCGGGCTTCGGAGATCCGGACAATCGCGCAGTCCTCGACCTCCGGGATGGCATACCGCAGGCTGAACTCGACGCGCTCACCGGGGGGAACGTAACAGCCGACGTTATCGTCCAGCGCGCGCAGGATTGCCGGCCGGTGATCCACGGGGAGGTCGAGTTGCGCGACGGTCTTGCGGTCGATCGAGCGCGGGATGCCCCCGCCCGGCTCGACGAGCCGGACGGTCGCTCCCTGGACACCGACCGAGCGGGGCAAGAAGAGCAGTTGCCGGGAATTCCCGGGTGCGATTTCGTACCGCAGCAGGACCGAATCGCCCGGGCTGGCCAGGAAATGGTCGAGCGACGGCGAAGGGGCGCCGGCCGGTTGCTGGATCGGGGTATGATCGAACGGGCCGCCGGCGCCCGGGCCGCTGAGCATCGCGTGATCGGGCGGTCCACCTTGCCCGAACAGTGCCTGCGAAACCGGGAAATAGACCAGGGTGATCGCCCGGGGCGGGAGCACGAGGGACTGGCTGGCGTAGGGGCGGGACCGCCGATCCTTCCTCCCGACGGAGACCTTCAGCGGGCGGGCCCGGTACCCTGCATTCGCGATCGCCACCTGGACGGCCGTGTCCCGATGCCAGGCCGTCCAGAGGATCGCGCTTTGCGTCTGCTCCCCCGAGGGTTTAGTCCGTCCGCCCGCACCGGCCTCCCCGGGAGCGAACCCCGCCAAGAGGGGGAGAAGGCACAGAAGCAGGGATACGGCCTTGCGGATGGTCTTCATGTTCCCTCCGGCCGCCCCCGGGGATCCCGGAGGCGGCCGAGCGGTTACCAGTTGTAGATCATCACGGCGGCAGAGGTGCCGCTGTTATCCTGAAGCTGGGGATGCTGGAATTCTCCGGCAGGATAGCCGTTGGCCGTGCTGACCCAGGCCCGCACCTTGGGGTCGAGGTAGTTGAAGGCCTCCTCCCCGCTGATCCAGACGCTGTGGTCGCTGTTTGCCAGGGCAGCGGAAACGCGCTTGCCGCTCACGTTGATTCCTTCCACAAGGTAGTGGGTGAACACCCCGTTTTTCAGGGTTCCGTCATCCCAGGCCGATGACGTGCCTGTTTGGGCGGCCATCACGAATACGTTGGAGAGCGCCGAGAGGTCGCTGAATACGGCCGGATTCGCAGCGTCGGCAGCGGCCCCGGCCTGGGCGACGAAGGGCCGGTATTTCAGCAGCCGCTGCGGTCCCGCCGGCGCTTCGGGCTGGGCAGCGAACGGCCGGGGCACGGAGGTTTTCTCCGTCTCCGCGGCGACCGCCGGATCCTTGCCGATGAAATTTCCGCTGTGACAGGCATCCATCAGGACGATAGCGTTGGCGATCCCGGCCCCGGGGCTGGGGATCAGGTTCAGCTTTGCCTGCAGGTCGTTGACCGTGATCCAGGCGCTGTCCTCGTATGCGCACAGATACTGGGCAGCGTTGCCGGCGGCGGGCATGCCGCTGCCGTGGCCCGAGAAGTGGAACAGAAGCAGGTCGTACTTCTGCATCGATCCCGCAACCGCTTCAATCTTCGCGAGGATCGTCGCCTTGGTCGCCGCGCCGTTCAGATAAGTAGTGATGTTGGCGGAATCCCAGGCGGTGCTCGACATGCCGGTTCCCTTGGCCAGGAGGGCGCTCTTCAGGTCCGCCGTATCTTTCACGCACCAGGTCAGCCAGATCTCTTTCTTGAATGTGGCCGAGATTCTGTCGTAGTCGAGGTAGTTTGCCGGCCGGGTGAAGGAGACGAGGTAGGTATACTTGCCTGCTGCCGCGTCCCACCCCTCGGCGGTGATCCCGCTCCCGGTGACGGAGACCTGGGCGCGGTTGGTTCCCCCGGCCTGATCCGTCAGGGTGACGGTGAAATCCGCCGCATCGACGGTGAACCCGGTGGCGGGATCGGCCTTCTTCGTCGTCTTTGTCCGGTAGAAGAACTTGGTGGGCTGGGCAGGATCGTCGAACCAGCTTCCGCTGACCGTCTGCGCCGGGTATTCGTTCAGCCCGGCGATCACCGCATAGTTGGTGCCGTAGGTCTTCGTGTTCGAGAGGCCCCCTTTCATCGGCGTCTGCCCCTGCGCCGGGACGTTCACGTAAACGAAGAGGTCCCGCTTTCCGGCCAGGATGTCGGTGAAGGTGAGCGTGTAGACGTTTTCGGCCGCCGCGACGGTCACCGGCGACATGACCTTGCCGGCGTTGACAACGAAGAAATTGGCAGCCGTGAGCCCCGTGACCTTGGGCGCTGCAGAATTGCCGGGGTCCGTGACCGTTACCGTCAGTCTGACGCTCGGATAGCCGGACAGTTGCGGATTGTCGAGCACCACGGTGTACTTGTTCGGTGCGACCACCTCGATCTCCCCGGCATCCCACACATGCGCCCCAGACATCCAGCCCGAGGAGGTGCTTTGGGCCGTCAAGGTGCGCGACCCGGAGAGCTTCAGCTCTCCGTTGATCGAGGCGGTGACCGAGGCGGTGGTCGGCGTCGTCCCCGACGGGTTGTCGTTATGATCGCGGTAGTAGTAGACCTTGATCTTGTAGGTCTTCACGCCGGTGGCGTTTTCGATGGTGATGTGCTCCGGGCCGTACCCCGAGGTGTTGTCGTAGTCCAGTTTCATCTCCCCGGCGGTCTTTCTGCTGTAGTAACAGTGGGTCGTACCGTTGTCCGGCGACATGTGCAGGTCGATGTCGGTCCTGTTCGTATTCCACCAGAGGGTGACCACCATGCTCGTGGGCTCGATGGCCCCGACGATGTTCCAGTTTTCCATCCGGGCAAAGAGGGTGTTGTTGAGGTCGTACACCTCGATGCTGACCGTGTTGGGGCCCGCGTTGATCGAGAAGGTGACCGAGAACACCCAGGTCACCGGCGCGGCGGCGCGCGCCTCCAGCAGCGGCAGCACCTCGGCGATCTTGTCCGCGTTGTCGAGATAGTACTCCTTGCCGTCTTTCAGGATCGTGCGCGCCTGCCTCAGCGGGGCGGCAGCGGTCGATTTGGTCACGCTCAGGGGGATCCGGTCGCCGTTGAGCACCAGGTACGCCTTGCCCTGGTACGCATCGGTCGACCCCGTGGGGTTGGGTAGCGATCCGGTCATCGTCTGGGTCGATTGCCGGGCGACCCCGCCGGTCTTGTTCATGCCGCTTTCGACGATGACGTTCGTCTCGGGGATCACCTGGGCGGGGGCGCTGCCCCCGAGCGCCGGGAGCCCGTCGAGGAGCGTCCAGTCGGTGGAACCGTCGAGCTGTATCCCGACGATGTTCCGGTCCGAGGTGTAGGCGATGTAGGTGGCATCGCTCGCCACGGCCTGGCCGAAGAATTTCTCGTAGGGGTTGACCGTGAGCTGCTGGCTGTCCACGACCGTTCCGTTGTCGCGGTAGGAGGTCAGGGTCACGGCTGCCGCGGTGGCCTCGGTGTTGACCAGGGCAATCGCCGTCCACCCCGCTTTCTCGATCTTGGCGAGGACGCCTTCCTTGGCCCCGGTCCGCCCCACATCGGCGTATGCCGCAAGCTGCTCCATATCGCTGGTGCCGATCAGCTCGAACCCGCTGAGCGGTCGCGTGGACTCTATCTTGAACCACGCCGTTTGCGTGGGCAGGGGGAGGTCGGTGAACACCGCGCCGACGTACTTCTGCTTCCCCGCCAGGGTAAGAAACGATTGGGTAAGCGGGGTCCCCGCCGTGCTGTAGGGGGTGACCGTGATCGTACAGGGCGAATCGGATGGGTTGTAGGCGACGACTCCGGTCCACCACTCGGCGCCGGGGCCGCCGACCACGTGGGGGTAGTACAGGGTGGAAGCGGTGGCATCCGTAAGCACGATTCCTTCCATGAGTTTGCCGTCATGGGTGGCGAACAGCTCCAGCCCGATGATGCCGCTGGCGTTGGAGATCACTGCGGATTGTATCGACGGCTTCGGCTGGTTGTTGAACAGTCCGCCGATCGTGAAGGCATCGTGTGCGTTGGCATTGATGGTCCTGCTCACGGTTTCGCCGGTGTTGAAGGTTATGGTAATGGTCTTCGCTTCCGAGGTGGTGTTCACCAGGCTGAGCCCGGTCCACCACTGCGCGCCCGAGTCGATGTGGGTAACGTAGATATCCGACGTGTTTATGTGCCGGATCGCCGGGACCGCCACGCGATAGTTCCCGTATTGCCCTTGCCGGTAAAACTTCGTGTAGCCGTGGATTGCATCGGAGGAGGAATCGAAGACGATGTAGCCGATGGCCGTGGGGTTGGCGAATTCGTTGGCAACGATGATCTGGATGCGGCCGCGGGGGGAAAGGGTGACCGCTTTCGTCTCCCCGGCCTGACCGGAGTTGCTCATTGCCCGGAGCGTTCCCGTGACGCTCTGGCTGGCGCTCGTATTGATGAGGGCTATCTCGGTCTGCCAGCCGTAGGTCGTGTCCACGTGGGGAAAGTACAGCGACGCCGCGGAAATGGGCACGGCTACCAGCAGGGCAGTCCAGGCAAGCAGGAACGTGATAATCGACTTCTTCATGCGCATGTGCAGTATCCCTCCTTGTTCGTGACGCTAGACGAACCGCTCGCGACGCTAAATCATAACGGAGCGTACCCGGAGCTGTCAAGATCCACCCGCAACCCGCAGGGGGTGCATCCGTGCTTTTCAACGCCCGGTCAGGCGCTGCGAAAGCGCAACAACCGTACGAACAGGATCGCGGCAAAGGGCAGTGCGAGGCCCAGCGCGACCTGGACGATCAAGAGGTCCCCGAGCTGGCTGTAGTCCGCCGGAACGAGAATCGCGCCGGTCGAGCCGTGGCGGACCTCGCGGGTAACGACGAAGATATCATTCAGGTATTTCGTGCCGAGTTGGCTGAGCGAAAGGGCAAGATTGGTGAACGACGCCATGACCGCGAAGTAGGTCGCCTTGAGGTTGGCCGGGGCGGAGTTGGCGATCCAGGCGAGCATCGGGATCATCGAGATCTGGCCGAGCGGCGATTCGAGCGTGGTGTCCACGATCACGATGGTACGCGCGTCCACCAGCCCGCCGGTCATCGCCGCGGTCCACTGGTGAAGGCCGTAGTACAGGCCGACGATCGGCAGGGCGAGCACGAATCCGGCGAGGGTGAGGAACCCCACCACATAGGCGATCGACCGCTCGGCCATAAACCGGCGAAACAGGAACATTCCGGCCAGCGTGAGGGTGCTGCCGATGAGCGAAAGCACCGAGAGGAACTGCTGGTCGAACCCGAGTTCGTCGATCATCCACCAGGTCAGGCCCGCGCCGGGCGAGGGGATGGCGCGGAACAGGAAGATCACGACGGCGGTGCCGACCAGGGTCGTACGCGCCTCAGGTTCGAGGGCGCGTGTTAGCTTGACGATCAGGAAGGCGACGATGGCCAACGAACCGCAGAAGACGATCTCCGCGCTGTACGCCATCCCGCCGAGGCCAACCGCCAGCGTGAACACCACGAACAGGAGGCTGCCGGCCAGGATCCACCAGTTGGGCGGGGTGGGCTCGCCGCGCGGGCTGAGCATGGCCGCGACCTGATCGCGGGTGTGGCCCAACCGGCGCAGGCGGCGGGCGGTGCGCCGCCGGATCAACGTCGCGGTCAGAACGCCCAGCACCGAGATCAACGGAATCGCGAGCGCCATCAGGTACACGTTGCGGTAGATGTGCGCCACCTCTGCCGGCGGCAGGCGGTGCGCTCCGGCGAAGAGGTAGAGGTTGATGAAGGCGACCAGCACGCTGCCGCCGATGATCGCGACGCGCCCGAGCGTCTGCATCGTGGTGTTCATCAGTTTGCGGGTCGCCGGGTCGAGGGGGGCGCCCTGCGCGTCCACGCGCGGCACCGCCTCGACGGTCATCGCGTCGGCCACAGCATCCTGGGTCACGTACCCGACCGGCGCCAGCAGCGCCGAGAGCACGAACCATGTTTCGGCCGGCATGATCGCGGCCATGGCCTCACGCTCGCTCAAGAGCCCGACCATGATCAGCAGGCTGAGGGAGATCAGCGCGGCGCCGAGGTAGATCAAGGCGCTCTTCCAACGCCAGATAAGGTCCACCAGGTGGCCGAGCGGCATCTTCAGCGCCCAGGGGATACCGGCCCAAAAGCCGAGGGCGGCGAGGAACGAGGCCGACAGGCCGAGGTATTCCTTGACGAAAAAGGTACCCACGATGCCGGTCAACCCCGAAATCCCGGCGGCCATGTACACCATCAGCGGGGGCAGATAGGACAGGCGGAATTCTCGACCAAGTTCGAGGACGTTACGGTCGATCCAGCGGCTGACGGTGGCGAGCATCGGTATTCCTTTTGAACGCCCGCCGCTGAACAGCGCCCGGTGACCGGGAACGATTGCAGCGCGGACGACGGTGTTTCTGTGGCGTGAGGATAGGGAAATCGACCATCCGCGTCAAGGAGATTTTGATCCGGGTGGGCTGACGGCGGCGCCGGAAAAAATACGGCTGTAAGAAGCGGAGTTCTTACAGCCGGGATTGGTTGGCTCCCCAGCGCGGACTCGAACCACGGACCCGATGGTTAACAGCTACTTCTTGCGACTTTCACAATCCATCAGAGGGAGTCACAATAACATTGATATATTAAAGACTTTAAGCTAATATACCTTCAGAGAGCTTCACAATGAGACATCATTTTTCAGTGGATAAAGTGGTACAGG
>CAIYSL010000030.1 GCA_903928915.1 uncultured Syntrophobacterales bacterium | reverse complement strand
CCGATGGAGCAGGGGGTTACTCCCTTCGCCCCGTATGTTCCGTAGAGCGAGTCGAGGGTCGTCATCTCCGCCCGGCAGGTGGGGCACCAGCTTGCCCAGAAGTGGAGCAACACCACCCGCCCCTTGAAATCGGACGGGATGACGACACTGTTGCCCCTAAGGTCGCTCAGGCTGACGCGCGACGGCACATCCCCGACCCGGAAGGCAGCTTCGCCGGTGCGCGGCCACCCTCCGGTGAGGACCAGACCGGCTCCCGCAGCCGCAGCCGTCTTCAGGAACGACCTCCGGGATGTATTCACCGAGCGCATGGACCTTCTTTCCTGTGCGCGGCCTTCGCCGGGATATCGCCGTGCATGGCCTCGGGAATTCCCGAAGCCAACCTGCAGGGCGGGGCCACGATCACTCCCCGCTCAGGGCGCTGTTGCCTTCTTCCCTCCGGAGGGTTCAGCCGGATCAGGGTTCGGGGTGACCGGCGCCTTTATCCGGATCAGGGACTCCTTCTTGATCTTCTTTTCCCTGCCCTCCAGGAGATAGTCCACGATGCCGGCGATCTGCTCCTTCGTCAGCTCCTTCTCGAACCCGGGCATCTTGTCTTTACCCGTCGCGATGATCGCGGCCATCTCCTCCTTGTTCATCGTACTTGCCATCAGGGAAAGCTTCCGGGGATCGACCCCCAGTTTCCGGGCAGTCTTCACCGTCAACAGGGCATTCGCCCCGTGACAGTTGGCGCAGTGGGCCTTATAGTCGCTCCGGCCACTGGCAAGGCCGGTGGCGGGTACGGCAAAGAGCAGCAGGACAATCACAGCCAATATCTTCTGCATCGTCATTCTCCTTTCACGGCAACAATTCCTTATCCGAAAACGCGGCCTGATCATCCCCTCCCTGTATCCCTCCCGCGCAAGTGGGGAGGGAGGATGTGCTCCCTGCTTCCCTTCGACGGGGAGAGGAGCCCCCACCACTCCCGCCCCCCTACCGCGGGGGAGGGAGGGGCATCAGGGTCAGAGCAGGCTGAGCACCAGCTTCTTCAGCGTTTCCGGCGTTGCACCGCCGAGGATCCGGTAGCGAACGATCCCCGTGCGGTCGATCACGTAGGTCCTGGGCACGTCCGTCACGCCCAGCAGGCGGGCCCCCTTTTCGTCCGGATCGATCAGGAGCGGATAGCTGGGCCGCAATTCGGCGGCAAAGGAGTGCACGACCTCTCTTTTCTGGCCGACGTTGACTGCCAGAACCGCCAGCCCTTTGCCCTGGTACTGTTTGTACAGGGCATCCATGGCGGGCATCTCCAGTTTGCAGGAGCTGCACCCCACCTGCCAGAAGTGGAGGATGGCCACCTTCCCCCTGACGCTGTCGGGAAGCCTGACCGGCGCGCCGTCAACCCCTGCAAGGGTGACCGGCGGCAGCGCACTTCCGATGCGCAGCCCCGCTTGGGCCGACCACGCCGCCGGGGACGAAACAAGCAGCAGCAGGGACATCCACGCCGCGATTTTCCCGAGCCTGCGACCTGCTGCGGTTTTGCCGTCGTGCCGCATCATGCCCGTCCCGCCTCGTCCGCCGGGCCCGGTTTGCCCGGCAGGATGCCCCGCTTTTTCATCTCGAAGTTCCACTTCCAGACCTCGTAGACCGCCGGGTAGACCATCAGTTCCATCAGGAAGGAGGTCAGGATCCCCCCCACCATCGGCGCTGCGATGTGCTTCATCACATCGGACCCCGTGCCGGTGGACCACATGATCGGCACGAGCCCGAGCATCGTGGTGGCCACGGTCATGAATTTCGGCCGGATGCGCTTGGCCGCCCCTTCCAGAATGGCCGCCCGCAGGTCCGCGAGCGAGCGCAGCCGCCCCTCCTTCCGGGCCTTTTCATAGGCCAGATCCAGGTAGAGGAGCATGAACACGCCGGTTTCGGCATCCACTCCCAGCAGGGCGATGAGCCCCACCCAGACGCCGATGCTCATGTTGTAGCCGAGCAGGGTGAGGAGCCAGACAGCCCCCACCGCCGAGAAGGGGACCGCCAAAAGGACGATGGAGGTCTTCACCAGGGAACGGGTGTTGAGATACAGCAGCAGCACGATCAGCAGCAGCGTCACGGGGACAACCACCGTCAGGCGTTCCCGGACCCGCTGCATCGCCTCGTACTGCCCGCTCCAGGCGACCGCATAGCCGGCAGGGAGTTCCAGCTTTCCGCGGAGCAGCGGGTCCGCCTCGTCGATATACCCGCCCGGATCACGGCCGGCGATGTCCACGTAGACGTAGCCCGTCAGCAGGCCGTCTTCATCGCGGATCATGGCCGGTCCGCCGGTCACGCTCACCTCCGCCAACTGGGAGAGGGCGACCTGCTTTTGCCCTCCGGCGAACGGCACCAGGACGCGGCCGACGGCCTCCAGGTTGCTGCGGAAGTCGCGCCGGTAACGGACGTTCACCGAATACCGTTCGCGCCCCTGGATGGCGGTGGCGATGTTTTCCCCGCCGATGGCGTTCTGTACGGCCTCCTGCGCCTGCTCGACGGAAAGGCCGTAGCGGGCCAGCTCATCGCGGTTCCAGTCGATGTCGAGGAAGTACCCGCCGCCGGTCCGTTCCGCAAATATGCTCCGGGTCCCGTTCACCTGGCGCAGGAGGGCCTCCACCTGCCCCCCGATCTGTTCGATCTGCACCAGGTTGGCGCCGGAGATCTTGAGCCCTACCGGCGTACGGATGCCGGTGGTCAGCATGTCGATCCTTCCCTTGATCGGCATGGTCCAGGCGTTGGAGAGGCCGGGGAGTCTGAGCGCCTCGTTCATCAGGCCGGTCAGCTCTTCAGTCGAGAGCGTGTCGGGCCAGGCCCACCGAAACGCAGGCTTCAGCCACTCCGGCGTCCAGGAGGAGTACCAGGTGTCGACCCGGCGCCACTGGCCCTTCGGCTTGAGGATGACCACGGTCTCGAGCATCGAGAAGGGCGCCGGGTCCGTCGAAGTTTCGGCGCGTCCCGCCTTTCCGAGCACCTGCTCCACCTCGGGGAACCCCTTGATGATCCGGTCGGTGAGCTGGAGGAGCTTCTGCGCCTCGGTGACGGAGATCCCCGGCATGGTGGTGGGCATGTAGAACAGCGACCCCTCGTCGAGGGGGGGCATGAACTCGGAGCCGAGCCTCTGGAACGCGGGCACCGTCGCCAGGACGAGGATGGCCGCGATGGCGATCACCGCCCACTTCCGGCTTAGCGACCAGGCAACCGCCGGCTCGTAGGCGCGGATCAGGAAGCGGCTGACGGGGTGGTGCTGCTCGGGACGGATGGGCCCCACCAGGACGGCGTTCGCCGCCCGGCAGAGCCAGAGCGGCCGGAAACGGAAGTTGCGCAGATGGGTGAACAGAAGCCGGAGGGCCGGGTCCAGGGTGATGGCCAGAAATGCGGCGACGACCATGGAAAGGGTCTTGGTGTAGGCCAGCGGCTTGAACAGGCGCCCTTCCTGGGCTTCCAGGGTCAGGACGGGAAGAAAGGACACCGCGATGACCAGCAAGGCGAAGAAACTGGCCCCCCCGACCTCCTTGACCGCCCCGATGATGATTTCCCGATAATCGCCCTTTCGTCCCCCCTGCTCCCAAATCTCCAGCTTCTTGTGCGTCTGCTCCACGATCACGATGGCCGAATCGACCAGGGCCCCGATGGCGATGGCGATCCCGGCAAGCGACATGATGTTCGCCGAGACCCCCATCATCCGGAAGGGGATGAAGGAGATCAGCACCGCCAGGGGGATGGTGATGATCGGAATGACGGCGCTCGGGAAATGCCAGAGGAAGAGGAGCACCACCAGCGAAACCGTGATCATCACCTCGATCAGGGTCCCCTTCAGGTTGTCGATCGCCCGGTTGATCAACTCCGACCGGTCGTAGACCGGGACGATCCTGACGCCCGCAGGGAGCCCCGGTTCGATCTCCCGGATCTTCTGCTTGACTCGCTCGATCACCTCCAGGGCGTTTTGCCCCTGCCGCATGACTACGATCCCGGAGACCGCATCGCCCTGGCCGTTGAGGTCGGCGATGCCCCGCCTCAGGTCGGGCCCGAGGACCACCTCCCCCACGTCCCGAACACGGATCGGCGAGCCGCCTTCGCTGACCGCAAGGGCAATATTCCCGAAATCCTGGACAGACCGCGCGTATCCCCTGCCGCGGACCATGTACTCGGTCCCGCCGAACTCGATCAGCCGCCCCCCGGCCTCGTTGTTGTTGCCCCGGATTGCCTCCACCACACGGCTGACGGGGATGCCGTAGAACTGCAGCCGGTTGGGGTCGAGGTTGACCTGGTACTGCTGGCGGAAACCGCCGACGGGCGCCACTTCGGCCACCCCTGGCACGGACTTGAGATAGTACCGCAAATACCAGTCCTGGTAGGAGCGGAGTTCGGCCAGGCTCTGCTGCCCGGTCGTATCGACGAGTACGTACTGGAACACCCAGCCCAGTCCCGTGGCATCGGGTCCGAGCTCCGTCTGGACCCCCTGGGGAAGCCGCGGCAGAACCGCCGACAGGTACTCCTGGGTCCGCGAACGGGCCCAGTAGATGTCCGTTCCCTCCGCGAAGATCACGTAGACGAAGGAATAGCCGAAATCGGAAAAACCCCGCACGGTCCTGACCCCCGGAGCGCCCAGCATGGCCGTGACGATCGGGTAGGTTACCTGATCCTCGAGGATGTCCGGGCTGCGGTCCCACCGGGAGTAGATGATCACCTGGGTCTCGGAGAGGTCCGGGATGGCGTCGAGCGGAACGTTCTTCATCGACCACCACCCCGTGACAGCGGCGGCGGCCACGAGCAGGAAGACGATCAGCTTGTTGTGGGCGGAAAAATCGATGATCCGGTTGATCATGGGCACACCCGCCGCAGGAGGGAGCGATCCATCACCGTTTCACCTCGGGACCGCCGGGTCCGGGCGGAGAAACCTCTCCGGCCTTCGTCCCGGGCGCGGGTGGCGCCTCCCCCGTTCCGGGCAGCGGCGCGCCCGCCGGGGGCGGGACGGTCTGCGGGTCCGGATCCGCACCGGGAAGGGAGGTTGCCCCGGGAGGGATGACCGATTTGCCCTTTGTCCGCGGGCTCGGCCGGGCCTCCTGCGCCCCCGTCTGCGGTGCGACGCCGGGCTGGCGGTACCGTTGTTCTCTCAGGTTCGGCCGGGGGGTGCGGTCTGCCGGTATCTGCGGGGCGGCTTCCCCTTGCCCGACCCTGGTCGGGACTGCCGCCGCAGGGGGTGCCGGCACCGGGACGGTTTCCTGCGCCGGGAAGGACGCCGGTCCCCGGTTCATTCCCGGCTCACGGGGAAACGCGGGAGCCGCTCCGCCGGGGACCGCCCCCGGCATCGGCATGCCCCCGGGCCCCGGCAGGGTCGGCGATTGCGGAACCATCCCCGGAACCGCGGCAGGAGGCGTCGCCACCCCCTCCGGTTGGGTACCCCTGCCGGGCGGAGCCGCAGTCATCCCCGGCATCGCTGCGGGAGTCGTGCCGGCAGGCATCGGCATGCCGCCGTGCCCTTCCGGCGGCGCCTTCGCGCCGCGCCCCCGGGGAGCGGCAGTCGCGGCCGCGGGGGCGGGGTGCTTTGCGTCGGCGGTGTGCGCTCCGGCGGCCGGCATTGCGCCCTGCGCCGGGGAGGGCTTCAGGTACCGTTCCGGATACTTGGCGAATTCGTCGCGGCACTCGGGCGAGCAGAAGTAGTAGCTCGTGCCCTTGTATTCACGCAGATTGCCCTGCGCCTTCGCGCGGTCCTCGTCGATATTCATCCGACAAACCGGGTCGCGGCCGATCTTCCCGGTGATCCCGGAGGCTGCCTGCTGCATCCGCGCCTCGGAATCGATCAGAAAATTCCCCGACACCACGATCTTTTCGCCCGGCATCAGCCCCTGCGCGATCTCGACCCGGTCCCCCAGCATCCGCCCCGTTTCCACCTGCCGCGGTTCGAAAAAGCCGTTCCCCCGGTCCACAAACACCGTCTTCTTCAGTCCCGAATCGAGCACGGCGTCCACCGGGACGATCATCGCCGGGGCGCCGCTGGCCGGGAGTTCTACGTTCACGAACATGTCGGGGCGCATGACGTAGCCGGGATTTTCCGCTACCAGACGGATCTTGAGGGTCCGCGTGGCAGGATCGAACTGGGGAAGCACGGGGCTTACCTCTGCGAAGAAGGTCTTCTTCTGGTAGGGAAGCTCCATCCTGACCCGCATCCCGGGTTTGAAGAACGCGGCTTCGTTCTCGAAGATATCGGCCAGAATCCAGACCCGGGAGAGATCGGCGATCCGAAAGAGTTCGGCCCCTTTCTCATGGCGATACCCCGGGGAGACGTTCCGGAACAGGACAAACCCGGCGGCCGGGGCCCGCACCTCCACGACCTCGGGAAAGGACCGGGTGCGTTCCATTTCATCCAACTGGTAGGGGCTGATTCCGTAGTTGTACAGGTACTTCCGGTAGTACTCGACCTGCGAACCGGTGACATCCCCCGTACCCCGGGCCGCCTTCCGCATCTGCCGGAGCTGCTGCGCGCTGTAGGGAGATTTCTGCTCCGCCGGCCGTTTCGGCTGTTCGTATACCGGCTGGTTCGGCTCGCCCGGGGAGGGGAGCTCGCCGCCGAGGGCGATCAGGTTGAAATAGTTCTGCACCAGGGTGCGGTACTCCAGCGAAAAAAACGACAGCGTGGCGAGAAGCTCGTTTTCCTTGACCAGGCTGCCGGTGGTCACCGGCAGGGCCTTCTCGACCCAGCAGTCTGTGGCGGCGTTGATCCGGTAGACCAGCGTCTCATCCGGCGCCACCCGCCCCAGCACCCGCAGGGTGTGGCTCCAGGGGGCCTTTTCCACCGGTGCGGTCTTGACGCCGATCAACTGCTGCTTTTCCGGGGCGATCCGGATCGTCCCCGGCGGCAGGGACGCCCGGAGCTCGCCGATGACGGCGGCATCGGCGCCCTGATCGGCGTACACCGGTTCGAGAGGCATGCCGCAGGGGGCGATGCCCGGCTTATCGGACTTGAAGGCGGGATTCATCGGATCGACATAATGGAGGATCGTGCGCTCCGTCGCCTTGCCCCTGCCCCCCTGGAACGCAACCCAGGCGCCGGCGAGAAAGGAGGCGGCAGCGATCAGAACCACGATCAGCACAGTAGAACGTTTCTTCATGAGACAGCGGTTACCTTATCCTTACGGTCGTTACGGCAGGGGCTGCCCGGACGGATCGGGTGGCGTGGCGCCTTCCGGCATCCGCGGCGGTCTTTCTCTGATGAGTTCCTCTTTCCGTATCCGCCCCTGAGTCGACGTGGACATCTTGTCGATCAATTCGGAAGAGAAGTTCCGGGCGTCCTTCTGACTCTTGATCACGGTGGGCGTCAGCAGGATGATCAGCTCCTGCCGTCTCGATTCCTCGCGCAACCCGCCGAACAGCCAGCCGATGACCGGTATCCGGTACAGGAACGGTATCCCTTCCTGGGATTTGTTCGTGTCCTCCCTGATCAGGCCGCCGATGACGATCGTCTGGCCGTCCTGGACGACGAGGTTCGTCGTGGCCTCGGTCTTGTTGAGGAGAAGCTGGTCGGTACCGCCGAGGGTTATCGTCTCGGGGGTGGATATCTCCTGGGAGATCTCCAGCGACACCAGGCCCCCTTCGTTGATCCGGGGTTTGACCTTCAGGATGATCCCCACGTCCTTGTACTGGTAGTTCCGCTGCGGCACGACGCCGACCGCGCCGTAGGTCTCTGACGTGAGGAGGGGAACCTGCTGCCCCACCTGGATCTTCGCCTCCCGGTTGTCCGAGACGAGGATATGGGGGGACGCCAGGACCTTGGCTTTCGAATCCGAGGCCAGGGCGGTGATCAGTCCGACGACTGCCCCGGCCGGGTCGGTCGCGACGAAGGTGAACCCGGCCTTCGACAACGACGACGGATCAACGTTGATATCCACGGTATTCAGCCCCACGTTGATCCCGTACCCGGAATAGCTCTGCTTGAACAGGCGGGCAACGCCGAGGTCCAGGTTGTCGCCGAGCGATACGGACGCGATCATCCCCTCGATGACCACCTGCCGGGGGACGATATCGATCTGCTGGATCGCCTTGACGATGGTGGCATAATCCTCCGGCGTGGAGAGGATGACGACGGTATTGGTGATATCGTCGGAAATGATCTTGACGGGATCGGAAACAAACGTCTCTCCGCCGGGGGCGAGCGTGGAAATCTGGAGGGGGGATGCCGGGGCGGCGGAAGCGGGCGGCCCGCCCGACGGCGGCGACACTGACGGGGGGGCGTAGCCGAGGCTCGTTTTGGGTGCGGCCGGGCCCTGGTCTGCGGCGCCCCCCTTTCCGAGCGAGAAGATCTGCTGCAGGAGGGTGGCGATATCCTTCGCCTTACCGTTCTGTACCTGATAGACGTAGATCTGCGGCTTCCGCTGTTTGAGCTTGTCGTTGTCGAATACGTCGATCAGCGTCAGCAACCGCTTTACATTGGCATCGGTGTCCACGATGATGATCTGGTTGCCCTTGGGCACGTCGATTAGGACGGCGTTGTGCGAGGCGAAGGGGTTGATCAGCTTGAGCGCTTCGGTCGACGTGACATACAGGATCGGCACCACCTGCAACAGCGCCTTGCCCGTCGTCGGGATCTTGCCCGGGTCTCTGCCGAAGCTGATCGGGGAAGGTTCCTTCGCGATATCACCGATCGGAACGATCCGAAACAGGCCGGCATCCTCCACGATGCCGATGCCGTTGAGCCGCAGGATGACCTCCATCAGGGGAAGCACGCTTTCGGCCGGGACCGGGGCAATGGCACGGAACGTCACCCGTCCCTTGACGCGGGGGTCGACGATGTAGTTGGCCCTGAGGATCTCTCCGAAGATGGTCTGAATGATCGTGTACACATCGGCGTCGTCGAAATTCAAGGTGTACTGCCCCCTGCGGGGCGCCTGTGTCGGCGGGGGCGGGGGCTGCGGCGGAACGGGCTGAGACACCCCCGGTGCGGCGGGCAGTGGCCGCCCCGGTCTGGCCTCGGCCGGCGCGGCGGCCTGCCCCTGCGGTCGCGCCTGCGCCCGGCACAGGGCCTCCATGCCGCGGACCGGCAGCAACAGAAAAGAAATCCCCAGCAGGAGGATGGCAACGACACGCAGTCCCAAGACGGATGTACACATAGACAATCTCACCCAGAGGTTCATCACCGGCGGCACGCTGCGTTTTGCTCTTCCCGCGCCTGCGGCATCGCCCTCTCTTCGCTGCAGCTCACTCAACGTACCGAAATCCATGGATCGGGGGACGATTCGCCCCGCCGGCCGAAAACGCTCCGTACCGGCAATAAGTCCCCCCTGAGTCATTGTACTCAACATTATTAGTCATTGTGCAACTCTCAGTCAAGTCCTTTCCCCCGGAGAACCGATTATTCCATTGACAAACATGACCGTACTTCCTATATTTTTCTGTGGAACATCCCAGCGAAAGGATCAGACCTCCATGCGACAGAGAATACTCCTTGTGGTAGCGGCGTTGGTGGCCCTGCTGGCTATCGGCGGATGCGGCGGCGAAGGGAAGAGCTCCGATCCCCTCGGAACGGACAGCCTCGCCTTCGGCGACTCGAGCGGGAGCGTGGTCCTCGCACTCGACCTCAATGGGGCCGTACAGCTGACCGCCAAGGTGAAGGACGCCGCCGGGAAAGAGGTCAAAGACCGGGAGGTCTTCTTCGATATCTTCCCCAACGCGAGCGGCGCGACCCTCAGCTCCACCAAGGCAACCACGAATGCAGCCGGCGAGGCGACGCTTCTCTACCGGGCCGGAGGGCTGCCCGGGTTCGACGTCGTCCGGGCCTTCATATCCAACGGGACCAGGGTCGACGTGAACATCACCGTCGGCGGAGGCATGGGCGGAACGCAGGTTGCCCTCGCCGCAGCGCCCACATCGCTGGCGGCCGGGCAGAGCAGCATCGTCACGGCGACGGTGACCAACGCCTCCGGGACCCCCGTGCGAGGCCAGCCGGTAACGTTTGCCTTTGCCGCCAACAACAGCGGGGCGAGCATCGCCACCATCAGCGGCACGACCGACGTGAGCGGCAGGGCCATCGCCCTGTACACGGGCGGGGCTGCCAACCCGACGGACAACGTCTCCGATACGATCCAGGCCGTGGTCGCCGGTTCCGCCGACGCCTTGGTGATCACCCGGACTGCCGCCGGGGTGACGGGCGTTACCGTCAGTGTGGACGCAAGCGCAACTTCCGTGGCCGCCGGCCAGCTCGCGGTGATCACAGCGACGGTGACCGACGGCGCGAGCGCCCCCGTCGTGGGCCGGTCGGTCACTTTCACGCTTTCCGCCAACAACAGCGGAGCGACGCTCACCACCCTGAGCGGGACGACCGATGTGAGCGGCAAGGCAATCGCACAGTACCGGGCCGGGACGAACAGCCCGACGCTCACCGTCCAGGATACCGTCGTCGCCGCCGTGACCGGTTCCACCGCAGCAGTGGTGATCACCAGGACGGTCGGGACCGCGGCCGGCTTCCAGATGGACGTGACAGCCACCAACACCCGTCCCAGCGCCGGAGACGCGAGCGTCATCACGGCCACCGTCAGGAATGCCGACGGCACCGCGGCGGCGGGGCAGCTGGTAACCTTCGCGTTCGTGGATGGATTCGCGCCCAGCGGTGCCTCCCTCGTCCCGATCAACAGCGGGATCACCGACGTCAGCGGAAGGGCATTGGCGATCTACACGGCGGGTCCGTTTTCACCCAGCCAGACCGTTCAGGATGTGGTCCTGGCCAGGGCTTCCGGAACGGCAGCGGCGGTCGTCATCACCCGCGTTGCCGCTTCCGTAACGGGAAACCGGATCTCCTCCCTCACGGCGATCCCCTCGACACTTTCTATAGCGACGGGCGGCACGAGCATAGTCACGGCGACCATCGTCGGAGGGGTCGGCGTGACGCCGGTGCCTGGCGTGGCGGTGACGTTCCAGGTCTTGGCGGGAGTCGGATCATTTGTGGTTGCGACTGCGACGTCAGGAAACGACGGGAGAGCAAATGGAGTCTTCAGCGCGCCCGCGGGAGCTGCGCTGAACAGTCAGTCCGTGATCCGGGCGACGATTGCCGGTAGCGATGCAGTGGTCATCATCACTTGGGGGCCATAGAACTGGGCTACTCTCGTGAGAAGTCGTCACCCCGGTGAAAGCCGGGGTTCAGTGCGTTACCGGACACTGGCCGGGGTAGCCTCCGTGCTTTATACGGAGCAGTGGCGGCGTCTGGATACCGGCTTTCGCCGCCATGACGCTCCTGGCGGATCTTCGACTTGTGGTGAATCCCCTAGAAAAGGTGTTCCCCTGCATCGACGAAGCGCCGGAACCCCTGGCGGTCCCGGGCTGCCTCGGCGATCCGTGCCAGCCCCTTCTTGAGCTCTTCGGTGCCCGTGGCGATCGACAGCCTAAGGTAGTGGTACGGCTCGGCGCCGATCCTGCCGAAGGATTTCCGGTCCAGGGTCGCCACCCCGTGGACGAACAGCAGAAACATCTGCAGCAGCGTCGACGGACTCGTCCGGGGCCGGAGCTGCGCCGGCAGACTTTCGTAGGCGTCGAAGATCCCGAGGTCGCGGCAGAGCCCCTCCACGTTGGGGAACACGTAGAAGGTCGCCTTCGGCTTGAGACAGCGGATACCCGGGACGGCGTTCAGACCCGCCACGACCAGGTCGCGGCGCATCCGGAAGGTCTCCACCATCTCCCTGATTGCCGCAGGCGCCTCGGGAGACTCCAGCCCCAGCCGCACCCCCTCCTGGTTGTAGGCGGCGGTGCAGGAAAAGTAGTTGATGTTGAGGTTCTTGAACACCTCCGCCTCCTCCCGCGTGGGGAAGAGGGCCCAGCCGATCCGCCCGCCCGTCCAGGCGAAGCTCTTGGAGGCGCCGCTCACGATGATCGTGTTTCGCTCCACCTCGGGGCAGGAGATGATGCTTCGGTGGCGCTCGCCGTCGAAGAGGATGTGCTCGTAGATCTCATCGGAGAAGATCCTCACCTCTTCCCGGCACCGCGATCGGATCAGGCGGGCAAGCTCGGCGAGTTGTTCCGGAGAGGCGACCCCGCCGGTGGGGTTGGAAGGGAAATTGAGGAAGATGAGCTTTGTCCTGGCGGTGAGCACGGTGGCGAGCTCTGCGGCGGAAAGGGAAAATTCGTTCTCCTCCTTGAGGTGGATCGGCACCGGCGTGGCCCCCACGTAGGGGACGAACGATTCGTAGATGGGAAACCCGGGGCTGGGATAAACCACCTCGTCCCCGGGACCGCAGTAGGTCTGCTGGCAGAGGCCGATCGGCGGCTTTCCTCCCGGGAAAACGACGACGCGCTCCGCTTCCGCGGCGACGCCGCGCGTCTCGGCAATCTGCTTGGCGATGGCCGCCCGGAGCGAGGGAAGCCCCTGGGGATCGCAGTAGTGGGTGTTGTCCAGGTCGATTTGCCGCTTCACCTCTTCTTTGATGAACGCGGGCACGGGGAAATCGGGTTCCCCGATGTTGCACTTGATCACCTCCCGCCCCTGGGCCTCCAGCGCCCGGATGTACGGCCCAACCTTAAAGGCGTTCTCGCTGTCGATCAGCCCTGCCCTGTCCGAATACAACCCCATACGATCCCCTCCTGTTCTTTCATCGGGGTTTTATAGACGATCCCACGAAATAAGTAAACCTCCCGCTGATAAATGGGGCAGGCGCCCTATTTACCCCTCGCCCTTCCCTCTCCCCCGGGTGAGAGGGTGCTATTCTATCCGATCAGACAGGGGTTCCGGGCGGCGGCGGTCTCGTCGAGGCGGGTCACCTTGCAGCGGTGGGGGGCCTCTTTCAGGAGGTCCGGGTTTTCTCGTGCCTCCCGGACGATCGCCTGAATGGCCTCGACAAAGCGGTCCAGGTCCTCCTTCGTCTCCGTCTCCGTCGGCTCCACCATGATCGCACCGGGAACGACAAGGGGGAAGTAGATCGTGGGCGGATGGTACCCGTAGTCCATCAGCCGCTTGGCAATGTCCAGGGTGACGATCCCTGTCCCCTGCAGGTTTCGGTCGGAAAAGACGCATTCGTGCATGCAGGGCCGGTCAAAGGCCAGAGGCAGGGTCCCCCGGAGCCGCTCCTTGAGATAGTTGGCGTTGAGGACGGCCAGGCGGCTCACCCGGGCGAGGCCGTCGGGTCCCAGCGAACGGATGTAGGCGTAGGCCCGCACAAGGATGCCGAAATGGCCCTGGAAGGCCAACAGCCGCCCGATGGAATCGGGGCAGTCCTCCCGCAGCCGGTAGGCCCCCCCTTCCTCGACCACGCGGGGCACGGGGAGAAACCGTTCCAGTTCCCTGCGGACCGCCACCGGCCCGCTGCCGGGTCCGCCTCCGCCGTGGGGGGTGGAAAAGGTCTTGTGGAGGTTCAGATGGAGGATGTCCACTCCGATCTCCCCGGGTTTCACCACCCCCAGCACGGCGTTCATGTTGGCCCCGTCGCAGTAGACGAGCCCGCCGCGGCCGTGGACGATGCGGGCGATCTCCCGTATGTTCTCCTCGAACAGCCCCAGGGTGTTGGGGTTGGTGATCATGATCCCCGCGGTGGCCTCGTCCATCAGCGAATCCACAACGCCGGCGGGGATGATCCCCCGCTCGTCGGAGGGGACCGCTACCGGGGCGTACCCGCACAGGGCGGCGCTGGCCGGGTTCGTCCCGTGAGCCGTGTCGGGGATGAGGATCTTCGTCCGCACGCTTTGCCGGCTTTGCTGCCAGGCATGGAGGATCAGCATCCCTGCCAGCTCCCCCTGAGCGCCCGCCGCCGGCTGCAGGGTCACCGCCGCGAGGCCCGTGATCTCGGCAAGGTCCCGTTCCAGCTCGTACATCAACCGGAGCGCCCCCTGCGACAGGGCGGCCGGCAGGAGCGGGTGGGCCGCGGTGAACCCCCGGAGGCCCGCCTGCCGCTCGTTGGTTTTGGGGTTGTACTTCATCGTGCAGGAGCCCAGCGGGTAGAAGCCGGAATCGACTCCGTAGTTCCACGTGGACAGGCGGGTGTAGTGGCGGACCACCTCGGTCTCGCTGAGGTCGGGGAAATCGGGCCCCTCTCCCGCGAGCTCCGCCGGAAGGGGGCTCTCCGGCACATCCTGCGCGGGCAGCGAAAAGCCGCACCGCCCCGTTTTCCCCCGTTCCCAGAGAAGCGGTTCGTTCAGGACCAGGCCGGTTCCCCCCGGCTGCTCGCTCATGACCGCACCTCCGTTACCAGGGCATCCATCGCCTGCCGACTCGCGGTCTCGGTGACGCACAGGAGGTTATGGCCGGCAAGCTCCGGATAGGAGGGGCCCAGCGCGAGCCCGGCCAGGATCTTCCGGTCGACGAGCCGCTGGAAGGGGGCATCGAACCCGCCCGGTGCGGTCACGACGAATTCATTGAAGGTGGGGGCGGAAAAGGGGAAGGTGCACCCCGCTTCCCCGAGGGCCTTCTTGAGGTACTCGGCCTTGTCGCGGTTGAGGCCGGCGAGCCGCCGGAATCCCGTCCCCCCCAGCGAGGCGAGGTAGATCGCCGCCGTAAGGGCCGAGAGGCTGTTGTTCGAGCAGATGTTCGACGTGGCCTTCTCCCGGCGGATGTGCTGTTCGCGCGTGGCCAGCGTCAGGACGAACCCGCGTTTCCCTGCCCGGTCCGTGGTCCGGCCGACCAGACGTCCGGGCAGACCCCGCATGTACTGCCTGCGGCTCGTCATGATGCCCAGGGCCGGCCCGCCGAAGGAGCGGGGGATGCCCAGGCTCTGTCCCTCGCCCGCCGCGATGTCGGCCCCCAGGCTGCCGGGGCTCTTCAGCAGGCCGTAGGCGAGCGCCTCGGTGAAAGCCGCTACCAGCAGCGCCCCGCCGGCGTGCGCCCGCTCCCCGGCCTGGCGGAGGTCTTCGATGCAGCCGAAAAAATTGGGCGACTGCACGACCACGGCGGCTGCCTCGCCCCACTCTTCCGGCCGGGACAGATCGGTGAGGCCCGTTGCCGGCACGTAGGGGATCTCCACGACGTCGTATCCGGTCGGTGCGAAGTAGGTCCGGACCACCTCCCGGTAGCGGGGATGGACGGCCCGGGAGAGGGCGACTCTTTTTCGCTTGGTGATGCGCACCGCCATCAGGAGCGCTTCGGCGAGGGCCGCCGCGCCGTCGTAGTGGGAGGCCGTGGCCACCTCCATCCCCACCAGACGGGCAACCAGGGTCTGGTACTCGTACAGCCCCTGGAGCGTCCCCTGGAGGAGCTCGGGCTGATAGGGGGTGTAGGAGGTGACGAACTCGGAACGGGCCGCCAGCGAAGAGACGACCGCGGGGATGAAGTGGTCGTAGCTCCCGGCGCCGAGGAACAGCGACCACTCCGGCGCAACCGCCATCGACCCGGCCAGGCGGTCCATATGGGCGTCCAGCTCCCATTCGGTCATCGCCGGAGGAAGCCGCAGCTCGCCGGTTACGCGGCAGTCGGACGGGACAGACGTAAACAGCTCGTCGAGGTCCCTGAGGCCGACGGCCTGGAGCATCGCAGCGACGTCCCCGTCGGTGTGGGGCAGGTAGCGCATCTACGCGGCTCCCCCCAGGTGCTCCCGGTATCGCCCTGCCGTCAACAGCCCCCCCCCGGCGGACGGGTCATCGGGCTTGACCAGCACCATCCAGCCGTCGCCGTAGGGGGAGGTGTTCAGGAGCGCCGGATCATCGTTCAGGGCCGCATTGACGCCGATGACCTCCCCGGCAAGCGGCATGATGCATTCGGAGACGGACTTCACCGACTCGACCGTGGCGAACACCGCCCCTGCGGCGAAACGCGCGCCAATGGACGGAAGCTCGACGTAAACCACATCCCCCAGTTGATCCTGCGCGTAGTCCGTGATTCCGATTCGCGCCGAACCGCTTTCCATCCGCACCCACTCATGATCCACGCTGTACCGAAGTTCATCCGGCAGCTGGATCTCCTCGGCCTTCTTCATCCTTCCTCCTTGCTGCCCTACGCCATCCGGTGCAGCGTCTCCATCAGCCCGCCGAACTCCTCGGCGGCGAAACAGTACCGCAGCTCCCGGAACCGCCGGCGGAAGGCGATCACCTCCTCCTTCACGGCCCGCCCGGTGATTGCCTCGCGCACATACCCGGCCAGCTCGCGAAAATCATCCGGCCCCATCCCGAACCGGGTCATCTCCTGCACGCCCATCCGCAGCGCGCCCGCCGCGGTGAATCCCTCCTCGTCGGGCGCGGCCTGGTAGTTGCAGATGATGTTGTTCGCCTCGAGCCGCCGGGCCGTCTCGACCCCCTTGGCATAGGCCACCGTGACGACGACCTGGTGGGTCTCGGTGAAGGAAATCCCCGGATCCCCGGCCACGGCCAGGCCCGCATCGCTGAGCGCCCCGGCGAAGGCCTTGGCGTTTTCGAGCACCGCCCGCTGGTAGGGGTCCCGGAAGGCGTTCATCTCGTAGACGGCCATCAAGAGCCCCAGGAGGGTGCCCAGGTGGTGGTTGCTCACGCTCCCCGGGAAGGTCCGGCTGCGGACCGACTCCCAGAGGGTGTACCGCTTCTCCTCCTCCCGCCAGTTCGCGGCCACGATGCCGCGCTGGGTCCCGAAGAAGGTCTTGTGGGTGGACCCGGTGACCAGGTCCGCCCCCTCGGCAAAGGGCTCCTGGAACAGGGGCCCCACCAGCCCCAGGACGTGGGCCATGTCGTACAGGACCAGGGTTTCGATCCCCTGCGCCGTGAGAAACGCGCGGATCTCCTTCACCGGCTCGCGGTGGAGGACCATGCTCTTGCCGAAGATGATCAGCTCCGGACGCTCCTCGGCGATCACCTGTTTGGCGGCCTCGACGTCGATCCGGAAGGGGTTTCCGGCCAGGACCGGGAAATTCACCACGGCCGGCCGTTCGTGCCGCGGATCGATGCGGACGAAATCGCGCAGCGCCCCCATCGGCTGGGCGCTCAGGTGGCCTCCCCGGATGATGTGGTTGTTCAGTACCGTACGGATCCGCCGGGGTTCGGCTTTGCGGTCCTCCCGGTTGAGATGGTCGACCAGGGCGCTGTACACCGCGGCATTGGCCATCTGGCCGCTGATCACCCGGGGCTCCACTTCCCGGCAGCCCAGGTACCGGGCCATCTCCCCCCGGAGCAGCTCCTCCACGCCGGCGATGAAATCCGTCCCCTGGTAGTAGAACACTTCCGCATCGTAGAACGAAGGGAGAGACCGGTGCTCGGCGTAGCGAAAGGCGGGGTCGAGCACGGACAGGCGGCGCACGAGCGGGGATGCGGTCTGCTCCGAGGGGATGAGGTTGACGCACTCCTCCTGCCGCCAGCGGGTGTTCGCCAGCGCCTTCGCCAGGAGGTCGCGGGCCTTGCCCTGCCAGTTGCCGGCCTCCGGCAACGGAACCTCTTTTATCGGACGCGCGAGAATCGGCATGGCATGGGGAGGGGCGTCGGAGCGCAGGTGGAACGGGACGACGACGGCCGGGACGCGGGTGCCGCGGATCTCCACGTCCACCTCGTCGTCCTTCTTCAGCCGGCTGTCCGCCAGCATCAGTCCGATCGCCCGCATCCCCCGCTCGCCCGTGAAGCGGGTGGCGAGACCGGCCCCTTCGGTCTTCCGGTAGGGAACCATCGTCCCGCTCGTCACGAAACCGGCCGAACGCCCGTCCCGAAAGACCGCGCAGCCCGCCCGGGCGATCCCCCTTCCCCGCAGGGCAAGGGGCATGATCAGCCGGGGCAGGTCCGACAGGAGGCTGTAGTCCTCCTCCCTGATCTTCCGGTAAGCGGCGAACTGCCGAGCCAGCGCCTCCCGCCCGACGAAGTCACGCTTCAGGGGCGAAAAGCTGACAGCGAACCGTGCCAGCGGCGAGGCAAAGATGGGGATCGCCGCTCCCGCCGGATCGCTTCCCAGCTCGTGTCCGAACAGCGGCAGTCCCGCCTCGAGCCGCAGGGTATCGCGCGCCCCGAGCCCCACGGGCGTCGCCCCCCTCTCCCGGAGGAGGTCCCAGAGCCGGGGGGCTTCGGCGGCGGCGAGAAAAAGCTCGAACCCGAGCGGCTCCCCGGTATATCCGGTCCGGGCCGCGAGGACCCTGCTTCCGGCGATGGACACCGTGGCGAGGGCGTTCTTGAGGGGCTCCGGCAGCGCACCGCCGTCGGTCACCCCCTGGAGAATCGCCCGGGAGGTGGGCCCCTGGAGGGAGAGCATCGCCATCGTCTCGGTGACCTCTTCCAGCCGGGCGCCGGGAAAGGAGAGGAGCATCTCCCGGAGGTAGCGCAGGTCGCCCTGCCGGTTGGCGGCGTTGACCACCAGCAGATACTCGCCGGCGGTGAACCGGTAGAGATAGGCGTCGTCCCGGGCGCTGCCCGCTTCGTCGGGGATCATTGTGTACTGCGCATACCCGGGGTCGAGGGCGGCGGCGTTGTTGGAGAGCACGCGCTGGAGGAACGGCAGGGCGCCCGCACCGTGGACGACGAACCGTCCCATGTGGGATACGTCGAACAGACCGGCGCCCGTGCGCGTTGCCAGGTGCTCCTCCACGATCCCCTCCCGGTACTGCAGCGGCATGTGCCAGCCGCCGAACGCGACCATCGCGGCACCGAGGGCAAGGTGTCTCTCGTAGAGGGATGTTTTCGCAAGCTCGCCCATACCCGTCCCCGCTGTTGGGTGGTATTTCGGTCTATCCGGGTTTCCGCTTCTCTTTCACATTACACCATTCCTTCCAGCCCCCACAACATTTTTCAACCCTGCCCCGGGGTCCGTCATGGCAGATATGCGGAAGGAAACGCCCCCGGGCTGATTTTCATGCCGTAGTGAAACCGTACCCGCTCCGCGCATCCGATCGCCCGCAGCTCGCCGAGCCGAAAAAATGGTTGCCTTTCCCGCACCCGGACGTTAGGATAGTGGCTCATTGTGCTCATGCTCATGCCGGAAACCTGCCGGCGCCCTTCGTCGTATTCGCAGGTACGATGACGGAGTAATGCACTCCGCAGCACGGTGCGGAGAATCTTACTCCCCAAGCGAAACGAGCCATTCCCCTTTTCCCCTACCGAGCCCGCGGCACGCCGCAGGGGATGCGCTCACAAGCGGATGCGCAGGAGGTCAACGGCATGGGTGATCTGCAGAAGCTCTTCAATCCGGCGACGATCGCCGTCATCGGCGCGACCGAAAAGGAAGGTACCTTCGGACGGGCCGTCCTGGAAAACGCGCTGAATTCGAACAACAGAACCGTCTACCCGGTAAACCCGAACCGGGAAACGGTCCTGGGGCGCCCCTGCTGGCCCGCTATCGGCACGGTGCCCGGGCCGGTGGACCTGGCCATCGTCGTCACCCCTGCGGAGACCGTACCGGGGATCGTGGATGCCTGCGGCAAGGCCGGCGTCGAAGGGCTGATCATCATCTCTTCGGGTTTTCGGGAAACGGGCGAAGCGGGAAAGCGCCTGGAAGAGGAGATCATCCGGATCAACGCGGCCTACGGAATCCGGATCATCGGCCCCAACTGCCTGGGGATCATGCGTCCGACCGTGGGGCTGAACGCCAGCTTTCTCCATGCGAACCCGGAGGGGGGAAACATCGCCTTCGTGGCCGACATGGGGAACTTCGGCAGGACCCTCCTCGACTGGGGGTTCAGCGCCCACATCGGGTTCAGCACCGTCGTGTCGCTGGGTTCGGCCATCGACGTCAGCTTCGGGGACGTGGTCGATTTCCTCGCCGAGGACCCCCATACGAAGAGCATTATCCTCTACATGGAGGAGGTCGTCGGCAACGTGAAGCTCTTCGTCAGCGCGGTCCGCGGGTTCGCCCGCAACAAACCGGTCATCCTCCTCAAGCCCCCGGCACTGGAAGACGGCGACCGCGCCGGCCTCACCCACTCGGGGATGATGGCCGGTTCCGACAAGGTTTCCGACGCCGTGTTTCGCCGGCTGGGCGCGGTCCGGGTGCGGGAGGCCCACGACCTCTTCGACGCCGCCAGCGCCCTGTACGCCCGCAACCGGCCGCGGGGCGCCCGGCTGGCCATCATGACCAACGCCAGCGGGATAGGGATCATGGCCGCCAAGCAGCTCCTCCGCTGCGGCGGCACGCTGGCGGAACTCTCCGCGGAGACTCTGCGGGCCATGGATGCCCTCCTGCCGCCCCACTGGAATCACGCCAATCCTATCCATCTCCTCCGCAACGCCGACACCGAGCGGTACACCAAAGCCGCGGAGATCTGCCTGCAGGATCCCGGGGTGGACGGGCTCCTGGTCATCTACACTCCGCAGGACTTCGCCGACGCCGGGGAGCTTGCCGCAGCGCTGATCAGCCGGGCGGCGACGACGGACAAACCGCTGCTGACGGCCTGGATGGGGGGACGGGAGGTGCAAAAGGGCCGCGAGCTGATGGTCCAGCAGGGGATCCCCTCCTACGAAACGGCGGAAGCTGCCGTCCGCACCTACATCTACATGACCCAGTACGAACGGAACCTCCAGCTCCTCCACGAGACGCCGGCGGAGCTGCCCCTGGACGAGGCGCCGCCGAAGAACCACCTCAAGACCCTGGTCCGGCGCTCCTGCCGGGAAGGCCGGTTCATCCTCACCGAGGAGGACTCCTGGAAGTTCCTCCGGAACTACGGGATCCCC
This sequence comes from uncultured Syntrophobacterales bacterium, assembly GCA_903928915.1. Classification (GTDB taxonomy): domain Bacteria; phylum Desulfobacterota; class Syntrophia; order Syntrophales; family UBA5619; genus JAKAFS01. Next base: position 2,037 of record CAIYSL010000030.1, on the reverse strand, counting down.
GTCATTCCATCGCGGACCGCCTTCACCCTCGAGGAGGCCCTCTCCTACGCCTCGGGCGCGGGGTACCCCGTGGTCCTGAAGGTCTCCTCGCCGGACATCATCTTCCGCCAGGACGTGGGGGGCGTCATCATCGGGATCGATTCCGACGAGGCGCTGAAGGCAGCCTACGAGCGAATTCTCGACGGGGTGCGCCGGTTCGCACCGCAGGCAAAGGTCCGCGGCGTGACCGTCCAGAAGATGGTGGGCCACATCGACTACGAGTTGATCCTGGGGGTGAAGCGGGACCGCCACTTCGGCGCCGCGATCCTCTTCGGCATGGGGGGGCTCGGGGTGGAGCTGTTCAAGGACTTTTCCGTCGGTCTGCCGCCGCTCAACCAGGCCCTGGCGCGGCAGCTGATGGAGGAGACGGGCGTCTACCGCATGCTCCAGGGGTACCGGGGGAAACCTCCCGCCGACCTTCGCCAGCTGGAGAAGATACTCGTCGGGTTGTCCAACATGATCATCGATTTTCCCGAGATCCGGGAGATGGACATCAACCCCCTGGCCGTCAGCCAGGGCAAGGCCGTGGCCCTGGACGCCCGGATCATCCTCGACCAGCAGAGCACCCTCGACAAGGCCTCCGCCTACCCGCACCTGGTGATCACCCCCTACCCGACCCGGTACGTCACCCCCTGGCGGCTGGCCGACGGAACCGAGGTGATCCTGCGACCGATCCGGCCGGAGGACGAGCCGCTGGAGCACGAGATGCTCACCACCGTGTCCGAGGCGACGATCCGCTCCCGATTCTACCAGAACCTCAAGAACATCAGCCATGCCATGCACGTCCGCTCCTGCCACATCGACTACGACCGGGATATGGCGATCGTGGCCGAGATACGCCAGGATCAGAAGAAGCGCCTCATCGCCATCGGCAGCCTGTCCATCGACGGCAACGGCGGCGAGCGGGGAGAATTCGCCGTGATCGTTCACGACAATTTCGGGGGGCGGGGGTTGGCCTCCAAGATCCTGGACGTCCTCGTGGGGATCGCCTCCGAGCGGGGGCTGAAGGAGTTCTACGGGTTCGTCGAGCCGACGAATGCGAAGATGGCCGCCCTCTGCGAGAAGCTGGGCATGACCCGCCAGCGCGTCTCCGACGACCTCGTCCGGGTCAGCCTGCCGCTGGTGGGATAAAGAAGAAGGGACCTGCCCCCCGAAAATAGTGTCACTTCCGATTAGAGTGTGAAATACTTCAACACCCAAGGAGGAGGCACGAGATGAAGCAGGGCAGGTACAGCGAGGAGCAGGTAGTCCGGATCTTGAAAGAGGCGGATGCCGGCGTGAAGGTCGGCGATCTGTGCCGCAAATACGGATTCAGTGAAGCCACCTATTACAACTGGAAAGCAAAGTACGGTGGCATGGGCGTGAGCGAGATCAGGCGTCTCAAGCAGCTGGAGGATGAGAACCGCCGGTTAAAACAGATCGTGGCAGATCTTACCCTCGATAACCAGGCACTGAAAGCAGTTGTTTCAAAAAACTTCTAAAGCCCAAGGCACGGAGAGAGGCGGCGGTTTACATCATAAACGGCTTTGGGCTGAGTCAACGGCGGGCCAGTAGTCTCGTTGGCCTCGGCCGAAACACCCTGGGCTATGCACCTCGGGCTGATCAGGATGAGGCCCTTCGGAAGAGGATGAAGGAGCTTGCCGAGCAGCGAAAGCGGTTTGGTTGTCGAAGACTTCATTTGCTTCTTAAGCGCGAAGGCCTTGTGGTTAACAAGAAACGGACGGAGCGGATTTATCGGGAGGAAAAGCTTACCATCCGAGTATGCAGGCGGAGAAAAGGTGCCGCACAAGGCCGCGTTGAACTACCCAAAGCTGAGCGTCCCAGTCAACTCTGGGCGATGGATTTTTTGCACGATGCTCTGTATACAGGACGAAGGTTCAGGCTCCTCCCGATTATTGACACCTTTACGAAAGAGTGTTTTTGGATTGAAGCCGACACATCGATTGGCGGTCAGCGGGTTATTCAGGTTCTGACCCGGATAGCAGCGATTCACGGGTT
>CAIYSL010000029.1 GCA_903928915.1 uncultured Syntrophobacterales bacterium | reverse complement strand
GGGAAGGGGTTGTGCTCGCGCACCACCTCCAGGGCCTCCTCGTACCGCCCTTCGCCGATCAGGGCCACGTACCCCTGGGCGCTCGTGCCGGCCGGGCAGGCGGCCTTGCACGGCGAGGTCCCCCGTTTCGTCACGAGGAAGGAATTGGGCACGGCCTGGGGATAGGGACGGTAGATCGCCTTGCGATCGTCCAGCTCGGCGTTGAATTCATTCGGCAGCGCGACCGGGCAGACCGCCACACAGTCGGCACAGCCGGTGCACTTGGCAGTGTCGACGTACCGGGGCCGGCGGCGCACCCGCGCGGTGAACCGTCCCGGAACGCCCTCGAGCGACAGGAGCTCGGAATCGGTGAGGACGTCGATGTTCAGATGCCGCCCCGTTTCCACGAGCTTCGGCGAGACGATGCACATCGCGCAATCGTTCGTGGGGAAGGTCTTGTCGAGCTGGGCCATGCGGCCGCCGATGGCGGCGGAGTTCTCCAGGAGGTACACCTTGATTCCCGCGTTCGCCAAGTCCAGCGAGGCCTGGATCCCCGCGATCCCCCCTCCGACGACCAGCGCAGCCCCTACCTTAGCATCCATACCCGTTCCCCTCTGCCTCTCCCGAACCGACCCGCACCCTCAGAGCAGCCCCTTTTTCGCCAGCAGTCTTTTCGGATCGGTCACGTGGCGGGAAATCCAGGTCTTCACCTCCGGGTGGCCCATTGCCAGCCCCATCAATTCGGTGAAGTAGAACACAGGCAGCGGCTCTCCTCCCCCCTTGGCCGCAAGGGCCGTCTGGCGCGTGTCGAGGTTGGCGTGGCACATGCTGCAGCCGGTGACGATGCAGTCGGCCCCTGCCTCCCGTGCCATCGCGACGATCCTGCCGGTCAGCTCGACGACGATGTCGGTGCGCGTCATCGTGAGCGACGCCCCGCAGCAGTCGGTCTTGTAGGACCAGTCCACCGTCTCGGCCCCCAGCAGCCCCAGCAGGCGATCCATGTGCTCCGGGTTTTCGTACCGCGCCACGCCGGTCAGCTCGGGCGGGCGAACGGCGAGACAGCCGTAGTAGCAGGCCACCTTCAGCCCGGCCAGCGGCTTGACCACCTTCGCCCGCATCTGCTCCGACCGGGCGGGTTCGCAGAAATAGTCGAGGGCATAGCGCACCGCCACCTTCGGCTCGTAGGGGGTCTCCAGATACTCGGGATGCTCCTTCGCCCCGGCCTCTGCCGCTTTGAACCGGCTGTAGCAGGCCACGCAGGGCACGATCATGTCGCGGTCGTGGCGCCCGGCGATCCGGAGGTTCCGCACCGGAAGCGCCACGGCCAGCGCCTCGTCGGTGGAGTGCGCCGACGTGGAGCCGCAGCAGGTCCAGTCTTCCAGTTCGTGCAGCGCGATGTCCAGCAGCTTCGCCACCCCCCGGAACGATTCGTCGTACTCGCGGGCCGTCCCGTGGAGGGAGCACCCGGGGAAATACGTAACGTCGTTCATTGTCCAGCCCCTTTCTCGCATGCGTCGAATATTGCCTTAACCTCGTTCCCGCCTGTCGTGCCGGGCGGCAGCACCTTGATCTTGCCGCGACGGAACATCTCCCATCCCAGAGACGCGTCCTTGAGGAACCCCCGCGTCTTCAGCTTGAACCGCATGATGAGCGAAAGCTCGTGCACCCTCCCCGTGCTCCGGATGGAGTCGAGAAAGGCCCGGTGGAACAGGGGGATCTCCTTCTCCGCCGGGCTGACCTCCGAGTGCATCGCCAGATGCCTCAGGCCGTCCATCACCCGGGCGAAATCGATCGCGTTGGGGCACCGGACGCTGCAGGTCTGGCAGGAGGCGCAGACCCAGATGCTCCGGGAGGCGAGCACCTTTTCCCTTCTGCCGTACTGGATCTGCCGAATCACCTGGTTGGGCAGGAGGTCCATCGCCCCGGAGACGGGGCACCCTGCCGAACATTTTTGGCACTGGTAGCAGGGCCGGATGTCCACGCCGCTTACCGCGGCGACCTCCCGGATAAATTCGCTGTTCGGATGTTCTGCTGACTCGCTCGTACCCATATCGCACCTCGTAGGGGTCTGCATCAAGCGCCACGCAGCGATTGCTTGAAGCGATCATATTTGGACAGTGATATGCCACCGGGAGCATGAAAGGAAAGGGGCGGCTAAGATCAGGATATTCCTCCGCGTGTTTTCAACTACACCAATCGTCGGGGGGTTGTCAAGTCAAAATCGGTCCGCCGCCCCCCTCCCCTCCCGCCCCCCCCTGCCCCCGCCCCCTCGGCCCCCCCTCGCAGCCCAGATTTTCCCATCAGGTCCGGATGTTACAGAATCGGCGCAGGGAGGTCCCTATGTCGCAGGATGGGGAGAGAGGCTCCAACGGGCAAGACACCGGCGGCGCCTGCGGGCCCATCCCCAGCGTACAGGGGGGAGGCAAAAAATGCCTCGCCCGGACAAGGGGAGGCGGGGCAGCGTGGACCGGAGAAACGGGGCAGGCTGGTGTTCTTCGCCCCGGGGGAATCCCGAGCGAACCGGGGGGGGTGTTCTCCGTCAGGGCACCGGATCTTGACGGGGCATGCGCCCGCCGGCCGGCAGGGCCGCGGCGAATCCGAGGGGCAGCAGGAGAGGAAAGAGCGACGGTTCCCCCCCGCCGCGGTGGCGATTCCGCAACGGGGGGTGGTTTGTGCGGCCCGGCGGCAGGCCTAGCCGTCGATCGTCAATTCATCTTTCATCTTGTCGTAGTCGGGCATTACGTTCTTCCAGCCCTTGACGAACCCGGTGACCACAAACCCGATGATCGCCAGGACGATCGCAACGCCGGTGACCAGCAGGGTGTTTCCCGGAATGGTAAACATCATATCCATAGTTGACTCTCCTTCTTGTCCAATCTCGGGGCGGAATTTCCTTCCCCCTGTTTCTATACCCGGGCGGCCTTGATCAAGGGATTGCTCCGGCCGATCTCCCGGAGGATCTCCTCCAGTTCGGCATTCCGGCGGTGGCAGAAGAGGTATCGGCTCTCCTTGGCGAGTTTTATCCGGACAAACCCGAACCCGCCGGAGAACCGCGAACCTTCGATCGAGCGGACCTCCCTGGCCGTCACGGTCAGCGCGCCCCGGAGGCTTTTCAGCGCGATGCTGCCGTCCGCGGCGAGGCTGATCCGGGAGACGAGCCCCAGCGACCAGTACCAGGTGTACAGGTAGAAGAACGCGATCATCACCCCGTACAGCCAGTCCCCGCGGAAAACCCCCTGCTCGAACCGCTGCCAGATAAAGGGCGCGGTCGCGGCGGTCCAGAGTACCAGGAGTCCGTAGAACGCCGCCACGTACAGCGCCGGGGCCTGATAGACCCTGATCGTTCCTTTCTGCTGCTCCGCCAGAATATCCACCCTCCGGAAGGGTGCGCGGTCGGCGGGCCCGAAACCCGCCGACCGCGTCACCCGATCACTGCACAACCACCTTCACCGAGCCATACCGGCATCAACTCCGGAAGAAATAGGTCGGCGCCCAGAGAATGATGTCCGGGATGTACATGCACATCACCAGGCCGATGAACTGCAGCCCCAGAAACGGGGCGGCCGACTTCCAGACGTCCACGGTGGAGACCTCCGGCGGCGCCACGCTCTTCAGGTAGAACAGCGACATCCCGAAGGGCGGCGTCAGGAAGGACATCTGCAGGTTCACGGCGACCAGGACGCCGAACCAGATCGGGTCGAACCCGAGCTGCCGGATGATCGGCCCGAACAGCGGGACCGAGAGCATGATGATCCCGACCCAATCGACGAAGCAGCCCAGGAAGATCAGGATGCCCATCATGATCCACATGACCACCCACTTGTTCAAGCCGGTGCCCACGAGCATGGTGTTGACGAAGTCCCCGCCGCCCACCATGATGTACAGGGCGATGAAGACGTTCGCCCCGAACATGGTCCACATCACCATGCCCGTGGCCTTGATGGTGTTGACCGCCGCCTGGACGAGGTCCTTCCAGGCCATCTTACCCTTGAGCACGCCGATGATCCAGGCGCCGAGGCACCCCACGCCGGCCGCCTCGGTCGGGGCGGCGATACCGATGACGATCGTCCCCAGGACAAGGAAGATCAGGATGCTCCCCGGGATGATCGGCAAGGCCACCTTGAACAGCCCTTTCCAGTCCAGACGCTCCTCCTTGGGAACCGGGGGACCCATCTGCGGATTGATGTAGCAGCGGATCGTTACGTAGATGATGTACAACCCCGACAGCAGGAACCCGGGCAGGAAGGCCCCGGCGTACAGCTGGCCGATCGAGGTGTTGTCCACCATCCCGTAGACGATCAGCATGACGCTCGGGGGGATCAGGATCCCCAGGGTGCCGCCGGCCAGGATGACCCCAAGGGCCATCAGCTTGTCGTACTTGCGGTTAAGCATCTGGGGGAGCGCGATGAGGCCCATGGTCACCTCGGTGGCGCCGACGACGCCGGCCATGGCCGCCATCATCGTGCAGGCGGCGATCGTCGCCGTGGCGACGCCGCCTTTCAGCCAGCCGAGCCAGTGGTAGACCATCATGTAGATGTCCTCGATGATCCCGCTCCGTTCGAGGATGTTCGCCATCAGGATGAACAGCGGGATGGCGTCCAGGAGGTAGTTCGTCATCAGGCCGAAGATCCGGGTCGGGACGATGGCCACCGCCTCGGGACCCTGGAAAATCGCCGTGAAGATGATCCCCACGACCCCGGTGGCGAAGGCCACCGGCAGCCCCATGAACATAACGAACACCATACTGCCGAAGATGAGTAGTGTTATCCATTCGATGCTCATTTGAATTCCCTCCCCGTCCGGGCCGTGTGGATGTCACGGATGGTCCAGACGATCCCCTGCAGGAGGAGCAGCACCCCGCCGAAGGGCATCAGGAACTTGATCGGGTACAAGGGCGGGGCCCAGTCGGTGAAGGAGGCCTCGCCGGGAATCTCGATCCCCAGGAAGGAGTTGCCCGCGTTCATCGTCTGGGAGCTCCAGTAGAAGTCCCAGGAGGTGTAGATGTACACCAGGACGAACAGGTAGAAGAACACGCCGTTTACCAGGTCCATGATCGCCTGGGTGCGGCGGGACCGGCTTGCGTAGAACACGTCGACCCGCACGTGGGCCCGCCAGTAGTGGACGACCCCCACCACCATGACGTAGTACATGGCGAACAGGGAGTACATCAGTTCGTGGCCCCAGTTCGTCGGCATGCCGAAGACGTAGCGCATGATCACCTCGAGGGAGATGACCACCACGCAGACGATCGAGACGTAGGCCATCAGCTTGCCGACGAAGAGGTTCGTCTTTTCGACGGCCATCATGAAGGTCCGTAACTTATCAGTTTTCTCCATAGAACGAGCCTTTCCGCGATTTTTTACTTTTTCACCCCGTGAGGCTGGACATAAAAAAACGGGGGGAAGGAGCCCCTCCCCCCGCCGGTTTCGATCAGATGGCGATCTTCTTGCCGTTGCGGTCCACCATGTCCTTGTCGGTGTAGTAGCCGATCTTGATCGACTTCATGTACTCCCACTGGGACTTGAAGGCCTTCATCGCCAGCGGGTCTTTCTTGGCCCACTGCACCCAGAGCTCGGGGGCGAACTTCTGGAACTTGGCGATATCCGATTCCTTCAGGCGGATGATCTCGACCCCCTTGGCCAGGTACTTGGGAATCGCCTCGAGGTCGGCCTTCTGGATGGCCGTGTAGTGGTCGATGGAGTGCCAGGCGACCGCCGCCTCGAGCAGCACCTGGAGGTGCTTGGGCAGCGCCTTCCACTTGTTCATGTTCACCTCGATGCTCATCAAGTCGCAGGGCTGATGG
>CAIYSL010000028.1 GCA_903928915.1 uncultured Syntrophobacterales bacterium | reverse complement strand
TGAAAGGTCCGCGCCTCGTTCATCTTGATGATCCCCTCCTCGACGTTGCCCACATCGTCGAGCTTCTTCTGGTAGATCGCCGCGGCCTCATTCTGGTTCCGGATGATGTGCGGGGTGATGAACACGAACAAGTTCGTCTTCGACCGCCCCCGGGCCATCGTCTTGAACAGCCAGCCTACCAGCGGAATCTCCCCCAGGCAGGGGACCTGCGCCGTCTCGACGTTCGTCGAATCGTCGATCATCCCCCCGATCACCACCGTCTCATTGTCCTTCACCACCACCGTCGTCTTCGCCGTCCGCTTGAACGTCGTCGGCGTCTGCGTCTGCTCACCAGAAATCGCCGTCACCTGCTGGTCGATCTTCAGACGCACGAACTGCTCCTCGTTGATGTTCGGCGTGATCTTCAGGATCACCCCCACGTCCTTGTATTCGTAGCTGCTGCCGAAGGTCTGACCCGGTATCACCGCCGACGTGTCCGTGCGCGTAATGTACGGAACGTTCTTCCCCACGTTGATCTCCGCATCCTCGTTGTTCAGCGTCAGCAGCTGCGGCGTCGACAATATCGAAACGTCCGAATCCTTCCGGTACGCTTGCAATACCGCACCGATGTTCGGAAATACCACATTCCCGATCTGGATCCCCGCACCGATAACCCCCATCGAGAACCCCGCCGGCATCGACACCGCGCCCGTGCTCGCGTTGACCTGCGGAATCAGCGACTGACCCGTGAAACCCGCCATCCCCAGCGCCGTCGCGTTCGAACCCAATCCCTTCAGCTCCGCGTTGCCGATGTCCCGCAGACCGCGCCACTCAACCCCGATGTTGAAGTTCTTGGTGACCGACACCTCCATGATCAGCGCCTCAATGTACACCATCGGACGCGGTACGTCCAGCTTCTGGATCACCGACTCCAGGATCCGGTAGTCGTTCCGGTCCGCCGTGATGATCAGCGTGTTCGTCGCCTTGTCCGCCACCACGTTCATGTCCTTCGACAGCACAGGCGTCTTCGCCGCCGCTGCCGGCTGACCCGCCTGCGCCGGACGCGCCGCCGTCGTCTCCTTCGGCAGGTTCATCAGAACCTTCACCATCTCCTCGGCGTTCCCGTTCTGCAGCCGGTACACGTGCAGCAGGTTCCCCACCCGCGGAATGTCCTTGTCCATCAACGCGATCAGCTTCTTCACGTGACCCGTCATCTGCTGCCGCGACAGCACGATCACCGAGTTCGTCCGCTCGTCCGCCACCACCCGCAGCTGCGCCCCGGCCCCCGGACGCAGCGGCGCAAACACCGCCGTCAGCGCCTTCACGATATCCCCCGCAGACGCCGCGTGAATCGGAATGTACGACACCTCGTCGCCCGTCCCCTCCACGTCCAGAGCCGTCACGATCTCCTGCAGCCGCTTGATGTTCGACTGAACGTCCGTGATGATCAGCATCCCCGTCGGCGCGTACGACAGAACGATGCTCGTCTTAGAAATCAACGGGTCCAGGATCTTCTTCATCTCGTCGGGGCTTGCGTGCTGCAACGACAGGATCTGAGTCACCACCCGGTCGTCCGGCAGAGCCGCGTCCCGCGGCAGACGCACCTCCAGGCTCTTCCCCCGCGCGTCAACCGCCGGGACCACCTTCGTCACCTCGCCGGCCGTCACCGTCGCGAACCCGTAGATCTCCAGCACCGACTCGAATACCCGGTACACCTCCTCCACCGCGATCCGCTTCGGCGAAACAACCGTCACCTTCCCGCGCACCTTCTCATCGATCAAAAAGTTGCGCCCCGTCAGCTCGCTCACGAACTTGATGAAGGTCCGGACGTCGACGTTGTCGAAATCGATCGTCACGAACCGACCCGCCTGCGACGCGGACTGCCGCGGCTGCGGGGGCTGGGGAGGCAGCGCCGGTTGGGATTGCTGCTGCTGCAGCCCGGACGGCAGGGTCGCGGTCGCAGTTTGCGCCGCGGCCGTCCCGGCGGCGGCCGGGGCCGGGGAGGGGGGGAGTACTTCCGCGCGGAGCGGCGGCGAGGGCGGGGGGGCGTTCACCGCACCGGCGGGTCGGGCCGCAGGGGCCTGGCCTGCGGCGGGTTGCACCGAAACGGTCTTTCCCGGAGCCTCTTTCCGCTCGGCGCTCTGCGGAGGCGCGGCCGTTACCGGCTGTCCCTCCCCCGCGAGCCGCGCAGTCCATCCCGTCGCCGGCAGCAGAAACAGGATCAGCGCGCAGCCGGCGAGCATCGCGGCGGTGCACTGTCCGACCTTGGTTGTTGTTCGTCCAAACGGCATCAGTTTTGCTGTCCCTCCGTGATCTTCTTGAAGGCGCGGGATGCGACGACATTCCTCAAATCGGCATCCTGTTCCGCCCACCCCTTGACGTCGCGGTTGATGGCCATGGCAACCTTCAGATACCAGAGACTCTCCTCGACCTCGTTCGTCTGGGCGTAGAGGCATGCCAGGTTGTAATAGGGGTCCACATAGTCCTTCTTCAGGATGATAGCCCGGCCGAATACCGCGATCGCCTTATCGCGCTTCTTCTGCCCCAGGTAAATAACGCCGACGTTGTTCAAGGACTCGACGTTCCCGGGGTCTCGCGCCAGGACCCTCTGGTAGAGGTCCTCCGCCCTCCGGAGTTCCCCCCGCCGCTGGGCGGCCAGGGCATCCCGAAACCATTCGCCGACCTCTGCCGCAGACGCGCCGACCGGGGCGGCGATTGCGGCAGTCTTATCGCCCGGCCGCCCCGCCGCCGGGGACCCTTTCCCCTGGACTGCCGCATGCTCACGCCCCCCCCCCGCGGGCGTCGTCCCCGCCGTACCAGGATCCGGGGCAGCACTCCCCGCCGCGGGCGGGGGCGGAGCCGGAACCGCCGCTGCGGGGTCGCTCGCCGCGACCGGCCGGGGGAAATCGCTCGTGGCCGGGGAGGGCCGCTGGAGCGAGACGGCAAGGAGCGCCCCCCCAAGACCCAGGGCCACGAGGACCGCGCCCGCGGCCAGCCGTTTCCGAGGCCTCCGCGGGGTTGCCGGTCCGGAGGCGATGATTCCGCCGAACCGCTCATAGCGGCCGTCCCGCTCCCGCTGGGCCTTTCTCAATGCATCGTCGATATAACTCATTCTCGCTCAGTGAAGCACCCTGACGAGCGCATACCCCGCGGCCGCAAGCGCGGCTGCAAGGAGCGCTGCCAGGGCAAAGCGGACAGCGGGCCGCTGGGGGCCGGTCTCCGCAAGATATCCCGCCCCGATGTCCCGGATGGCAGTCCGGATCAGACGGCGGTCGATCATCCGGGTGTCCTTGCCGTAAGCGACCAGCAGTGCCCGGTCGCAGATCGCGTTGATCCTCCGCGGGACGCCCCGCGACATGCGGTAGATCAGCTCGCACCCCCCCGCGGTGAAGGAATCACCGAGCCGGTCTCCGCCCGCCGTGACCAGGCGGTGTTCGATGTACCGTCGGACATCCTCACGGGCAAGGGGCCTCAACTCATACCGGACCGTAATCCGCTCGTTCAGCTGACGAAGCGACGGCAGCGCCAGCATGCTTCGGAACTCAGGCTGGCCCAGGAGGATAATCTGGATCAGTTTTTCCCGGACCGTCTCGAGGTTCGAAAGCATCCGGATCTGTTCCAGCACGCCGTGCGAGAGGTTCTGCGCCTCGTCGATCAGCAGGACGGCGTTCCTCCCGGCGGCGAAGTTCTTCATCAGGAAGGCGTTGAGACCGTCGAGATACCGCTTCTTCGTCCCGCGGCCCACCAGTTTGATCCCGAATTCCTCGTTGATCGTCTTGAGCAGTTCGATCTCGGAGAGTGCGGGATTGAATATCAGTGCACTGGCCGTGGTTTCGTCGAGGCCGGCGAGGAGGGCGCGGCAGAGGGTCGTCTTGCCGGTGCCGATCCCGCCGGTGACCACCATGAACCCCTTCCGCTCGCCGATCCCGTAAATCAGGCAGTTGAGCGCCTCCCGGTGCTGCGGGCTCAGGTAGAGATACTCCGGGTCCGGGGAAAGCGAGAACGGATTTTCCTTCAGCCCGAAGTACGCCTCATACATGCCGTCAACCCACCGCTACTGAATCGTGTAATTCAGCGTCTCCTGTTTTCCCCGGCGCTTGATGGTCAGCGACATGCTCGTACCCCCCTTGATGGTATTCAGCAGGCCCATCACATCGTCCGCCGTCCGGATCTTCTGGCCGTTCACCTCCTGGATGATGTCGCCCTCCTGGGCCCCCATCTTCTGGTAGATGCTCCCCAGCCTGATGTTGCTGATCAGGAAGCCGTCGGGAACCCCTCCCTCGAAATAGGGCCGGATCTGCGCCTGCCTAAGCAGGCTCCCCATATCCTGGAGCCCCGCATCGATCTCGGCCCGGCTGAGGACGGTCGCCCCTGGCGGCGGCGCCGGTGCTGCCGGGGCCGGGGCTGCGGGCGGCCGCGGGACTATCGGGCCCTCGTGCGTCTCCACGATCTTCAGGATCCGCTCCTGGTCGTTGAAGAGCACGGCGATGGCGTTGCGTTCGATCCGGGCCACCTTTGCCCCGCCGATCAGGTCCCCAACCTTCACGAGGCGCTGTTTCCGCGTCGCCTTCTCCTCGACGACCGCAAACCCGAACTTCGCCCCGCCCGCCACGGTTCCCTTGAGTTCGACCAGCAGCGCCGCGTCCTGCGCCGCCGGGACCGTCGCCACCTGCTTATCCGTGACCGCTTTGGTCGTCGTCCCGAAGAGGTTCCTCTCGGTGACGATCCGGTAGGAGTCCGCGGGTTCGCGGGCGGCAATGGCCGCCGTCTGCGCCTTGCCCGCCGCCGCCGGTTCGGGCCGCATCCGGGCGAGTTGGAGCGCCAGCACCTTGTAGCCGATCCCCGTTGCCTGGTAGAGGAAGACAGCCATCAGGACGAGGATCATCGTCCGCCGGGAGAGGAGACCCGACAAATCGGAAAACGACAGATGGGTAAAGCGCGACCAGTCCATCAATTACTCATCCTCGAAGAAACTCCTTACTCCGCCACCGTACCGTGGGATTTCGTGAGGGGCGATGGGGAGATTTTTCCGGGCACCATGCCACCGCAGCGGAGCGCCCGCCGGGAAAACGATCCTGAGCCCGATGAAATCCCCTGGTAGGGCTTCTCCCCCTCCTCACATCACCCGCGAGCGCGGGTTGCCGACGGTCCCGTCGATCGTCAGCGTGACCCGTTTGTTGCCCAGCAGCGGAAGCTCGATCGTTCCGTTCAGGTCGAGCTTACTGGCGGAAAAATCATCGGCAATCAGGATATTCCCCTTCAGGGAGCAACGGATCTTCTCCCCCGTGAGCGTCAACTGGGTCACCTTCAGCGCCCCGTTCCGGAAACTGGCCTTCCCCTCCACACGGCTGTACTCGATCTTATCCATTCCCAAAAACGGCTCCTGGAGCGGATAGATTCCGTTCGTCAGCGTGAAGTCGACGGTCCCCGTCCCGTTTTTCAGCGCTTCCGCCGTCCCGCTGAACTCGATGGCCCCCTTCAACGTTCCCGTGACCTGGCGGACGAACAGTTCCCGGAGCCAGGCCCAGCGGTCGACGCGCACATTCCGGACCTCAACCGCCGCGGTGAGCGGCCCCCCGAGGGAGAGGAGGCGCGCGAACTCCACCTTCCCCCGCACCTCGCCCCCGTAGCCCGCCGCTGCCGCGTGGATCGCCAACCGCCCCCGGAGCAAAGCCAGCCCCCCGGGCCGGACGGTCAGGCTGTCCAGCCGGAGGAGCGCATCGGTGCGGTCCCGCATGCCGACGGTGATGTCCGCAAGCGCGACCCCCGGCGGAAAGGAAGGGCGGAGCGTGTCGATGGAGAGCACGGCCCCGGTATACCGCGCGGCGACGGCCGCCTTGAGGTACTCCGTCACCGCCTCCCCGGGAAACCGGAGATACAGAAAGGCCAGCAGCATCGCGATGCCGGCAAGGGGATACCCCACGATGGCCCGATTTATCTTGAACCTCATCTCAACGGCTCCTCGGAGAGAGCGCCTGATAGGTGAACACCTGGACCGAGGCGCTCAGATATTCCGGGCTCTCCTTCATCTTGACGACGGAGATCCTCCGGACCCGGATCATCTCCTCGGGCAACTCCACTTGGTAGAGAAAGTCGGTCAGCTGTTTCATCGTCAGCTTGTCCAGTTTCATCTCCACGGTGGTCTCCTCGTAGGCCCCGGACGAAACCGTCGGCAGAAGGTTCATCGAGCGGATGCTCCCCTTCACGCCGGCGTCGGAGGCCCGTTTCTCCAGGTACGAAAGCAGGGCGAACCCCGGCGGCCGCCGTTCGATTAACTGCCGGATCTCTTCCGAGCGCTGGCGCAGCACCCCGTACTCCGCCCCCAGGACCGCCAGGTCGCGCAGCACCTTTTCGCTCGCGATGATGGCCCGGCGGACGTTCTGCCGGGCGTCGAGGTACGGAACGACGGCAAACTGGACGAACAGCGCCGCCCCGACGAAGACAAGACCGGCGGTCACCGTCAATTTCTGATTGTTCGTCAGCTGATCCCAGAATTGTCTCATGTGCCCACAATCACCATCGCCGCACCACTCCGGCGGCCGTCATTTCTTCACCGTTATCTTCAAGTCGAACTCCACCGCGCCGCCCTGCTTGGTCATGGCGGTCGACCCGACGGTCACCGCCTTGAAACGGTTCGAATTCGCAAGTTCCTTCTTGATCGTGTCCACCGCGTCGAAATCACGCACCTCCCCCTTGATCGCGATCACGTCCCCGTCGAGGTTCAGCGAAGTGAGCAGCAGACCCGGGGGGGCGAGTCCCGCGAGTTCCTTCAGCAGATCCAGCACCGTCGGCGACGAGGCGGCGTCGCCCGTGCCGGCGGAGAGCTTCCGGGCCTCGGCGATCTTCCCCCGGAGCTGCGTGAGCGGATCGACGATCCGTGTCGCCTCGGGATAGCTCTTCTTGAATTCCGCCGCGATGTCCCGCTTCAGCGCCGCCAGCCGGAGACGGTCGGTATAATCGCCGAGGCCGATCTCGATCCCCGCCAGCGCCAGAACGACCAGTGCCGCCACGGCGGCCTTCTTCAGGCGATCCCGGAGTTCCCCATAGCCTGCACGGGCCTCGGACGCCCGCTGCCGGAAATTGAACCCTTCCCGTTTGGCCATGGGTCTCGCCGCCATGGCGAGCGCCTGGTCCATCACCGCGGGATCCCAGGACTGCCCGAGCGCCGCGTCGATCTCGATCCCCTCCCGCTCGGCAAGGTTCGTCGGTTCGATGGGAACGGAGAACAGCGCCGCCAGCCCCTCCGCAAGGCCGGGCGCCCGCGAACCGCCGCCGGTCAGGATGATTCGGCCGGGCGGCTGGGCGAGGCCCCCCTGCCAGAGCAGGGATTCCTGGGTGTTCCTGAGTTCGGTCAGAAAACGATCGCAGGGCTCTCCGCGGGGCTCCGCAACCTCCGGGGCGATCGCACCGGGTTCCTTCACCGTCTCTCCGCCGAAGGGGTAACTGCGGACATGCACGATCCGGCCGCCGGCGGTGAACACCGCGGTCGTCTCCCCGCTGCCCACGGCGAGAATCAGCGCGGCCTCCGGAAAGCCCGGTTTTTCGATCAGGCGAACGGCAAGGGGAACGGCGTCGATATCGATCACCGCCGTTTCCCGGACATAGGGGGCCAGGAGCGCCGTGCGCTCGCCGACGAGCGAGCGGGGGGCGACCGCCGCGAAGATCTCCGGCTGTTCCGCCCGGCCGACCAGCGTGTAATCGATGAACACATCGTCGAGGGGCGCCGGGATCAGCGGCTCGACGGCGAAGGGGAGGGTCTGCCGGATCTTCCGGCTGTCCCGGAAGGGGAGCTTGACGTTCCGGAATGAAAGGGCGCCCGAGGGGAGCGTCGTCACGCAGACGGAGCCGCGGAAGGTCTGATCGGCAAACAGCTGCTCCAGGGCCTCCGGCAGGCCGCCGGCCGCGGCGAGATCGACCAGGCGAAAGGCGAGGAGGCGGTATCCGCCCCGCAGCCCCCGGGAGAGGAGCACCGCTTTGACGGAACTCGCGCCGATATCGAGGCCCAGAATTCGTTCGGGCATCATTCCACCTTCCAGGACAACAGTCTCGCCTTCCCTTGGCCCGTACCCCGTTTCACCACACCCGTGACCCGCTCGAACATCCGCTCTTGGAGGCCGACCGCCGTAATCCGGAAGGTCTCGCTCTTGATCTTGATCAGCCCCGCGGGGACCGCCAGCGGGGTGGCGCGGGGGATCTTTTGATACCAGGCGGGGTCGGCCAGGTTGTTCTGCACCTCCCGGCGGTACTTTTCGAGCAGCGCCACGTCATCGTCCGTGATCTCCGCGGTCAGCGCCCTGAGCACCGGCTTCGGCGCCGTGTTGATGTTGATCCTGGCGTCGCCGTAGACGCTCAGGCACTGCACCAGCCCCGGAGATTCGCCTGTTCCGTAAAAAAGTTCACGAGAAACGCCTTTTATCATCAATAATTCCTCAATGCAATCGATAGGTGCGTTCTTGGCTGCGTAGGGCCGCGGCAGTCCCGCGTAGTATGCCCCCTCCGCGCCGGCGCCGGTCACCTCGTCGTCGGGATCGATCCAGTCCTTGATCGCGTCGACGATCTCCTCGGCCCTGCGCTGTTCGAGGCGGAAGGAGGGCCCGGTCAGCAGCCGGAGGAGGAAATCGCGAACCGCGGCGTTGTAGGCGCTGCCGTTTACGAGACGGTTGACGGCGATCTTTCCCTCCTCGTCCTGGATCGCAAGCTTGAAGGAGCCGTTGTCGAAGTACGCCTCCGACCGGAGCGAGATCATTTCGGTGTTCGCCCACAGCTCCGTCAAGGCGTCGAAGTTTGTCTTGTCGGCTAAGAGCAGCGCCTCGCCCACGGCAAACCCCGAGGTGGCGATGGTGCGCAGCCGGATCCCGTCGCTCAGGTTCGCCGCCGCGGTGATATCGGAGCGGGTGTCCCTGCTGAACTGGATCGTCAAGGCGCTGATGATGCTGACCATCAGCAGAACGACGATCAGGGCCACGCCCCGGCTGTCGGCTCCCGCCTGTTTCATGGCGCCTCCGGGCGGTTGAAGGGGATGCGGACCATGGTCATGAACCGGTAGGGCCTCTCCTTGTCGGCGGGGTTGACCAGGCTCAGGCGGATCAGGATGCCGGCCGGCGCCCGGTTGCGCTGTGCCTCGACCTGGCCGCCGGAATCCCAGGTTTCGTACTCTTTTCCCGCTTCGTCGGTGAACCGGTACGTCACCCCCGCCACCCGGTCGGCCAACGCGTACCCGCCGGCAAGGGGGTCTTCCTTTCCCGGATCACGGGTGAGGCTGTCGCTCCTGATGAGGACAAGCCCGGCGTTCTCGCTCCCCTCCTCCAGGCGGTACTCGATGACGGCGATCCCCCCCGGGACCTCCCGCTCGTTGAAGGCGACGTGGGCCGCGGCGCGGAAGGTAAGACGCTGAAACTCGCTGCCGCCCAGGGTGTCGGCCTTCGTCAGGAACGTGAAGGCACCCCGCCAGGGGGCCATCGACTGCAGGTCGCGGGTCATCCGGTCGAGGGCGCTGCGGGCCATGCCGTAGCCCTCGGCATCGTCCTGGGTCTCCCGGATGATCCGGAACGTCCCGGTGTACGAGGCGTAGATGGTGGAAAGGACGATCCCGAGGATGAAGACGGCGATCAGGATCTCGACCAGGGTGAACCCTTTATCAGCATCTCTCATGAGGCGACCGCCTTGTACAGGATCAGCCGGTAGGTGTTGCGCGTCGCCAGCCGCCCCTGGGTCACCGTGAGGGTAATCCGCTTCAGGAGGGGGAGCTCCTCCACGGCGCCTACCTCCACCCGCCAGGTGTAGCCGGGGAAGTCCTCGCCGAAATCGCCGTTTCCGGAAGCCACGCTCCGGGGGTCCGCCGCATCGATCTGGGCCAGCCGGGCCTGGGCCAAAAGCGAGGCCGTGGTCAGAAACCGGGAATTTGCCGCCATCGAGATGCTCTGGGATTGGGACTGGTAGACGGTCACCAGCGTGATGGCGAGAATCGCCATCGCGATCATCACCTCGAGGAGGGTGAACCCGCAGCGGCCGCGAAGGGTCCGGCGGTGGAGGCGGCAGCGCGGCCGTACGCCATATCTGGGCTCAGAGACCGGCGGCATGCCCCTCCCGGGTAAAGGTAAAATCCACATAGTTCTCGTACACGGTCATCGCCGGCAGAAAGGGGTTGAGGACCAGGGTGAACACCCGCTCGCCCGCGGCAAGATGGACGACGGTGGGCTCGACGTACCCCCGCCGGAAGAAATGGATGAGCGCCTCGCCCTCGGTCCTGCGCTCCCCGTCCGCCTGCCGTATGCCGGCGATCCGGACCCCCCCGGGAAAGCGGAACGCAGCCTTCCGGAGTTCCGACCGCTTCTCGGCCGTCGTGTCCGCCGGGTAGACCCAGAAGGCGGGATTGGCAAGGTCGACGTGGAGGATGTAGTCGGTCTGCTCCCGGACCGATTCGTTGCGCAGTTCCCGGGCGGAGCTGATGAAACGGCGTGCGGAGGCCTTGAGGTCGTCGTCGAACAGGGTATCCCGCACACGCGGCACGGCGATCAGGAGCATCAGCCCGATCAGCAGGACCACCACGGACAGTTCGATCAGCGTGTAACCCCGGTTATTCACTATCCCAGCTGTTGATATCCTTGTTCTTTCCCTCGCCATCGGGTTCGCCGTCGGCGCCGCGGGAGATCAGGTCATAATCGCCGTGCGCGCCGGGAGAGATGTAGACGAAATCGTTGTCCCAGGGGTCCTTGGGCACCTTCCCCTTTTCGAGGTAGCCGCCCTGGCGCCAGTTCTTTGCCAGGTTTCCCGCCGCGGGGGCTTCCACCAGGGCCTGAAGCCCCTGCTCCGTGGTCGGGTAGTTTCCGTTGTCCAGTTTGTACAGTTTCAGGGCCGTTTCGATGCTCTCCATCTGTATCCGCGCCTTCGCCCGCCGCGCCTCGTCCGGCCGTCCCATGATCCGCGGAACGATCAGCCCGGCGAGGATTCCCAGGATGACGATGACCACCATCAGCTCGATCAGCGTGAACCCACGCTCGCTGTTTCTTCTCTGCATATGCTTCTCCCTCATTCTGCCCCCGCATTCTCCGGGGGGGGGCTCCGGTATCATCTCACCAGTTGGTTCATCTCGAAGATGGGCAAGAGCACCGACACGACGATGAACCCGACCACGGCCCCCATCACCAGGATCATGGCCGGCTCCAGAAGCGACGTCACCATCAGGACGTTCGCCTCCACCTCCTTCTCGTAGGAATCGGCGATCCGGAACAGCATCGCCTCCATGTTGCCGCTCTGTTCCCCCACGGCGATCATCTCCACGGCGATCGGGGGGAAGAAATCGTTCCGGGAGAGGGGGGCGGAGAGGCTCTGCCCCTCCTCCACGTCCTTGGCCGCCGCGCGGAGTTGCTCGGCGACGACGAGGTTGTTCACCACATTCTTCGCGATTTCCAGCGCGGTCAGGAGCGGGACGCCGCTCTGCAGAAGGGTGCCCAGGGTCCGGCTGAAGCGCGCCACGGCGATCTTCCGGTTCAGGGGGCCGATCAGCGGCGCCGTGATCTTCAGGCGGTCCCATAGGTATCTGCCCTGTTCCGTCTTCCGGACCGCGGAGCGCACCCCGACCACGGCCGCGACCAGTGCAATCGCGATCACCCACCAGAAGTCCCTGAGAAAACCGCTCACCACGAGCAGAAACACCGTGATCGCCGGCAGCGTCTGGTGCATCTCCCGGAAGATCTTCGTGATGTTCGGCACGACGAAGGTGACCAGGAAGAACAGCACGCCGCTGCCGATGAAGAACATGAACAGCGGATAGGCCAAGGCCGAACGGATCTTGGTCCGCAGGGCCTGCTGGGTCTCGTTGAAATCGGCCAGACGGTCCAGGACGAGGTTGATCGTCCCCGACGCCTCCCCGGCCCGGACCATGTTGATGTAGAAGGGGGGAAATACCTCGGGAAAATGGGACATGCTCTGGGTCAGGCTCATCCCCTCGTTGACCTCGTCCTTGATCTGGGCGAGCGTGGTCCTGAGCACGGGATGCCGAATCTGGGCGACGAGCGCTGCGAGCGAGGGGACCAGCGGAAGCCCCGCCCCGATCAGGGTGGCGAGCTGCCGAGTCATCAGGGCCAGTTCCCGGAGCCCCACCCGCCGGAACAGGCGGATCGCCCCGCCCCGGCCGGCCTCCTCCTCCCGTTTCCGGTCGGCGGTCTCGACGATTTCCACCGGGAAGACGTCCGTCTCCCGGAGCTTCTGACGCGCGGCGGTGATGCTTCCCGCATCGATGATCCCTTTCCGTCTGCGACCGCCGACATCCAGGGCTATGTATTCATAAACCGGCATGATTCATACAACTTTCTTCACTCCGCTTTCCCTCTACCATACAACGGTGGCGATTTCAAGGCTACCGCCCCACGTGCCCGGGCGGCGGCCCCCCCCTCACTGCCGGCAGGCACTCGGTTGCTACGCAAATTTGTTGGATTATCACCGGAACATTACAATTTTGTTCCAGAACAGCGTCACGGCCGGGCGAGCACGCCGGCATCGATATGCGAATTAATTCAGCTTGATACAGAGCAGGAGCGGGATTGGCATCTCCCTTGCTCCAGGTATGTGCAGACGGGATCGCCACCGGGCGGTGTCGCCCCGGCCCCTCGCCGGCGCTTGACCGACATCCCCGGATCGATCCCGCAATCACATCTCTACGGGAGGAAACAGCATGAACACGGGAGATACGGCGTGGGTTCTGATCTCGTCGGCCCTGGTCCTGGGCATGACCATCCCGGGCCTCGCCTTTTTCTACGGCGGCCTGGTGCGCAGGAAGAATGTCCTTTCCATCCTGATGCAGTGCTTCATCATCGCCTGCGTCATAACCCTCCAGTGGGTCCTGTTCGGCTACTCGCTGGCCTTCGGCCCGGATACGGGGCTCGGGATCATCGGTAGCCTGAAGTGGGCCGGCCTCAACTTCGTCGGCGGACAGCCGAACGCCGATTACGCGGCGACGATCCCCCATCAGGTGTTCATGATCTTTCAGGCGATGTTCGCCATCATCACGCCGGCCCTGATCATCGGCGCCTTCGCCGAACGGATGAAATTCTCCGCCTTCCTGATCTTTACCGTCCTGTGGGCTACCCTGGTCTACGATCCCCTGGCGCATTGGGTCTGGGGAACCGGGGGCTGGCTCCGCGAGCTCGGCGCCCTGGACTTCGCCGGCGGGATCGTCGTCCACGTCAGCTCGGGGGTATCGGCCCTGACCCTGGCGCTCCTGCTGGGGAAGCGCTGCGGGTACGCCCAACAGCCCTTCCGGCCGCACAACCTCCCCTTCACCGTCCTCGGGGCGGCGCTCCTCTGGTTCGGGTGGTTCGGGTTCAACGGGGGCAGCGCCCTGGGGGCGAACGAACTGGCCGCCAACGCCTTCGTCACCACGCACATCGCCGCAGCGGCCGCAGGGCTCGCCTGGGCGCTGATCGAATGGTGGCACCACGGGGCGCCGACGATCCTCGGCGCGGCGACGGGCGCCGTCGCCGGTCTGGTCGCCATCACCCCGGCCTGCGGGTTCGTCAACCCCATGAACGCCGTGTTCATCGGGATCCTGGTTGCCCTGCTTTGCTACATCGCCGTGGTCCTGATCAAATCCTGGCTCGGCTACGACGACTCGCTCGACGCCTTCGGGGTCCATGGCGTGGGCGGGATCTGGGGAACCCTGGCCACGGGGCTGTTCGCGGAAAAGGCGGTCAATGCCGCCGGGGCGGACGGGCTGTTGTTCGGCAACGCAAAGCTGTTCCTGGTCCAGCTCTTGCTCGTCGTCGTGGTCCCGCTGTTTGCGGCGGCGATGACCTGGATCATCTTCCGGGCCGTGGACGCCCTCGTGGGGATGCGGGTGGAGAAGAACGACGAGATCGTCGGACTCGACCTGACCCAGCAGAGCGAATCGGCCTACACGGTAGTGGAATAGGAGGGAGCGATCATGAAATACATCGTTGCGATCATCCAGCCGCATAAGCTGGAGGAAGTCAAACAGGCACTCGAAGCGGTGGACGTCAACCTGATGACCGTCACCAACGTCCTCGGGCAGGGGAGGCAGAAGGGGTATACCGAGATCTACCGCGGCGCGAAAGAGGTCGGCGGGCTCCTCAGGAAGGTCCGCCTCGACATCGCCGTGAACGAGGATTTCGTCGAACCGACGATTGCCGCCATCAACAAGGGGGCGCGGACCGGCGACGGCAAGGTGGGCGACGGCAAGATCTTTGTCCTGGACCTGGCCGACTGCGTCCGGATCAGCTCCGGTGAGCGGGGCGGGAGCGCCATCGGCTGACGGCTGCCGCCCCGGCATTTTCCCGGCGGGGCGGGACCGTCGTCGGCTGACGGTGCCGTCCCGCTCTCTCCGCATTACAGAGGTCATGCCATGAACCACGACAGATCATCGGCCGACGACGATCTCCTCAAGACGACGCTCGCCGATTTCGAACGGCACATCATCCTATCCGCCCTGGAGCAGACCGGCGGCAACCAGAGCAAGGCGGCCAAGAGGCTCGGGACGACGAAACGGATCCTCGCCTACCGCGTGCGGAAATACGGGATCGACCTGGAACGGTTCGGCAAGCGGGACGACGGAGAGAAAGACTGATGAGGGGCACTGACGGCCATGAAGCCCGCTAGGGCAGCATCCCTCTGAACGCCCCGTCCAGCAGCATGGCCAGGATGCCGGCCAGGAAGGGGAGGACGAGCGAGGAGACCAGGCGCAGCAGGGCAAAGCGCCCCCCCATCAGGGGAAGCTCGAAGGCGAACAGGCGGTGGATCGCAAACACCGACCAGGCAGTCACGTAGGCGATCAGCGGCCCGGCCCCGGCCCCGGCGTTGGAAAGGATGACCACGATCGGAAAGGCGAGCATCGGCCCCCCGGGGGTGAGCCCGCCGGTCACGGAACCGACCACGATTCCCGTCATTCCGGAGTCGCTGCCCAGCCATTTCGCCACCAGCTCGGTGGGCAGGATCACGGCAAAGAACCCGGCCATGACGATGGCCATCGTAATCCGCGGACCCATCAGGGCGATGTTTTCCCAGGCAAGTTTCAGCCCCTGCCGATGGAGCTTTTCCGGACGCGCGAAGGCGATCCAGCCGATGATCGCGGCAGCGAGCCAGAGCCCGATCGAGATCCCGTCCATGCTACCCCCTCCCGTCCCTGCCGACCAGCCAGCCATCGGCAATCTTCTGGGCAGTCACGCCGGCCAAGAGGGGAAGAAAGAACGACACCGCATACCGCAGGGCCGTGAACCGGACCCCCATGAAGGGGATATCCCAGACTGCGGCGCGGTACAGGCTCAGGATCTCCCAGGAGGTCAGATAGGCCACGAGCGGACCGTAGCCCGCCCCCAGCTTGAACAGCATCGCCAGCAGGGGGAAGGCGAGCAGGGGACCGCCCGGGGTAATCACCCCCACCGCTGAGGCGATGAGGATCCCCCGCAGCCCCGATTTGTCGCCCACCCATTTCATGATCAGGTCCCGGGGCAGGAGCACCTGGAGGAACCCGGCCATCACGAAGGCAGCCAGCAGCCTCGGTCCGACCTGCACGATCATGCCCCAGGCGTCCCCGAGCCCCTTCCGGACTGCCTCGCCTCCGCCTTTGAGATAACAGGCGCCGCCCAGCAGAAATGCGAGCAGCGTAAAACCCCACAGCGATTTGTCGGTCAACAGCCTTCTTATCATGGCACCTTCTCCGCCGGCAGCTTATGCCACGGAGGGAGCCGGATTGCAAGCGACAGGAGGGGCGTGGGCTCGCTCGGCGGGCGGCGGCGGGATTGCCCTGCCCGTGATTCGACGGGGCGCAATCCCACGTTTTCGTCATACTCACCAGGCAACGGCACATATTTGTTTCACTCTCCGGTGTGTCGCTCGATCCGCAGCATCGCTCTATTTCGTCGTTACTCCGCATAGATGAAACTGCTTCGCCCGGTTGGCACCGTTGTTGCGCTAAAGGGATCGAACGCGTTTGACGGTGGAGGCCGCGTCTCCTCTCATCGGCAGACAGAACTTCTACTACGAAACCAGGAGGAAGGATTATGAAGAAGAATTCACTTAGCGGAAAAATGTTCGTGTACGGTGTGCTCGCACTCACCCTGCTGATGATCCCGGGCGCAGCGCTCGGGGCCGAGGAGGAAAAACCCACCGGCGATTTCACGACCGCGGTCCTGAGCAAGTACGTCTGGCGGGGCTACGAGCTGAGCCGGAACAGCGTCGTCATCCAACCGTCGATGACCGTGGGCTACAAGGGCTTCTCCGCCAACCTGTGGGGCAACCTGGACACCAAGCCCTACGCCACGACCGACACGCCCTACGCGAGCGCCTGGAACGAAACAGACCTGACGCTCTCCTACAGCAAGTCCCTGGGGCCGGTCACCGTGGGGGGCGGGTACATCTACTACAGCCTCGGTTCCCTGAACCGGGACGCAGCGGACCGGAACGACTCGCAGGAGCTGTTCGTCACGGTGGGCCTCGACACCCTGCTGGCGCCGACCCTGACCGTGTACAAGGAGATCGACCACTACCGAAACTGGTATTTCCTCTTGGGGATCTCCCATGTCTTCGAACTCCACAAGGCGGTCTCGCTGAAACTGGCGGCAACGGCCAGCTACCTGCTGAGCACTGACGCGGCGAGCTATCCGAAGTTCGACGGAAGCGCCGCGGCAACGACCGACAAGTTCAGCAACTTCCACGACGGTACAGTGTCGGCCAGCCTGCCGATCAAGGTGACCGACCGGATCACGATCACGCCGACGCTCTCCTACATCTTCCCGCTCACGGGCGATGCGAAGGATGAGATGAAGGGGTTCGGCCTGAAGGGTTCCGCCCTGCCGTCCGATCGCGACAGCTCGTTCTTGACCGGGGGCATTCTGGCAAGCTTCAGTTTCTAACCGGTGCGATACTGCACCTGAACCATTCCTGCCGCCGCCCCGGCCGGGGCGGCGGCAGCAGAGGAGGTAATTGAAATGAAACGCTCTATCGTCTTTATGATCATGATGCTCTGTCTGCTCGCCGCGGCGCCGGCCTCTGCCGCGGACGCGCCAGTGCAACCTCAGCCGGCTGCCATGGCGGCTGCCGCCGCAGCGCCTGCTGTCGCTCCGGCGGCGGCGCCCCCTGCGCCGGTCACCCAAAAGACACTCGACGACCTGAAGAGCTCGCTGATGGTGGGGATCGATACCCTCTGGGTGTTGATCGCCGCCTTCCTCGTCTTCTTCATGAACCTGGGGTTCGCCATGGTGGAGTCGGGGCTCTGCCGGGCGAAGAATACGGTCAACATCCTGGCGAAGAACTTCATCGTCTTCGCCATCGCCTCGGCATCGTTCTGGTTCATCGGCTGGGGGCTGATGTTCGGGAACGGCAACCCATTCTTCGGGCTGGAGGGCCTCTTCTTCGCCAGCGGGGCGGACAACAGCCCGGCCATGGGTGAGGCGTACAAGGGGGCGTACGCGGCGCTCAACTGGACCGGCGTACCGCTCTGGGCGAAGTTCTTCTTCCAGCTCGTGTTCGCCGGGACGGCCGCCACGATCGTTTCGGGCGCCGTGGCGGAACGGATCAAGTTCCACTCCTTCATCAT
The DNA here is from genome assembly GCA_903928915.1 of uncultured Syntrophobacterales bacterium. GTDB lineage: Bacteria > Desulfobacterota > Syntrophia > Syntrophales > UBA5619 > JAKAFS01. The sequence continues at coordinate 35,035 of CAIYSL010000028.1, read as the reverse complement.
CTTTTCGTTCGTCCTCGTGGGGATCATGTACCCGATCACGGGCCACTGGATCTGGGGCGGCGGATGGCTCGCCTCGCTGGGCATGTTCGACTTCGCCGGTTCCACGGTCGTCCACTCGGTGGGCGGCTGGGCCGCGCTGGCCGGAGTCCTCCTGCTCGGTTCCCGCACCGGCAAGTTCCGGCCCGACGGGTCCGTCAACCCGATTTTCGGACACAACATGTCGCTGGTGACCTTGGGCGGGCTCGTGCTGTGGTTCGGGTGGTTCGGGTTCAACCCCGGCTCCACCATGGCCGTGGGCGACGGGAGCGCCATCGCGCACATCGCCGTGACCACCAACACCGCGGCAGCCATGGCCATCCTCAGCTCGACCGTGATGTCGTGGCTGATCCAGAAGAAACCCGACCTCTCGATGATCATCAACGGCGCGCTCGCGGGGCTCGTGGCGATCACAGCGCCCTGCGCCTTCGTCAGCGTCGGGTCGGCGGCCCTCATCGGCCTGATCGCCGGCGTGCTGGTGGTCCTGGCAGTCCTGATGTTCGACCGGCTGCGGATCGACGATCCCGTGGGCGCACTCTCGGTCCACCTGGTCAACGGCGTGTTCGGAACCCTGGCCGTGGGATTGTTCGCCCAGGACAAGATCACCGGTACGGCAACCGGCAGCGGCCTCTTCTTCGGCGGGGGGCTGAAGCTGCTCGCCGCCCAGGCGGCGGGCGTCGCGGCGGTCGGCATCTTTACCTTCGTCGTGGCTATCGTTGCCTGGTCCCTGATAAAGGCCCTGATGGGGCTCAGGGTGTCGGCGGAAGAGGAGATCACCGGGCTGGACATCGGCGAACACGGCGCAAAGGCCTATCCCGACTTCCAGGGGTTCCTGACAAAGTGATCCCGCCGTACAGGGTCCATTGCACCGAAAGGAGAACAGAACATGAAATTGATCATCGCAATCGTGAAGCCTGAAAAATTGACCGACGTCAAACAGGCCCTGGTCAAGGCAAATGTGGGCAAGATGACCGTCTCCAACGTCATCGGCTGCGGGGCCCAGGGCGGGTATACCGAGTCCTACCGCGGCGCCTCCACCGAGGTCAACCTCCTGGACAAGGTCCGCTTCGAGATCGCCGTCAACGACGAGTTCGTCAAGCCGACTGTCGAGGCGATCATCAAGGGGGCCCGGACGGGAAAGATCGGCGACGGCAAGATCTTCGTCGTCCCGCTGGAGGAGTGCATCCAGGTCCGGACCGGCGAGACAGGCCCCAAGGCCGTCGGCTGAGCCGCCCCCGCGGGCGGGGAACACTCCGCGGGCGGGCCGCTCCCGGTCCGCCCGCGCTTTGGCAGTGCACAGGCCGGCAGACGACACCGCCGCCTGCCGGCGTTATCCGCTTTCGGGGGTGAAGCCCGGCGCTTCACCCCCGGAGCGCTTATCCGCTATCTGCCGGGAAGAACGCCTCTTCCCCCCGATTCCGCCCTCCCCCCGGTAATTTCCTTTTCTCAAGCGGCCCCGCCTGTGGTATGGAGGGTCCCACATTTACGCAGGAGGGAGCTTGAGGAGCATGACGGAACAGCGGACCACCGAAACCCCCGCAAAGCACGCAGAGGCGAACTCGGAACGCCACATCGCCCAGATCGCCGCTGAACTGGCGATCGGCGCAGCCCAGGTCGCGGCCACGGCACGGCTCCTCGGGGAGGGGGGAACGGTCCCCTTCATCTCCCGTTACCGGAAGGAGGCCACCGGCTCCCTCGACGAGGTCGCGATTACCGCGATCCGCGACCGCCTTGCCCAGCTTGCGGAGCTGGACAAACGCCGCGAGGCGATCCTCAAGTCGCTCGCCGAGCGGGAACTCCTCACGGAGGAATTGCAGGGCAAGATCGACGCGGCCCAGACCCTGGCGGTCCTGGAGGACATCTACCTCCCCTTCCGACCCAAGCGCCGCACCCGGGCGACCGTGGCGCGGGAAAAGGGGCTGGAGCCCCTCGCGCAGCGCCTGTTCGCCCAGGCAGAGCCCTTCGACCCGCTCAGCGCAGCCGCTGCCTTCGTCGACCCCGAGAAGGGGGTCGCCACCGCCGAGGAGGCCCTTGCCGGGGCCCGGGACATCATCGCCGAGCTGGTCAACGAAGACGAACGGGCCCGGGCCCGGATGCGCGCCTTCTTCACGGAAAAGGCGACGTTCCAGGCGAAGGTCATCACCGGCAAGGAGGCCGAGGGGAGCCGCTACCGGGACTACTTCGCCTGGGAGGAGCCGGCGGCCAAGGCCCCCTCCCACCGGATCCTCGCCATGCGCCGAGGGGAGAAGGAGGAGTTCCTCACGCTGCGCGTCTGCCCGTCCGAGGTCGAGGCGATCGCCCTCATCACCCCGCTGTTCGTCACGGCGGAGGGGGCCGTTGCCGAGCAGGTCCGGCTGGCCGTGGAGGACTCCTACCGCCGGCTCCTGGCGAACTCCATGGAGACGGAGATCCGCCTTGCCACCAAAGAACGGGCCGACGCCGAGGCGATCCGCGTGTTCGCCGACAATCTCCGCCAGCTCCTGCTTGCCCCGCCGCTCGGCCAGAAGCGCATCCTGGGGATCGACCCCGGGTTCCGGACAGGCTGCAAGGCCGTCTGCCTCGACGCCCAGGGCAAGCTCTTCCACAACGAGACGATCTTTCCCCACCTGTCGGACAAGGCCCGCGAGCAGGCCGCGGAGCGCATCCGCACCCTGGCGGCGGAGTGCAGGATCGAGGCGATCGCCGTCGGAAACGGCACGGCCGGCCGGGAGACGGAGACATTCCTCAGGGGCCTGGACCTTCCGGCGGCGATCCAGGTGATCATGGTCAACGAGAGCGGCGCCTCGGTCTACTCGGCCTCGAAGATCGCCCGCGACGAGTTTCCCGATCACGACGTGACGGTCCGCGGCGCGGTCTCGATCGGCCGGCGTCTGATGGACCCCCTGGCCGAGCTGGTGAAGATCGACCCGAAGGCGATCGGCGTGGGGCAGTACCAGCACGACGTGGATCAGGCGGCGCTCAAGCAGAGCCTGGAGGACGTGGTGATGAGCTGCGTGAACGCCGTCGGGGTCGAGCTGAATACGGCCAGCGCCGCGCTTCTGACCTACGTCTCCGGCCTCGGACCGGCCCTGGCGGCCAACATCGTGGCCTGGCGCAACGATCACGGCCCCTTCCCGTCGCGCGAAGCGCTCAAGGAGGTGCCCCGGCTGGGGGCGAAGGCCTTTGTCCAGGCCGCGGGGTTCCTCAGGGTCCGCGGCGGGGAAAACCCCCTCGACGCCTCCGCCGTCCATCCCGAAAGCTACGCCATCGTCGATCGGATGGCGGCAGACCTGAACTGCTCCGTCATCGACCTGATGGCCGACGCCGGGCTCCGCAGCCGGATCGATCTTTCCCGGTACGTGACCGCCGAGGTCGGCCTGCCGACCCTGAACGACATCCTCGCCGAGCTCGCCAAGCCGGGACGGGACCCCCGCGAGCGGTTCGAGGCCTTCCGGTTCGCCGAGGGGGTCGAGAAGGTCGATGACCTCGCGCCCGGGATGAAGCTCCCGGGGATCGTGACGAACATCACCGCCTTCGGCGCCTTCGTGGACATCGGGGTCCACCAGGACGGCCTCGTCCATCTCAGCCAGATCGCCGACCGGTACGTCAAGGACGCCGGCGAGGTGCTGAAGGTCCGGCAGGTCGTCGAGGTGACGGTCCTGGCCGTGGACCGGGAGCGCAACCGGATCTCGCTCACGATGCGGAAAAACCCGGCCGGAGGGGAAGGCCGCGACCGTACGCCCGCAGACGGCACGGGAACGGCCGCGCCGGAGCAGGGACGGCGGGGCGGGGAGAACCGCAAAGAGGGAAAGCCCGCGGACCGGCCGCGCGGGAAGTCCGTGAAGGACCGGCCGCGGCAGGGAAAACCGCGCGAGGAAAAGGTCCCCTTCAACAACCCCTTTGCAGCGGTATTCGGAAAGAAGAAGTAGATGCGGACAAGCCCTTTTCAACGGGTCCCGAGGTAGTCGGACCGGCAACCCGATGAGGGGCGGCCTGTCGGAGGCTCACCGGTTCTCTCCGAGGAAGGCCACCACGGCGGCCGCGGTTTCCCGCGGCTTCTCGAGCATGGGCATGTGCCCGGTCTCTTTCATCACCACGACCCGGGCCGTGCGCAACTTCTTCTCCAGGACTGCCGCGCCGCCCGCGTCGAGGACCCGGTCGCTGTCGCCCCAGAGGACCAGCACCGGGGCTAGGAGCTTCGGCAGGTAGGGCTCCAGGTGCGACTCCGGTGAGAACGAACCGTCCCGCCCGCGGTGCAATCGCATGTCGTTCCAGATCTTCTCGTTGAATCCCCGGTGGCTGACCGCATCGGCGGCGAGCATTTTTTTGAACTCCGCCGGGACGAAGGGCGGCTTCACGAAGCAGAGGCCGAGCAGCCGGTCGTACTCCGCAGGGCTCCCCGCAATCAGGGGGTTGATCCCCTTCCGGAGCAGCAGGACCAGTTCGCTCGGCCGCGGCGATTCGACGCCGGCGGGCGCCAGCAGGCTGAGCGTTATGACTTTCTCGGGGTAGGCCGCAGCGTACAGCGCCGCGAGCAGCCCGCCCATGGAGTTGCCGGCCAGGTGGAATCGCTCGATGTCCAGCGCCCGGACGAACCGGTCGATCCGCTTCACCTGCGAATCGGCGTCATAGGTTGCCGTCGGGATTTGCGAGCTCTCGCCGAACCCGGGCAGGTCGGGGATCGCCACCCGGTAGAGGTCGGTCAAGTACCGGGCGAAGCGCATCCAGAGGTACTTGTCGCCGCCGAACCCGTGCAGAAGCAGGATCGCCTCCCCCTTGCCGCCCTCCAGGTACACGATTCGATGATCGTCGACCTGGACCTCCTTCTTGACCAACCCCGCAATGTGCCGTTCACCCATCTCGATCATGCTGAATACCATCCTCGGAAAGAGGAAATAGATCCCGACACCGAAAAGCACGCTGAGGCATTAATGGTTGAGCGCCTTGATCATGGGGGGGAGAAGGAAGCCGATCAGCACGAGCGCCATGACCGGCCGCAGCAGATTGACCGGCTTCCTGTTCCCTTCCCTGACGGCGGTGGCGAGGTGATTTGCCGCCGAGAACGTAAAGAACAAGAGCATCGCCGTAACGACGGTGGCATCGGCATACCGCCCCCAATCGAGCGCGTACACCAGCAGGGCGGTGACGGCCGTGGCCGCATTGGCAAGACCCGATTGAACCTGATAGGCGCGATCGGGTCGATAACCGATCTTCCCCGAGGCCGCTTCACCCAGGAACAGCGATTCAAAGGCCACCGTGCCGGACATGACCATGACGACGAACGGCCCCATGATATGAAACCGCGCTACCGCATCTTGTCCCAGATAATAGGCGGAAAAAATGGCGAGCCCGCTGCCGGCCGGCCGCAGCCATTCCACCATCATTGCCAGGTGTTCCTTGGTCATTCTGCCTCGCTTTCCCGATCATGGCTCCCGATGGAACGGCGCTGCGGAGGGGCGACCGCCGGACAGGCGCATTCATTGCGGAAGCGTCTTTCTGCCTGTGCGCCCCTACTCGACGCTCAGGTTCGCCTCCTTGATGATCCTGCCCCAGCGGGCGATGTCGTTCCTGATGAACGCGGCGAACTGCTCAGGGGGAGTCGCGACGGTCTCGAACCCGGCGGTCTGCATCTTCTCCTTCGTATCGGCATCGGCAGCGATCCTGACCCATTCGGCGTTCAGCCGGCCGATGATGTCGCGCGGCGTCCCGGCCGGGGCGAGCAGGCCGTACCACGAAGTCACCTCGAACCCCTCGACGCCCGCCTCCCGCGCCGTCGGTACGTCGGGTAAGGACGACACCCGCGCGGTGCCGAGCACTGCGAGCCCCCGCACCTTCCCGGCCTTGATCTGCGCCACCGCGTTGGTGATGCCGATCACCACCATGTCCACCTCGCCGCCCATCATCCCGGTCATCGCCAGGTTCGCCCCCTTGTATGGCACGTGGACGATGTTGATCCTGGCGAGGCTCTTGAAGAGTTCGCCGGCCAGATGGGGCGCCGTCCCGATGCCGCCCGAGCCGTAATTCAGCTTCCCGGGGTTGGCCTTTGCGTACTCGACGAGCTCCCTGAGGCTCTTGATCGGCAGGGCCGGACGGATGACCAGGACGTAGTGCCCCTGCACGACCATCGAGATCGGCGCAAGGTCCTTGACCGGGTCGTAGTTGAGCTTCTTGTACAGGCCGGGGCTGAGGGTGAGCGCAGGCGAGGTGAGGACCACGGTATAACCGTCGGGCCGCGCCTTCGCCGCCATTTCGATACCGAGGTTGCTCCCTGCGCCGGGGCGGTTCTCGGGCACCACCGGCTGGCCGAACCGCTCGGCGTACTTCTGGCCGATGATCCGGCCGATGATGTCGGTCGTCCCGCCGGGCTGAAAGGGGAGGATGAGACGGATCGGCTTCGCCGGGTACTGCTCCGCCGACAGTACGCCCCCCGGAAGGAGGACCAGCGCCGCGACCGCGAGCGCACAGGCCGCCGCCGTGATCCTCTCCGCAGTCCCGGAACCGAGGATACCCTTTGCCCGGCGGCTCATCGCGCCATCGCCCCCTAACGCTCTTCTGTCCATCGCGCTCTCCTTTCCGGCACAGGGCAATGCCAGCCGCCAGGTGCCAATCCGCGGGCATCGTCTATTTCTGCTCGACCCGGTCCGTCTTTCCCGGGGCCTGGGTCATGAAGGCGAGATACCGCAGCTCTCCCTGCGACCGATTCACGATGGTGTGCTTTTCCCCGGCCGGGATGTACAGCACATCGCCCGCCTTGACGGGGATTTCGCCGCCTTCGACGACCTCCAGCCCCTCGCCGCTGATGATCACGATGATGTGCTCCCCCAACTCGTGGTGGTGGTACTCCCCTCCCTGGCTGTGCGGGACGACCAATCCGAACACCCCGTGGAGCCCGCGGCTGCCCAGCTCCTTGAGGATGTCCTTCTTGTAGGTCTTTCCCGGCGTCGGGTTCTCCATCCGCGCGAACTTGTCACCCCTGAATACCTTCATATTCCGCCTCCTTCCCTCCCTGGAGTATCATGTCCTACCGTTTTCTCTTCGCCGCACCAGGCCGTAGTGGACGGCAAGCCCCGCCAGGAAGCCCACGGCCATGTTGGCGAGAAGCCCGGCGGCAACCGTCGACGCCAGAGGCGCCAGGTCGCGGCCCCACCGGATGTCCCGGGCGAACTTGGTCAGCTCGATCCCCACCAGGAGCATCATCGCCCCGATGATCGCCTGGGGGAACACGGAAAAGAGGCCCGCGATCGCCGCGGCGAAAAAGAGGCCGAGCACGATCTCGATCGCCCCCTCAATCAGGTTCGTCCCCCCGGTCCGCGCCCCGAAGTAGTACTGGCCCGCCAGCCCGCCGCAGCCGTGGCACATGGGCATCCCCCCGAAGAAGGGGGCGACGAGGTTCATCACCCCCTGGTTCCAGGAGAGCTTTCCCACGCTGACCGGCCGGTCCGGCCAGTAGCTGGCGATCAGCGCCGCGGTGGCGATCGTGGCGTTCGTGATCGTGAGCGGGATCTGCGCGAACCCGGCCAGGACGAGGGAATCCCAGACCTCGTGCATGCGAAACCCGGTAAGCGGCGGCGGCGTGAACCGGATCGTTTCGGCCGGAGGAAGCCGGCCCTCGAAGGCGACGATGGCGATCCCCAGCAACATCAGGACCACGGCGGCCGGGGCGTAGCGGCTCTCCCGCAACAGGAGGACTACCGCAATCGCGATGCCCCCCAGGAGCCAACCGGTGGAGAGCATCTTCAGCGCCTCGACGGCCAGGAGTATCCCGAGGGTCGCCTGGATCCCCCGGACGACGCTATTCGGCGTGATCCGCGCAAGCCGGTCGATGATCCCCGTGGCGGCCAAGAGCAGCCAGACGATCCCCATCGCGAACCCCGAGGCGTAGATCAGGGACGGCTGCCAGTGCTGGGCGATGGCGACCACGGCCAGGACCTTCATCGGTTCGATGGGCATCGGCAGTTTGTAGATCAGGCCGGTGGCGACGTTGGCCACCCCCATCATCACCAGGAACCCCGCCGGGTCGAGGCCGCAGACGGCGATGTAGCCGATGGCCAGCGGGAAGAGCGTCCCGAAGTCCCCCATCGAGCCCGCCAGCTCCCGGAGGTTGAACGCGAACGACCCGATCTTCATCGCCGCGACTCCCCTTTCCCCATCAGGACTGCGCGGCTCAGTGCGGCGGCCGGCTCGTCCGTCGGGGAGAACCCCTGCTCCCGGCACATCTCCACCGTCCGGCAGAAGGCCCCGGCCGACACGTGGTATTTCGGTTCGACGAGCAGGAGACGGCCCGCCGGCCCCAGCAGGGCGAAAATCTCGCCGAAGAAGCGGGGTTTGTCCGGCACTTCATGGGCCATCCAGAAGGCAAGGGCGAAATCGACCGGCCCCGCGAAGCCCAGGCTCTCCTTGCCGCAGCGGTGCGGGGTGATCCGGTCGGCCACACCGGCATGGACGGCGCGCCGCATGAGGGCGTCGAGCATCCGCTGCTGAAGGTCGACGGCGATGACCCTGCCGCCGGGGCCGACCAGCCGCGCCAGGGCGATCGTGAAGTATCCCATCCCGCAGCCGATGTCGACCGCGATCATCCCGGGCTTCAGGAAGGGGGCAAGGAGGGGCGCCGGAGGGTGGAAAAAACGGCGCAGGGGATTGTCGAAGCTGTAGCAGAGCCACCAGGGGCAAACCATAGGATTCTCCCACCGCGGTTGTCGGAGGAAAGCCGCGATTCCGCGCTCCGGCGATCATGCTTCCGCCGGTGCCGGAGGGAAGCCGGCCGGCCGCGTCCGCTTCCGGGGTCCTCCGGCTCAGCGGGAGGTGCAGTGCAGGCGCGCTCGCGCCCTGTCAGGGGAGCTTGTTGTGGGCGCCGTCGCAGAGAGGGGGCTTGGCGGTCTTTCTGCAGCCGCACCAGGCGACCGTCTTGGGGTATTTGATCTCCATCTCCACGGGGGTCATGCCGGTATTGAGGCGTTCATGGGCGCCGTCGCAGAAGGGCTGTTTCTCCGTGTAGCCACAGCTGCACCAGTGATACGTCCCCGGCTGCATATCCATCACGTACGGCCCCTTCTTGGCAATCTTCGGTTCCATAATCCCTCTCCTCGCAGCGAAGTGATGAGTCACAAATCTCCTGTTCGACGGAGGAAGTATAGAAGGTTTTCCCCCTTCCGTCAAGGGACAGGCGGAAACGGAGACACGGTCCGCGCCCCCGCGGCCCGCGGGGTGCCAGGGAACCGTCAACCCGTCTTGACATGGCTGCGATCGTCCGTAAGTTAAATAAGGGGTGGCCCCTGGAGAAAGCGGGACATATCCCGAGCGTTGAGGAGTGAGAGATGCATCGTCTTGGCGATCTGCCGAAACCGCTGGCCTTTGTCCTGTCCGGCGGCGTGGCGCTCGGAGCCATCCAGGTGGGGATGATACGGGCCGCAGCGGAGGCGGGAATCCGGCCCGACCTTCTGATCGGCAGTTCCGTCGGCGCGCTCAACGCCGCGTTTTTGGGACAGGGCTTCACCGAACCCCGGATCGAAGGGCTTGCCGAAATCTGGCGCAACCTCACCCGGAGCGACGTGTTCGGAAACTTCGGCCTCGGGAGGATCGCCCGCCTCCTCTCCCGGGGCATGACACTGGCGTCCCCCGAGACCCTCCAGCGGTTCATCGCCTCGCACATCCCGGTTTCCGGTGAGCACCTGGAGATCCCCGTCCATGCCACTGCCACGGACTATCTGTCGGGAGAGACCGTGATCCTCTCCGGAGGCGACCTGCGGGGCAATCTCCTCGCCAGCAGCGCCATCCCCTTTGTCTTCCCCCCGGTCGTGCTCGGGGGACGCTACCTGGTGGACGGCTCGGTCACCGCCCATGTCCCGCTGCTGCCCGCCGTCAAGCTCGGGGCCCGAACGCTCGTCGTGTTCGACGTGGGATACCCCTGTAAGCTTCTCGAATTGCCGCGCAGCCCGCTGGAGCGGACCCTGCACGTTTTTTCGATCCTCCTGCACCGGCAGCAGACGGGCTCGCTTGCGGCCCTGGCGCAGGACATCACCGTACTGTACCTTCCGTCACCGTGTCCGCTGTCGGTTCCGACGTACGATTTTTCCCAGGGAAGAAACCTGATCGGTGCGGGTTATGAGACGGCCGGGTCGTTCCTGCAGGCCCTGCACATCACGGGCCCCGGGGTATACGGGCACCCCCATGCCCACGCCACGTACTGACCGACAGCCACGCCTCGAAAACCTCCCCGTGCCGCCGCACACCCGAACCGGGCCGTGACGAGCTCCCGGGTCGGGGGAATCGCGGCTCTGTTACCGGGCCGATTCGACGTAGGCGACGATCTTCTCGGCGAGCGTCCGGACCACCTGTTCGAACTTCGCCTCGTCCCGGTCCAACAGCGTCATCCGGAAGCCGGGGAGGTCGGTGAAGAAGGAGGTCAGCGGGATCACGCAGATGCCGGTGGCGCCCAGGAGGTAGTAGACGAAGCGCTTGTCGGGCTCGACGGGTTGCGAGACCAGCTTCTGGATGTACTGCCGGACGTCCTCCTGGTCGATCGGGAGGCACTGGCGGTTGTTGAGCACCGCATCGTTGAACACCACCGTCATGTAGAAGGCGCCGCAGGTCTTGTTCACCATCACGTAGGGGAGGTCCTTGAGGACCCGGTAGGCGATGTTGGAGAGCTTCTCGTAGTGACGGACCCGCTCCTCGAGATACCCCTGGTACTTGGGGTGGGCCATGATCCGCGGGATCGCCATCTGGGGGAGCGTCGTCGAACAGACCTCGGACATCTTTTGGGTCAGGATGGCGTCGATGTACCGGGCGAAGGTCTCGTCCTTGTCGGCGTTGTAGATCTCCATCCAGCCGCAGCGGGAACCAGGCCAGGGGAACTCCTTGGAGATCCCCTTCATGCAGATCCCCGGCACGTCCCCGATGATATCGGAGAGCGGCACGGTCGTCTTGCCGTTGAAAACGATATGGTGATAGGTTTCATCGAAGATGATGAACAGGTCGTAGGTCCGGGCGATCTCGACGATCCGCCGGAGCATCTCCTCGGGATACACGAACCCGGTGGGGTTGTCGGGGTTGATGACCAGGATCCCGACGATGGCCTTGTGGCTCTTCACCTTCCGCTCCAGTTCGTTGATGTCCGGGGACCAGTCGCAGTAGGGATTCATCCGGTAGGTGTTCGGCGGAAACGAGGCGTGGAGCACCTCCGCCAGCAGATGGGTGGAGTAGGTCGGTTCGGGCATGATGATCCGCGCGTCCACGCGGATGGCGCCGTAGGCCCGGGCGATCGCATCGCCCAGCCCGTTGAAGAAGATGATGTCGTCGGGGCCGATCTGCACCTTGCCCCGCTTATTAACCATGTCCGCGAGGAATTGGCGCGTCACATCCATCCCCTTCGTCGGTGAATAGCCGTAGGTGCGATCCTCGCGCAGGAGGTCGATCAGCACCTCCCGCATCCAGTCGGGAACCTTCTCCCCCTTCTGGACCGGATCGCCGATATTCTCCCAGATCACCTCGATCCCCGAGCGCTTCAGCCTGTCGGCCACGCTCACGATGTTTCTGATTTCGTACACCAGCCCGCTGCCGCTCTTTGCGATATCGAATCTCATTGCCCCCTCGTCATAAACCCCAGTGATGGATACAATTTTTTTTTGTCGCATAATACAATTGAATCGGTATGTCTACTTATTTTCACATCCCCCTGTACCGCGACGGACTTCGCCGCGGTACGGTTCATGCGACAGAATCGGTGATACCCGAGGCTACGATCAATGAGCGCGCCGACCGCAGGCTTGTTTGTCGCCATACCTCGCCCGGGGATGGTTAATTAACAGCCGATAACAAATCGATAAGAATGTGCTTAACTGATCACCTTTTATACAGCGACGAGCCGAGAGGTGTTTCTTTATTTAACACAAGTGCCAATATTGCACACCATGTTCATCATCCGCACGAAAAGGCTGAGTCACTTGAAAGTTTAGCTTAATTAATCCTCTCACCTCGAATATCCGTGCGCCAACAGCACTCTTTTATCTCTTCCCGGCCTCCCTCTGCCCTGAGCAATGCATAGACCAATCCATTCAACAACTTTCCACCTGGTCAGTCATCTCATGCAACTATTCGTTATTGTATGCTTAGACTGAGGATACAACCATGACTGGCGGTCATATCAGCCCCTGGACCGGTCCGATTCAGGGGGTTGGCATCTTCCTTGCTCTCTCTCCCGTAGAATCATTGGCACCGTAAAGCCCGCAGGGGCTTGAGCATACCGCCGGCCTGAACCAGCGAAGCCGAGCTTCATGGTCGGAGTGTGTAAGGGCAGTGAATACGAAAGATAGGGCCCGTGTCGCCCGAATACGTGATACTTCATTCGGCAAGCCGGCACTCTCGATCAGATCCTCGGGGGCGACGGGCCTTGACGCCGCTTGCAAGGTCAAGGGCCCCTATCTCGTCGCATTCTTGTGCATGTCCAGAGATGACCAAAAGCCAGCTCCAGAAAAAGCTTTCCGCAGCAACGATATACGATGGCGGTGCAGAGCCGGATACCGGTTACGACACGGTATGCGCCTGCGACATGATGAGCGAGCTGCTCGCCATGATGAACCACTCCTGCCAGCGTAACCGCGGGATCATCCTCCTCACGGGACTGGCCAATCCCCAGGTAATCCGTACATCCGAACTCGTCGATATCCGCCTGATCGTTTTCCTGCGCGACAAGAAGCCGACACCCGACACGGTGGAGCTTGCTCGAAAATGCGGCATCACGATCATGAGCACGCCGCATACGATGTACAAGTGCTGCGGCATCCTGCATGACCTGAAGCTCAACGACGTCCAAGGGGAGAACGCGCCCGGTTGAACGATACCAACGGCACGCAGATGCACCTCGAGTACCCCGTTCAGGGGGGGGACTTCAGCAGTGCGGGAGGCGCCTCGAGCCGGATAAAGAATGTGTTGAAGCGGCTCGGCATCGAGTACGAGACGATAAAACGGATAGCGATTGCCAGCTACGAATCCGAGATGAACATCGTTGCCTACGCGGCAACGGGAAAACTGCTGGTAGACATCGTACCCGGCGAGATCAGCATCACCGCCGTCGATATCGGACCCGGCATCCCGGACATCGAACAGGCCCTCCAGGAGGGCTTCTCGACCGCCACTCCCCTCATCCGCGAGATGGGGTTCGGCGCAGGACTGGGGCTCCCGAACATGAAAAAGGCCGCCGATGAAATGGTCGTCGAATCGACCGTCGGCATAGGCACCACGGTGAAGATGAAATTCAGGCTTACATGACACGATGAACTACTTCCACTCGGTCAGGCTGCTCGACAAGGAATGCAAGGGGTGCACCCATTGCATCCGTACCTGCCCGACCGAAGCGATCCGGGTCCGTGACGGCAAGGCCACGATCATCAGCGAACGCTGCATCGACTGCGGCGAATGTATCCGCACCTGCCCCAACAACGCCAAGATCGCCGTAACCGAAGAGCTCAGCGAACTCGACAAATTCAAATACAAGATCGCCCTCCCCGCCCCCTCTTTCGCAAGCCAGTTCTCGCGGCGGTACACCATCGAGAAGGTCCTCGCCGGGTTTCTGTTTCTGGGGTTCGACCGGGTCCTCGAAGTCGGTTTCGGCGCGGACCTCGTCTCGCAGGCAATAACCGATTATTTCAATTCCTCCGGCGGCCGCATGCCCCGGCCCGCCATCTCCTCGGCGTGCCCGGCGGTCATCCGCCTGATCCAGGTTCGCTTTCCCGGGCTCGTCGGGAACATCATTCCGCTGCAGTCGCCGATGGAGATTACCGCCCGGTACGTCAGGGAGGCGACGACGCGTGAACTGGGGATACCGCCCGAAGAGATCGGGGTCTTCTTCATCGCCCCCTGCCCCGCGAAGGTGACCGTCGTCAAACAGCCGATCGGCGCCGCCCATTCCTCCGTCAACGGAGTGATCGCCATCCGCGACATGGTCAACCACATCAAGACGAACTTCGACAAGATCCCCCCGGGGATGACCACCCTCCAGTCGGCGTCGCGGTACGGACTCGGCTGGGGCCGGCGCGAGGGGGAGATCGACGCCCTGAAGATCGTAAACCGTCTCGCCGTCGACGGCATCCACCAGGTATCGCGGGTGCTGGAGAAAATCGAAAACGGCGGATTTCAGAACATCCACTTCCTGGAGGCGCAGGCCTGCGTCTGCGGGTGCGTCGGCGGGGTGCTCACCGCGGAGAATCCCTTCATCGCCAAACTCAAACTGGACATCGTCTCCGAAGCGAGCGGGGAAGGAAACCGCGAACAGTTCGCCAGGGCCCAGGCCGCAATTCCCCAGGAGCACTATTTCCTTCCCGAGAAAATTCAGGCCCGTCCGGTCATCTCGCTCGCATCGGATGTGCGGGAAGCGATGAAGACCTTCCAGGAGATCGAAAAGATCCGCGCCGAACTGCCGGGAATAGACTGCGGCTCCTGCGGCTGCCCCACCTGCCGCGCCTTTGCCGAGGACGTCGTCGCGGGCCACATGATGCGGATGGACTGCCTGTTCGACCTGCGCGAGCGGGTGCGCTGTCTGGCCGGAGAAATCTTTTCTCTCGCCAAGAAACTGCCAAACGTCATGCAGAATAAGGGAGGGAGCGATGAACCTTAGCGAAATGATCGACGCATACGGTCTGACGGTGTTCGCCCCGCCCGCCGACGGGACGGTGGAGGCTGCCTTCGGCTATGCCTCGGACCTGCTCAGCGATGTGATCGCCAACGCCGGCAAGGACTGCGTCTGGGTAACCATGCAGACCCATACGAACATCCTCGCCGTGGCATCGCTGAAGGACGTCGGGGCCATCGTGATCGTTTCCGATCACAAACCCGCCGACGAAACGATCGCGACGGCGAGACAGAAGGGGATCTGCCTGCTCGGCACGGGGATGCCCGCCTTCGAGATCTGCGGAAAACTGTACGCCGCCGGCATCAAGGCGGCGGAAGGCTGATCAACAACCGGGCGACGCGACCAGAAGCCCCACTCTCATACAGAGGACAAGGAGGAATGGAAGGAATGGATAAGGTGCAGCAAATTCCGTCAGGTACCACGGACGAGTTCACCCCCGAGCAGTTCGCCGAACTCGACAAGTGGATTGCCGCGTACAAAGGGAAAACCGGTTCGGTCATCCGCGCCCTCAACAAGGCCCAGGAGATCTTCGGATACCTGCCCCGGGAAGTGCAGGACCGGGTGGCGAAGGGGCTCGACCGGCCGCTGAGTGAGGTGTACGGCATCGTCACGTTCTACTCCTTCTTCACCGTCGTGCCGAAGGGAAGGCATTCGGTATGCGCATGCATGGGTACCGCCTGTTACGTGCGCGGAGGGCAGCAGGTCCTGGACGATCTCAAGAAGGAGCTGAACATCGAAGTCGGCGGCACGACCGCGGACAGGGAATTCTCCCTGAGCTCGATCCGCTGCATGGGCGCCTGCGCCCTCGCCCCGGTGGTCCGGATCGACGACGACGTCCATCGCCAGGTGACCCCCAAGAAGGTGAAGGAGATCCTGGGCAACTACTCGCAAAAATTTGCCGGAGGTGCTGAATAATGGGCAAACTGAAAATCGAAGACCTCAAGAGGATAAAGGAGCAGGTCAAGGTGACCACGGCGATGCGCGCCGACATCGACAAGGATGTCAAGGTAATCGTTCATATGGGTACCTGCGGCATCGCCTCGGGGGCCCGCAACGCCATGGCAGCCCTGATGAAGGCGGCGGAGGAGAAGAACCTCGACATCGAAATCGGGCAGAGCGGCTGCATCGGCATCTGTGACCGCGAGCCGATCGTCACCGTCATCCGCAAGGACGAACCCCAGGTGCGCTACGGGAAAGTGACGGCGGAGGTCATGAACGAGATCGTCGATTCTCACGTGATCGGCGGCGTCGTCGTCGAAAAATACATGCTGGCCGATGCGCCCAAGGCATAGTCAGACTCACCCGAGGAGGTCTTCATCATGAAGCGTTACCGATCAACGATTCTCATCTGCGGCGGCACAGGCTGCGTGGCCGCCGGCTCGCTCAAAATCCACGACCTGTTCCTCGCGGAAATCCGCAAGCACAACCTCCAGGACGAGGTCAATGTCGTCCTCACGGGGTGCAACGGCATCTGCGACCAGGGGCCGGTCGTCGTCGTATATCCCGGCGGCGTCTTCTACCGCCGCCTGGAGGAAAAAGCCGTCGCCCGCATCACCGAAGAGCACCTGCTCAAAGGCCGCATCGCCCAGGAGTACCTGTACGAGCGTCCCTCGGTGGCGGGCCAGGTGCCGGTATTCAGCGAGATCGACTTCTTCCGCCACCAGCACAAGGTGACCCGGGGAAACTGCGGGATCATCAACCCCGAGAGCATCGACGAGTACATCGCCATGGACGGCTGGGCCGCCCTTGCCAAGGCGCTCACCGAGATGACCCCCGATCAGATCATCGAGGAGGTCAAGAAATCGGGCATCCGCGGCCGGGGCGGCGCGGGCTTCCCCACCGGCCTCAAATGGCAGTTCTGCAAGGCCGCTCCCGGCGAGCAGAAGTACATCATGTGCAACGCCGACGAAGGCGACCCGGGCGCGTTCATGGACCGCTCACAGCTGGAAGGCGATCCGCAGAGCGTCATCGAAGGCATGGCGATCGGCGCCCGGGCCATCGGCGCCGACAAGGGGATCATCTACTGCCGCGCCGAGTATCCGCTCGCCATCGAACGCGTCAGCCAAGCCATCGACCAGGCCACCGCATACGGCCTCCTCGGCACGGACATCCTCGGCACCGGGTTCAACTTCACCATCGAGATCATGATGGGCGCCGGCGCCTTCGTCTGCGGCGAAGAGACCGCCCTGATGCGCTCCGTGGAAGGCAAGCGCGGCGAACCGCGGCCACGGCCCCCCTTCCCGGCGATCGCCGGCGTCTGGGAAAAACCCACCGTCCTGAACAACGTCGAGACCCTCGCCACCATCCCGGTGATCATCCGCAAGGGCGGGGCCTGGTATGCCTCGATGGGAACCGAGAAGAGCAAGGGCACCAAGATCTTCTCCCTGACCGGCAAGATCGTCAACAACGGCCTGGTGGAGGTCGACATGGGCACCTCCATGGGCAAGATCATCTACGACATCGGCGGCGGCATTCCGGGCGGAAGGGAGTTCAAGTCGGTGCAGTGCGGCGGACCCTCCGGCGGCTGCATCCCGAAGGCGCACCTCAACGTCCCGATCGACTACGAAGCGCTCACGGACCTCGGCGCCATCATGGGCTCCGGCGGGCTCGTCGTCATGGATGAGAACACCTGCATGGTCGACACCGCCCGCTTCTTCCTCGAATTCACGCAGGAGGAGAGCTGCGGCAAGTGCCCCCCCTGCCGGATCGGCACCAAGCGCATGCTCGAGATCCTCGAGCGGATCACCGCCGGCCTCGGCAAGGAGGGCGACATTGAAGAGTTGGAGCGTCTCGGCAACGTGATCAAGCGGAGCGCGCTGTGCGGCCTCGGTCAGACCGCGCCGAACCCCGTGCTCAGCACGATCCGCCACTTCCGCCACGAGTACGAAGCGCACATCCGGGAGAAGCGCTGCCCGGCGGCGGTCTGCGGGCAGATGTTCAAGGCCCCTTGCGCCCACACCTGCCCGGTCGGCATCGACGTGCCCGGGTACGTCACCCTCGCCGGCCAGGGCCGGTTCGACGAGGCGTACGAACTGATCATGGAGAAGAATCCGCTCCCGGGGATCTGCGGCCGCGTCTGCACGCACCCCTGCGAAGCGAAGTGCCGCCGTGAGCAGATCGACGAGCCGATCTCGATCCGGACGATCAAACGGTTCATCACCGACTACCGGGGAAACGGCGGCCGGACGAAGAAGGCGGCGGCCCAGCCGCTCCTCAAGGGAGAGCCTGTCGCAGTCGCCGGCGCCGGCCCGGCGGGGCTCACCGCCGCCTATTTCCTCGCCCTCAAGGGCCACCCGGTGACGATATACGAGAAGCTGCCCGTGCCGGGCGGGATGCTCTCCTACGGCATCCCCGCCTACCGCCTCCCGCGGGAGATCATCGCGCAGGAGGTCGAGGACATCAAGGCCCGCGGCGTGGAGATCAAATGCGGCGTGGAGATCGGCAGGGACATCACCGTCGACGAGCTGTTCCAGCAGGGATTCAAGGCCCTGTTCATCGCCATCGGAACCCAGAAGAGCACCACCCTCGGTATCGACGGGGAGACCCTTCCGGGCGTGCTGCCGGGGCTGGAGTTCCTCCGCGACCTCAACCTGGGCGCCCTCACCGAGAGCGCCTACAAGGGGAAGCGCGTCGCCGTGATCGGCGGCGGCAATACGGCGATCGACGCGGCCCGCACGCTGCTCAGGATGGGCGCCAAGGAGGTGGCTCTGGTCTATCGCCGGACCCGCGAAGAGATGCCGGCGAACCCGGAGGAGATCGACGAGGCCTTCAAGGAGGGGGTCGTTCCCTACTTCCTCTGCGCACCGCAGGCGATCACCGGCGACGGGAAGGTGGAAAAGCTCGTCTGCAACCGCTGTTCGCTGGGAGAGTTCGACCGGAGCGGGCGACGACGCCCCGTTCCGGTCGACGGTACCGAGTTTTCCCTGAAGGTCGACTTCGTCGTCCCGGCGATCGGCCAGGCGGCGGAGCTTGCGGGCATCGCCGATGACTCCACGGGCGTCAAAGCCGAACGCGGCGCCATCAAGGTCAACAAATCGACCATGGCCACCGACCGGCCCGGCGTGTTCGCCGGCGGCGACGCCATCGGCGACGAGGCCACGGTGGTGTGGGCCATGCGGACCGGCGCCAGGGCTGCGATGGAGATCGACCGGTACCTCGGCGGGGACGGCGTGATGATCGAAACGGTCCGCCGCGATTCCGGGATCTCGTCGATCCCGGTCGATACGCCCGACGAGATCCCCGTTGAACCCCGCGGGGAGCAGGGCATGCTCGCCTACGAGCGCCGGAAGGGCAGCTTCAACGAAACCGAACTCGGGTTCACCCGCAGGGTCGCAGTCGCAGAGGCGAACCGCTGCCTGCACTGCGATTACGGAAAGTACGCATCGTGACGTGACGATTCCGCGCCGGCCGGCGGGTACGGCCGGCCGGCGCGGAGGGTATTTCGGAAATTACGAGTGATCATGGGCAGAGCGTCCGGAGACAAGGGATGGGGGAGCTGTACAAATTCTTCGCTGACCTGCACGTGCACACGGCGCTGTCTCCCTGCGCCGGCGATTCGGCGACTCCGCCCAACATTGTTGCAGCGGCGATCGAGAAGGGGATGCAGATGATCGCGGTGACCGACCATAACTCGGCGGAAAACGTGGCGGCGGTCGTGAAATGCGGCAAGCTCCACGGCCTGAAGGTGATCCCGGGGATGGAGGTCGCCTCGCGCGAAGAGGTGCACCTGGTCTGCCTGCTGGAGACCGTCGAGCGTGCGCTGGACCTGCAGGCGATCGTCTACGCCGCCCTTCCGCCGATGTCCAACCGGCCGGACCACTTCGGCAGGCAGCTCGTGATGGATTCCGCGGGCGCCGTGACGGGGGAATGTGTGCGCCTGCTGATGGCGGCCACGGACTTGCCGCTCGACAGGATCATCGCCGAGGTGCACCGGCTGGGGGGATTGGCGATCGCGGCGCACGTCGACAGACCCGCCTTCAGCGTGATCGCCAACCTGGGACTGGTGCCGCCGGATGCAGGCTTCGATGCGGCCGAGATCTCCGCGGCGCTCGCCCGGGACGAGGCCGCAGTCCGGTTCCCCTCCCTCGGGGGGCTGCCGATCATCACCGCCTCGGACGCGCACCGCCCGGAGGAAATCGGCGGCAGCCCGACGCTGTTCCTGCTCGAAAAGATGGACCTGGAGGACATCGGCATGGCCTTCCGGGGACGAAACGAGAGGGAGTACCTGATCCAATGACCATGCCCGATCTGGCCATGCATATCCTCGACATCATGGAAAACTCCACCCGAGCTGAGGCAAAACACATCTCCCTGGAGATCGTAGAGGACCATGCACGCAACAGCATGTCGATTACCGTCAGCGACGACGGGAAGGGGATGACTGCCGCGGAACTGAACCGCGCCCTCGACCCCTTCTACACCACGAAGCGCGAGCGGCGCACCGTCGGCCTCGGGTTGCCGCTGCTGAAAGAGACCGCCGAACAGGCGGGAGGGTTCCTGGCCGTATCCTCCGCGCCCCGGAAGGGGACCGAGGTCCGCGTCCGGATGACCCTGGACCATATCGACCGGCCGCCCCTGGGCGATATCAACCAGGCGCTGCGGATCGCCATCAGGACCAACCCGGGTGTCCTGTTCGACGTCACCTACACCGTCGACGGGGAAACCGAAACCTTCACGACACGCGACGATCCGCAGGGCAACGGCGGCGTCCCGGACAACACCGTCTAACAGAGCGCCGGGCGTTGCCCGCCCGGACTACATTGGCGAGGTGAACAAATGGCAGAAAACACGGTAACACTCAACATCGACGGCAGGGACGTGACGGCGGAAAAAGGGATGACCGTCCTCCAGGCCGCGCAGAAAGCGAACATCCACATCCCGACCCTGTGCTACCTGAAAGACGTGCAGGCGATCGGCGCGTGCCGCGTTTGCTGCGTAGAGGTAAAGGGACAGCGCACCCTCGTGGCATCCTGCGTGTTCCCGGTGGCGGAGGGTCTCGTCGTGCAGACCAACTCCCCGCTCGCCCGCGAAGCCCGGAAGATGGTCGTGGAACTGCTGCTGTCCGACCACGAAATGAACTGCCCCATCTGCGCCCGCAACCTCAACTGCGAGCTGCAGGCCCTGGCGAACCAGCTCGGCATCCGCGACATCCCGTTCCAGGGCGCCAAGTCCGCCGCGCTCGTGGATGACTCGTCGCCGTCGCTGCGCCGCGACTCGGCGAAATGCATCCTCTGCCGCCGGTGCGTCGCCGTCTGCCAGGAGATCCAGAAGGTCGGCATCCTGTTCCCGAACAAGCGCGGGTTTGCGACCACCGTGGCCCCCGCCTTCAACTCGCCCCTGGCGGAGGTGGCCTGCGTCAACTGCGGACAGTGCGCCAGCGTCTGCCCGGTGGGCGCGATCGTGGAGAAGGACGATACGCAGAAAGTCTGGGACGCCCTGGCGGACCCCAACAAGTTCGTCGTAGTGCAGACGGCGCCCGCGGTTCGCGCCGCCATCGGCGAAGAGTTCGGCCTCGCACCCGGCAGCGCCGTCACCGGCAAGATGGTTGCGGGTCTGCGCACCCTCGGGTTCGACCGGGTGTTCGACACCCAGTTCACGGCCGACCTCACCATCATCGAGGAGGGGAACGAACTGCTCAAACGGGTCGGCAAGGCGCTCGCGGGGGAAACGGTCGCCCTGCCGATGATCACCTCCTGCAGCCCCGGGTGGATCAAGTTCATCGAACATTTCTATCCGGAACTTCTCGCCCATCTGTCGACCTGCAAATCGCCGCAGCAGATGTTCGGCGCGCTGGCAAAGACCTACCTGGCTGAGAAGGCCGGCGTCGCTCCCGAGAAGATCTTTTCCGTTTCGATCATGCCCTGCACGGCGAAGAAATACGAGTGCAACCGGCCGGAGATGTGCGACAGCGGTTACCCGGACGTGGACGTGGTCCTCACCACGCGCGAACTGGCGCGAATGATCAAGACCGCCGGCGTCAATATCATGGTCCTTCCGGACGGTGAGTTCGACGATCCGCTGGGCGAATCCACCGGCGCCGCCACGATTTTCGCCAACACCGGCGGCGTCATGGAGGCGGCGCTCCGCACCGTGTACGAAGTGGTCACGAAGAGCACCCTGCCCTCCCTCGACTTCCAGCAGGTCCGCGGCATGGAGGGCATCCGGGCCGCAACCGTCACGGTGGGCGACCTCGACGTGAAGGTCGCGATCGCCCACGGTCTCGCCAACGCGGCGAAGATCATGGAAGAGATCAAAGGCGGCAAGAGCCCCTACCATTTCATCGAGATCATGTGCTGCCCGGGCGGCTGCATCGGCGGCGGCGGACAGCCGATCCCCACCACCTGGGAGATCAGGAAGAAACGCGCCGAGGCGATCTACGAAGAGGACAAACGCCTGCCGAAGCGTAAATCCCACGAGAACCCCTTCATCGACAAGATATACGCCGAGTTCCTCACGGAGCCGCTGGGCGAGAGATCCCATCATCTGCTCCACACCAAGTACACGAAACGCGCCGTCTAAGAGTGTGCCGGTCCATCCCGCGGCCGGCCTCCCCCCGGGGAGGCCGGCCGTTCTTATTCGCCTTGGCCTCCGCCGACCCCTGTGGTATCCTCACCGAGACGCCCCTTGTCCGTCGTTTGGCAAGCGGAGATATGCGATTTGCGAAACCCGAATGGCATGAGGAGGAACCATGGAAGGGAAGAGGGTCAACGACAGCCGCGTGGTCATGTCCCAAATGATGAGCCCCCAGGACGCGAACGTCGCCGGAAACGTCCACGGCGGGGTCATCATGAAACTGATCGATACCGCTGCGGGGGTCGTTGCCATCCGGCATGCGCGGTCCAACGTGGTCACCGCATCGATCGACCGGCTCGACTTCCACCATCCCACGTTCGTGGGCGACCTGCTGACGCTCAGGGCCAGCCTGAATTTCGTCGGGAAGACCTCGATGGAGGTGGGGGTCCGGGTGGAGACGGAAAACCTGATCTCCGGCCAACGGCGCCACACGGGATCGGCCTACCTCACCTACGTCGCCCTGGACCGGAATGGCCGGCCTCTGCCGGTCCCCCCGTTGGTCCTGGAGACGGAGGAGGAGGGGCGGCGGAACCGGGAGGCAAAGGCCCGCCGGGAGACGCGGCTTGCGGAAAAACGGCAGGAAAAGGCCTGCCAGCTCAGGGCGGACGACTGCCGGTAACCGGGGTGCTTTCGTCAATCTCCGTCCCCGGAAGCGGCAGGTCCCGCCGACAACCGCCGGGCAGCGCGGCAGCACCAGGCGAAGCGCCGCTCAGGGGTTCTTTTTCGGCCGGAAGAATCCCGCCAGGAACTCCTGGTCCAGGGGCGACAGGTCGAACGTAAAGGCCGCTTCTTCGATCAGCTTTGCCAGCGGCGCACCCGGAGTCTCTTCCCGGCGTAGCGAGATCCATTTGATCGCCCGTCTGATATCTTCGCCTTCCGGCAGCATCGTCGCCATAGTCGGATCACCTCGTTGATTCGGCGCGGCACCTCCCGAGGGCCGCCTTCACATCCCGCCTCCGCCCCGGCTGCGAAGCCCGCGGAGGTTTGCATCCGGCCGCCGCCGGTCGTCAGGACTGCTGGATGATACAGGTCCCGTCGTCCGCGCGCATCCGCCGCCGGGATGACCCGTGCTGCGGCGCAAAGGCCGTCGCCAGGCCGACCGCGGCGAGGCCGGCGCCTGCGATGACAAACAGCGCATCGTAGCGTCCCGCATCCACCAATTGCCCGAACGCCGCGCTGCCCGTCGAAAGCCCCAAAAAGAGGCTGAAGGCGAACAACGAGAAGGCCTTTCCGCGGGCCGTCGCGCTGATGTCCGTCCCCCGCAGTTGGAGCGTCGTGTGCAGGCAGACATACCCCAGCCCCATCACGAACATCGCCACGGCGAATACCGGCGGCGGCAACCGCAGGATCAGCACCAGGAAGGAGGCACCCATCAGGATTCCTCCCGCAAGCGCCAGCAGGTTTTCAGAAAACAGCCTGCGGAGCCGGTCCATCAAGAGGCCGCCCGCCATCATCCCGATGCCGAACAGGGCGATCAGCAGACCGACCATGAACTGATCGAGGCCGAACCGCTGGGTCGCAAAGGCGCCGAGATAGGTCAATCCCCCCCACTGCAGGAACCCCTCGAGAAACACCCCCCCGTAGACAAACAGGGCATAGGGGTTGCGGAGCAGATCCCCGAAGCGGTCGGCGCACGCTTCGCCCGCGCCCGCGCGCTTCACCTCGAGCCGCCACATGAACCCGAGCGGGAGAAACGCCACTACGGCATACCCCAGGAGCATCCACCGCCAGGAAATGAAGTGGGAGATCATCCCGCCGATCGAGGCGGAGAAGGCCAGGGCGGTGGAGGTGATCACCGCGAAGCGGCCGAGCATCACCTGCCGCCGGTCGTACTCGACGGTGTCGCCGATGTACACGAGGGTCAGCGGAATGACCGCCCCCGCCAGGGCGCCGGCCAGCAGGCGGAGCAGGATGAACTGCCACGGCGTGACCGACAGTGCGGAAAGGATCGTGCAGATGCTGAACCCGACGCCTGCCGCCCGCACCACGGCGATCCGGCCCAGGCGGTCCGAAAGCGGCCCGTAGAAGAGCTGTCCGGCGCCGTAGGCGAGTGAGTAGGTCGTCATGGCGAGACCGACCGTGCCGGGCGAAGATCCGAGCGACTGCGAGATGGACGGCAGCACCGGCGCCAGGATTCTGACATCGACCGACACCAGGAAGGTCAAAATGAACAGCAGCAGGAGAGGACTCATAACCGGTATCCTTAATTCCCGTACGACGGTTTCAGCGGATCCGCCGGAGGCTCCCGGGAATGCGCATGGGCACGGGCAGTATCGCGGAATCGGCCTCCGCTGTCAAGGCTCCGTACCCAC
The DNA here is from genome assembly GCA_903928915.1 of uncultured Syntrophobacterales bacterium. Lineage (GTDB taxonomy): Bacteria > Desulfobacterota > Syntrophia > Syntrophales > UBA5619 > JAKAFS01. Next base: position 10,510 of record CAIYSL010000028.1, on the reverse strand, counting down.
ATTTTCCGCCCTTCCCCTATTTGACAAGCCACGGCGAAGGGTGTAAAGTTTTTTTAGATTTCAGGAGGGACCTGAGCCGGTGCAGCTGCACCGGAACCACTACTCGAAGGGAGGAAGACGACAATGCAGACTACACGGGATCTTCTCAAAGGCAAGGCCAAGCAGGTGTGGTCCATCGCTCCGACGGCCACGGTCTTCGAAGCCCTCAAGCTCATGGCGGAGAAGGAAATCGGTGCCCTGATGGTCATGGACAAGAAGGGAAAAGTTCTCGGCATCATCACGGAGCGCGACTATGCGCGGAAGATTATCCTCAAGGGGAAGACGTCGAGCAAAGCCCTCGTCAAAGAGATCATGACCCCCGCCGACAAGATGTACTCGGTAAAACCGGAAACCCCGGTGGAGGACTGCATGGTCCTGATGACGGGTAAGCGGATCCGGCACGTCCCCGTCTTCGAGGGGGAAAAATACGTCGGCCTCATCTCCATCGGCGACGTGGTGAAATCGACCATCTCCTCGAAAGATCTGCTGATCGAACACTTGAGCAACTACATCAGCGGGACCTATTGAATTGAGCATAAAGAATCTCAAGGACTTCTACACCGGCCTCCTGTTCATGCTGTGCGGGGGGGGATTTATGTGGGGGGCCCTCCGGTACGATCTGGGAACGGCAGCGAGAATGGGGGCCGGATACTTTCCGCTGATCCTCGGCGGGATCCTGTCCTTGCTGGGGGTCGTGGTGTTTCTCCGCAGCCTGGTGATCGGCGCGCCGGACAGCGCCATCGGACGGATCGCGATCGTGCCCATGGTGATGATGTTCGGGGCAATCGCCGCTTTCGCCGTGCTGCTGCGAGGAGCCGGCCTCGTCGTATCGATCCTGGCGATCATCCTGATCTCCAGCCTGGCCAGCCGCGAGTCGCGCCTGAAGGAGACGCTGATCAGCGCGGTTGTGCTGTGCACGGCCAGTGTCCTCCTCTTCGTGTATGCCCTGAACCTGCAGATACCGGTCTGGCCCTTCTTCATCCGGCGCTGAGAGAGGAGACCCCTGGCTAGATGGAGTTGATTGACAATCTGACGCTCGGGTTCCAAACCGCCCTGACGCTGCAGAACCTCCTGTATTGCTTCACCGGTGTGTTGCTGGGAACGTTGATCGGGGTTCTGCCGGGCCTCGGGGCGGTCCCGACGATCGCGATGCTCCTGCCGATCACCTATGCGCTGACCCCCGTATCGGCGCTGATCATGCTCGCCGGCATTTACTACGGCGCGCAGTACGGGGGGTCGACTACCTCGATCCTGGTCAACCTGCCGGGCGAGTCGTCGTCCATCGTCACCTGCCTCGACGGCTACCAGATGGCCCGCAACGGCCGTGCCGGCGCGGCGCTGGCCGTCTGCGCAATCGGCTCCTTCTTCGCCGGCACCATCGCCACGATGATCGTGGCGGGGTTTGCCCCGCCGCTGACGGAGCTGGCGATGACCTTCGGTCCCGCCGAGTACTTCTCGCTGATGGTCCTCGGGTTGATCAGCGCGGTAGTTCTGGCGCACGGTTCGCTGATCAAGGCGGTCGGGATGATCGTCCTGGGGCTGCTGTTGGGGATGGTCGGCATGGACGTGAACTCCGGCGTCGCCCGCTTCGCCTTCGGCATCACGGAACTGTACGACGGGATCAACCTCGTTCCGCTGGCGATGGGACTGTTCGCCTTTTCCGAAATCCTTGCCAACCTCGAGCACGGCGCGAAGCGCGAGGTGTTCACGAGCAAGGTCTCGGGGTTCTGGCTGAGCCGACAGGAGGTCAGGGAGGCCGCGCCGGCGATCGTGCGCGGCACGCTCCTCGGCTCGGGGCTTGGTCTACTGCCCGGCGGCGGCGCGGTCCTGGGCTCGTTCGCGGCCTACACGGTCGAAAAAAAGCTATCGCGGACGCCGGAACGATTCGGCCGCGGCGCGATCGCCGGAGTGGCGGGGCCGGAGTCGGCCAACAACGCCGGGGCGATGACCTCCTTCATCCCGATGCTGACCCTGGGGATCCCGCCCAACGCCGTCATGGCGCTGATGGTCGGGGCGATGACCATCCACAACATCCAGCCGGGGCCGCAGGTGATGACCCGCAACCCGGAGCTGTTCTGGGGGCTGGTCGCCTCGATGTATATCGGTAACGTGATGCTCCTGATCCTGAACCTGCCCTTGATCCAGATCTGGATCAAGCTGCTCTTGGTCCCCTACCGCCTGCTGTACCCGGCGATCCTGATGTTCTGCGCGATCGGCGTCTACTCGGTGCAGAACAACACGATCGACGTGCTGCTGACGATACCGCTGGGCATCCTGGGGTATGTCTTCCTGAAGCTCGGGTGCGAGCCGGCGCCGCTGATGCTGGGATTCATCCTCGGACCGATGATGGAGGAGAACCTGCGCCGCACCCTGCTTCTGTCGATGGGGGACCCGTCGATCTTTTTCACGCGGCCGCTGTCGGCGGTCCTGCTGGTGCTGGCCGCGGCCCTGGTAGTGGCCGTGACGCTGCCGGCGATCAGCAGGAAGCGCGAGACGGTTTTTGTCGAAGAAGACTGAGGAACGGCACCCGGTGCGCAGAGCTTCGAACGCTGATCCCGCCGGGATACGCTTTCTCAGCACGCATGCCGCCGCCGTGAGGGAATGAAGAATGGGAGTGGAGAAGATGACAAAGACAGAAGGGGAAATCAAGAAGGTCCGGGTAAACGGCGCCGCAATCGCCTACCGCTTCGACGGCCCGGAAGGAGGCAGGGTCGTCCTGATGAGCAACTCCCTGATGTCGGACCACACCATGTGGGACATCACCGTCCCGGCGCTGGCCGACCGCTACCGGGTGCTCCGCTACGACACGCGGGGCCACGGCCGTTCGGAGACGACGCCCGGCCCCTATTCCATAGCCCTGCTCGCCGACGACGCCCTGGCCCTGATCGACGCCCTGGAGATCCGGCAGGCGCACGTCGTGGGCCTGTCGATGGGGGGGATGATCGCCCAGCAGCTCGGCGCCCGGTTCCCCGAGCGGGTCCTGTCGCTCGGCCTGTGCGACACGGCAAGCGAGATGCCACCCCGCTCGCTCTGGGAAGAGCGCTTCGCGATCGCGTCCAGCCGGGGAACGGCCGGCCTGGTCGATTCGACGATCCAGCGCTGGTTCACGGCACCCTTCATCGCCCGCGATCCGGCGGCGATCGAACGGGTGCGCCGGATGATCCTGTCGACGGGTACGGAGGGGTACATCGCCTGCGCGAGCGCGGTGCGCGACATGGCCCAGACCACGATGCTTCTCAGGGTCAAGGCTCCGACGCTCGTCCTCGTGGGGCGGCAGGATCCTGCCTGCACGGTCGAGCAGGCGACGGTGCTCCACCGGATGATCGACCGCTCCGAGCTGGTCGTCCTGGAGGAGGCGGCCCACCTTTCCAATATCGAACAGCCACAGGCCTTCAACGCGGCGCTCAGGGCCTTCCTCGACCGCGTGGAGACCGCCCTGGCCTGAGCACAGCGGCGCTGCCGAACGGCGGAGCGAATCCGCAGAGACGATCGGGAGGGAACCGGTAGATGGTTTTCCGACCGGTTCCCCGGAAACAGATTCACCCACGGAGGAGAAGATGATGAAAAAGACATGGTTGCTGGTTGCGGTGGCCGTCTGCCTTGCGCTGGGCGCAAGTGCCGCGGTCTGGGCGCAGGACTATCCGACGCACTCGCTCAAGGTCATCGTCCCGCTGACGCCGGGCTCGGGGGCCGACATCGCCGGACGCATCGTCACCAAGTACATGACCGCGGGTCTCGGCCAGCCCGTCGTCGTGGAGAACCGCCCCGGAGCGGGCGGCCAGATCGGCACGATGGCGGTGATCAAGTCGGATGCGGACGGCTACACCCTGATGGTCCAGTCGGCGTCGCACGCGGCTAATTCGGCGATCTACAAGTCCCTGCAGTACGACCCGCTCAAGGACCTCGTGGACGTGGCGATCCTCGGCATGACTCCCTACGTCATGGTAACGAACCCCAAAGGGCCGTACCCGTCTCTCAAGGCGCTCGTGGATGCGGCCAAGGCGGCGCCGGCGAAGATCCCCTTCGCCTCGGCCGGCGTGGGCAGCTCGACGCATCTGGCGGCCGAGTACTTCACCCAGACCGCCGGCATCAAGATGCTCCACATCCCCTACAAGGGTTCGCCCGAGGCGATCCGGGATTCCTCGGTCGGGATCACCTCCTACTACATGGCGCCGATCAACACGGCAATCGGCCTGATCAAGGACGGAAAGGTCAAACCGCTGGGCGTCACCTCGGCCAAGCGCGACGCCTCGCTGCCCGATGTCCCGACGATCGCCGAGCAGGGCTATCCCAGCTTCAGCATCGGTCTGTGGTTTGGCATGTGGGCGCCGGCGAAGGTACCGCAGCCGATCATCAAGAAGCTCAACGCCGAGGTGAACCGCGTCCTCAAGCTCCCCGAAGTGAAGACGCAGTATGCCACGCTCGGGATCGATCCGGTGACGATGTCACCCGAGGAGTTCGCCAAGTTCGTGCGCACGGAGATCACCACGTACCAGAGGATCGTCAGAGAAGGCAACATTCCGCAGCAGTAGCGCCTCGCGGGCCGGCCGCCCCCTCGGCGGGGCAGCCGGCCCGCCTCTTCCCTCCGCAGCGGCAGAGCCGCTGCATGGGGCCTCACGGACGGTCTGCGTGCCACTGCGGAGCTACCAACCCGCCGCCCCCACTCCCCCGGCCGTTCGGCAGGGTCAAACGATACACCCGCCCGCCGCTAAACCCCTTTCCAGAGGCCGGAGAGAAGGTAGGAATTTATCCTCGGGAATGATCTTGTGACCCCTGATAGCTCCCCCCTGCACCGCCGCGACGGGACGATGCGGGTGGACGGCAACTAGGGTCAGCGCCCTGGGGATGAACGGGGCGGGCACCGCATGCTGCACCCTCCTCTTCGGCTCCCGCCTCGGCAGGGTGAGCGCCCGCTCAACCCGTCCGGCCGGGGACGGGGTTCTTTGCTTCACAGGGGACGCCGGTCTGGCAGAGGCCGCAGGGATGGCTGTCCAGGCCGAAGGTGGCGCGGGTGTACGGGGCGAGGACCTCGTGGAGGTACCGTTTGCATTTTTCCTTGTCGTGCCCCTTGGCGGTGATGGCGCCCGCCGGGCAGCGTTTGATGCATTTGCCGCAGCTGCCGTCGTGATAGAAGAGGCAATAGGCGTGGTGGTCGTCATAGGGACGCTCCGTCGGGAGAACGGCGATTCGCGCGACCACGGAGCCGCAGCGCATCGCCTTCCCCCGGGGAGTGATCAGGCCGTCGCAGAGCCCGAAGGTCCCCAGACCTGCGGCGTAGGCGGCATGCCGCTCCGACCAGGAGGAGGCGTAGCCGTAGCGGGCGGATGTTTCCCACTTCCAGAGCGGCGATACCATCGGCGCGACCGCCTCGACCCCGGCGGCGCGGAGAGAATCGACGATATGGCCGCGGAGCCTCACGTTGAACTCCTCCCCCTGTTTGCGCGAATGGGCCCACCGCCTGGCGGGGAAGGCAGCCTCCCGGCTGTTGTCGCGCCGGGAGAGCTCCGTCTGCGGGAGAATCCAGCTAATCACAGTCAACTCGTCCGGGGTAACCGGAATGGCGGGGAAGGTGGCCGCGAAGATCTCCTCGGGAGTCCAGACGAACGGGCCGATGTCCTCCTTGAACCGCCGGTACAGCGGGTCGCTGCCGCGGGAAAAGCCGATGAGCGGCTCATCCCACGCCGGCTCGGGACCGTCGTCGAGCCGCAGGTCATTTTCACGGGACGCCACATACCGGCGGATACAATCGCCGATCCATGCCGCCGGGTTGCCGGGCACGCTCGCTTCGTCAGCCATGGTTCACCTCCGGGGAGTGATGGCTCGATCATAGCGTGTCGCGGAGCCGTTTGCCACAACAAATGCAGGGGGGGCCGCATAGGACGCGGGGACCGTCGGCATAAAGAGCAGCAGGGCCGTCAGGGCGGGCGGCCACGCAGCGGGCCGTAAAAATGTTGCCGGGACGGCTCGATGCTGGTAAAAGGAAAGCGCCAAATACACCTGTTCCTCACCGTAATCCTGTTCTCCGATTCGCGATCAGAGTCGAACATTGCGCTGTTGCACCTCAGGTTCCCGAGGCTGAGAACGTTGGCGGGCTTATGAAAATACAGATCATCCGCACCCTCGTATCCCGGCTGGGCATGACGGCCGGCACCTTGATCGTCACCCTGTTCTCGATCGTCGTTTCCCTTTCCATCTACCTGCTCGTTACGCACATCTTCGGCGCCTTCAATCTGGTCGGCCTCGCCGTTTCCCTGCTCGCGCCCGCCGTTATCGCGCCGATCTGCACGATCGTCATCCTCCGGATGGCACTGGCCCTTTACGAGGCAGAGGAGAATCTCCTCACGGCGCACACCGAACTCGAACGGAATGTGGCCGAACAGACCCGGGAGCTCCGGGCGAGCAACGAACAGCTCCACGAGGTGATCAAGAAGCAGAAGAAGGCCGAGGAGGAACGCAACGAACTGGAGGCGCTGCTCCGCCGGGCGGAGAAGATGGAGGCGCTGGGCGTCCTTGCCGGGGGGGTCGCGCACGACCTCAACAACGTCCTCGGGGTTCTCGTGGGGTATTCGGAACTCCTGCTGTTCGAGATCCCCTCCGACAGCCCCTGGAGGGAATCGATCGCGAACATCCATCACGCGGGCAAGCGCGGAGCGGCGATCATCCAGGACCTGTTGACACTCGGCAGGCGGGGGGTCACCGTCGCGGAGGTCGTCAACCTCAACGCCATCGTCTCCCAGTGCATGCAGACCCCGGAATTCCGGAAGCTCCAGGCCGATCATCCCGGTGTCGTCTTCCGGGTTGAGCTCGATCCGGAACTGCTCAACAGCAAGGGATCCCCGGTTCATCTGGGCAAGTCGGTACTGAACCTCGTCGGCAACGCGCTGGAGGCCATCACCGGCCGGGGAGAGGTGGTCATCCGCACGGAGAACCGCACCCTCGATGCGCCGCTGCGCGGGTATACCGACGTTGCGGCCGGAGAATACGCGGTGCTTCAGATTTCCGACACCGGCATGGGGATCTCCGCCGTCGACATCGAGAAGATCTTCGAGCCCTTCTACACGAAGAAGGTGATGGGGCGCAGCAGTGGAACGGGTCTCGGTCTTACCGTGGTCTGGGGGACGGTACAGGACCACAGTGGGTACATCGATGTCCGGAGCGTCGAAGGCGAGGGGAGCCGGTTCACCCTGTACTTCCCCACTACGCGCGAAGAGCGCGAGGCCCGCCGGGAGCAGCCGTCGCCCGGCTCCTACACGGGCCGGGGAGAATTTCTCCTCGTCGTGGACGACGTGGAGGAACAGCGAAACCTCGCCACGGAAATGCTGACGCGGCTCGGCTATCGGGTCGCGACCGTTGCGAGCGGCGAAGAGGCCGTTTCCTTCCTCCAGACGCAGAAGGCCGACCTTATCGTCCTAGACATGATCATGGACCCGGCCATGGACGGTCTGGACACCTACCGGAGGATACTGGAAATCAGTCCCGGGCAGAAGGCGATCATCGTCAGCGGCTTCTCGGAGACGGAACGCGTCAACCAGGCGCAGGCACTGGGGGCCGGACCGTACGTGCGCAAGCCCTACGTGATGGAGAAGATCGGCCAGGCGGTGCGGCAGGAGCTGGCCAGGCGCTGACGGCCCGGCGCAAGCCCCACCGGCCGGACCGGGCCGTGGACGAGGACAGCGCCGCGCACCTCAGCAGCACGCCGCCCCTGTGTTGCCCGCAGATGAGCATCCGCAATCGCCGGGGCCGCAGCAGGGCTGGTCGGTTCTGCCCAGCAGGGCATTGATCACCGCCGCCGCGCAGCCGACGCCGCTCTTGACGGACACGGCCCCGACCGGACAATTCCTGCTGCAGGCGCCGCACTCCATGCAGGCGTCGCGGTCCCGGATTTCCACGTGCCGGCTGTTCATCCGAAACACCGCATGAGGACAGACCTCCAGGCACATGCCGCAGCCGGTGCACTTGGCTTCGTCGAGCTTCAGGGTAACCACGTCCTTGAGGTACGTCAGCCGCTCCATCCCTGTCCTCCTATGCGATCGCACGCGACACCACCCAGATGACGAGGCCGGTCAGCCCCATGCCGATCTCCAGGGGAAGCGCCCAGCGCATCTCCCGGTACACCCCCGACAGGGAGGTGTAGGTGGAGCAGCCGGTAAAATTCATGGCGAGATAGGCCGTCACGGCCGGGATGACCAGCAGCCACGCGGCAATGGCCAGCCGCCCCGTCCAGACCGACGGGTCGAACCCTTTCAGCGCCAGCACCGTAACCGCCACGGCCGCACCGAGCCAGAGTCCCTTCGTCGCGAATGCCCGTCCGGGGAGATAGGGCAGCAGGAGGGGGTTGAGCACGGCCCCCGCCGCGACGGCGCTCAGCAGGGCAACTACCGCAAAGGTACCGTATGCCGCGGCGTTCTCCCAGAAGCCCCCGGGGCCGCCGATGCCGGAGAGAAAGAACAGGACGAGGGAGATCATCAGCATCGGTTTGACCGCCTCGATCAATTCTATCGGGATCAGGACCGCCCGCTCGGTGAGCGTGAAGCCCTTCCGGCGCATCGCCTCGGTGGCCCGGCAGCCGGCGTCGAGGTAGGCCGGAAGGTCATCGGCCCTGACCGGCCCATACTTGACGCCGAACCCGGAGAGCTTCTTCACCGTATGGGCGGCTACACCCGGCGCCCCCAGTTGGGGCAGGATCAGCGACCGGTGGCCGACCACCTCTTTCAGGCCGATCGACTCGATCCGTCGGACCAATTCTTCAGTCCCGAAGGTTCCCTTTCCCGCGGCGCACCAGACGTTGATCCCCTTCGTGTCGAGGACGAGTATCCAGGCGTCCCTGCCGGCCAGCGCGCTCCGCAGCCTATCGAAGCTCAGCTTGTAATTGGCGCTGACCAGCACGGGCGACTCCCCATCCGGGACGCCCAGGGCGTATAGCCCCGGGTCGAGCGTGTAACCCATCCGGCCGATCCCCCAGCGGGCCTTGATCGCCCCCCAGCGGTCCCGCCGTTCCAGCCGCGATGACACGCGGGGCAGGCGGCCGGCCGGGGTCTCGACCGAACCGGTCACGAAGGCCTGCTCCCGCGAGGGGAGTTTCGGCCCCGTCTCCTCCCCCGCCGGACAGCAGACAGCCCCGGGCAGGAGCGGAAGGATGTCCGGTCCGGTCCCGCGGTTCGCCTGTGGATCCGGCCGATTCATCATCCCCTGCTCCATGAACTCTCCTTTATGCTCTCGTCGCAGCAGCGGCACGCCGCTGCCGCCCGTTTCATGGCTTCGGTAAATACCCTGATCGCCGCCAACACTTCGTTCCGCCGACCCGGCGGGATTCCCTGCACGATCCCGTCGAAAAACCCTTCCAGACAGTCCCAGGCCTCCCCGTGGACCTCCCTCCCCTGCGGGGTCGCCGTAAGCGTCGCCGCGCGGGAATCGTGCATCGCCGTTTCGCGCCGGAGCAGGCCCCGCCTGATCAACGGGTTTACCATCCGGGTAGTCGTGCTCTTCTCGACGGAGAGCAGCCGGTGAAGATCCGTAAAGGCCAGTTCGCCCTCCCGCACGACGGCATCGAGGATGATGAACTGCTGAAAGGTGAGACCCTGGCAGATCGTATCGTCCCGGCTGCAGCACCGTATCTCCCGGGAGAGGGTCATGATGATTTCAAAAAACTCCCGGCAGTTCCTGTCGCGATTCGTAGTCATGGTTGTATGATACAACTAAATTTGCGCTTGTCAACAAGAATATTTCTTCAACCCGCTCCCCCTTCGGCAACCTGTCCGTGAGGCGGCTGACGCGGAGGGGGGTTTGCTTACGCGCTTTTCCGCTTCTCACCGGTCAGCCAGAAGGCAAGGACGGCGCCGACGGTCAGGGCGGCGATGAGCAGGTAGAGGGTGAGCAGCCCCGACCCCGCCAGGACGATGGTCGCCAGCAGGGGGCCGAACCCGTTTCCGGCGAACCGCGCCGAATTGAGAAACCCGATCCCCGTGCCCCCCATCTGCGACGCGAAATTGGCCATCACCAGCGGGATGACCGCGGCGATGATCCCGGTCTGGAGCATCCTGATCGCCGCGAACCCGATCACCCCCCGGGCAAAGTACAAGGCCAGCATCAGCGCCGCCGAGGTCAGGCACAGCGCCATGATGCCCCCCTTGAACTCCACCCGGGTGCTCAGACGGCTGATGGCGAAGCTCCCGACGATCGCCGTCAGCGTGTAGCTCATCATGATGAACCCCGCCGATTTGAGCGCCTGTTCGCCCACCAGATCAAACCCGGCCATCAGATGGGGGAGGATGCTCGGCAGGAAGGTCAGGTTGATCGTGGCGATGCAACTCACCCCCCAGCCCCACAGGACGCCGCGACTGACAGGGGATTTCCGTTCCCGTTCGGCCGCTCTGCGGGGGAGGTCGGCGACCGTGATGTGCACCAACGCCAGACACAGGGCGATCAGCCCAACCGACAGGATGAACGGGGCGCGATACCCCAGGTGCGCCGC
>CAIYSL010000027.1 GCA_903928915.1 uncultured Syntrophobacterales bacterium | reverse complement strand
CTCCACCGTGTCCTTCATCGCCGCGGAGGTGAATGCGGAATTTCGCACCCGCGTAGAGGCATTGACCATCATGGCCGATAAAATTTCTCCAGCCATGATGAGAAATCCTTCAGCACTGCAGGCGATGCTGGAAGACAGGCCGATCTATTATTCCCTGTTCAATAACGGCATCGCCATCGCAGACCTCAGCGGAACGGTACTCGCCGATTTCCCTCGCCTTCCGGGGCGTCTGGGCGCCAATTTCCGGGAACGGGACTACATCATCGGCCCGCTCAAAGAAGGGAAGGTCACGTTCGGCCGTCCAGTCATGAGCAAGCTCATGCACGCCCCTGCTTTTGTGATCGGGGTGCCGATTCGCGACGCGCGAGGCACGGTGATCGGCGTGATCGGAGGGGTGACCGACCTGCGCCTGCCGAACTTTCTCGACAAGGTGACGGAAAACCGATACGGAAAGACCGGCGGGTATGTGCTGCTCATCCCCAAGGAGCGGCTGATTGTGACGGCCACCGATAAGAGCCGTATCATGACGACCCTTCCCGCCGCCGGCATCAACCCGCCGCTGGATCGCTTCCTCCAGGGGTACGAAGGCTCCGCCGTGTACGTAAACCCGCTGGGCGTGGAGGTATTGGGCTCTGCCAAGGGCATCCCTGTTTCTGGCTGGCTCATCGGTGCCATCCTGCCCACGAAAGAGGCCTACGCCCCCATCCACCGGATGCTGTTGCGCGGGCAATTGGCCGCGGTCTTCATAACGCTTCTCCTGGGTGGCCTGCTCTGGTGGATGCTGAAGAGGCAGCTTGCGCCGATGTTCGACACGGTGAAAACAGTGGCCAACCTGTCCGACACGAAGACACCCTTGGCCGTAGTCCGGCAAGATGAAATCGGAGAGCTGATCGGGGGATTCAACCGCCTGTTGCAGACCTTGCGGAAGCAGGAAGAAGCGGTGATGCAGAGCGAGGAAAAGCACCGGCGGATGATCGCCACGATTTCGGACGTCATCGCGATCATCGCCAAAGACGGAACGATCAAATACAAGAGTCCCAATATCACCCGGTGGTTCGGCTGGCAACCGGAAGACTTGGTCGGCACCGACGGCTGGAATACGGTTCACCCGCAGGACCGCGAACGGATTCAGAAAGCCTTTATTGCCCTGCTGGAAAGGGACAACGCCTCGGCAACCGTGGAATACCGGTACAAATGTAAAGATCAAACCTACAAGCCGATAGAACTCACCGCCGTCAACCTGATGAGCGACCCGATCATCGGCGGCGTATTGACGAATTACCGGGACATCACCGAACGCAGGAAGGCCGATGAAGAAAATCAGATCCTCACGGAACGCCTGCAACGATCGGAGAAGATGGAGGCCCTCGGGCAATTGGCAGGGGGCGTCGCCCATGACCTGAACAACGTCCTGGGAATCCTCACCGGATATTCCGAGCTCCTGCTGGAGGACATCCCGGAGGGGCACAGATCCAGGGGACACGTCGAAAAGATTCTGCAGTCGACGGAAAAGGGCGCTGCGATCATCGAAGACCTCCTGACGATGGCCAGGCGGGGTGTGGTGGCGACCGATGTGATCAACCTCAACACCGTCGTTTCGGGTTTTCTCAACTCCCCGGCGTTCGAGCACATCAAGGATCATCATCCCCGGCTGTCATTCAAGGCCGAATGCCAGGAGAACCTCCTGAACATGAAGGGCTCCCGCATCCATCTGGAGAAGACCCTGATGAACCTGGTGTCAAATGCCGCTGAGTCGATTACCGGTGCGGGGGAGGTGGCGATCAGGACGGAGAACCGGTATCTTGACGCACCGATCAGGGGATATGATGAGGTCAAACAGGGTGATTACGTCGTGTTGACCGTATCCGATACCGGGATGGGGATCCCCGGCGAATACAGACAACGGATCTTCGAACCGTTCTACACGAAGAAGACCATGGGTAGGAGTGGAACCGGTTTGGGATTGGCGATTGTCT
>CAIYSL010000026.1 GCA_903928915.1 uncultured Syntrophobacterales bacterium | reverse complement strand
GAAGACGGGAGAAATATCAGGGGGACCACAACCCAGTCCGAGGAGCAGAACCTTCGCGACGAAGGTGTCCGGTTCATCAAACTGACCTTGCCGGAATTCGATGCGTAGCGGTCGACGGTTCGACGCGGTACGCCTTATCCCCCTTCACCATCACGGTAAGAGAGTCTGCGGCCTTTATCGACCCGCGTGGGCGATAGGCAGCCGGTTGGGATACACCGATGAATCCCGAAAGCCGGATCCGGATTTGCGCCGAGCGCGAATAGGTTTTAAGAGGCATTCGCGGTCGGCGGCCGGGAGGACCGATCAACGGTCGTGTATACATGACTGTTCCGCGAATCAAGAAATCTCTCATTGCCGGGAGCTGGTATCCGGCTAATCCCCGACTCCTCCGGGAAGAGATCGAACGGCTTTTCTCCCGCGTTCCGGAGAGGGACATCCGGGGGGCAATCGTCGGTGCAGTCGTACCCCATGCCGGGTACGCCTACTCCGGTCAGGTGGCGGCCCATGCCTACGAGCAACTGCGGGGAAGTTCCTTCGATGCGGTGATCGTTATCGGACCGAGTCACCGGAGTCCCTTCCGGGGGGTATCGGTCTACCCCGCCGGGGGATACGAGACACCACTCGGTGTGGTGCCAGTCGATGAAACCCTTGCGGCCGCAATGATCGAGAGTGGATCCGTCGTTTCCGCTTTGCCTCAGGCCCATGGCCAGGAGCATTCGGTGGAAATCCAGCTTCCTTTTCTGCAGGTGGCACTGGGCGGATTCACATTTGTCCCGCTGGTGATGGGGGATCAGGACCAAAGTACCTGTGAAGGCCTTGCGGAGGTGATCGTTCGTGCGACGGGAACCCGGAAGGTTCTCGTCGTGGGTAGCTCGGACCTCTCCCACTACCATGGGTACGAAACGGCCGTAGCCATGGACCGCCGAGCAGTCGACCATCTGGTGAGGATGGACGCAGTCGGCCTCCTGGAGGAGCTGGAAGCCGGTTTCTCCGAGGCGTGCGGAGGGGGACCGGCGGCCGTCACTGTCATGGCGGCCAAGAAACTGGGTGCCGACAAGGCCGAGCTTCTGAAATACGCCAACTCCGGGGATGTGACTGGCGACAGGAGCGGTGTGGTTGGGTATGCCTCCATCGTTTTTTTCCGGGCAGGATGAAAAATTCTCTTGACAAATGACGATATAAAAATTAGTGTCTTTTGTTTCGCGTGGTCAGTCGATCTCCCTCTGTTGGCGCGAGGGGGCTCTTTTTAGGGGAAATTGCTTTTCATATTGGGCGATTATGATTGCTGGCGTAGCTCAATCGGTAGAGCAGCTGATTTGTAATCAGCAGGTTGCGGGTTCAAGTCCCATCGCCAGCTCCAGGATTGTTACGGGGGAACGTCACGGAGGGGTTCCCGAGCGGTCAAAGGGAGCAGACTGTAAATCTGCCGGCGAAGCCTACGGAGGTTCGAACCCTCCCCCCTCCACCATTTTGGCAGAGCGGAAGGTAACCGTCCGCCAGCGAGCGGAGGTATCCTCACTCATAAGCGGGAGTAGCTCAGTGGCTAGAGCGTCAGCCTTCCAAGCTGAGGGTCGCGGGTTCGAATCCCGTTTCCCGCTCCAGATTTGTTCGGCATGAGGCGATACGCTTTTCGGGGACGGGCCGGCGATGCTTCGGTGGCCGGTAGCGACGCGGGGTGCCCGTCCTGCCCGGAAGCGCTGCTGGGGAAGGGTAACCAGCCCACGTAGCTCAGTTGGTAGAGCACATCCTTGGTAAGGATGAGGTCACCAGTTCAATCCTGGTCGTGGGCTCCATTTGATGAGGTAAGGCGGTTTTATCATGAGAAATATCATTACCTTGGCCTGCACGGACTGTAAACAGCGGAATTACACGACGACCAAGAACAAACGGACCATGCAGAATCGGCTGGAGCTGAAAAAATACTGCAAATTCTGCAGATCCCACAAGTTGCACCGGGAAACGAAGTAAGCGCCGGACGCGGGGTGCCGCCACGATCGATCGGACAGGCCAGTAGCTCTAATGGATAGAGCGCCGGACTCCAAATCCGGATGCTGGGGGTTCAAGTCCCTCCTGGCCTGCCAATTTTTTAACGCAAAACCGGATGGAGCGGGTAATCAGGGGTTACCGGATGGATAAACTTAAGGCTGTCACCGAGAAGATCAAGCAGTTTCTGGCGGGCTCGAAAGTCGAACTGAAGAAGGTCACCTGGCCGACGCCCAAGCAGACCCTTGCCTCCACGTCGGTCGTCATCATCGTGGTGATCATCGTCTCGACGTTTCTGGGCATAGTCGATTTCGGTCTGACGAAGATCGTTAAACTCATACTGGGATAAGCGAATGGCTTTCAGGTGGTATGTCGTCCATACATATTCCGGGTTTGAAAACCGGGTGAAGCTTTCCCTGCAGGAGCGGATCGAGCAGGCGGGCAAGCAGCCCTTTTTCTCGGACATCCTGATCCCGGAAGAGGATATCGTCGAACTCGTCTCCGGCGAAAAAAAGACGTCGAAGCGGAAGTTCTTCCCCGGGTATATCCTCGTCCGGATGGAGCTGAACGACGATACGTGGCACATCGTCAAGGATACGCCCAAGGTGACGGGCTTCATCGGCAGCAAGGACAAACCCTCTCCGATTCCCGACCGGGATGTGGAGAACCTCCGGACCCGGATCGACGAGGGGACGCTGAAACCGAAGCCGAAGTTCACCTTCGAGGTGGGTGATCATGTGCGGATCATCGACGGCCCCTTCACCAATTTTGACGGCCTGATCGACGAGGTGAAGCCGGAGAAGGGGAAGCTGCGGGTCATCGTCAGCATCTTCGGTCGGTCGACGCCGGTGGAACTGGATTTCATCCAGGTGCAGCAGATTTGACGTTGGATCGTAGGTCAACGGGCTCCCGCATGAGTGGGGACGGCCCGGGCCGACGGAGCGATGAACTTAACTTGTAAGAGTGGGTGATCAGCATGGCAAAGAAGGTAATCGCGAACATAAAACTGCAGATCAAAGCGGGCAAAGCCACACCGTCCCCGCCGATCGGTCCTGCCCTCGGTCAGCACGGCGTGAACATCATGGAGTTCTGCAAGGCCTACAACGCCATGACCCAGAACCAGGAGGGAATGGTCATCCCCGTCGTCATAACGGTTTATGCGGATCGGTCGTTCACCTTCGTGACCAAGACGCCCCCGGCTTCGGTGCTCCTGAAGCAGGCGGCCAAAATCGCCAAGGGCTCGGGAGACCCCAAACGCGACAAGGTGGGAACGGTCACCTCCAAGCAGGTCAAAGAGATCGCGGAGCTGAAGTACAACGACCTCAATGCCGTCGATATCGAGGGGGCGATGCGGATCGTCGAGGGGACGGCGAGATCGATGGGGATTGAAGTCACGGGATGATGGCCCGCGTGCCCCCGGCGCTCCTCGCCGGGCAGTGCGTCTAACGGGTGTCGTAACACTGCCATTTCGGGGACGGTGACTCCCCGGAGGTTGGTTTCGGGAAGAGGATTGGTCATGGCGAAGAGAGGGAAGAAATACGTAGAGGCGGCAAAAAAGGTGGAACCGGGGAAACGCTATTCCGTTCGGGAAGCGGCGGAGCTGGTCGTGGCCACGGCGCGGGCGAAGTTCGATGAGACCGTCAATGCCGCCGTCCGCCTCGGGGTCAACCCGGCGCATGCCGACCAGATGGTCCGGGGCTCCGTTGTCCTGCCCAACGGACTGGGCAAGTCGGTCCGGGTGCTGGTGTTTGCCAAGGGCGAGAAGGAAAAGGAGGCCCTCGAGGCCGGCGCCGACGTGATCGGTTCCGACGACGTGGTGGAGAAGATCAAGGGCGGATGGTTCGAATTCGATCGGGTCATCGCCACCCCCGATATGATGGGAGCGGTGGGAAAGCTGGGGAAGATCCTCGGCCCCCGCGGCTTGATGCCGAACCCGAAGGTGGGAACGGTGACCTTCGATGTGGGGAGGACGGTCCAGGAACTGAAGGCAGGGAAGGTCGAGTTCCGCGTGGAAAAAGCGGGAATCGTCCACTGCCCGATCGGCAAGGCCTCCTTCGGCGCGGAAAAGCTGATGGAGAATTTTATCGCCCTCTTGGAGATGATCATCAAGCTGAAACCCGCGTCGAGCAAGGGGATCTACATCAGGAGTATCGCGGTTTCGACGGTCATGGGTCCCGGGATCAAGGTGGACCCGCTCGCCGTCCGGGCTGTGTAGTACCACGGCCTCCGTCCGGGAGGCCATGGGTTCATTGAGGCAATGGGGTCTGAGACAGCAGGTACGGGATGTTTAAACACGATCGGTGGCCTGCCGAGACTGTGATGAGAAGATGACCGTTCGCGTCATGGGTATCATCCTGTGTGCTGCTCTGTTCTCTGGCCTGTGCAGGTGCTTTCCCTTCGGGGGGCGCGGGTAACACATCAGACAGGAAGGAGGTTGAGGATTGGATCGGAGGACGAAGGAGCAGGTTGCTGCCGCACTTCATGAAAAACTGAAGGATTTCAATTTGGCCGTTCTGACCGGATACAGCGGTATGGACGTGGCGAAGATGACGGCCTTGCGGGTCGCGCTCAGGAAATCGAACGCGGAGCTCAAGGTCGTGAAGAATTCGCTGCTCACCATCGCGTCGCGCGAGACCGATTTCAGCGCGCTGGAGGGTCAGTTCAAGGGGCCGCTCGCCGTGGCGATCGCCCGTGGCGACGTCATCGAGACCACCAAGGCGCTCGTCGACTTCGCCAAGAAGAATGCCAACCTTGAAATCAAGGCAGCCATGTTGAATGGCAAGATCCTCACTAAGGAACAGCTCACGGTCCTCGCGGAGCTTCCGAGTCGCGAGGTGCTGATCGGGAAGCTGCTTTCCCTGATGATCGGGGTGCAGACCTCGTTCGTGACCGTATTGAGCGGCGTTCCGAGGAACTTTGTGCAGGTGCTCGATGCCTATCGGCAGAAAAAGGCAGCTGCAAACTAACCATACTACACATCATACAGGAAGGAAGACAGCAATGGCGAACGAGATTACGAAGGACGATGTCGTAAAATTCATCGAGGGGATGACGGTTCTGGAGCTTTCGGAACTGGTAAAGGAGCTGGAAACGAAGTTCGGGGTGAGCGCCGCAGCGCCGGTTGCCATGGTTGCCGCCGCAGCAGGGCCCGCAGCGGCCGCTCAAGCGGAGGAAAAGACCGAGTTTGACGCCATCCTGACCGGATTCGGCGACCAGAAGATCCAGGTGATCAAGGTCGTCCGGGCGATCACCGGCCTCGGGCTGAAAGAGGCCAAGGACATGGTGGACGGTGTGCCCAAGCCGATCAAAGAGGGCGTATCCAAGGACGAGGCGGCTGACATCAAGAAGAAGATAGAAGAAGTCGGCGGTACCGTTGAAATTAAATAAATAAGTCGTTTACCCGATAGACGGCAAGGATCAGAACCCCGCAAAGCAACAGGTTGTCTGTGCTGAAAACGCAGCAGGAACAGGTTGAATGGGGTTCTTTTCCCTAATGGGCATTGGGGAAAACGGAGATCGCTGACGGCTCGAAGCCGAAAGGAAGTTATGGGCGAATTAAGAAAGAATTTTGGCCGAATCAGGCGGATATTGGACATTCCTAACCTGATCGATATTCAGAACGATTCCTACCGGAAATTCCTCCAGGAAGGGGCCGAGACGGACAAGCGGGGAAACTTCGGGCTCCAGGGCGCGTTCCACAGCGTCTTTCCCATTTCCGATTTCAGCGGAAAGTGCTCCCTCGAGTTCGTCAGCTACAAGATCGGCACAGTCCGGTATGACATGCAGGAATGCGTCCAGAAGGGGATGACCTACGCCGCCCCGCTGAAAATCGTGGTCCGGCTGGTCGTGTTCGATACGGACCGGAATATCGAGCCAAAACCGATCCGGGACATCAAGGAGCAGGAGATCTATTTCGGCGAGATCCCGCTGATGACCGAGAACGGCACATTCATCGTCAACGGTACGGAGCGGGTGATCGTCAGCCAGCTCCACCGTTCGCCCGGCATTTTCTTCGACCACGACAAGGGCAAGACCCTTGCCAGCGGCAAGCTCATCTACTCGGCCCGCGTAATCCCGATCCGTGGGTCCTGGCTCGACCTGGAGTTCGACTCCAAGGACCTCCTGTACGTGCGGATCGACCGCCGCCGGAAGATGCCGGTGACGATCCTGCTGAAGGCGATGGGCAACAGCACCCACCAGATTCTGAACTATTTCTACAAGGTGGAGAAGGTGGTGCTGGAAAAAGGCCGTCTGTACGTGGCGGTCAACGATTCGCTGATCGGGGAGAAGGCCCCCGAGGACATCGTTGCCAAGGACGGCGAGGTGATCGCCAAGAAGGGGAGGAAGATCTCCAAGCCCTTGCTCAAGCGGATGGTCGACTCCGCGATCAGCCGGATCGCGGTGAGCGACGAGGATATGGCCGGCCGGGTCTCCTCGTCCGATGTGGTCGATCCGAAGACGGGCGAGATCCTGCTGAAGTGCAACGAAGAGGTGACGGTGGAAACGCTGCAGCTCTTCCGGGAGCGGGGGATCACCTCCTTCGAGTTCATCCACATCGACGAGGATCGGGAAAACGCCTCGATCCGGGATACGCTGCTGATGGACCGGATCGACACGGCGGAGGATGCGATCATCGAGATCTACCGCCGGCTCCGGCCGAGTAACCCGCCCACGCCCGAGACGGCGCACAAATTTTTCAACAGCCTCTTCTTCGAGCAGGAGAGCTACGACCTGTCCGATGTGGGGCGGGCAAAGATGAATTACAAGCTCCACCTCGACGTCCCGACGAGCGTGACCGTGCTGCGCAACGAGGACATCATGGCGGCGGTGAAGTATCTGATCGAACTGAAGAACGGGTCCGGCGAGTGCAGCGTGGACGACATCGACCACCTGGGGAACCGGCGTGTCCGCTCGGTGGGCGAGCTGATCGAGAACCAGTACCGGATCGGCCTGGTCCGGATGGAGCGCGCCATCAAGGAGAAGATGAGCCTGCAGGACATCGAGACGATGATGCCCCACGACCTGATCAACGCCAAGCCGGTCTCCGCGGTGGTGAACGAGTTTTTCGGCTCGAGCCAGCTCTCCCAGTTCATGGACCAGACCAACCCCCTGTCCGAGATCACCCACAAGCGGCGGCTTTCCGCCCTCGGTCCGGGAGGTCTGACGCGGGAGCGGGCGGGGTTTGAGGTCCGGGACGTGCATCCCACCCACTACGGGCGGATCTGTCCGGTGGAAACCCCGGAAGGGCCCAACATCGGCCTGATCGTTTCGCTCAGTACCTTCGCCCGAGTGAACGCCTTCGGGTTCATCGAGACCCCCTACCGCGTCGTCCAGAACGGACGGGTGCTCGACGAGGTGCGCTACCTGACCGCGATCGAGGAGGAGAACCTGGTGATCGCCCAGGCGGACCGCCCCCTCGACAAGAGCGGCAAATTCGTCGGTGCCCTGATTTCCGCCCGGAAAGGCGGGGATTTCCTCTCCGTCGTCCCGACGGAGGTCAACATGATGGACGTCTCCCCCAACCAGCTGGTCAGCGTGGCCGCCACGCTGATCCCCTTTCTGGAGCATGACGATGCCAACCGCGCCCTGATGGGCTCCAACATGCAGCGCCAGGCGGTGCCCCTGATGAAGCCGGAGGTTCCGCTGGTCGGCACGGGGATGGAGGCCATCGTCGCGCGGGACTCCGGCGCCGTCGTCGTGGCCAAGCGCTCCGGCGTCGTGGACAGCGTCGATGCGGCGCGGATCGTGGTGAAGAGCGATGCCCCGGAGAAAGAGGGACTCGACACGGGGGTGGACATCTACAACCTGATCAAGTATCAGCGGTCGAACCAGGATACCTGTTTCAACCAGAAGCCGATCGTCAGCAAGGGGCAGCGGGTAAACAGAGGGGAGATCATCGCCGACGGCCCCGCCACGGACGCGGGGGAACTCGCCCTGGGGCGGAACGTGATGGTCGCCTTCATGTCCTGGGGCGGGTACAACTACGAAGATTCGATCCTGATCAGCGAACGGATCGTCAAGGACGACATCTACACCTCGATCCACATCGAGGAGTTCGAAACGATGGCCCGGGACACGAAGCTGGGTAAGGAAGAGATCACCCGGGACATCCCCAACCTCGGCGAAGAGGCCCTGCGGAACCTCGACGACAGCGGCATCGTCCGCATGGGCGTGGCGGTCAAGCCCGGCGACATCCTGGTCGGGAAGATCACCCCCAAGGGGGAGACGCAGCTTTCCTCCGAGGAGAAGCTGCTCCGGGCGATCTTCGGGGAGAAGGCCAGCGATGTGCGCGACACCTCGCTCCGGGTTCCCCCCGGTGTCGAGGGGACGGTGATCGACGCCAAGATCTTCGCCCGCAAGGGTACCGAGCGGGACAGCCGGTCGCAGTACATCGAGGACGAGGCCGTCACGCTGCTGAACAAGGACCGGGACGATGAGATCCGGATCATCACCAAGGGGGTCCGGGCGCAGATCGCCAGCATGCTCATCGGGAAGACCTCGGCGGGGAAAATCTCCGATCCCAAGAAAAAGCGGATCCTCCTGAAGAAGGGCGATGAGATCACCGAGGAGGTGCTCGAGCGGATCCCCTTCGAGCTCTGGCGGGAGATCGCCCTCCAGGGGGCAGACGATGCCGAGGCGCGAATCGGCGTGCTGTACGAAAACCTCTCCCGGAAGAAGGAGTTCGTCGAGGCCTACTTCGCGGAAAAGATCGAGAAGCTCAAGGCCGGTGACGAGCTGCCCCCCGGGGTGATCAAGCTGGTCAAGGTGTACATCGCCATCAAGCGCAAACTGTCGGTCGGCGACAAGATGGCGGGCCGTCACGGCAACAAGGGGGTGCTCTCCCGGATCCTCCCCGAGGAGGATATGCCCTATTTCAAGGACGGCACCCCCGTGGACATCGTCCTGAACCCCCTGGGGGTTCCGTCGCGAATGAACGTGGGGCAGATCCTGGAGACCCATCTGGGGTGGGCGGCGAGGGGCGTCGGCGAAAAGGTCAATGCCCTGATGGAGAAGCACAGCGGGCTCGATGCACTGAAGAAGGAGCTGAAGACGGTCTACTCCTCGCCGGAGATCGACCGGTTCCTGAGCGACGCCCCGGAGGAGGATATCCGGTCGTTCGCCCGACGGCTCCGGCGGGGCATCCTCGTCGCAACCCCGGTCTTCGACGGCGCCGACGAAAAAGAGATCAAGACCATGCTCAAGGGCTGCGGGCTGCCGGAGACGGGTCAGACGACCCTGTACGACGGGAGGACCGGCGAGCCCTTCGATCACGAGATCACCGTGGGCATGATCTACATGCTGAAGCTGCACCACCTCGTCGACAACAAGATCCACGCCCGGTCGATTGGACCCTACTCGCTGGTCACCCAGCAGCCGCTCGGCGGCAAGGCCCAGTTCGG
>CAIYSL010000025.1 GCA_903928915.1 uncultured Syntrophobacterales bacterium | reverse complement strand
TGATCGTCTGGGTGCCAGCCGCCACATGCGCCGTGCTGTGTTACAAATGCGTCATACGCTGCCACCTCGGGCAGCAGACCACCACGAGTGGCACGTGCTGAGCCTGCTGCAGATCCTGCTGCTACTGCTGCTGCTGCTGCAGCAGCACCTGTGCCGTGGCTGATGCCACGATACGGAGCGCGCATGTGCGCGCTGCTGGCGCTGCGTGCTGTGTGGTTGACATGGGGTGCAGCAGCGGTGGCACCTGTGGACACACCACTGCCTGGTGGGGTGCAGCCGCCCTTGCCCTCAGCAGCAGCACCAACAACGCCCTCCCGGGGGCCGCGGCCGCAGAAAAAATTCTTTCACCGCCGTAAGTTCTGCCGGTTCTGCACTGATTCCGCGTTGAAGATCGAATACAAGGATTCGCAGACGCTCAGGGATTTCACGACGGAACGGGGTAAGATCATGCCGCGGCGGATCACCGGGAACTGTGCAAAACACCAGCGGGAATTGACCGTTGCGATTAAGCGGGCGCGGACAATCGCCCTGCTGCCCTTCGTCGTTTCTGAAGGATAATCGATCACTCGCCGGCTGCGGCGGCGGTCATCCGCCGACGCGGCCGGCGGGAGCCATTGAAAGGGAACCGACGGTAGGGGTTTCTCCTCTGCATCCCGTTGCTGACCCGGGCTGAACGGCCGTCAGCCTGTCAGGGGACGGAGAGACCCGGGCTCGTCGCGGAGAGCATCGCCGTCCACCCCACGATTCGCCTCCTCATCACTGTTGTACAGCAGAACTGTGCCCGAAGGCAGCCGCGGATGGAACAGGCACGGGAAGTTCCCGGATGTACGCGACAGGGGAGGAAGGTGACAACGCAGGTTGTGCAATTGGAAAACGAAACCAGGATAGCCTCACGGAGCCACATGATTCGCGGCATCGTCTTCCTTACGCTGACCCTGCTGATCGTGGCGCTGATCCCCTTTGTCGGGCCGGTCGTGATCGTCATGACCCCCCTGCCGATCGTCTATTTCTTTTCCCGCCTCGGCAGGGTGGGGGGAGCGGCGGCGCTGGCCGTTGCCTTTTTCACTGCCTCCGCCCTGCTCGGGCTGATGGGGCAGAGCGCAAGCATCACCGTGCTGGCGATGATCTGTTTCACCGGTGCGGTCCTCGCGGAGGTTCTCCACAGGCGCTATTCCGTGGAAAAGACCTTCCTGATCGCCTCCCTGGCGGTGTTTTTCTGCGGCGCCGGGGTCGTGCTCGCAGTCTCCTTCCTGAGCAACGCCGCGCCGTGGCATATCCTTCAGCACTATGTGCAGGGGATCATGGATGAGCATCTCCGGCTGTCGGAACAGCTCAGCATCTCCGCCGACCAGATCGCCCTCATCCGCGAGAACACCCGGGAGATCACGGAGTTCTTCATCGTCGTCTTCCCTGCCCTCGCCCTCTCGGGTGCCGTGCTGACGGTCTGGATGAACGTGCTTGCCGTCCGTTCGCTCCTGCGGCGGCAGGGAGATGGATTACCCGCGCTTGGCGACCTCTCCCTCTGGAAGGCACCGGAAGGGCTCGTCTGGGTCCTGATCGCAGCGGGTGTGACGATGCTGCTTCCCTTCGACGTGATCGACAGCATCGGGCTGAACATCCTGATCGTCTGCTGCCTGCTCTATCTCCTCCAGGGATTGGCGATCGTGAGTTTCTTTTTTCAGCGCAAGCGGGTGCCGCCCCTGCTTCGCTGGTTGTTCTATCTGCTCATCGCGGTTCAACAGTACATGGTGATTCTGGTGATCGCCTTCGGACTTTTCGACCTGTGGGTAGATTTCCGGAAGCGCATCGCGGGAGTCAAGGATGCGCCGGCATGAATCCGCTGCCTGCGGAGCGGCCGGTCCAATCACAAATCTCGGATGGCGTCGCTGGCCGCCGCCGTCCGCACGAAGGAGGCACACATGAAGGTCATCTTACGGCAGAATGTTCAATCGCTCGGCAAGGCGGGAGAGACGATCAAGGTCGCCGACGGGTACGCCCGGAATTACCTGATCCCCAAAGGGCTCGCCGCGGAGGCGAATACGCGGAACGTGAAGGCGTTCGAGCATGAGCGACAGCGGATCATCCAGCAGGCGCAGAAGATTCAGAGCCAGGCCGAGGAGATCGCCGCAAAGCTCAGCGGGACCACCTACACGATCGCCCGCCGCGTCGGGGAACAGGATAAGCTGTTCGGATCGGTGGGGGTCAAGGACATCGGCGACCTCCTGGCCGGCCAGGGGTTCGAAATCGATCGGCACAACATCGTCCTGGACGAGCCGATCAAGGCGCTCGGCGAGTATCCCGTGCGGATCAAACTCAGCGCCGGCGTCACCGCCGAAATAAAGGTTGTCGTAGCGGCGGAAGTATAACCCGTCCTGCCGCGGGAGCGTCAGAGAGAGTGTGCGAGGGCACCCGCAATGAAAGACATCGATGCCTCCCTGCATAAGGTGCCTCCCCAGAACCTGGAAGCGGAACAGTCGGTTCTGGGGGGTATCCTCCTGGACAATCTCGCGCTGAATACGGTCCTGGAACTCCTGGGGGTGTCCGACTTCTACAGCGAAGCCCACCGGAAGATCTTCGCTGCGATCCTCGACCTCTCCACCCGGAACGAACCCTGCGATCTGATAACGCTGAGCAGCATCCTCAAGGACCAGAAGCGCATCGAGCAGGTCGGGGGGACCGCCTACCTCGCTTCGCTCGTGGACAGCGTCTCCTCGGCGGCCAACATCTCCTACTACGCTAAAATAATAAAGGAAAAGAGCGTCTTGCGGCGTCTCATCGGCACCGCCACCGAGATCCTCAACAAGAGCTACGATGCCAGCATGGACATCGACAGCGTCCTCGACGACGCGGAGCACGCGATCTTCGAGATCTCCGAGAACAAGGTCCGTCCCTCCTTCTTCCCGATGCGGGATATCATCAAGGACAGCTTCAAGACCATCGAACAGTTGTACGCGAACAAGCAGCTGGTCACGGGGGTTTCTACCGGTTTCGACAAGATCGATGACATGACCTCGGGGCTTCAGAAGTCCGACCTGATCATCATCGCGGGGCGGCCGAGCATGGGCAAGACCGCCTTTGCCCTGAACATCGCCCAGTACGCCGCGTTGGAGATGGGCGTTCCGGTCGCGGTGTTCTCGCTGGAAATGGCCAAGGAACAGCTTGCGACCCGCATGCTCGCCGCCGAGGCGCGGGTGGATTCGCAGCGCCTCCGCAAGGGCTTTCTCGGGGAGACCGACTGGCCGAAGCTCACCACCGCCGCCGGGCGCCTTTCCGAAGCGCCGATCTACATCGACGATACCCCGGCGATCACCGCGATCGAGATGAAGGCCAAGTCACGGCGCCTCAAGGCGGAAAACGGGCTCGGATTGATCATTCTCGACTACCTCCAACTGATGCGGGGGTCCGGTTCCCGCGATTCCCGGGAGCAGGAGATATCGGAAATCAGCCGCTCGCTGAAGGCCCTGGCGAAGGAGCTTTCCGTGCCGGTGATCGCCCTGTCGCAGCTGAACCGAAAAGTCGAGGACCGGACCAGTCGCCGTCCGCAGATGGCCGACCTCCGGGAATCGGGGGCCATCGAACAGGACGCCGACCTGATCGCCTTCATCTACCGGGACGAGGTGTACAACCGCTCGGACGACAACCCGGAAAAGGGGATCGCGGAGATCATCATCGGCAAGCAGCGAAACGGACCGACGGGTACGGTAAAGCTGGCCTTTCAGGAAAAGTACACCCGGTTTGAGAACCTCGCCCGCCCGGAGGACGGCGCCTCAGTCTGATTTCCCCCGGCAGGGGCAGGGGAACGACACTCGCCGCCTCCGCCCCGCCTACCCCGGGCGTGGCCGCCCGGACCGGGGGGGGCGCAACGGCATCAGGCCTCGATCAGCTTGGTCTCCTTGGCAAGGTAGGGGATGGCGAGGCCCAGTTTCCGGAGGGCCTGTTTCTCGATCTGTCGCGCCCGCTCACGGGTAATGTGGTAGCGATCGCCGATCGCCTGGAGGGTAAGCGGGGTGTCGGCCATCACCCGATTCCTGATGATGAAGCTCTCCTTTTCCGAGAGCTTGGCGAGCGCCCCGGCGATGTTGTGCCGGATGAGCCCCATCTCTTCCTTCCTGATCAGCGCCGACTCCTGATCCTCCCCCTCGTACATCAGGTAATCCATGTGCGTCGACTCGCCGCCCTCGGTCACCTGGGCGTCGAGGGAGAGGTCGCGGCTGCTCATCCGGACCTCCATCTCCTGGATCTCCTCCGGACGGACCCCGAGGGTTTCGGCGATCTCCCCGAATTCCGGGCGCGTCTCGGAGAGGCTCTCCAGCCGCTTGCGCGCCTGGCTGAGTTTGAAAAACAGCTTGCGCTGTGCCTGGGTCGTACCGATCTTGACCAGACTCCAGGACTTGATGATGTAATTCTGGATGTACGCCCTGATCCACCAGACCGCGTAGGAGATGAGGCGGTAGCCCTTGTAGGGGTCGAACTTTTTCACGGCGTGCATCAGGCCGATGTTCCCCTCCTGCACGAGATCGGCGAGCTTGAGTCCGTAATTGCGATACTCGTGGGCGATCTTGACGACGAACCGGAGGTTCGACACGACCAGTTTTTCCGCTGCCTCCATGTCGTTGTACTTTACCAGCCGGATGGCGAGCCGGAACTCTTCGTCCGCCGTCAGGACCGCGAAGCGACTGATTTCAGCGATATAAAGATCGAGTGTCCCTGTGACCGCGGGAACGTCCAAACCTCATCCTCCTCATGCCCCTGTTCGACCCCGTTTTTATACAATGGATCTCCCCGGACAGTCAATCCCTTTTCCCGGCGCACCACCCGGCAGCTTGACAGCCCCGCCGGCGGTGCTTACCTTACGGCGAAAACGCTACTCCGAAAAACGGAATGAAGGGGGTTCCGATGCGGTTCGATAAATTCACGCTGAAAGTTCAGGAGGCGATCCAAGAGGCGCAGGGGCTTGCCTCCCAGTACGGTCAGCAGGCCATCGACGTGGAGCATCTGCTCGCCTCCCTGCTGAAACAGCAGGAAGGGATCACGACCGAGATCATCAAGAAGCTCGGGGCCGATCCGCGGCGCATCGACGGGGAGATCAGCAAGGCGCTGGAACGGCTGCCGAAGGTGGAGGGCGCCTCCGGGGGTCAGACCTACATGACGCCGCGGCTCAACAAAGTCCTGGACGCAGCCCTGAGCGAGGCGGCGCGGCTCACCGACGAATACGTGAGCGCCGAGCATATTCTGCTGGCCGCGGCCGATGAAAAAAGCGGAGCCGCGGCAAAGGTGCTCGCTGCGGCGGGGATCACGAAAGATGCGATCTTCAAGGCACTCGTCGAGATACGGGGAAACCAGCGGATCACCGATCCCAACCCCGAGGAGAAGTATCAGGCGCTGAAGCGGTACGCCCGCGACTTCAACGAACTGGCCCAGAAGGGGTCGTTCGATCCGGTCATCGGCAGGGATGAGGAGATCCGGCGGATCATGCAGGTCCTCTCCCGGCGGACGAAGAACAACCCCGTCCTGATCGGCGAGCCGGGCGTGGGCAAGACGGCGATCGTGGAAGGGCTCGCCCAGCGGATCGTCAACGGCGACGTCCCGGAAAACCTCCGGGACAAGCGGGTTGTCGGGCTGGACATCGGCGCCCTGATCGCCGGCGCGAAGTACCGGGGCGAGTTCGAGGAGCGCCTGAAGGCCGTCCTGAAAGAGGTGACCGCCGCGCAGGGGGAGATCATCCTGTTCATCGACGAGATCCACACCATGGTCGGCGCCGGCGCCGCGGAAGGGTCGATGGATGCGTCCAACATGCTCAAGCCCGCACTGGCGCGGGGCGAGCTCAGGTGCGTGGGGGCGACGACGCTGAACGAATACCGGAAATACATCGAAAAGGACCCGGCGCTCGAGCGGCGCTTCCAGCCGATCATGGTCAAGGAGCCTTCTGTGGAGGACACCATCGCCATCCTCCGCGGGTTGAAGGAGCGGTACGAGGTGCACCACGGCGTCCGGATCAAGGACGCGGCCATCATCGCCGCCGCGACCCTTTCCGACCGGT
>CAIYSL010000024.1 GCA_903928915.1 uncultured Syntrophobacterales bacterium | reverse complement strand
TTGACGAAATACTCATACAGTGCCTCGGTCGAGGGGGGCCAGAAATAGGGGGTGATGGCGATGATGCCATCGGCCCCGATCAGCTGTGCGTGACGGGCCAGTTCCCGGGTGTCTTCCAGCGCCAGGGCGCTGACATGGATGGTGACCGGAACCCGCCCGGCGGTCACCTTCACCGCCGCCTCGGCGAAGAGCTTCCGCTCGGCGATCGTGAGGCTGAGCGATTCCGCCTTGTGATGGGGCCAGGAGATGGCGGTGGCGCCGGTGCGGATATGAAACTCCACAAGCCGTTCGAAGGTGGGAAGGTCGGGGCTGAAGTCGTCACGCAGCGGAGTGACCGTGCTTTGCATGACCCCTTTGAGGACTATCTTCATCGTTCCGCTCCCGGGTGTATCGGATCGTCGCGGTCACGCGATTGCCGCGACGTGCAGCGCGATCCTGTCGCGCACGCCGCATACCATACCCCCGCGGAGGATGTCCATAGAATTCCGCGTCGCCGGCGGTCGCCGGTCAGCGCTTAAGCAACTCCCGTTTGACGGCCAGACCGAGCCGCTCCCTCAGGTAGGGCTTCCGGACATACTCTCCGGCGCCCAGCGCCTGGGCGTCGGCCACCCGTTGGGTCTCGGAGAATCCGCTGACGATGATTGCCTTCAGGGCGGGGCGGATCTGGAGCAAGCGCCGATAGGTATCCAGACCGTCCATGCCCGGCTCCATGATCATGTCCAGGACCACGAGGTCGACCGCGTTGTTCCTGAGGTATTCCACGGCCGACTCTCCATCGGGGGCTGTGGAGACGCGGTAGTTGAGCCGGGTGAGCATCCGGGCGGCGAGCTCACGCTGGCCCTCCACGTCGTCGACAACGAGCAGCGATTCGCCGTTCCCGAGGTATTCTTCCTGCGGCGTCGCGGCCTGATCCGGCAGACGCTCCTCCTGGGTGACGGGAAAATACAGCGTGAAAGTCGACCCCTTGCGCGGTTCGCTCTGTACGTCGATGTAGCCGTTGTGGTCCTTCAGCGTTCCCCAGACCACGGCCAGCCCCAGCCCGGTTCCGCTCCTGCCCATTACCTTCTTTGTGTAGAAGGGCTCGAAGATGCGGGTGATGTCGGCAGCCCCGATCCCCTCGCCGGTATCGGATACCGCCAGCACGGCGTAATCCCCCTCGCGGATCTGATCGTACCCCTGGACGGGCATGTCCAGATACCGGTTCTGCGTGGAAATCGTAACCGTGCCACCATCCGGCATCGCCTCGACGGCGTTGGAGACCAGGTTGAACAGGGACTTTTCCAGGTGGAGCGGAGAGCCCAGGATGTTCATCAGCTCGGGGTCGAGGTCGGTCCGCAGGGTGACGCGGGGGCGGACCGCGAGCAGCCGTTCGAACTCGGGCGTCCGCTCGCATTCCCTGACTGTCGCGTTGAGATTGACCGGATTACGGGTCTGGACGCCGCGCCTGGCCAGCGTGAGGAGGTCCTGCACGATCGAGGCGGCGCGGCCTCCG
The DNA here is from genome assembly GCA_903928915.1 of uncultured Syntrophobacterales bacterium. Classification (GTDB taxonomy): domain Bacteria; phylum Desulfobacterota; class Syntrophia; order Syntrophales; family UBA5619; genus JAKAFS01. The sequence continues at coordinate 1,578 of CAIYSL010000024.1, read as the reverse complement.
GCATCCATGATCTTCGTCAGATCGCGATGCAGCGTACTGGCGCGGTCGAGCTTCTCCACCAGCATCTCGGCATAGCCGACCACGATCCCCAGGACATTGTTCAGGTCGTGGGCGACGCCGCCGGCCAGGGTTCCCAGGGCCTCCATCTTCTCCGCCTGACGGAGGCGCTCCTGCAGCATGTGGTGGGTTTCAGCCAGGCGCTTGCGCTCGGTGATGTCCAGGATGATCCCGGCCAGGGTATCGGGGGTGCCGTTCTCGTCGGGGATGAGTTCGCCGGCCTCCATCCAGACCCAGTGCACCGACCGGTCGGGGTGAAGGATCCGGTACTCGGCGGGTCCGGTCTTCGCGCCGCCGCGGGCCGCGAGGATCGTCCGCTCCAGCGCAGGACGGTCGTCGGGGTGGATGATCTGTTCCAGGAGCTGGCCGAGACTCCCGCTGAAGCGATCGCGGTCGATGCCGATGATGCGATGCATCTCGTCGGAAAACTCCAGCCGATCGGTCTTGATCCGCCACTTCCAGCTTCCCAGGTGCGCGATCTGCTGAGCCGCCTCGAGCTCCCGCTGGCTCTGCCGCAGCGCCTGCTCGGCCCGGGCGAGATTGGTGAACAGGCGTGCATTGGCGATGGCGCCGGCGATCTGCATCCCGATCCGCTCTGCCAGACGGAGGTCTTGTTCGCGGTAGGCACGGAGTTTCCCGGACCTGAAGGACATGGTCCCGATCACCTCGTCCCGGGAGATCAGCGGGACGCTCAGCGTCGAGCGGAGCCCCATCTTGAAGGTCTCGTACAGGTTGGGATACTGTTCCCGGATCTCTTCGGGGTCGTCGGGCTGGACGAGGATTCCCCGGCGCGTCTGCATGGTGACGCCCGTCGTCGCCCCCCGGGCGGTGTAGGAAGCTCCCGGCCTCCTCCGGGGGTTGTCCATCCCGGCTATGTAGGCGACGGTGAATGCTTCTCCGGAGTCTTTTTTCATCGCCAGCATGAACCGATCGTAGGGGATCAGCTTGCCGAGTTCGAGCGCCAGCCGCTCATACACTTCGTTGAGGTTGAGGGTTGCGCCGATGACCCGCCCCAGCTCGGCGATCACCCGGTTTTCCTCCTCCGATTTCTGGCGTTCGGTAATGTCCTGGACCGTGCAGCGGATGCCCTTGATGGCGTTTCCCTCGTCCAGGACCAGCCGGTCTTCGATCAGCGCCGGGAAGGTAGTCCCGTCCTTCCGCCGGTAGGTTCGCTCGATGTTCCGTCCCGCGGGCTGCTCGCCGTTCAACTTCGCAAGGACCAGGTCACGGACGGCATCCGCGTCGAAAGAAAGGCTCCAGATGTGCCGACCGAGGAGATCGTTCTGCGCGTCATGGCCCAACATCCGCAGGGCGGTACGGTTGATTTTGCAGATGTGCCCTGTCCTGTTGTACTCGATGTAGCCGACAGGCGCGTCGTCGAAGAGCTCCTGGAGCAGGGTTTCACTTCGCCTAAGCTCATTCTCCGCCCGGGACTGTCGGTTCCGCGACACGAGCAGGCGGCCGATCAGCCAGGTTTGCAGGATCAGCAGGGCGCACACGACCCAGATCCAGTGTTTGTAC